>NZ_JAFQ01000004.1:2438255-3047819 GCF_000526215.1 Nocardia sp. BMG51109
ATTCCGGTGCTGATGCTCACCGCCCGCGCGGACGAGACCGACATGCTGGTCGGGCTCGGCGTGGGCGCCGACGACTACCTGACGAAACCGTTCTCGATGCGCGTGCTCACCGCGCGGGTCAACGCGCTGCTGCGCCGGGTCGCGCGGGCCGGCGGCTCCGATGCCGCCGTGGTCGTCGGCGATCTGCGGATCGATCTCGAACAGCGGCGGGTGTGGCGTGCCGACGCCGAAAAGCAGCTGACGCCCTTGGAGTTCGAGCTGCTGACGTATCTCGCGCGCCGTCCGCGGGCGGTGTACTCGCGCGACCAACTGCTCGGTGACGTGTGGGGATGGGCCGACGCGTCCGGAACGCGGGTCGTCGACAGCCACGTCAAAGCCTTGCGGCGCAAGCTCGGTGCGGATCTCATCCGCACCGTGCACGGCGTCGGATACGCGTTGGAGGTGCGATGACCTCGACCCTCGCCGACCGGATCGGGGCACGGCTGCCCCGGCCGCTGGATCCGGTCCGCTCGATCAAGCTGAAGCTGGCCATCCTGATGGTGTGCTCGGGCGGTCTCGCCTTCGCGTTCTTCAGTGTGCAGATCGGCTGGATCCCGCCGCTGACGACCGTGGTGGCGTTGCTGATCGCGCTGGTCACGTCGCAAATCTTGGCGCACGGCATCACCCGTCCGCTGCGGGAGATGACGGTCGCGGCGCAGCGGATGGCCGACGGCGACTACTCGCACCGGGTCCGGGCCACCTCCCGCGACGAGGTGGGGCAGCTGGCCGACGCGTTCAACACGATGGCGGCCGATCTGGCCGCCGCCGACCAGCAGCGCCGCGACTTCATCGCCAATGTGTCGCACGAACTGCGCACCCCGATCACGGCGGTGACGGCCGTGCTGGAGAACCTCGTGGACGGGGTGGCGGACTCCGATCCGGAGACGTTGCGCACCGCCCTGACACAGACCGAGCGCCTGGGCCGGCTGGTGTCGGAGCTGTTGCAGCTGTCCAGCGTCGAGGCGGGCGCGATCGCGCTGGACCGCGAGACCATCCGGGTCGAGCGGTTGTTGGCCGACGTCGTGGCCGAGGCCGAGGCGGCGGTCGCCGCGGCGGGGCGCGGGGTGCGGGTGACGACCTCGGCGCGGCCCGAACTCCTCGTGCATGCCGATCGGGCGCGCCTGCACCAGGTGCTGCTGAACTTGCTGGACAACGCCGCTCGGCACGGACCGGCCGGGGGCACGGTATGTCTCGCGGCCTACGCCACCGCCGACGGCGTCGTGCTCGAGGTGAGCGACGAGGGTCCCGGCATCCCGCCGGCCGATCGGGCCCGGGTGTTCGAGCGATTCACCCGCGGCGGGCGCTCCGAGGGCGGCGGCACCGGCCTCGGCCTGGCCATCGCCCGGTGGATCGTCGGCCTGCACGGCGGCACCGTCGCCGTCGCGGACCCCGGTTCCCGAATCCGGGTGACCTTGCCTTCCCCGTAGCTTCCCCGTCCCCGCCCCTCTCCCGAATCCCGGACCGCACCACCGGTCGCGGGACGATCCCGCACGCCTACCGGAGGTATTCACCATGCCGCCCACAACCGTCCCGACTCCCGTGGTCACGCCGGCGGAATCTTCGAAGAGACCGGTGCCGCAACGAATCCCCCCGCGATGGACGCGGGTCGCGGTGCCCCGCGGTGTTCTACCGGCGACCGTCGCCGCGGGCGTCGCCGGCGCGATCGCGATTCCGCTCGATCGCCCCGGTGTCGGGTGGCTGCTGGCCGCGCTGGTCTGCGGCGCTGCGATTGTTGTTGTCGACCGCGGTGCCCGGCGCGCGGCGGCCACTACTTCCCTGAACCCGCCCCCGGCGGTCGCACCGTCCGGCATCGAGGCCGAGGCAGACGCCGAGATCTGGAAACCGGGACCGGCGAGGAAAGACCCGAAAGAACCGGCGGCGGAACGTCTTGTCGATCCCTCCGAACCCGGCACGGCGACGTCCGGCCCGGCGGGCGACGACGTTGGCGATCCGGACGCGACGGACATGGAAGAGTGCTCGCGCCCCGCCGTTTCCGCATCGGGGCCGGGCACCGAGACGCCGGAGATCGATATCTCGCCCGAGACTCGGGTATGGCGACAGATCCTCGCGGGCATCGAGGCGACCGCCGACCAAGAAGGTACCGAGGCGACCGCCGACCGAGCGGGTACCGAGGCGACCGCCGACCGAGCGGGTACCGAGCCGAACGCCGACCAGACGAGCACCGAGCCGAACGCCGACGAGTCCGCCCTGGAATCGGCCACCGCTGTTCCCGGCACGCCGCGCACGGAACCCGAGGGGGCCGACAGGGAAGCCGGCACCGCCGAACCGGTTGCGCCACAGCCGTATCGAGGACGTCGATGGTGGGCTGCTCTCACTGTGGCGCTGTTGTCGGTGGGTACTTGGCGGGCCTCGGGCTGGCTGTTCGCCTGCTGCCTCGCGGCCGCGACGGTGACCGGATCGCTGGCTCTGGTGGGCCGGCGGTCGGCGTTCGGCATGTGGTTCGATGCGTTCGCCGTGCCGTGGTCGGCCCTGACGGTGCCGCCGTGGCTGTTCCGTGCCGCCTCGAGTCGCGGCGGCGGAACGCGGGGCGTGCGAGTCGGGGTGTCGCTGGCGGTGACCGTGGTCATGCTCGCGGTGTTCGTACCGCTGCTGGCGGGAGCGGACGCCGTCTTCGCGAGCCTGCTGAGCGCGGCGGTACCGGATCTGGATGCGGCGTCGGCGGCAAAGGGACTGGCGGCGTTCGGGATTGCCGCGGGTGTGGTCGCCGGCGCGCTGTATCTGCTGGCCGGCCCGCCGCCGCCCGCGACTCGGCAGGAAGGCGCCGATCGGCGCGGACTCCGATGGCGAACCGCGGAGTGGGCGCTGCCGGTGGGCACGCTGACCGTGCTGTTCGCGGTCTTCGTGGCCGTCCAGCTGGCCACGCTGTTCGGCGGCGACGACTATGTGCAGCGCACCGCCGGCCTCACCTATGCCGAGCACGCGCGCCAGGGGTTCTGGCAGCTGTCGGCGGTGACGATCCTGACGTTGGCGGTGATCGCCGCCGTACTGCGATGGGCCGTGCAGGATCGCGGTACCGACCGCAACCGGTTGCGCGCCCTGCTCGGTGCGGTGGCGGTGCTGACCCTGGTGATCATCGCCTCCGCGCTCTACCGCATGTGGACCTACCAGCAGGCCTACGGTTTCACCGTGCTGCGCCTGCTGGTGGAGGTGTGCGAGCTGTGGATCGGCCTGGTGTACGTGCTGGTGCTCGCCGGGCTGATCCGGTTGCGCAGGCGGTGGCTACCGCGGGCGGTGATCGGCACGGCGGCGGTGACCCTGCTGGCGCTGGCCGTCGTGAATCCGGAGCGCCTGATCGCCGACCGGAACATCGATCGCCGGCAGGCGGGCAAGAACATCGACACCGTGTACCTGAGCGGCCTGTCCGCCGACCTCGCCCCCGCGGTGGCCCGGCTGCCGGAACCACAGCGCGCACCGGTACTCGAGGCGATACGTGCGCATTCGGACGGATCCGGTTGGCAGAGCTGGAATCTCGCGCGCGAAGGGCTGCGCTGATAAACCTCGGAACACACACCGTCCGGGCCGTTCTCGCATAGTCTGGATGCCATGCCAGTCTGTCGGTCCGTGCCGGATCGTGGAACATCGTGAGGGCCGTCGTCTACGGCCGCTACGGTGGCCCGGAGGTGCTGTCGATCGCGGAGGTGCCGGTACCTGCGCCGAACGAGAAGCAGGTCCTCGTCCGGGTCCATGCCACCTCGCTCAACCTGTCGGACTGGGAGTGCCTGCGGGGGAAGCCGTTCTATTCGCGTATCGACGGATTGCGGGCGCCGGGGCGGCGGATTCTCGGTTCCGACATCGCCGGACGGGTCGAGGCCGTGGGCTCCGCTGTCACCCGGTTCCGGCTCGGTGACGAGGTCTATGGTGACAACCTTTCGCTCAAGGGAGGTTTCGCCGAGTACGCGGTGGCTCCCGAGTCGGCCTTGGCCCGCAAGCCGGAGTCGCTGACGTTCGCCGAGGCGTCGACGCTGCCGCAGGCCGGGGCGATCGCGCTGCAGGGCACGGCGGGCGCCGGTCCCGGCACGTCGGTGCTGATCAACGGGGCGGGCGGCGGCTCGGGGGCGTTCGCGATCCCACTCGCCAAGAACGCCGGCGCGCACGTGACCGGGGTGGACAACGGCGCCAAGCTGGAGTTCATGCGCTCGGTCGGGGCCGACGAGGTGATCGACTATCGCACTCGGGATTTCACCGCAACCGGGCCGTACGACCTCGTGCTCGATCTCGTGGGCTACCGCTCGGTGTTCGCGTACCGAAGGGCGCTCGCCCGCGGTGGCCGGTACCGCTGTGTCGGGGGTACCACGCGGGTACTGCTGCGGCTCGTGACGGCCGGAGCGCTGGTCGGCGCCGTGACCGGCCGCCACCTGGGGGTCCTGGTCGTGAAACCGGGCCCGCCGCACTTCGTTCCGCTCGCCGAACAGTGCGTCGCCGGCCGGGTCGGCATCCGTATCGACCGCAGTTTCTCCCTCGACGAGGTGCCCGAGGCCCTGGCGCACGTCGGCGAGGGGCGGGCCCTCGGCAAGGTCGTAGTCGAGATCCCGTGAGCCGGAAGAGGATAGTTCCGCGCCCGCGCTGTAACGCCGCGCGCCGAGAGGGGCACTGAGAGGCATGTCCTCGATACGACTGTCCCGGCCCCGGCTGCTGGCCGGCTTCGCGATCTGCCTGGTCTTCGCGCTGGCGATCGGACTCTATCTGTTCCAGCCCTGGCGGTTGTTCACCACGGTCCGGGTGGACGAGGCCGCCGTGGTGGCGGCCGACGGTCAGGCTCCGCCGGTGGTCGCGATGGGAACCTTTGTCTCTCATGAGCATTCGACCTCCGGCTCGGCGAGTCTGCAACGCGCGCCGGACGGCACGGCGACGCTGCGGATCAGCGACCTGCGCACCTCCGACGGACCCGCCCTGCACGTCTGGCTCAGCGATCAGCCGGTGCGGCCGGACGACTGGCACAACCTCGACGACGGGCGGTACATCGACCTCGGCGCGCTGAAGGGCAACCAGGGCAACCAGAACTATCAGGTGCCCGCCGGGACGGACCCGACCGGCTTCGACACGGTGACGATCTGGTGCGAACGGTTCAGCGTGTCGTTCGGCGCGGCGGCCCTCGTCCAACCCTGAACGATTACCGAAAAACCTTGGTGTATAGGTTGTTTCCGAGGAGGCCGCCGTGTCGTCGACCGCTCTGCCCACCGTCGCTTCCTGGCGGCACGAAGGAGCGCGCGTGGGATTCGAGGCCGCGTTCTTCGCCGATGACGAGCGCGGCCTGCAAGTCGAAGGCACCACCACGGCCACCGAGGACGGGACGCCCTGGGTCGTGGATTACCTGATCCGCCTGGACGAATCCTGGGTGACCCGGTACGCGCGGATCACGAGTCGTTCCCGCGGCGCCACCACGGTCACGGTGATCGAGGCGGACGGGGTGGGCGGCTGGCACATCGACGGTGCCCCCGCGCCCCGGCTGGAGGGCTGCCTGGACCTGGATCTGGAGGCCTCGGCAATGACCAACACCTTTCCCGTGCACCGGTTGCGCCTGGAAACCGGCCGCGCGATGTCCGCACCGGCGGCCTACGTCCGTGCGGCCGGGCCGGCGGTGGAGCGTTTGGAACAGACCTATACCCGTTCCACCGAACGGCATTACGACTACACCGCACCGGAGTTCGGGGTGGCCTGTCGCCTGACGTACGACCAATTCGGCCTGATCCTGAACTACCCCGGCCTCGCCACCCGCATCACCTGACGATCGTGCGCCGCATCAGTCGCGGGCGCGCACCTCGAGGGTTTGCAGCGCACGGCCGATCGGGCCCTGCTCGTCGTGCAGCACGGTCGAGCACAGGCCGACACCGTCGGGGCCGAGGGAGGTCTGCACGTCCAGGCCGATCCACTCGCCGTTCGGGTTTCGGAACAGGTCGACGGTGAGATCCGTGTTGAGGAAGGTCCACTTCTCCGGATCGAGCCGCGCCCCGACGCCATTGGCGATATCCGCGACGGCCAGGGTGCGGACCAGCGGGCTCATCCGCTCGTCGTCGACCACGGCGGTGCGCGGCCGCACCCACACCCGTCGCCCGCCGTCGAGGGACCGGAGATCGACCGTCTTCACATACCCGACATGCCACCCGGACGGGATCGTCGAGTCGGCATCCGGCGCCGCCGGAACCGGCGGCAGCGGAGCATCCGCGGCCAGGGTGACCGCCGTCGTGTCCGACGTCGCGATGCGCCACGCGCGGGCGGTGGCGACCACGCGGCGGGAGCCGTCGGGCCGGGCGGCCACGAGTTCGGCGGCCACGAGCTCGACCCGCTTGCCGGGCCGCTCGACCCAGGCGCGAACGTCGATCTCGGCCACCGGAATCGGCCCCAGGATCTCCATGGTCATCCGCGCCACCCGCGCCCCGTCCCGCGGACCACACCGTTCGATCGCGCGCCCCAGCAGCGCCGACGGCGGCGCACCGTGCTGCATGGTGGCGGCCCAGACGCTCACCGTCGATTCGGTCGCCAGATACCGCTCGAACCCGGCCTCGGACGATCTCCCCGACAGGTAGTAGGGCCGGATCTCCCGATGATCGCCCGCCGTCGATCCGTCGGCCCGGTCCGTCTCGTGCACTCGGCTCACGGGGCAAACCTACCAACCCGCCGGTTACCGCTCGGACCCCGACGAGGAGGCCGTGCCGGCGGGGCGGCGGGGTAGCCTCGGGAACAGTTCGGGGCCGGGGCCGGTTGGCACCGGCGTAAGCCACGTCACCCGTCTGTGAATCATCGAACACTGCCGGCCGGTGCTTCGGGCGGCAGCGAGGAGGAGATATGACCCGAGCGGTCCGCATCGGAGTCCAGCTACAGCCGCAGCACGCCCCCGACTACGGCCTGATCCGCGATGCCGTGCTCCGCGCCGAGGACGCGGGGGTGGATGTCGTCTTCAACTGGGATCACTTCTATCCGCTGTACGGGGATCCGGACGGCGCGCACTTCGAGTGCTGGACGATGCTCGGCGCGATCGCCGAGCAGACCGAGCGGGTGGAGCTGGGCGCCCTGGTCACCGGCGGTGGCTACCGGAACCCGGATCTGCTCGCCGATATGGCACGCACCGTCGACCACATCTCCGGCGGCCGCTTGATTCTCGGCATCGGCGCCGGCTGGTTCGAGAAGGACTACGACGAGTACGGCTACGAATTCGGCACGGCCGGAACGCGTCTGGCGCTGCTGAAGGACTACATGGCGCGCATCGACGCCCGCCTGAAGAAGCTGAATCCGCAGCCCGTGCGCGATATTCCGATCCTGATCGGCGGTGGCGGCGAGAAGAAGACGCTGCGACTGGTCGCCGAGTACGCCGACATCTGGCACACCTTCGCGAAACTGGATGTGCTGGAACGCAAGTCGAAGATCCTCGCCGAACACTGCGCGACCGTGGGCACCGACCCGGGCGCTATCGAGCGCTCGGTCGACTGGCCGGGCGCCGATCATGCCGCGGCGCTGGTGGACGCCGGCGCGACCCTGTTCACGGTCGGCACCGGCGGCCCCGAATACGACCTGACCCAGCTGGTGGAGGCCATCCGCTGGCGCGACCGGTTCCAGTCGGGCTCGTAACGGGCTGTCTCGACCGACACTGCGCCACTCCGGTTCTCGGCCGGGTCTTCGGGCCCGGCCGAGAACGCAGCGGCAACCGGACTCGGAAGGCACTGCCGGGTGCGTATTTTCGGGCGCGGTGTCGGATCCGCAGGTGGACAGCCGCTTCCGTGCCGGCTCGAATCACCGTGATTCGATCGGTTCCCCCGAACGCCACGTGCCCTCATGATGGCTGCTGATCGCGTGCCGAATGCCGCGGTCGGTAGTGATGAGGGAGTCAGTGATGGGCGAGCCGGGCCCCGCGGGGGACTCGCGACGGTCGGTGGTCGAGCGGATCGGCGTGGACTGGTGGGCGGTGATCGTCGCGGGTGTGGTCGTGCTGCTCGCTGTCGCCGGGGTGCTGCCGAAGATCCCGTGGTGATCCGATGGCCACCGAAACAACTACTCCGGCAACGGAGTTCGTGCCAGGGCGGCGGGTGCTCGACTATCTGCCGGGTGTCGCGCTGCTGATCGCGGTCGGGCTGCTCGGCAAGTACACCCAGATCTGGGTGAACGATTTCGCGCACGACCGCGAATGGCGTTTCCCGGACATCGAATATGTGCTGTGGGCCATCCTCTTCGGGCTGATCATCGCCAATACCGTCGGCGTGCACCGGATCTTCAAGCCGGGTATCGGAACCTACGAGTTCTGGCTGAAGGTCGGCATCGTCGCGCTGGGCTCGCGGTTCGTGCTCGGTGACGTGGCGAAGCTGGGCGGGACCAGTTTCGTGCTGATCCTGGTCGATATGACGGTCGCGGGGGCGATCATCCTCGTGGTGGCGCGGTTGCTGGGGCTGTCCGGCAAGCTGGGTTCGCTACTGGCGGTGGGGACTTCGATCTGCGGGGTCTCGGCGATCGTGGCCGCCCGGGGCGCCATCCGCGCCCGCAACGCGGACGTCGGCTACGCGATCGCCGCCATTCTCGCGCTGGGTGCGGTGGCGCTGTTCACCCTGCCCGCGATCGGGCACGGCCTCGGCCTGACCGATCACGAGTTCGGCCTGTGGGCCGGTCTGGCCGTGGACAACACCGCCGAGACCACCGCGACCGGCTACGCCTACTCCGAGGAGGCGGGCAAGGTGGCGGTGCTGGTGAAGTCGACGCGCAACGCCCTGATCGGGTTCGTGGTGCTGGGCTTCGGTCTGTACTGGGCGGCGCGGGGCGAGGCCGACGCGCTCGCGCCGGGGCTGCGCGCCAAGGCGGCGTTCGTCTGGGAGAAGTTCCCCAAGTTCGTGCTCGGTTTCCTGGTCGTGTCGGCGCTGGCGACGGTGCACTGGATCGACAAGGCCCAGCTGGCGAGCCTGGCCAACGTGTCCAAGTGGGCGTTCCTGCTCACCTTCGCGGGGGTCGGGCTGAACACCGACTTCCGTGAGCTCGGGCGCACCGGCTGGCGTCCGCTGGTGGTGGCGGTGGTCGGCCTGGTGGTCGTGGCGACCGTGTCGCTGGGGTTGATGTTGTTCACCACGCGGGTGTTGCACTGGGGTGTGGTCGACTGATGGGTAGTGTTTCCGGCTAATGTTTTCGCCTATGGTCCGTTTGCCCGTATCACGATCCCGTGCGCTGATCGCGGTGGTTTCGGTCCTGAGCCTGCTGTTTCTGACGGCGTGTGGTTCGGACAGCAGCAACACCTCGGCGAACAGCGGGCTGTGCGCACCGCCGGGTGTCGAGTCGGCGTCCGCGGCACCGACCAACCTGGCCACGGGCGCCCAGTCCGGGACCGACCGGTTCACCACGCCGAACACCGTTCCGCTGGAGGGGATCGATACCGGCAAGCTCGGCCTGCTCACGCCGGGCACGCTGAGCGTCGGCACGCTGTCGGACGCGCCGCCGAGCATCTGCGTGAATGGGCAGGGCACCTACACCGGCTTCGACAACGAGCTGCTGCGTGCGATCGGCGCGAAACTCGGCCTGCGGGTGGAGTTCAACGGCACCGAATTCTCCGGCCTGCTGGCGCAGGTGGCCAACGGGCGATTCGATGCCGGTTCGTCGAGCATCACCACCACCGACGAGCGCCGGAAGCTGGTGGGGTTCACCAACGGCTACGACTTCGGCTATTTCTCGCTGGTGGTGCCGAACGGCAGTGCGGTGCACGGTTTCTCGGACCTGAAACCGGGCGTGCGGATCGGCGTGGTGCAGGGCACGGTGCAGGACGAGTACGTCGTCAACACGCTGAAGCTGGAGCCGGTGAAGTTCCCGGACTACAACACCGCGTACGCGAATCTGAAGTCCGGCCAGATCGACGCCTGGGTCGCCCCGTCGGCGCAGGCCACCGGCGCCGTCCAGCCGGGCGATTCCACCGCGATCGTGCAGAACACCTTCAGCCTGGACAACTTCACGGCGTGGGCGGTGCGCAAGGACAACCAGCCGCTGATCGATGCGCTCAACGCCGGCCTGGACGCGATCATCGCCGACGGCACGTACGCGAAGCTCTATTCCGACTGGGCGCCAAGGACTTTCCCGCCGGGCTGGAAACCGGGATCCAAGGCCGCGCCGACGCCGCAGCTGCCGGACTTCGACGAGATCGCCGCCGAGCACCAGAAACCCGACGCCCAGCAGCAGGCCGCGCCCAAGTCGACCCTGGAGCAACTGCGGGACACGTTCTTCGACTGGTCGCTGTACCGCAAGGCATTTCCCGACCTGCTCGAGACCGGTCTGCCGAATACCCTGATCCTGGCGCTGGTCTCGGGTGTCCTGGGCACCCTGCTGGGCATGCTGCTGGCGGTCGCCGGAATCTCGCGCACGCGCTGGCTGCGGTGGCCCGCACGGGTGTACACCGATATCTTCCGCGGCCTGCCCGCCGTGGTGATCATCCTGCTGATCGGCCTCGGCATCGGCCCGGTGGTCAAGAACCTCACCGGGAACAACCCGTACTGGCTGGGCGCGGTGGGGCTGGCGCTGCTGGCCTCCGCGTATATCGGCGAGATCTTCCGCTCCGGCATCCAATCCGTGGAGGCGGGGCAGCTGGAGGCCGCGCGGGCCATCGGGTTCGGGTATCGGCAGTCGATGACCCTGGTGGTGATCCCGCAGGGCGTGCGGCGGGTGCTGCCCGCGCTGATGAACCAGTTCATCGCGCTGATCAAGGACTCCTCGCTGATCTACTTCCTGGGCCTGCTGGCCTCGTAGCGGGAGTTGTTCGCCGTCGGGCGCGACCTCAACGCGCAGACCGGCAACCTCTCTCCGCTGGTCGCCGCCGGCCTGGTCTACCTGCTGCTCACCATTCCGCTGACCCATCTGGTGAACTACGTCGACCGTCGGCTGCGGACCGGGCGCACCGAGGAGCCGGTGGATCCCATCGAACAGTCGGCCGTCACGGAAGGGCGCGGAGCGTGAGCGACAATCCGAATCAGCAGCACAGCTCCTCGCTGACCGGCACCGGCCTGCACCTGACCCTGGGCCGCAACGAGGTGCTGCGCGGTATCGACATCCACGTCGACGCGGGCCGCACCACCACCGTGATCGGCCCGTCCGGCTCCGGTAAGTCCACGCTGCTGCGCGTGCTGAACCGCCTGTACGAGCCGGATTCCGGCGACGTGCTGCTCGACGGCGTCTCGGTGCTCACGGAGGATCCGGACCGGCTGCGCCGGCGCATCGGCATGGTCTTCCAGCATTTCAACCTGTTCCCGCACATGACCATCGCCGAGAACGTGGCGCTGGGACCGCGCAAGCTGCTCGGACTGCCGAAGGACGAGGCGCGCGCGGTGGCCGTCGAGCAGCTGGAGGCCGTGGGCCTCGCGGGGCGCGCCGACGCGCGCCCGGCGAACCTGTCCGGCGGGCAGCAGCAGCGCGTCGCGATCGCCCGGGCGCTGGCGATGAAGCCGGGGCTGATGCTGTTCGACGAGGCCACCTCGGCGCTGGATCCGGAACTGATCAAGGGCGTGCTGGCGCTGATGACCGACCTGGCCTCCGGCGGCATGACGATGCTCGTCGTGACGCACGAAATGGGTTTCGCCCGTTCGGTGTCCGATCGCGTGGTGTTCATGGACCGGGGCCGGGTCGTCGAATCCGGCGTGCCGGATCGGATCTTCGACGATGCCGAGACCCCGCGGTTGCGCCAGTTCCTCTCGCAGGTGCTGTAGCCGGAAACGAACAATCCGACCGGTACGGCTGTGGCAAGCGTCACGTATTGGCCCTGTGTTCACCTGTTCGTCTTCCGGCCCTTGCCTGCGCTGTTTAGCGTGCGCCCAGCACGCTGAACCCCGGGAGCAACAGTGAGTTCTCACCCTTCGCCGCCGAAGTCGGCGATCCAACCGTTGACCTTGTTCGTCAAGCGGGACGGCGGCCCCAGGCGGTCGTCGCTCACCTGCCGATACAAGTGCGGTGACGCCTGTGCGCACGAGGCGCCCAACACCTCGGGCAACGAATACTTCGGCGATATCGTCCGCTCGGCCCTGTCGCGTCGCGGCATGCTCAAGGGCGGTGCGGCGGTGGTGGCCGCGTTCGGCACGGGCGGTCTGCTGGCGGCTTGCGGTGACGACGAGCCCACCGGCACGGCCGCCGGGGGCACCCTGGTCGACGGCGTGCCGGTCGGAACCAACTTCACACCGGTCGTGCCGAATTCCGAGGACGCCTTCGTGACCGCGGCCGGTTACGAGCACCAGGTCGTGATCCGGTGGGGCGACCCGCTGTTCGCCGACGCCCCGAAGTTCGACCCGGCGCGGCAGACCCCGGAGTCGCAGGCCAAGCAGTTCGGGTTCAACAACGATTTCGCCGCCCTGCTGCCGATCGACGGCGCGCCGGACACCTACCTCATGGTGGTCAACCACGAGTACACCACCGAGCCGCAGATGTTCCCGGGCTACGATCCGGCGAATCCGTCCGAGGTCCACTATCGCACCGCCCTTGCGGCACATGGTCTTTCGGTGGTCCAGGTGCGCGGCGAGGCCGGATCCGGCAGGCTCACACCGGAATTCGGTCAGTACAACCGCCGCATCACCGGCACGACCGAATTCGTGGTCACCGGCCCGGCCGCCGGCAGCCCGTTGTTGAAAACCGCCGCCGACCCGACCGGCACCAAGGTGCTCGGCACGTTCAACAACTGTTCCGGCGGCCGGACCCCTTGGGGCACGGTGCTTTCCGGCGAGGAGAACATCAACCAGTACTTCGCCAACGCGGGACAGACGCCGGAACCGGCGAAGTCCCGGCTGGCGCGCTACGGCTTCAGCGACGCCTCCGAGCGCAAGTGGGAGCGGTTCGACCCCCGCTTCGATCTGACCAAGGAACCCAACGAGGCCAACCGGTTCGGCTGGGTCGTCGAGGTCGATCCGTGGGATCCGTCCGCGAAGCCGATCAAGCACACCGCGCTCGGGCGGTTCAAGCACGAGGCGGCGACCATCCACGTCACCGGGGACGGGACCGTGGTCGCCTATCTGGGCGACGACGAGCGCTTCGACTACATGTACAAGTTCGTGTCCTCCCGCAAGATGCAGTCCGGCGGAACGGCGGCCGACCGCCGCACGAACACCGCCATCCTGGACGCGGGCACGCTGTATGTCGCCAAGTTCACCGGCGACCATCCGGACCGGATCGACGGTAGTGGAAAGCCGCCCTCCGACCAGGGTTTCACCGGTAAGGGCAGCTGGATTCCGCTATTGGTGACCGGCGAGGACGGCAAGGCCGAATCGAAGGTCGAGGGGTTCACGGCCGAGGAGGTCGCGGTGTTCACCCGGCTCGCGGCCGATAAGGCCGGCGCCACCAAGATGGACCGGCCCGAGGACTTCGAGGCGAACCCCAAGTCCGGCAAGGTGTATGTCGCGCTGACCAACAACGAGAAGCGCGGCACCGACGGCAAGGCCGCCGCCGACGAGGCGAACCCGCGCAACGCCAACAAGTTCGGCCAGGTGCTCGAGCTCGACGACGACCACGCCGGCACCACATTCACCTGGACCGTGCTGCTGCTCTGCGGCGATCCGAAGACCGCCGACACCTACTTCGCCGGATTCGACAAGGCGAACATCAGCCCGATCGCCGCGCCGGACAACCTCGCCTTCGACGACCACGGCAACCTGTGGATCTCCACCGACTCGTCGCGGGCCATGGAGGCCAACGACGGACTGTTCTCGGTGGTGCTGGACGGCCCCAACCGCGGCGAGACCAAACAGTTCCTGACGGTGCCGTTCGGCGCCGAGACATGCGGTCCCATCGTCACCGGCAAGCGGGTCACGGTGTGCGTTCAGCACCCCGGCGAGCGCGACGGGGCGACGGCGGACAAGCCCGCATCGCATTGGCCCGACGGCGGCAGCTCACTGCCGCGGCCGTCGGTGGTGGCGGTGTGGAATGGCAAGGGCGGCAACATCGGTGCGTAAGCCGCCGCCCCTGGCGGAGCCATCTCGCGTGTTGTGAGGGGACGCGTGGGTCGAGGGGGTCGCCACCCGTCCGCGGGTTCCGCGACCCCCTCGTCTCCGCTGGCTCCGTCTCCGCTGGCTCGCGCCGCGCGCTCGGGCCGGATCAGCTGCTGCCGGTCGGCGGCATGTTCGCGAACCGCGCGAAATCGCCCTGCGCCCCGCTGTAGACGTTCATATCGGTCTTCCCGCCGATACCCGGAACATGCCCGGAATCGGTGGTCTGCCAGAACGTCCAGGCCGGCCAGCCGCCGGGCACCTCGGGCTGGTCGTTGCCGCGGTAGTCGGCGATCCACAGCGGGTAGCCGGTGAACTCGTTGGTGTCGGCCATCGCCGTCTTCCAGAACGTCGGATAGGTGTAGATGATCGGCGCCCGGCCGGTGAGCGCCTGCACCGTGTTCAGGTAGCGATGCGTCCAGTCGATCAGCCCCGCCGGCGGCAGGCCGCCGGACGTCTCCAGGTCGAGGACCGGCGGCAGGTCCAGCGGGCCGTTCTGGCCGAGGACCGTCGTCGCGTACAGCGCCGCCTGCGGTTCGGGCGGCAGTTCGGGATGCGCGTAGTGATAGGTGCCGCGGGCGACTCCGGCCGCGCGCATCAGCACGCTGTCCGGCACGAAGTACGGGTTGACGTAGTTGAGCCCCTCGGTGGCCTTCACCATCGCGAAGTTGTTGCCCGAGGCCCTGACCTCGAACCAGTTGATCATCCGGCCGTCGACATGCTGCCAGGACGAGACGTCCGGACCCGCCGGTTCGGCGATTGCCATGGAAGTTGCGGAAAGGATGCCTGCCGCCGCTATCGCGGGCAGAACCAGGAGAGCGCGACGAACTTTCGGACGGGCCACGGTGCGTCGGTACATGGCTAAGAGCGTAAGCAGCCGAGCCGATTGTGACCACCGTCATGGCTCACCCGAGCCAGTCGAGCACCGATGCCGCCGTCCAGGACTGTTGCATGCTGCCCAGCGGCGCGCCGGTGAACGGGTCGTAGTACTCGGCGAAGCTGCCGTCGCTCGCCTGGCGCAGGCCCTCGGCGCGCAGCATGAACGAGCGCTCGGCCCAGCCGCGCCGGGCGAACACCCAGGAGAACAGCCAGCTCATCACCGGCCACACCGGGCCGCGCCAATATTCGCGCCGGCGGAAGTCCTTCGACACGGGCGACGTCGACGGCGGCAGCGCGTAGTACAGGTCCGGGTGGCCGCAGAAGCGCGGGCCCTCGAACAGCCGCAGCAGGCTGCGCTCGGTGTCGCGGGGCAGGCCGCCGCACAGCAGCGGCGAGAACATGGCCAGCGTCTCGGTGGTGATCCAGCGGCCCAGGCGCACATCGAAGTCGCGGGCCGCGCCCGTGCGGGAATCGGTGGTGGCGACGACCCCGGCGCGGAAGTAATCGGCCCACTCGTACAGCTCGCGCACGTCGGCGTGCGGCAGCCGATAGTCCTCGCCGATATTCGCCAGCACCTCGCAGGCCAGCGCGAAGATCGCGGTGACGAACACGTCCTCCACCGCGAAGCCCATCGTCGCGGCCAGTTGGAAATCGTCGTATCCACACCGCCGCATCTGCTCCACCAGCCACATGTAGCGGTCGTATTCGCGGTCGCTGGGGCGCTGCGCCGCGTCCACCAGGGTGATGTCGGCGCGCTCGTAGGGCGTCAGGTCGCCGGGGATCACGTTCTCGTACGCGCGGTCCCAGCGCGGGGAGTTGTCCATCCCGGACTCCCAGCCGTGGTACAGCGTGATGCGGCCGTTCTGCTTGGGGTCGCGCGCGTGCGCCAGCCAGCGGTGCCAGCGCATCAGGTCGGGCCAGCGCCGATCGAGGAATGCCTCGGCGACCGAGCGGGTGCTGCGGCCGTGCCGGCGGGAGTGGTCCAGGATCCGCTGGACCGCGATGGCGTGCACGGGCGGCTGGGTGATCCCGGAGGTGTCCGGGCCGTCGGGTGCGTTGGCGGCCAGACGGCGGCACTCCCAGCGGGACGGCCCCGGGAAATATCCGTCCACACCGTTGGCGAACACGATGTGCGGGATCATCCCGTTCTTCCACTGCGCCGACAGCAGCGTGTCGAGTTCGACCACCGCGCGTTCCACGCTCAGCGGGGCTAGGCCCACCGCGACGAACGCCGCGTCCCAGCTCCACATGTGCGGGTACAGCTTGGGTGCGGCGCTGGTCATGGTGCCCAGGTCGTTACCTCGCAGGAGGTACGCGGCCCGGGCAGCCAGCTGTGTCGGTGTGAATCCGGGCCCGTTCATACCCCTATTCTGCGACGTCACCTTCAGGTACGCGTGCCGCACGGTCCCACCCTCCGGCCGGTGCGATGCCGGCTGCTGTTCGGCAGTACTCACACTGTTCGCCTCGGTTCGTGATTCCGGTTGCCGAGATTGATACACCCGGCCGCGGGGTGCTCGCCACCCGTGGGGTGACTGTTTGCTCACACCGGCCATTGCGTGCATCGTCGCGGCCGTCTCCGGGGTTACGGGCGGCATGCCCGCGAATCGCTCGAACGCCGGCCGGTGCTTGCCGGCCGGGTGCTCGCGCCCGCGTGCCGTCGCCCCGGTTACGGTGATCGCATGGCCGCATCCAGCTCCGACCTCTCGAAGCCGACCGCGCTGATCACCGGGGCGAGCCGGGGACTCGGCGCCGCCATCGCCCGGGAACTGGCGCCCGGCCGCGATCTGCTGCTCGGCGCGCGCTCCGCGGACGCGCTGACCGGCATCCTGGCCGAATTGCCCGGTGCCGCACCGTGGCCGGTGGAGCTGACCGACTACGCCGCGGTGCGGCGCGCGGCCGCGCCGATCGAGCGGCTGGACGTGCTCGTGCACAACGCCGGCATCGCCGAACTGGGCACCCTGGCGGAGTCGTCGGTCGAGCAGTGGCGAAACACCTTGGAGGCCAACCTGATCGCGGTGGCCGAACTGACCCGGCTTCTGCTCCCCGCCTTGCGGGCGGCCAAAGGCCATGTGGTGCTGATCAATTCGGGCGCCGGGCTGCGCGCCAACCCGGGCTGGGGTGTGTACGCGGCGAGCAAGTTCGGCCTGCGCGCCTTCGGTGACGCGCTGCGCGCCGAGGAGCCGGACCTGCGCGTGACCTCGGTGCACCCCGGCCGCATCGCCACGGAGATGCAGCGCGCCATCGTCGCCGGCGAGGGCCGCGAGTTCGACCCGAACGAGTTCCTCACCCCCGAGACGGTCGCCCGGGCGGTGCGGAATGCGATCGAGACACCCGGCGACGCTCATCCGACCGAGATCGTGCTGCGGCCGATCGCGCGCTGACCGGCGGCCGCCGTCCGCCTACGCCACGACGTTGACCAGGCGGCCCGGGACGACGATGACCTTGCGGGGCTGCTTGCCGTTCAGGAACTCCAGCAGCTTCTCGTCGGTCAGGGCGGCCGATTCGATGGTCTGCCGGTCGGCGTCGGCGGGGACGCTGATGCGGCTGCGGACCTTGCCGTTGACCTGGATCGGGTACTCGACCGAATCCTCCACCAGCAGTGCGGGATCCGCGACGGGGAACGGGCCGTGTGCCAGCGCGTCGCTGTGCCCCAGCCGTTCCCACAGTTCCTCCGCGATGTGCGGGGCCATCGGCGCCAGCATCAGCACCAGCGGCTCCACCACCGACCGCGGCGCGCCCTGCGGGTACCCCTTGGTCAGGTGGTTGGTCAGCTCGATCAGCTTGGCGCCTGCGGTGTTGTCGCGCAGCGCGGCATAGTCGGCGTCGACGCCGTCGATCGTCTTGTGCAGCAGGCGCAGTGTGCCGCCGGACGGTTCGGCGTCGGTGGTGCGCACCGCGCCGCTCTCCTCGTCGACGACCAGGCGCCACACCCGCTGCAGGAACCGGTGCGCGCCGACGACGTCCTTGGTCGCCCACGGCCGCGAGGTGTCCAGCGGACCCATCGCCATCTCGTAGAAGCGGAACGTGTCGGCCCCGTACAGGTCGTACATCTCGTCCGGCGAGACGGCGTTGCGCAGCGACTTGCCGATCTTGCCGTACTCCTGGAAGACCTCGTGCTCGACGTCGTCCCCGTCGGTCCAGAAGAACTTGCCCAGCCGCTCCTCGACCTCGGCGGCCGGCACGTACGCGCCGCGCTTGTCGGTGTAGGCGTAGGCCTGGATGTAGCCCTGGTTGAACAGCCGGCGATACGGTTCCGGACCGGACACGTCACCCAGGTCGAACAGCACCTTCTGCCAGAACCGCGCGTACAGCAGGTGCAGCACCGCGTGCTCGACGCCGCCGACGTACAGATCGACGCCGCCCGGATCGTCCGGGCCGTGCTCGGCCGGGCGGGGGCCCAGCCAGTACCGCTCGTTCTCCGGCGCGGCCAGTGCCTCGGTATTGGTCGGATCGGTGTAGCGCAGCTGATACCAGGAGCTGCCCGCCCACTGCGGCATCACGTTGGTGTCGCGGCGGTAGGTCTTGGGCCCGTCGCCCAGGTCCAGTTCGACGTTCACCCAGTCGGTGGCCTTGGCCAGCGGCGGCGACGGTTCGGAATCGGCGTCGTCGGGATCGAAGGTGACCGGCGCGAAGTCCTTGACCTCCGGCAGTTCCACCGGCAGCAGGGATTCCGGCAGCGCGTGCGCCTGCCCGTCCTCGTCGTAGACGATCGGGAACGGCTCGCCCCAGTAACGCTGGCGCGCGAACAGCCAGTCGCGCAGCTTGTACTGCACGGTGCCGCGGCCGTGGCCGTCGGCCTCCAGATGCTCGACGACCTTCGCCTTCGCGGCCTCGATGTCCAGGCCGTTCAGATAGTCGGAGTTCACCAGCACACCGTCACCGGAGTATGCGGCCGTCGAAACATCGCCGCCGGCAACGACTTCCACGATCGGCAGGCCGAAGGCGGAGGCGAACTCCCAGTCGCGCTGATCGTGGCCGGGCACGGCCATGATGGCACCGGTACCGTAGCCGCTCAGCACGTAGTCGGCGATGAACACCGGAACCTGCTCGCCGTTCACCGGGTTGGTCGCGTGCACGCCCAGGAAGACGCCCGTCTTCTCCTTGTTCTCCTGGCGTTCCAGATCCGACTTCGCCGCGATCGACTCGCGGTAGGCCGCAACGGCTTTCGCGGGGGTGTCGGAGCCGAAGGTCCAGCGCTCGTCGACGCCCGCCGGGTACCGCGCGGCGACCAGCCGGTCCACCAGTTCGTGTTCGGGCGCCAGCACCACGTACGTCGCACCGAACAGGGTGTCGGGCCGGGTGGTGAACACCTCGACCGTCTCCGCTGTGTCGATGGCGGGGCTTCCGGGTCCCTCCTTCGTCGCGGCCGCTGCGGTAGGGTCGTCTCCCGCCCGTCCCGTCGCTGATCCCGCGCCGGCCGGGAACGTGACCTGCGCGCCCCGCGACCGGCCGATCCAGTTGCGCTGCATGGTCTTCACGTTGTCCGGCCACTCCAGCAGGTCCAGATCGTCGACCAGCCGGTCGGAGTAGGC
This sequence comes from Nocardia sp. BMG51109, assembly GCF_000526215.1. Lineage (NCBI taxonomy): Bacteria > Bacillati > Actinomycetota > Actinomycetes > Mycobacteriales > Nocardiaceae > Nocardia > Nocardia sp. BMG51109. The sequence goes on from NZ_JAFQ01000004.1 coordinate 2,457,640, forward strand.
GGTGATGCGCATCATCCACTGCCGCAGGCGCTTGCGGAACACGGGGAAGTTGCCCCGCTCGCTGCGTCCCTCGGCGGTGACCTCCTCGTTGGCCAGCACCGTGCCCAGGCCGGGGCACCAGTTGACCACCGAATCCGACTGGTACACCAGGCGATAGGAGTCCAGCAGCTCGCCGCGCTCGGCCCGGGACAGCTCCGCCCAGGCCCGGCCGCCGTCGATGTCGCGCTCGCCCGCGGCGAATTCGGCCTCCAGCTCGGCGATCGGGCGGGCCTTGTTCGCCGCCGTGTCGTACCAGGCGTTGTAGATGCGCAGGAAGATCCACTGCGTCCACTTGTAGAACTCGGGATCGGTGGTGGCGAACGAGCGCCGCCGGTCGTGGCCCAGGCCCAGGCGGTCCAGCTGGCGCCGCATGTTCTTGATGTTGGCCTCGGTGGTCTGCCGGGGATGCGCGCCGGTCTGCACCGCGTACTGCTCGGCGGGCAGGCCGAAGGCGTCGTAGCCCAGGGCATGCAGCACGTTGCGGCCGCGCATCCGGTGGAAGCGGGCGAACGTGTCGGTGGCGATGTAGCCCAGCGGATGGCCGACGTGCAGGCCCGCGCCGGACGGGTACGGGAACATGTCCTGGATGAACAGCTTGTCGACCGGCGTCTCGCCGCGCAGCGGGCCGACCGGGTTGGGCGCCTGGAAGGTGCCGCGCTCGTCCCATGCCCGCTGCCACTTGCGCTCGATGCGGCCGGCGAGGTCGGCGTTGTAGCGGTGTGCGGGCACGTCGCTGTCGCCGGCTGTCGCGCCGACCGGATCGGTTACACGAGTGTCCTGCACGGTCCTGCCTTCTGGTCGCCGATGTCCCCGGAATGAACGCCCCCGGAATGAACGTCGCTACCAGGGTAGAGCGTGCGCATGTCAGAGCCCAAAAAGGGTTCCCGGGGGACCTCCGCGAACGCCGCCTTTTCACACCCGGGTACCGTATGCGAGGTGTTCGTGCTGGCGCTGATCCTGTTCGTGCTGGCGGTGGTGGCCGTCGTCACCGGGGTGCTCGGGCTGACCGGTTCCCTGCCTCGCAATCGCTTCTTCGGTGTGCACACCGAGGCTGCCCTGCGCACGGACGAGACCTTCCGGGTCGCCAACCGGGTCGCGGCCCCCACCTCCTTCGGCGCGGGGGTGCTGCTCGCCGCGGGCGGGATGATCGCGCTGCTGGCGGGCGGGATCGTGGGCCTGATCGGTGCGCTGCTGGCCGCGGTGATCGCGCTGTTCGTGCTCGGCGCGGGCGCGAACGCCGGCGCGGGGGCCATCGCCGGACTCGCCTCCGCGAGCGGTGGTTGCGGCCAGGCGTGCGGGGCCTGCTCGCTGCGCGACGCCTGCCGATCGGCCGACTGATGCGCCCGCCGCTCACGGTCGGCTTCGACCTCGACATGACCCTGATCGATTCCCGTCCCGGCATCCGCGCCTGCTATCGAGCGCTGTCCGAACGCACCGGCACCCACATCGACTGGGATCTGACGATCACCAGGCTCGGCCCGCCGCTGGAGGACGAGCTCGCGCACTGGTTCCCGGCCGCCGACGTCGCGGCGATGGCCGACCTCTACCGCGAGATGTATCCCGGCCACGCCGTCACCGGAACGCTCGCGATGCCCGGCGCGCGCGAGGCCATCGAGGCCGTGCGCGCCGCGGGCGGCAGCACGCTGGTGGTCACGGCCAAATACCAGCCCAACGCCGAACTGCACCTGACCGAGCTGGACATTCCCACGGATGCGGTCGTCGGCGATCTGTGGGCGGAACGCAAGGCACACGCCCTGCGCGAACACGGCGCGAGCATCTACGTCGGCGACCACACCGGCGACGTGCTCGGCGCCCGCACCGCCGGCGCCTACTCCGTCGCCGTCACCACCGGCCCCTGCGACGCCGAGGAGCTACGCGCCGCGGGCGCGGACGTCGTGCTGACCGACCTGACGGACTTCCCCGATTGGCTGGACGGCTACCTCGACACCGTGCGCTCCGCCTGACCACGACGGGATCAGGGCTTCCGGGCGTCACCGAGGGCAGACGAACGCTCCCGGGACGAGGTCGTCCCGGGAGCGTTCGGTCCGGCGTGCCGGCTCAGGTGGTCCTGCGGCGGAATGTGGTTTTCGCCCAGAGGTAGCCGACGATCGCGATGCCCGCGCACCAGGCGAGGGCGATGAGGGCGTTGTTGCCGATCTCCGTGCCCATCAGCAGGCCGCGCAGGGTCTCGGTGATCGGGGTGAAGGGCTGGTACTCGGCGAACTGGCGGACGCCGGTCGGCATGGTGTCGGTCGGGACCAGGCCGCTGCCGAGCATCGGCAGGTATACGACGGGCATGGGGGTGTTGCTGGCGCTCTCCGGATTCGAGGCCGAGACGCCGAAACCCGCACCGAGCCAGTTCAATGCGAAGACCACCACCGTCAGCAGGCCCACCGCGGCCACCCATTCGAGCGGGTCGGCATTCGGCCGGAACCCGAGCAGCAGCGCGACGCCGACCATCAGGGTGATGCCCAGCAGCCCCTGGATCAGCGTGCCGAGCACCTCGCCGGTGAGTATCGCGGAGTGCGACATCGACATGGTGCGAAAGCGATTGACGATGCCCTTGGTCATATCCGTCGCCACCGACACCGAGACCGATGTGACCAGCAGCGCCGGGACCAGCAGGATGATGCCCGGGGCGAGGTAGTCGATGTAGTCGCCGTCGATGGCGCCGCCGAGCGCGCCGCCGAACACGTAGTTGAACATCAGCAGCAGCACGACGGGCAGGGCGATCAACATCACCGTCATGCCGGGATAACGCTTGGCGTGCACCATATTCCGGCGCAGCATGGTGGCGGTATCGGCCACCGCATAGGTGGTGCTCATGACACGGTTTCCTTTTCGGGAACGTCGGGAACGGGTTGTCCGGTGAGGGTGAGGAATACGTCGTCGAGATCGGGGGTGTGCACGGCCAGCCCCTCGGGTTCGATGTCGGCGGCGTCGAGCCGGTCCAGCACGGCGCGCAGCGAACGCACGCCGCCGTCGCTGGGGATCGCGAGGGTCGGGTCGTCGGCCTGCGGCACGCCGCCGAGCAGCCGCGCCGCGATGTCCAGGGCGGCGCGATCGGCGAACGTCAACCGGATGTGGCCACCGGGGACCAGCCGTTTCAGCTCGCCGGGTGTGCCCTGCGCGACGATGCGGCCGTGGTCGAGGACCGCGATCCGGTCCGCGAGCTGATCCGCCTCCTCCAGGTACTGCGTGGTGAGGAAGACCGTCACGCCGTCCGCGACCAGCTCGCGGATGATCTCCCACATGCCGCGGCGGCTGCGTGGATCGAGACCGGTGGTCGGCTCGTCCAGGAAGATCACCTGCGGATCGCCGACCAGCGTCATGGCCAGGTCGAGCCGCCGGGTCATGCCGCCGGAGTAGGTGCCCGCCACCTTCTCGGCCGCCTCCACCAGGTCGAACCGGGCCAGCAGATCGTCCGCGCGGCGGCGGCCCTCCCCGCGCGGCAGATGATGCAGATCGCCCATCAGCAGCAGGTTCTCGCGACCGGTGAGCAGTTCGTCGACGGCGGAGAACTGCCCGGTGACGCCGATGATCGCGCGCACCGCATCCGGATCGCCGGCGATATCGTGGCCGCCCACCCGGATCTCGCCACCGTCGGCGCGCAGCAGCGTGGACAGGATGTGCACCATCGTGGTCTTGCCCGCGCCGTTGGGGCCGAGTAGCGAGAAGATGGTGCCTTCGCCGACGTTCAGGTCGATGCCGTCGAGCACGACCTGGTCGCCGAAGGATTTCCGCAGGCCGGCGACCGCAATGGCCGGCGGGGGATATCCGGTGGTCATGGTTGTCCCTCTCATCAGTGAATGGTTATGAATGCATGAATCGGCCGCGCCGTGACCACTTCGACAGTGGCCAAGGGTGGGTTGTGCCGTATTCGGTTGTGCGGGAAAGGTTCCCGCCGAGGCTCAGATGTCGAGATCCTCGATCTGCGGATGCTCGACGATGTCGCGCACGCGCGCGTAGAGGTTGTTCGGGATCCTCCCCTTCAGATCGGTGACCGAGTCGTAGATGTCCAGCGTGAAATCGCCCCAGTCGGGATCGCCGACGCCGAGCAGCTTGCGCCAGTTGGTCAGGTCCTTGATCCAGTTGCCGCCGCTGTCGGTGGGATATTCGGCCCACGCGGAGGTCTGCATGTGCAGCGCGAACTTGCCCTTGCGGCTGCGGTACACGCGGATGTGTTGCTGGTGCTGATCGTTGATATCGCGGAACTCGCCCAGCAGGACCCCCGAGAAGCGGACCTGTCTGCCGCCGTTGTGGCCGACGCGCAGGACGACCTCCTCGTAGCCCTGCTGCCGGCCCTCCTCCAGTTCGATGAACCGGCGCAGCGCCGTCACGATCGCCCCCGACAGATTGCCGCCGACCAACTCCTGCGCGCGCTGGAACAGGGGCAGGTCGTCGTCGGATACGTACACGGTCTTGTTGGGCATGTGAATCACTATACGTAGACGTATACATACACACAAGGGCTGTCGCGGAACGGCAACCGCCGGGCGTTGCCGGCAGGGGGTGCTCGGTTCAGCCCTAGGTGTGTGAACTCCCCGCTGCCGTGGGTCGTATTCCGGGCAGAGCGAACAACGATCGTGCGCTCGGGCCCGGCAGAAAGGAGCCCTCATGCCACCACGGGCAGTGGATTATCTGGTGCAGGCCGTCGCGACCCTCGGGGTCCGGCACATCTTCGGCGTGGACGGCGCCAACATCGAGGACCTCTACGACGCGATCTTCGACTCGCCCCACGACGTGACCGGTGTAGTGGCCAAGCACGAGTTCTCCGCCGCCACCATGGCCGACGGATACGCGCGATCCACCGCCGGACTCGGCGTCGTGTGCGCCACGTCCGGCGGCGGCGCCATGAATCTCGTTGCGGGGCTGGCGGAATCGTTCGCCGCGCGGGTGCCCGTGCTGGCGCTGGTCGGGCAGCAGCCGGCCGCGCTGGAAGGGCGGGGCGCCTTCCAGGATTCCAGCGGTCTTGCCGGGACCTTCGATGCCGCAAGGCTTTTCGAACAGATCACGCGGTACTGCGCCCGGGTGGACGCGGTCGACGCGCTGCCCCGGCACCTGTCCCGGGCGGTGACGGCGGCCCGGCGGGGCGGCCCGGCGGTGCTGTTGCTGCCCAAGGACGTTCAGCAGGCGGAGATCGGTGACCTGCCCCCGTTCGTCGCGCCGCGGCCGTCCACCGCCCGGGACGACGCCGGGCTGGACCGGGTGGTGGCCGAGCTGCATTCGGCCCGGGCCACCGGCAAGATCGTGATCATCGCCGGTGATCAGGTGGCCCGCGACGGCGCCCGCGACGAATTGCGGCACCTGGCAGCGGTATTGGATGCCGCGGTGGGCGTGGCCCCGGACGCCAAGGACGTCTACGGCCCCGACGAACCCGGATTCTGCGGCGTGTCCGGCACCATGGGTCACCCCGAACTCGTCGACGCCGTGCGGCGTTCGGCGCTGTGCCTGCTGGTCGGCACCCGCATGCCGGTCACGGCCCGGGCCGGGCTGGACGACGCGCTGCGCGGCCCCGCGCTGGCGAGCGTGGGCGCCGAACCGCCCTACCCGGCGTCGGTGCACGCCACCAGCGCCGACCTGAGGACGGCCCTCGCCGAACTCGCCGCATCCCAGGGCGCCACCGAGCCCGAACCGGCGCCGCACCGCCCAAATCCCTCCGACGGTCCCTTCTTCGCCGCGGCGCGCCCGCGCGAGCTGACCCCGCTCGAGGTGCCCGCCGCCACCGGCCCCGGGCTGCGCTACCGGGACATCGTCGAAACTCTCAATGCCACCGTCGATCCCGGCACCGACGTCTTCGCCGACGCCGGCAATACGGGTGCGTCGGTGGTCCACCACCTGCGCCTCCCCCGTGGTGGCCGGTTCGTCGTCGCGCTGGGCATGGGCGGCATGGGGTACGCCTTCGGCGCCGGCATCGGCTCGGCCTTCGCGCGGCGGCGGCGCTCCGGCGGCGGCGTGCGGCGCACCCTGGTGGTCGCCGGGGACGGCGCATTCTTCATGCACGGCATGGAGATTCACACCGCGATCGAGCACGAGCTACCGGTGACGTTCCTGGTGTTCAACAACAACGCGCACGCCATGTGCGTCACCCGGGAACAGCTGTACTACGGAGATCGCTACAGCTTCAACCGATTCCAGCCCGCCCACCTCGGCGCGGGCGTGGCCGCCATGTTCCCGCGGCTGCCCTCGTACTCCCCCACCGGCACGGACGAACTCGCCGCCGTGCTGGACCACTGCTTCGAAACCACCGGGCCGTCGTTCGTCTCGATCGACTGCGACCCGGACGAGATCCCGCCGTTCGCTCCATTTCTCTCGATACCCAGGAGGAATCCGTGACCACCAGTTCCCTGCCCGCGCTCAGCGATATTCCGCAGCAGGACATCCCCGAGATCCTGCGCATCGAGAACTCCGATCGCGAGGCCACGACGCCGATCATCATGGACATGCTGCGGTCGGTGTATCCGCACGACCAGATCTACGGCGAGTACTGCCCGGTGCAGTCCTACATCGCCGCACCGCCGCGCGAGGTCTACGAGTATCTGGCCGACACCCGCAGCCTGGAGGAATGGACCTACAGCCTGCGCGGATTCGTCGAGACCGACGAGCCGGGGCTGTGGCTGGCCTACGACCGGCTGGGTTCGGAAACCGAGATCTACACCCGCACCGTCGCCAACCCGGACGCGCTGACCGTCGACTACCACTGCGCCTGGGACCAGGGCAAACACCTGTGGATGATCTACCTGATGCGGGTGGTCGACGCCCAGGTGGTGTTCGACAAGCCGGGTTCGGTGGTGCTGTGGATGAACTGCCGCCACCCGTTCTACGACGACAACCCCTACCCGGAGACCGCGCCGCCGAAGCGGCCGGTGTGGGTGGGTGACTTCTGGGACATGTTCTCCGCCGGTCATCAGCTGGAGATGAACAACCTCAAGGCGATCTGTGAATACCGGGCGGCGCACGGCCTGCCCGTCACCCCCGACTGGATGAAGTGAGGCACGCGCCGATGGATTTCACCGAACCCACCCTGTCGCTGCCGCCGGTCAGCCTGGTCGACGTGGCCGGATATCTGCCCGGGGACCCGGTCGGCACCGAGTATTTCACGCAGTTCTCCCGTTCCGAGCGGATGGCCAAGAACGTGATGTTCCGGGCGCCCAAGGCCCGCCATCACGTCGATCGGGACGAGACGGCGGTCGACATGGTCGAGCGCGCCGTCGCGCCGTTGATCGAACGTCATGGGGCACGGGTCGTTTCGGATGTCGACGTGGTGATCACCCATACCCAGCTGCCGACCAATCCGGTACTGGGCGCCGGGCCCGAGGTGGCCCGGCGGCTCGGGATGCGCCCGGGCTGGGTGCTCGACGTGCACAACGGCGGCTGTGCGGCATTCATCCACATGATGTCGCTGGCGCGGATGATCCTGCAGACCACCAGCGCCCGCAGCGCATTGATCGCGGCGGTCCAGAACACCGCGGGCCCGGTGTTCACGCAGAGCACCATCCGTGGGCTCGCCCAGGCCCCGGTGCCGGGCGACGGCTGCGGTGTCGGGCTGCTGATGAAGAACAACCGGGCGCCGATCCTGGACATCGAGGCCCGCACCTATCCCGAATTCGCCGGCGATATGGACTTCGGCACCAACTCGGAGCGCAAGTACTGGGAGCCGGGGGAGGGGCAGGGCTGCGTCAGCTTCAACGAATCCAAGATCACCAAGGTGTTCGCGCGCGGCAACCGGCTGGTGCCCGAGGTGGCGCTGGCGGTCTGTGAACGGATCGGGATGAAGAGCCGCGACGTCGATACCTTCGTCACCAATCAACCCAACCGGTTGTTCCTGCGCAACTGGCACGACGCGCTGGAGCTGCCGGCGGAACGTCATCCCGACACCTTCGACCGGTGCGGAAACCTGTTCGCCGCGGGCATTCCCGTCACGCTGGATGCCGAGAATCGGGCGGGCCGGCTGCGCAACGGCTCGGTGGTGCTGCTGTCGGCCTTCGCGCACGCCGGTGATTTCGCCGCCGCGGCCGCCGTGCGCTGGGGGGCCGCGGAATGAGCGGCAACCGGTCCACCTCGGCCCGGCGCCCCTCGGCCCGGCAGTCGGTGCGGGCGCAGCACACGATGCCGCGACAGGTGACGAATCCGGTCCGCTTCGATCTGCGGCTGAGCGAAAACCCGTTTCCGCCACTGCCCTCGGTGGTCGAGGCGATGAACGGCACGCTGGCGCAGGCGAACCGGTATCCGGAATTCCTGCCGCACCGGCTGCCGCGGCTGATCGCCGGGCAGGTGGGGGTGTCCGAGGACCAGATCGTGGTCGGCTCGGGGGCGACCGGCGTGGCACTGCAGATCATGCAGGCGCTGACCGCCCCGGGCGACGAGATGGTCCACGCGACACCGACCTTCGACGGCTACCCGATCCTGGCGGGGATGGCGGGGCTGAAGACCGTTGCGCTGCCGCTGGATTCGCGGGGCCGGCAGGACCTGTGGGCGCTGGCGCGGGCCGTCGGCGATCGCACCGGGCTGGTCGCGGTGTGCCGTCCGCACAACCCGACCGGCACCGTGGTCCCGGCCGCCGAACTCAAGGCATTCCTGTTCGGGATGCCGCGCGACGTGCCGGTGGTCCTGGACGAGGCCTACGTCGAATTCCTCGGCGCCGACGACACTCTCGACGCCGTCGGGCTGGTCTCCCGCTATCCGAATCTGCTGGTCCTGCGGACCTTCTCCAAGGCCTACGGGCTGGCCGGGCTGCGCATCGGCTACGCGATCGGTCAGACGGACCTGGTGCGCCGGGTGCGGCGGTTGCAGCTGCCGTTCGGGGTGCCCGAATCGGCGGTCACCGCGGTGACCGCCTCCTACGCCGCGCGGCGGGAGCTGGACGATCGGGTGCTGCGCATCACCACCGGGCGCGAGATGCTGCGAACGACGTTGCGCTGCCACGGTATCCGCGTGCCGCGCAGTCGCGCGAACTTCCTCTACCTGCCTGGTGCGGACGTCGCCGACCGGCTGGCCCGGGCAGGCATCGCGGCCAAGACCTATCCGGACGGCAGTGCCCGGATCGCGGTCGGCGATCCGCTGTCGGACGCCGCGGTCCGGCGGGTGCTGACCGAGCACGCACCGGTCGGCGGACATCGGTTCCGGTCCCGGCGCGAGGACACCGGCATGTGCACCTACACCGTGCGATCCGAATCGACCGGGGACGGCGACGACCAGAAAAACTAGCAGCGCTGGACAGTGCCGTCGGGCGTTGCTACTCGGGTTCCTCACCCGCTACGCCGGCGTCGCCGAGCCGATCGACGAGGCGCAGAAGGCGGCCGCGCGATCGGGCGTGATTCCGCCGGACGCCCGTGCGCTGCACCAGAAATGGGACAGCGTCCTGGGCCTGCGGGTCGGTGCGCAGGGCATCGCCGTCGCGGCCCTGTGCACGACCCTGGCGCTGCTGCGAGAAATGCCGGGCATCACAGGCTGCTCCGGAGCAACGCCTGATTGGATGCGGTGGAACGGATCTCGATGGAACGGATCTGATCCGGCGGGGCGGCGGTGGTGCCGTCGGGCGCCACGGTCTCGCCCGGCTGGGCCGTCCACTGCGCGATCATCGACTGGGTGCCGTCGGCGTGCAGTACCCACATCGAACCCTGCCACGTGTACTGCGTGGCGGACGGTGCGTAGCTGCACGTCATTTCGACCCGGGTGCCGTCGGGTACGGCCACCACCCGGAAACTGGCGGTGATCGGCGAGGGAACCACCGGATCCATGCTCCGCTCGGCCACCACCTGGGGAACGGCCGCCGGAGCGGGGCTCTCGCTCAGCGAGGTCGTCACCGGGATCGCGATGGCCGCCGCCGCGACGGCCGCGGCCACCGCCCCCGCGGCCGCGAGTGCCCGCCCGCGGCGGCGCTCCTCGCGCGCCCGGGTTGCCAAGCGGGACAGTGGTATAGGCGCGGGCATCGGCGCGGACGTGGGCATCGGCGCAGACGCCGCCGGGTGACCGAACGCACCCGGATCCTCGTACGCGGTCGGCTCGCCGGGTACCGAATCGACCAGCGACAGCGCCACACCGGCATTCACCTGCCCGAGCAACCCGGGCATCCCGGCCAGCTCCGCCACCGCCTCCCGGCACCGCGCGCACTGCGCCAGATGCGCCTCGAATTCCCATCGTTCGGCACGGTCGAGGGCGCCGAGAACGTAAGGGGCATCCCACGTCGCGTACGCGTCGTCGCCGCCGGGCACCGCCGTTGGCGCCGTGTCCGTCACTTCGTCACCCCCATCTCCTGTAGTGCCGAGCGCAGCGCGCGCATGCCGTAGTGCATCCGGGATTTCACCGTGCCCTCGGGGATGGCCAGTTCCGTCGCGATCTGCTGGGTCGACAGGCCACGGTAGTAGGCGCGCACGATCACCTCGCGGTGGTCGATGCTGAGCCGGGCGAGCGCATCCGTGATCAGCCAGCCGTCCAAGGCGCGGTCCGCCTGGTCCGGGGTCGGCTGCTCGGGCGGCTTGTCGGTGCGGAACTCCCGGCGATGGCGGGCGCTGCGGTACTCGTCCACCACCATGTTGCGGGCCACGGTGAACAACCACGCCCGCGCCGAGGCGGTCGACTGATCGAGGACCTGCGGGCGTTGCCACGCCCGCAACAGCGTCTCCTGCACGATGTCCTCGGCCCGCCCCGAATCCCCGACGAGGCTGTAGGTGTAGCGCCACAGCGCCGCCGAGTGCTGGTCGTACAGCACCCGCAGCAGCTCCGCCTGAGCCGGGTCACCACCGACGGCCGGGAGTGCGGGAGCGCCGCCGCGAGACGGCTGGGTATCGGATCCGTCACTGGGCGAGCGTGCCATACGCTCGCCTGGTCGATCGTCGGATCACGGATCCGGAAATAGTGGCCACACTAGGCGTATACGTTTTCAGTTCCGTTCCAGTTCGATCGGATGCGTGGCCAGCATCGACAGCGGCAGCGGCTGTCGGCGCAGCACCTGAGCCCACAGGTCGGCGCGGCCGGCGATCGGGTCGCTCGGCAGGGCCGACAGCACGATCCAGTCGCCGCGCTCCAGCTCGCTCTCCAATTGCCCGAACGTCCAGCCCGCATAGCCAGCGAAGACACGGATACCCTCCACCATCGGCGCGATCACGTCCGGATCGGAATCCAGATCCAGCAGCGCCACCCGGCCGTCCACCCGGCGCAGGCCGGCGGACCGATCTATCGGGGTGCCCACCTTCACCGTGGCCAGGCACAGTGCCGCGTCGCGCTTCACCGGGCCGCCCAGGTACAGCGAACCTGGTGCGGCCGCCAGCTCGCCCCAGCGCGGTAGCACGTCCCCCACCGGCGTGTCGCTGGGCCGGTTGATGACTACGCCGAGGCTGCCGGCGTCGTTGTGCTCGACGATGTACACGACGGTGCGCCGGAACGAGGGCTCGGTCAGATCGGTCGCCGAAACCAGCAGCGTGCCGGGCCGCACCACCTGTTCCTCGTGCTGGGATTCCCGTCCGAAGCGGTCGCCGTGTTCCTCTGCGCGTGCCACCCCGTCATCATCGCACCGCTGTCGCCGAAACGGGACCGTGTTGGTTGCCGCGACTGCGCCACGGCGTGTTTCCGCGGTCTCGCGGTGCGGTTCCGGCGGGCCCCGTCCGGTCCACCGCCGGTTGCGCGCCGACCGTCGCGAACCGAGCCGCACCGGGATTCGGGAGGGGTTGCGCGGGAGCTTTTCGATCGGCCCGTGCCATAGTGATCGGTTGCCTCGCAATGGCCGCGGCGCCGGTGTCCGGACCGGCACGGACCGCGCCGGCGGTAGGGTGTAAGGCAAATCACAGGACCGTTTGGGTGCGTGGGCCGTTCTCGCTACTGTTTCCGGCATGCAACACCCCGAGGTGGTCCTCGACAACTGCGATGCCGTGTACGAGTTCTATCGGGAGCACCGGCAGAATCGGTGGCAGGCCAAGGGCGCTTACGCACTGCTGGCGCGGCGCTACCGGCCGCGGATCAGCTACGCCGACGGGGCCCGGGAGGGCCTGCGGGAGTTGGTGTCCCGGCGGCGCCCGCTGCTGATCGCGATCAACCACCTCTCCGAACAGGATCCCTACACCGTGGCGGCCGCGGCCTGGCGCAGCGGATTGCGGCCGGTGATCGGGCGGGCCCGGGTGCTGGCCAAGGACGAGCTGTTCATCGATCCCGAACAGCGCCGCAAGGTCGACATGATGGGCGGCATTCCGGTGTTCCGCGGCAAGGATCACGGCCTGCGCGCGGTGAACGCGGCGGGCCAGCGGATGATCGACGTCTGCGCCGAGCGGATGGCGCGCGGCGACGCCGTGGCGGTCTTTCCCGAGGGCACCTGCAACGATGTCGACCCCACCCGGGTGCAGGCGGTCGGCAGCGGCATCGGGCACATCGCGTTCCGCGCGATGAAGCTCGGCGCCCGCCCGGCCCTGGTCGGCCTCGGTCTCAGCTACGGCCCGCGCCCCGACCCGACCGTGCCGCCGACCGGCGACGAGGCGAAGTCGGCCAGCTTCCATCTCGGCGTGCCGGTGGCCGAACTGCCCGCCCGCCCCGCCGAGATCGCCCGGGTGGTGCGCGAGAGCCTGCAGCGGGCGCTCGACGGAGCCGTCGCGGCCTACTGACAGAGGCGGCCTACTGACAGAGGCGGCCTACTGACAGAGGCGGCCTACTGACAGAGGCGGCCTACTGACAGAGTCTGTCGCGGCCTACTCGCGGAGCCGGCTCATTCGGGCAGCCCGAACCGTTCGCGCGCCCATTGCGGGACCAGCGCCACGTACTCCGGCCTGGTCTCCACGAAGCGGTGCACCATCGGGCACAGCGGCAGGATTCCGTACCCCTCGTCGCGGCTGGCGTCGAGGGCGGCGTGGACCAGCGTGCGCCCGTAGCCCTGGCCCCCGTAGCGGGAATAGATCTCGGTGTGGACGAAGGCGCGCTCGGCGGCGGTGTCCTGATATTCCGCGATGCCGGCGAGTCCGTCGTCCACATAGATCTCGAAACGATCGAGCTCCTTGTTGTTGCGCACATCGGTCGACATGGTTCGACGCTACTGTGTCGCGCACGCGAGCGGGCCGAATGTGACGGGTATCCGGTTGCCCGCCGCCGGCGGCCGACTCGAGTTGTCACCGGGCCCGCGGCCGCCCAGAATGCTTGTGGCCGACTGTGAGCGCGATCCGATGCTCGAGCGGCTCGACCGGGGAGAACGACGCCGATGACGAGACGACGCGCGATGCGCTCGGTGGCCTGGCTGTTCGCCGCCTGCCTGGGTGTGCAGTCGGTCGGTGTCGCGGTCGCCGACGCCGCGCCCGCGTTCGGCGCCTGCCCGGAGGGCGCGGTGGCGCCGGGCAGCGGCGCCGAATGCGCGGTGATCTCGGTGCCGCGCGACTATTCCGCACCCGACGGGCCGCGAATCGACGTGACCGTCAGCCGGATCCGCGCGACGGGGGAGCGGCTCGGCACGCTGTTCGCCAATCCCGGCGGCCCCGGCGCCGATGCCCTGGACTATTGGGCCCAGCATTCGCCGCGGCTGCCCGCGGAGCTGAGCGAGCATTACGACCGCATCGCCGTGCAGCCGCGCGGGCTGCGTTGGTCCACGCCGCTGAGCTGCGGAATCGCCGATCACGAGGACCGCAGTGTCACGCGCGCCGCCTGTGACGAGGCGCAACCCGGCTACGTGCAGACCATCACCACCGAGAACACCGCGCGGGACATGGACGCCGTGCGCGCCGCTCTGGGCCTGGACCGCATCGACTTCTACGGCACCTCGTACGGCACCTATCTGGGCGCGGTCTACGCGACGATGTTCCCCGAGCGGGTCGACCGCATGGTGCTCGACTCCAGCGTGCATCCGGGCTGGGTGTGGAACGAGCAGTTCGCGCAGCAGCAGCTGGCCGGCAAGCAGCGCCTGGACGACCTGTTCAGCTGGATCGCCGAGCACGATGCCGAGTACCACCTCGGCGCGACACCGCTGCAGGTGTACCGGAACTGGGTGCGGCTGGTGGTCGCGCAGGGCGGCGGCTGGTACGCCAACCTCACCCCGCCGCCCGCCTCGACCGCCGACCTGCCGGGCAATCTGCCCGAACCGGTTCTCCAGGTGGCCCGCGACGGCCTCAACGGCAGCCGCGACCAGATCGGCCAGCTGCAGAACCTGATTCGCGCGCTGACCTCCGGCGGGACCTCGGCGCAGGTGCCGCTGCTGGCGGCGACGTCGGTCGCGACCTACACCCGCGGCTTCTGGCCGACCTTCGCCCGCGCCATGGCCGACGCCGACCTCGATCCGAACGACACCCGGGAACTGCAGGCGATCGAGGGCGTGACGGCGACCGACAGCACGGGCCGCAACGTATTCGCCGCGATCACCTGCAACGAGAACGCGATACCGGGCCGGATGGAACTGCTCGGGACGGCCGCCGCGACCGTCGCCTCCGGCGGCAACGCCCTGGACGCCCGGGCCGATATGGTCCGGTCCGGGGTGGCCTGCTCCGATTGGGATCCGGTGGCCACGCCGGTCGCCGTCGCCAACCGCGGGCTGCCCACCCGGCCCCTGGTTCTGCAGAGCCGTCACGACGCGGCCACCAAATACGAAGGCGGCCCGGCCATGTCGGCCGTCCTGAACGGCTCCCTGATCACCGTCGAGGGCGGTGACCACGGCACCTTCGGCCGCGGGAACGCCCCGCTCGACGATGCCGTGATGACGTATCTGCGCACCGGCGACGTCACGATCGACCACGTCGACCAGGCTCCGCTGAACTGAGCGACCGGTCGTGCGCGTCCGACGCGCGTGACCGGGCGAATGCGATTCGCGGTAGGAGGCCGAGCGGGCGGCATCGCAGAATGGCGGGATGATCAACGGGACTTCGCGGCGAGTGGTGCTGGCACCGGACAAGTTCAAGGGGTCGCTGACGGCCGCCGAGGTGGCGGCGGCGCTGGCGGCCGGGATCACCCGGGAGGTCCCGGAGGCCGACATCCGGCAGGTTCCGGTGGCGGACGGCGGGGACGGGACCGTCGACGCCTTTCTCGCGGCCGGGTGGGAGCGGGTATCGGTGGCGGCGTCGGGGCCGACCGGTGCTCCGGTGTCGACTTGCTATGCGGTGCGAGACGATACCGCTGTGATCGAACTGGCCTCCGTCGTGGGCCTGGTGACATTGCCCGGCGGGCAGCTCGATCCGCTGCATGCGGGCACCTACGGCTTGGGGCAGGTGATCGCCCACGCCCTCGACCGGGGTGCGCGGTCCCTCGTTCTCGGGGTCGGCGGCAGTGCGTCCAGCGACGGTGGCGCGGGCATGTTGCAGGCACTCGGACTGCGAATCCTCGATGTCGGCGGCGACGAGATCCCCAGGGGCGGAGCGGCTCTCGCTGAGGCGGCGCGAGTGGATCGGTCGGCCCTGCACCCCGCCCTCGCCGAGTCCACGGTCACGCTCGCGAGCGATGTCGACAATCCGCTGCTCGGACCCGAGGGTGCGGCGGCGGTCTTCGGCCCGCAGAAGGGCGCCGATCCCGGTCAGTGCGCGATTCTCGAAGCAGCCCTGGCGAATTGGGCCGAGCTGATCGATCCGGAAGCCGCCGGGCGCCCCGGCGCGGGGGCGGCCGGCGGTACCGGCTTCGGTGCGATGTCCGTGCTCGGCGCGGTCGAACGTCCCGGAATCGATGTCGTGCTGGAGCTGACCGATATCGAATCCCGTTTGCGCGGTGCGGCTCTCGTCGTCACCGGCGAGGGTTCGCTGGACGAGCAGACCTTGCGCGGTAAGGCGCCGATGGGTGTCCGCGCGGCCGCCCGCGCCGCCGGTGTACCGGTGGTGGCGGTGGCCGGGCGCTGCCTGCTGTCCGGCGAACAGCTGCGCACGGCGGGCTTCGACGGGTGCCGTGCGCTGTCGGAGCTGGAACCGGACCCGGCGCGTTCCATCGCCTACGCCGGGTCACTGCTGGAGCAGCTCGGTGCCCGGCTCGCCGCCGAGTACCTGAGCTAGCGGCCGCCGCGCAACAACTCGTACATCGTCACGGGCCGGTCGGCCCCCCGGTTTGCGGCAATCGCCTTGCGCCACAGGCTTTGTGCGGCCCGCGACAGGGTGGCGTCGACACCGGACTCCGTGCTGGCGTCGATGATGTGCTGCGCGCCGGCGTCCATCATCACCCAGCTCGCCGCATCGCCCCAGCCGCCGGCCTTGGCCGCGGTCGCGTACTCGGTCATGAAGTACGGGAACGCCGCGCTGGATCGTTCCGCGTAGGGCAGGAATTGGTCGATCTCGTGCCCGGAGTTCTCGATGACCGCCAGCGCCTGGGTGAACCCCAGCGTCCACGGGTGGAAGATCACCAGCAGGGCCTGGTAGAAGACCTGTGCGACACCGTCGTCGGCGCCGAGGTATTCCTGCGGACTCAGCGGGCGCAGCAGGCCGGCGTGCGCGTCGAAGACCTCCCGCGGTCCGCTGAAGAAGATGTACGACGCCGGATGCGTGATGTTGTCGCCGGCCGACATGAAACCGCCGGACAGGAATTCCGCACCGTGCGAGCGGATCCAGGCCCCGCCCGCCCGGGCCCGCTCCGGGGAGTCGGAGGACAGGTTGACGATCACCTTGCCCGCCAGGTGGCCGGTCGCCGGGGTCAGCACCTCGTACATGGCGTCGTAGTGGGTCAGGCTGACCACGATCACCTCGTTGGCGTCCAGCGCCTCGGCCACGGTGGCCGCCCGCGTGGCGCCCGATTCGGCCATGGCATCGGCCTTGTCGGGGCTCCGGTTCCACACCGTCACCTCGAGGCCGGCCGCCAGGAACTGTTTCACCATCGCCTGCCCCATCGGGCCCAGGCCGATGACCGAGACGGACTGCTGAGACATCGTGAAATCCTTCGTGTTGTCGCGAAATCGGAAGTGGCGCCGGATTCCGATGGTCGCGGCCGCCGGTAGTCTCGGGAATACCGCACGTCGAGGTCCGGTTGCTTACCTCGAGGTGGGAAATACCGTCAGGAGGGTCGCGATGGAGCCGAGCTGTGACGCGGATAACTGTCACCCGGATGGCTGTCACCCGGATGACGACGTGTGCGGCATGTCCGTGGCCATCGACGTGGTCGGCGGCAAGTGGAGGATGCACCTGATGTGGGTGCTCGGCGAGGGTCCGCAGCGCTTCGGCCGCATCCGCCGGCTGCTCGACGGGGTCAGTGAGAAGGTGCTGGCCGAGAACCTGCGCCACCTGGAGGGCAGCGGCATCGTCCATCGCGAGATCTATCCGGAAATTCCACCGCGCGTGGAATATTCGCTCACTCCGCTCGGCGAGGAGCTGCGTACGGCCCTGCGCCCACTGGAACGGTGGGGCGACGAGCACCGCGCCCGGATCCTCGGTTGCGAGCTGGAATCGGCCGGGCCGTAAGACGGTCCGGGCCGATGTCGGTCTCAGCGGTGCGTGATCACGCCGTGCGCTCCTTCGCGGGCACCGGGCCGGCATCGGCATGCAGGATGGCGTCGGCCGAGTCGACGACTGCCTGGTCGAGGGGAGCGTAGGCCAGCCCCGCCCGCATGTCCGTGCGCGTGCGTGCGGAAGGGACCGCGGCGGCGCTCGTCAGGCCCCAGGTGGTGATGTGCCCCTGCAGGAACCCCTCGTAGGTGTCCGGATCCGGCTCTCCGAGCCCGAGGGCTGCGCTGCGACCCAGACTGCCGACGACGACGGTGTACCGCCGGTCCAGCAGGGCGCCCACGATGGCGCCGGCGGGGGACCAGTCGACGGTCATCCCCGCCATGCGCATACTGCTCCGATTGCGTTGCAGGTGAGCGTTGTTGGCGAAAACCAGCGTCGGGCCGCGCTGCTCCTCGATGCCGCGGATGTCCAGGAGGTTCCGGGCCATGAGCGTGTCCCGGGCGGCCAGCAGGCCGGATATTCGGGCGCCCTCCTCGATCCGCCGGGCGGCCTGCTTGTGGTAGCGCAGCAGCCCGAGGCCGGCGGTGAGGTGGGTGCGGGCCCGGAACCAGTCGGCGCGCGAGGTCGCCGCGATCAGCTCCGCCGCGCGGGTGTAGAGCGCGGTGAGCAGGTCGTCGGCGATCGCCCGCAGGTGCGCGGCCGCGGGGCTGTCGCCGATCGACAGGGCGGGGTCCAGGATCGCCTCCTGGCGGCTCCACCGTTCGTCGGCGCCCAGCAGGTTCGCGAGGTCTAGGTCGAGTCCCAGATAGTCGCGCGCGTATTCGAGATAGCGCCGGGGACTGGGTGCGCTGGTGTTCTCGGTCGGCGCGTCGAAGCCGTGGAAGGCCAGCCGTTCCGTGGCGGGGCGGCCCTCGTTGTATTCGCGCATCCAGGTGACCAGCCGGCGGTTGGCCTCCAGCTCGCCGAATCCGTGCGAAAAGCCTTGCCCCATCGCCTTTTCGAGTGTTCCCACGCCGTCCTGGACGAAGTCGTTCACCGCGAGCGCCGACACCCGATCGGTCTCCAGGGCGATGGACCGGAAGCCTTGGCGCGCAAGCGATGCGAACAGTTCGTTCCGGAGGGGCCCGAAGGCCGGTTCCTGCGTCGGGTGTGCCGGTTCGCCCAGTGCCAGCAGCTCACACGGCGGATTGGCGAAGTCTCGAATCTCCTGGCTCATACTCCTGAATCGTATCTTTGAACGAACGAGGTAAACTTCGTCAGCCACCACCAGCAAGTAATGCCATAAAGTCTCAAATCGGTGAAAACATGCGCCCTGCCGACCTGGCCCGCGAACACGGCCTCTCGACCCAGGCCGTCCGCAACTACGAGCGAGACGGGTTCATCCCACCCGCCGCCCGCACGCACAGCGGCTACCGCATCTTCACCGAACTGCACGCGGCGGCGCTTCGCGCCTACCTCGCCCTCATCGCGGCCTACGGCCACCGGGCCGGCGGCGCGATCATGAACGCGCTGCACGCGAACGAACTGGACAAGGCCCTGACGATCATCGACCGCGGCCACGCCCGGCTGCTCCGCGACCGCGACACCCTCGATCGGGTGCGAAAGGCGGTCGACCACCTCACCTCGCAGTCCGAAAATGACTGGGACCGAACGGGTCCCGGCATTCGATCCATCGGCGAGCTCGCGCACCGGCTCGGCGTCACCCCGGCCACGGTGCGCACCTGGGAACGAGTCGGCATCCTCGCCCCCGCCCGAGACCCGCTCACCGGCCACCGGATCTTCCGCGCAACCGACACCCGCGACGCCGACCTGGCCCACCTCCTCAGACGCGGCGGCTACCCCCTGGACCACATCGCCACCGTGGTCCAGCAGGTCAGAACGGCCCGCGGCACAGACGAACTGACCGCCGCCCTGACCGAATGGCAACACAAGCTCACCACCCAGGGCCTGGCCATGCTCACCGCAGCCACCCACCTCGACCACTACCTGAGCACGCCCGCCGGATAACCGCCCATCCACGATGCGCACCGGGCCCTGGATTCGCGGAGCGCTTGATCGACGGCAGGATGCGTGCGCGGAGTCGTCGTCCCAGTCGTGCAGGACCGCGGACATCACATCGACGTTCCGGTTCGCCACCGGGCGCCGCGGCAGCGCGCTTGGTTGTGCGGCGGATCAGGGCTTGCGGGCGACCGCGGCGTAGAGCGGCAGGGTGGCGTCGTAGGTGGCGGGCTGCTCCATCTCGGGCCGCCAGCGGTGCAGGGGGACGATGCCGGGCTCGACCAGGTTCAGTCCGGCGCAGAATCGGGCGACGGCGTCCCGGTCGCGGGGCGCCAGCTCGATGCCGCCCTGCGCCGCGGCCCGGACGGTGGCGCCGACGCCCTCGGGGTCGATGTCGGTGGTCAGGTGGGTCATCGCCAGGTAGCTGCCGGGAACCAGCGGTGCCAGCAGACTGTCGACGATCTCGTACAGCCGGTCGCCGGGGACGAAATGGGCGACGGCGATGAGGCTCACCGCGATCGGCTCCGCGAAATCCAGCGTCGCGGCGACCTCGGGTGCGTTCAGGATGGCCTCCGGGTCGGTGAGGTCGGCGTGCACGTAGGCGGTGCGGCCCTCCGGCGTGCTGGACATCAGCGCTCGGGCGTTGGCGAGGACGATCGGGTCGTTGTCGGCGTACACCACGCGCGCGGCCGGATTCACCTCCTGCGCGACCTGGTGCAGATTGGGCTCGGTCGGGATCCCGGTGCCGATGTCCAGGAACTGCCGAATTCCCGTCTCGGCCAGGAATCGTGCCGCCCGGTGCATGAAGGCCCGGTTGGCCTTGGCGACCTTGCGCGCGTGGGGATTCGACCGCAGGACCTGCTCCGCCGCCGCCCGGTCCACCTCGTAGTTCGACTTGCCGTCGAGCATGTAGTCGTACATGCGGGCGCTGTGCGGCCGGTCCTGTTTCAGATCGATGGGCTCGTTCGGCACGGGGTCGTACTCCCTGGGCGAATCGGACAATTTCTTCGAGGGTAACCCGAAACCGGTCCGGCACGAGCGTGTGTGGCCCCGGTGGCGCGCCTGCGGTATCGCACCTGGCCATGCGCGGTGCCGACCCGCCTCGCACGCGCTCCCGCCCGCCGCTTGACCTCGAGTTAGGTTCAGGATCTAGCGTCGCGTTCATCCGATGAGACCGCTACGGAAGGCGTCGACAGATGACACACCTCGAACTGGGCCCGATCGGCGTGACCCTGGATGCGCGCGCCGACGGCGGCCACCTCGACGACGCCGCCCTGCTGGAGAGTCTCGGTTACTCCACGATCTGGATCGCCGGCGGACAGCTGGCGACGCTGGACCCGCTGCGCGACGTCGTCCGGGCGACCGGGAAGGTCACCGTCGGCAGCGCGATCGTTCCGGTCGGGAGGTATTCCGCCGAGGATGTGGTCGCGTTCCGCCGCGATCTCGAGGCCACCGATCCGGGGCGGCTGATCACGGGATTGGGTGGGGCGCACGGTGAACGGCCACTGCGCACCATGAACGCCTACCTCGACGACCTGGACGCCGCCGACCCGCCGGTTCCGGCGAGCGCCCGGATGCTGTCGGCGCTGGGTCCGCGGATGCTGGAACTGTCCCGCGACCGGGCGGCGGGCGCGCTGCCGCTGCTGGTCACCCCGGAGTTCACCGCGCGGGCCCGGCGGATCCTGGGTGACGAGTCGACCCTGGCCGTCATGGAATACGTTGTGCTCGAACGGGATCCGGAGCGGGCCCGGGCCACGGTCCGCGAGTCGGTCGGCTTCTTGACCCGGGTGGGCGGCTACCGCCAGAACCTACGCCGGATGGGCTTCGGCGACGACGACATCGACAGTACGAGTGACCGCCTGATCGACGGGCTGGTCGCCCGGGGTGACGTCGACGCCGTCGCCACCCGCGTCAGGCGCCATCTCGACGCGGGAGCCGACCAAGTGGTGCTCGTCGTGCAACCGACCGACCCCGATGACGTGCCCCGTGCGCAATGGCGCGCTCTCGCCGAAACCCTCATCGGCTGAGGGCGATCCGGCCTCGTCCTGCCGAGTGGACGTTGCCGTGCCGGGACGTCGTGTGGCGCTGAGATTGCCTGTGCCCGGTTCGACAGCGGAAACCTCGGTGGTTCAAGCAGATTCGGATTCCGACCCGAGCCGCGGGAAAGGCGTGACGGAGAAGATCACCTCCACCGTCACCCCGAAGTACTCCGAAATCCGCAGCGCCAGATGCAGGCTCGGGTTGTACTCGCCGCGCTCCAGGTATCCGACGGTCTGATAGTGCACGCCCAGGGCCTCGGCCAGCTGCCGCCGCGAGATGCCGCGCTCGGCGCGCAGCATCGCGATGCGGTTGTAGATGACCTCAGTAGGCACTCCGCATCGCCCTCTCGCGGCGCGCGGCCACGCTCGATCCGGATTCGCGACGAGCCATGCGCCGCAACACGATCGGGGCGATCGTCAGCCCGATCACGGTCCAGACTCCCAGCATGCCGAGCGTCTCCCAGTGCCGCCAGGAGTGGCCGAGCTCGACGACGGCCGCATCGCCGGGCAGCAGAGCCGAGCGCATGCCCAGGCCCAGCCAGTAGACCGGGAAGACCTGGGCCAGTCCCTGCACCCAGCCCGGCATCGCGGTGATGGGGTAGAAGATGCCGGACACCGCGACCAGGCCCATGATCGGAAACGAGATGAACCCGATATTGCGCGGGTTCTCGAACACCGAGCCGAGGACCGCCCCGATCGGCAGCGTGGCGAGCAGGCCGAGCACGAGCACCCAGACCAGGGTGAACCAGGTGTAGACGCTGCCGAGGTGCAGCCCGCCGACGATGAAGGCCCCGGCCACCAGCATGACCACCACCTGCACCAGTACGGAACCGGAGGTGCTGATGATCTTGCCGATCAGGTAGCCGAACATGCCGTTCGGAGTCGCCTTGGCGCGCAACAGGGTTCCGTCTTCGCGATCGATGGCCAGGAACTGCGAGATGCCGAGCAGTCCGGTCGAGGCCACCAGCAGGCCCAGCACGCTCGGCAGGGCCAGCGACCCCAGACCGATTCCGGTGCTCTCGAAATGGCCGTTGCGCATGAAAAACAGCGCCACGAGCATGAGCATCGGCCAGAAGTACTGCACGAACAGATCTTGTCCGTTGGTGTGCATCTGGCGCATCTCGGTCAGCCCGCGAGCCGCCCCGGCCCGGGCCGCCGCCGCTATCGGACTCATCGGGTCACCTCCTCCAGGCTGTGCACCTCGGCGCCGCCCTGCCCGGACTCGAAGCGCTGCACCAGGATCATGTAGGTGTCCTCGAGCGAGGCGCGGCGCACCTCCAGTTCGCCGATCGCCTCGCCGTACTGCTGGAACAGCTCGTAGACGAACTTGGTCGATTCGGTGGTGGTGTGCACGAACCGCTGACCCTCGCGGGTCCATTTCACCTCGGCCTCGCCGGCGATCCGCCGCGACAGCTCGTCGGCCGAGCCGTCGGCGATGATGCGCCCGCCGGCCAGGATCAGGATGCGGTCGGCCAGCTTCTCCGCCTCGTCCAGGTCGTGCGTGGTCAGCATGATCGTGGTGTGCTCGTCGTCGGACAGGCGGTGGATCAGGTCGTGGAATTCGCGGCGCGCCTGCGGATCGAAGCCCGCGGTGGGTTCGTCGAGGAACAGCAGTTCCGGCCGGCCGACGATGCCGATGGCCACGTCCAGGCGGCGGCGCTGGCCGCCGGACAGTCTGCTGATCTTGGTGTCGGACTGCTCGGTCAGGCCGACCGCGGCGATCAGTTCGTCGGTGTCCCACGGCCGGGTGATCGCCGCCGTCGAATACGGCGCGTAGTACGCCCCGAGCTGGGTCAGCAGCTCGCGCACGCGCCAGCGGCCGTGGTCGCGCCAGGATTGCAGCACGATGCCCAACCGCGCCCGCCACGTCTCGTCGCCGTGCGCGGGATCGGTGCCGAGCACCGTGACCTCGCCGGCCGACCGCATCCGGAAGCTCTCCAGGATCTCGATCGTGGTGGTCTTACCCGCGCCGTTCGGCCCCAGCAGCACCAGGACCTCTCCCGCGCGGGCCTGAAATGTCACGTCGTGCAACACGTCCCGGGTGCCGTACCGCATTCGCAGACCCCGGACGTCGAGCACGACGTCATCGCCTACTGTCATCCTGCCCTCCGTAGCAACATCAGGATGGCTCGTAGCATATCTACTACACCCGGAGGCGCACAGGGATTTTCGCCGAGCGCGGAATCGCCGACGTGTCCAGCGAACTACGGTCTGGTGCAGAGGAATTCGACGGCGGCGGCGTAGCCCTGGATGCCCATGCCCGCGACCACCGCGGTGGCGATGGGGGAGATGTAGGAGTGGTGCCGGAAGTCCTCCCGGGCGTGCACGTTCGAGATGTGCACCTCCACGATCGGCACCTCCGGGACGACCAGCGCGTCCCGCAGCGCCACCGAGGTGTGGGTGAATCCGCCGGGATTGATGACGATGGCGGACTCGGCCCCGCGCGCCGCGTGCACCCGATCGATGAGGGCGCCTTCGGAATTGGACTGGAACGCGATGATCTCCCGGCCGAAACGCGCGGCCGTCTTGCGGCACAGCTCGATGACGTCGTCGAGGGTGTCCGAGCCGTACACGTCGGGCTGGCGGGCGCCCAGCATATTCAGGTTCGGGCCGTTGAGCACGAGGATCGGTGCCATGCCGGACACCTTAGTCGGCGCCCGCGATATCAGAGCCCGCGCGGACCCTCGGCGCGCAGATCGTCGACCTTGCGCATGGCCGAGCGCAGCTCGTCGAGCCATTCCTCGGCGTGCTTGCCGGCCAGCTTCACCGTCCAGGCCAGCGCGTCGGCGCGGGAGCGGGCGACCCCGGCGTCCACCAGCGTGTCCAGCACCTTTCGCTCCGGCTGGCGCAGCCGCGTCATCACCGGAACCGCCAAGTGGGTGAACAGGATTCGCTCGCCCTCCACCGAGACGCCCCAGGCGACGTTGCGGCCGTAGCGGGCCTGCGCCTCCTGAGCGATTTGTATCCGGGCCGGACGGGTGGTTTCGCGGAAGCGCGCGACGAGGCCGTCCCGGGTGGCCTGCGGTACCTCCGTGGTCGGTGTCTCGCCGCCGGCCGGCTCAGCTTCGGTCTTGCCGTTCGGCTCCGCCTCGGTCGTGCTGGTCGGCTCCGCCTCGGTGGACTGCTCGGTGGCCGGTGTCTCGCCGCGATCCTGCTCCGGCAGCGGCAATTCGCCGATCACCACGATCTCGTCGCGGTCGATCTCGACCGCCGGAGGCCCCGTGAACCAGTCGCTCGGCAACCTGCCGGCGAACCAGTCCGGCGCCTCCGCGGCATCGGGGAGGTCGGCCTGTTGCCAACCACCCGGACGCCCGAATCCCCGGCCCCGCGGTCCGTGTCTCATGGTCTTACCTCACTTACGCTCGATGTGGTGAAACAATGATTACAAGATTACACCGGATGGGCCGCGACGAATTCCGCTGTCGGAGAACGACTGTCCCGGCGGCCACATCGAGAACACGTCCAACGTTTTGGCATCTGCTGTGCCGGATGACGCGATACGGGCATTATTCTGGTCGCTGAGCATGGAGAATGCGGTCGGCGTCAACCGGGCGCCGGGTCCGTTACTTTCGGGTACCGTTGGTCTTGTTGCTGGAGTGACAAGAGTGAAGAGTGGGCGACATGGATGTGTGGGGATCCCGCCGCTTTCGCCTTCGTGGCGCAGCGGCATTGGTGGGCGCGGTCGCCTTGGTGATCGCGATGGGATCGTGCGGTCTCGACGAGGAGCCGAACAGCCCCCAAGCCATCGTCGAAAAGTTCACTCATCTGCTGGATGAGAAGGATGCCGGCGGTGCCGCCCAGCTGACGTCGTACCCCAACGGCGCGGAGGCGACGCTCCGTCGAATCTTCGACGGGCTCAATCCTGGCAAACCGGATTACCGGCTGGCCCAATACATCGACCTGGACGGCGATTCGGCGATGTTCAACCTGCAGGCCGGTTGGAACTTCGGCCCGGGTAAGGACTGGACCTACGATCTGCAGGGGTCGATCCGCAAGCTCGCGATCGGGTGGCGAATCTCCTGGGAGCCCAGCCTGGTGGTCCCGCAGCTGGACAATCAGCGCAGCGTCAAGCTGGTGCGCACCGACGCGCCGCCGCCGAAGGTCAACGACAACGCCGGCAACACGCTGATGGCCGAGCAGGTCATCAATGTCGTGAACCTCGATCCCGGCAAGATGCCGGACCCGGTGGCCTCGACCAATGCGCTGGCCGATGCCATCGAGCCCGTCGCGCCGCTGATCACCGGCCCCTCACTGATGCAGCAGCTGGCGGCCGCGCCGGGGAAGCCGGTCACCGCGGTGCGCCTGCGCGAGGACGATTTCGCCATCCTGGAGCCGAAGATGGCGTCGATTCCGGGCGTCGTGCTGGAGAAGCAGCCGCGGCTGATCGTCACCGACCGCCGGATCTCCTCGCCGATGACCGATGCGCTGCAGAAGGTGTGGCAGGAGAATCGGGATCAGCATGCGGGCTGGGGAGTGAAGCTGTTCGAGGGGGACGGCCGCCCGGTCACGCAGCTCGCCGGCCAGCAGGGGCCGCCCGGCCCGGACGTCGCCTCGACGCTGGACCAGAAGTTGCAGCGGGCCGCCGAGGACGCTGTGGTCAGCGCCGGCACCGCGGCCACGCTGGTGGCGATCCAGCCGTCCACCGGCGCCGTCGTGGCGGCCGCGCAGAACACGTATGCCAGCGAGCAGGGGCCGGTGGCCTTCACCGGCGCCTATCCCGCCGGCGGCACCATGGAGCTGTTCAAGCAGGCCGCGGCCGTGATGAAGAAGAAGGCGCCACAGGATGTCTCGGTGCAGGATGCCGCGGAGGCGGCGGCCGTGCTGGGCGTCGGCATCGGCTTCAAGGTTCCCGGCCTCGACCAGACCACCGGCCGGCTGCCGATCGGCGGCCGCGGTGTCGAGCAGGTGAAACAGGGTGCCGCCGACCCGATTCAGGCCAGCCCGTTCGGGATGGCCATCGCGGCCGCGGCCATCTCGCGCGGCTCGGTCGCGCCGCCGATGATCGAGATCGGCCGCCCGGCCACCACCGAGGCCCAGCTGAGACAGCTCCCCGACGACGTGCTGCAACAGCTGCGCCGGATGCTGACCGACGATGCCGCCGCCGGCCCGGAGCTGGCCTCGCTGCGCCGGTACGCGGGCGTCACCGCCTACGCGGCCGACGCCGGCAAGAACGGCTGGCTGCTGGCGAACATGGGTGATCTGGCGTTCGCGATCCACATCGACAACACCGACAGCGGCGACGCCACCGCGCGCATGGCCGCGCGCATGTTGCAGTCGCTGGCCGCACCGGACAAGTAGCGCGAGTTCTCCGCCGGCCGGGCCGCGGTTCCGCTCGGACGGCTCAGCCCTGTGCCTTCGGACGATCCAGCATCCGCGCGACGGCACGCCAGCCGAGCAGGAACAACGCCAGCACGGTCGCCGCGACCACGATGAAGCTCACCGCGGTGCCCTGACCGCTGACCACCCGCAACACCATCCCGACGACCAGCGTGCTCAGCCACACCACCACCCCGGCCGGCCACAGCGGGCGGCGGTCGAATCGCCGTATCGCGGCGGCGAACTCGCCGCGGGCCGCGATCCCCGCCGCGAGCAGCCAGCCGACCAGCAGGCCGATGCCGAACGGCCATACCGTGCGGAGCAGGCCGGCGAGCACGGCCTCGTCGTGGCTGCGCCGGCCGATCGCGCAGAACACGATCACCAGCAGGGCGTCGGCCACGAGCGGCACCAGATTTCGCACGCCGGACAGGGTAGTGCGGGGGATGTTCGGCTCGGCGCGAGGTACCCCTCAGCCGGGCTCGCCCGGCTCGTCCCGGCGATCGCGCTCGGCCCGCTTGTCGCCGCCTCGCTTGTCGCCCCCTCGTTTGTCGTTCCGGAGCCGCTGCTCGGCCAGGATCGTCGAGCGCTGCTCGAACTCCTTCTCGAACTGGGCGTCCTCGGCCTGGGGCTTGCGGAACAGGAACGCGAACACGATCCACCCGATGATCGCCACCAGGATGAAGCTGACCATGCGGTACACGAATGCCGCGGCGACCGCCTGCGCGGCCGGCAGCCCGGCGGCGGCGGTGAGGCTGTAGATGAGGGTGGCGTCGACGTAGACGATGCCGCCGGGCGCGAACGGTATCGTGCCGACCGCCTTCCCGACGCTGAACGCGATCAACAGCCCGGCCAGCCGCGGCTCGGCGCCCACGGCGTAACAGGCCGCGCCCAGGCAGGCCACGTCGCCGAGCCGGTGCACCAGCGCCCACCCCGCCACCAGGGCGCCGTCGCGCCGGCCCAGATCCACCGACTCCAGTTGATGCAGGATCTCGTGGACCTTGTCCAGGCCGTCGTCGGCGCGATGCCGCCGAATCCGGTTGACCAGGTGCAGGATCCGGCGGGCCAGCGATTCCAGCGAGCCCGGGTTGTTCGAGATGTAGTTGCCGGCCCAGATCAGCGCGACGACCGCGACCACCGGGAGCACGAGCTTCCACGGCCCGACCTGGTCGCCGACCAGGACCGCGCCGCCCACACCCAGCAGCGCCAGGCCGGCCGCGGCGACCACGCCGGAGATCACCAGCTGCCAGGAGGCCACGATCGGGCTCGTTCCCCAGCGCCTGGTCTGGCGGTAGGTGAACGCGGTGGAGAACACCTGACCGGCCGGCAGCGTCACCGACATCGCCGTGGCGCCGTACACCACCGCCACGGATTTGCGCTGGCTCACGTCCACTCCGCCGGCGCGTAACAGTTGTTTCTGGATCCGGCCGAAACCGCTCATCGACACCGCCTGCATCAGGATGCAGGCCGCGACCCAGCCCCAATGGATTTCGGTGAGATTTCGCCAGGAATCGTGCAATCGGGGCCAGAGATAAACGCCCTCGGCTATCAGCAGCGCCGACACCGCCAGGCCGAGAACCCATTTCATCCACCAGAACCGCCCGCGGCGGCCCGGATCCGCGGGCGACGCCGCGTCGCCGGCTAGTTCTCCATGGGCCCTCACGCGAGTCAGCCTAACCAACGGCGCTATCCGGAGCAGCCCCCTGGTTTGACGGTTGCGTGCGCGGCGGCGACACATACCGATCAGTCCAGGACCGAATCCGGGCGTGCCTCGGACTCGTCCGCGCCGGTCGGCACCGACCGGTCTTCCCCGGACTTCGGCCAGGCCAGCCGCGTCTTGCGGCGGCGGCCGCGCAGCTGCACCTCGTCGCCGGATTCCCAGAATCGCTGCTCGTGTTCGTCCGCGAAATACAACGCGCTGCCCGAACCGAGAACCCGGCCCGGATGATCCTTGGCCAGTTCCGTCAGCCGGGAAGCCTCATTGACGGGATCGCCGATCACGGTGTATTCGAAACGATTTGCGGCGCCGATATTTCCGGCGACCGCCAGGCCGGCCGAGACGCCGATGCCGATATCCAGGCCGGGCACCTCGCGCAACGCCTCGCGCAGTTCTCGGGCGGCGGTCAGGGCGGCGGTCGGCGCGTCCGGGCGGTCCAGCGGCGCGCCGAAAATGGCCAGCGCGGCATCGCCGACGAATTTGTTGATGAGGCCGTTGTTGCGGTCGACGACATCGACGACGACCCGGAAGAACTCGTTGAGCAGGCTGACCACCTCGGTGGGCGGCCGTTCGGCCGCGGTGGCGGTGGAGCCGACCATGTCCACGAACAGCACCGCGACGAATCGGGTCTCGCCGCCGAGTTCGGTGCCGTGCGCGAGCGCGCGCCGCGCGACCTCCTCGCCGACGTGCTGGCCGAACAGCTCCTGCAGCTCGCGGCGCTGGGCGGCCTCGTCCATCATGCGGTTGAAACCGACCTGCAGCAGTCCGATCTCGCTGCCGTCGAACACCTCCACCTGCACGTCGCGGGCACCCTCCTGGACCCGGTCGATGGCCCGCGAGAGCTGGCGGACGGGATCGGAGATGCTGGATCCGGTCAGCATCGACAGGGCCAGCGCCTGCATGATCACCACGCCGCACAGCAGCAGGATCGACACCGCCAGGGACTGCGCGGAGAACCGCACCTGGGAGGTGATCTGGGTGACGCACAGCAGCACGATCGCGATGGTGGGCGCGAACGTGCCCATGCCCCAGGTCATCGCCATCCGGGTGCCGACGCCGGGGGTGAGGGTGTGATCGAAGGTGCCGGTGGACAGCGCGTGCGCGGCGACCGGCCGCAGGATCCGCTCGCCGAGCATGTAGGTGAAGCCGAACACGATGGTCGCGGCCATACATTCGGTGACGATGACGGCGCCGGCCAGCTCCGGGGTGTCCACGATGATCGTCGCGGCCAGCACCGCGCCGCAGACCAGCCACAGCAACAGGTGCACGATGGCCTGCCGCAGCGGGGCGTGCAGCGCGGCCATCTGTTCCTGCCGGCTCGGCGGGCCGCCGCGCAGCCGCCAGCGCATCACCGGGCGCAGCATCAGCGCCGACGCGGTGACGCTCAGCGCGCCGCCGACGACGAACACCGACACCGGGACCACCAGGCCGGTGCGCCGCACACCCGCCGGCGTGCCCTCGGGGGAGGGCAGGCCGTACTGGATGAACGCGTACACCAGAATCGCACCGAAGGCGTTGGCCGCCAGCATCGATGCGAGATATAGCGGCCAGCGCGTCCGCATGGTCTGTTTGACCGCTTCCAAGGGCGCTGACACGAGGACCAATCTATCGTTTCGCGCCGTTGCGGAGCGCCGGTGCTCCCGACGGCGGCCGATGGTACGCCTGCTATCCGCGCGCTCACGTGCTCGTTGTCGGTCGGTGCGGCTAGGCTCGCGGCGTGAGTGACGTGGGGAAGGGTCGCGGCGACCGTACCGACACGGCGGGGGAGCCGGCCGGGCGGGCCACGGTGGTGCGGGAGCGTCCGGCGCGCAGCGCCGCCGAGGCGGTGCATCCCCTGGTGCGGGAGGCCGCCGAATGGTGCTGGCGACTGCTGATCATCCTGGTCGCCGTGCTGGCCGTCGCCTATCTCGCGCACCGGCTGACCACGGTCGTCATCCCGCTGGCCATCGCGCTGCTGCTGGCCGCCCTGCTGTCACCGCTGGTGGACTGGATGCAGCGGATGGGGCTGCCCCGCTCGATCGCGGTGCTCGTCGCGCTGATCGGTTCGCTCGGGCTGCTGGCGGGCATCTTCACCTTCGTCATCGAGCAGTTCGTCAGCGGCGTGCCGCAGCTGACCGACGAGTTCAAGACCAGCGTCCAGACGATTCAGGACTGGTTGATCAACGGCCCGCTGCACCTGAGCGACGATCAGATCCGCAGCGGCGGCAACACCATCATCAAGACCCTGGAGAGCAATCAGGACTCGCTCACCAGCGGCGCGCTGACCACCGCGGCCGCGGTCGGGGAGTTCCTCACCGGCATCTTCCTGACCTTGTTCATCACCATCTTCTTCCTCTACGGCGGCGACCAGATCTGGCAGTACGTCACCCGGGTCATCCCGACCGAGCAGCGCGAGCGGGTGCGCCGGGCCGGTCAGCTGGGGTTCGGCACGCTGATCGGATTCGTGCGCGCGACGGTCGTGGTGGCGGCGGTGGACGCCATCGGTATCGGCGCCGGCCTGGCCATTCTCAGCGTGCCCCTGGCGCTGCCGCTGGCCTCCCTGGTGTTCATCGGCGCGTTCATCCCGATCGTGGGCTCGGTGCTGGCCGGCTCGGTGGCGGTGTTCCTGGCGCTGATGACGAAGGGCCTGGTGACGGCGCTGATCGTGCTCGGTATCACGATCGCGGTGATGCAGCTGGAAAGCCATGTGCTGCAACCGCTGCTGCTGGGCCGGGCGGTGCGGATCCATCCGCTGGCGGTGGTGCTGGCGATCACCGCCGGCGTGGTGCTGGCGGGCATCGCCGGCGGCCTGCTCGCGGTGCCGTTCGTCGCGGTGCTCAACACGGCGATCCGCTCGCTGTTCGCCGACACGCCCGAGGAGTTGTACCAGGAGCTCAATACGGGGCGGGCGGACGAGCCGATGTTCCCTGCCGAGGCGGATACGGCGGAGAAGGGGAAATATCGGCTCGCCGAGGCCGGGCGGGGCAGCGGTGACGTGCCCGGAGACGATGAGGCGTCGCCGGGTGGCAGCCGGGGAACAGGCAGTGATCGTGGGGGGACGAATAGTGCGGGCGACAGCTGAGCGATCTCGCCCCGGGTCCGGCGCGGCCGCGCTCGCCGGGCGTCGGTGGGTGCCGGAAGCACCCGGGGCGGGAGGCCGGTGATGGCGAGCGCCGAACGCGAGCGCGATACGGTCGCCACCGCCCCGCTGTGGCGGGCGGCGCAGGCCTTCCGGCTGGTGACGGTGCTGTACGCGGTCGGTCAGCAGATCGCTTCGGTGGACAACTACCGCCATCCCGGCCTCAGCTGGGCGCTCATCGGAGTGCTGGTGGTCTGGTCGGTGGTCTCGGCGATTCCGTTGTCGCGGTGGGCCGATCCCGGCTCGGCGCGGCGGCGCACGGTGGTGGTGCTCGGCGACCACGCGGTGGTGATCGCGCTGATGGCATCGACCCGGCTGGTCGCCGACTACGACTGGTATCACGGGCACCAGACGCTGCCCACCACGCTGTGGGCCGCGAACGCGGTGATGTCGGCGGCCATCCTGTGGGGTCCCGCCGGCGGGGTGTCGTCCGGTGTGTTGATCTCCGCGGTGAGCATCGTCGTGCGCGCCCAGTGGGAACTCGATCTGTGGTCCGATGCCACCGCGCCGGTGCTGGTGTCGGTGGGACTGGCCATCGGCCTGGCCGCCAATACCGCCCGGCGCGCCCAGCAGCAGCTGCAGGCCGCGGTGCGCCTGACGGCCGCCGCCGAGGAACGCGAGCGGCTGGCGCGCGAGGTGCACGACGGAGTCCTGCAGGTGCTCAGCTACATCAAGCGCCGCGGCACCGAAATCGGCGGCAGCACGGCGGAACTGGCGCAGCGCGCCGGTGAGCAGGAGGTGGCGCTGCGGGTGCTCGTCTCAGAACAGGGCGAGCGGCCGAAAACCCTGGGCGCACAGGTCGATCTGCGCCCGCTGCTGACGGCGCAGACGGCTCCGTCGATCTTCGTCTCGACACCCGGCGATGCGGTGCTGCTCGGCGAGCGGATGGCCCGCGAGATCGCCGCCGCCGTGGCCGCGGCGCTGTCGAATACCGCGGCGCACGCCGGACCGGGCGCGAAAGCCTATGTCCTGCTCGAGGATGTGGGCGATGCTGTGCTGGTCAGCGTTCGCGACGACGGCCCGGGCATCGCTCCGGGGCGGCTCGCCGATGCCGCCGCCGAGGGCCGGATGGGTGTGTCGCGCTCGATGGTCGGTCGCATCGAGGCACTGGGCGGCGTGGCGGAACTGCTGACCGCCGACGACGGCACGGAATGGGAGTTCCGGGTGCCGCGCAACACCGAGGAACGGGAGGTGGATCGGTGAGTGAAGGTTCAGCGGGCGAAAGCTCGGAAGGTGAAAGCGGTGCCGCCGAGGACATCTCGGTGATGGTGGTGGACGACCACCCCATGTGGCGGGACGGGGTCTCCCGCGATCTGGCCGAGGCGGGTTTCCGGGTGATCGCCACCGCCGACGGGGTCGGTGCGGCGACCCGCCGGGCCGCCGCCGCGCGTCCTGCGGTCGTCCTGATGGATATGCAGCTGCCCGACGGCACCGGCGTGCACGCCACCGCCGAGATTCTGCGGGTGTCACCCGGCAGCCGGGTGCTGGTGCTGTCCGCCTCGGCCGAACGCGACGACGTGCTGGACGCGATCAAGGCCGGTGCCACCGGCTACCTGGTGAAGAGTGCCTCGGCCGCGGAGTTGGTCGATGCGGTGCGCGCCACCGCGGCGGGTCAGGCGGTGTTCACGCCGGGCCTGGCCGGTCTGGTGCTGGGCGAGTACCGTCGCATCGCGAACGCGCCCGCCGAGCGCGACGAGCCGCACCGTCCGGCGCTCACCGAGCGGGAGACCGAGGTGCTGCGCCTGGTCGCCAAGGGCCTGTCCGCCAAGCAGATCGCCACCCGGCTCGGCCTCAGCCACCGCACGGTCGAGAACCACGTCCAGGCCACGTTACGCAAACTGCAGCTGGCCAACCGCGTCGAGCTGACCCGCTACGCGATCGAGCAGGGGCTGGAGTAGGAGATCAGGGATTGCCCTGATGTGCGGCGGCACCGCCGTCGGTACCCTCGGTCGCATGGGCGGTGAGACGGTTTCCACCCCGGGGATATCGAGTCCGGGAGCGCGGTCGGTGCCGGAGCCCGGGGGCGCGGTGGGCGACCGGGATCTGCGGGTATCGGATACCGAGCGCGAGCATGTCGGGATGCTGCTGCAGCGTGCGGTCGGCCTCGGAATGTTGTCGCTCGGCGAGTTCACCGAGCGCATGGATACCGCGCTGGCCGCCAAGACCCGCGGCGAGCTGAACGCGGTGCTGGTCGACCTGCCGGGTATCCGCCTGCAGGGGCAGCCGAATCAGGCACCGCCGATGCCGGAGCGGCCCTCGTTCGACCGGGCCCGCCCGGCGCCGGCCCCCTCCGGAAACACCATCCGCACGCGGTTGTCCAGCGTGAACCGCAAGGGCCGGTGGCAGGTTCCGCCCGTGCTCCATCTGAGCAGCCAGCTGTCCGGGGTGAGTCTCGATTTCACCCAGGCGGTGATGTCGACGCAGGTGGTCGAGCTGCGAGTGGACGATTTCTGCAGTTCGCTGACGCTGATCGTGCCGGCCGAGGCCACCGTCGATCTGAACGGACTGGACCTGATCGGTTCCAGCGCGAACAACAAGGTGCGCACGGGCCCGCCGTACGGCCCACTGCACCTGGTGGTGACGGGGCGGCTGCGCTTCGGATCCGTCACCGCCAAGCAGCCGTTCGCGGCGCAGTTCCGACGCCTGATGTCCGGATTCTGATCGCTGCCTGCCGTCGTCGGCCCCGGTCACACCCGCTCCGTTCGACGGGGCGTTACGCCGAGACAGGTTCTCGCACATCTCTGTTCGCAGGGCGCGTGCCCGGCGGGCCGGCTCCCTGCCGCAAAACCGTCGGCCCCGGCGTGCTGTGCCTGGTGCACGGCCGGGACGGCGGTCCGGCGGGCGCCTCCGAGCTGCCGGCGCTCAGTCGCGCCGGTCGGCTTCCCGCGGTGTCGCTCGCCGGCCTGATCGAGTATCGCCGCCGGACCAGTCCGGCGCGGCGAGCCGGAGACGCTCGAATTATGCTGGCGGGCAGGCCGTCCCGGGCGATCGGTTTCGCCGACGGTCCGGGCGCCGGGCATCGCGTCGACCACGAGGACATCCGGACGGCCCGCAACATCCTGGCGGACCTCGGTATCGAGACCGTCGAGCTGCTCACCGACGCGACGCACGATCCGATGCCCGCCCCTCCGTTCCGGGTTGTCGAACGCATCCTGCTGCGCGACAACGGTTCCGGTGACATCGTTCCCGGCAGTGACTCCGGACCGGCAACCGCCGGTAACACCCGATGACGGCCTCCGGCCGCCCCCGATACTGCTCAGTCGCGGTTCTGGCGGCGGAGCAGCTCGTTGACGCTCACGGTGCGGCCCGGGGTGTCGTGCTGTTCGCCCTCGTCCGGCTGGTCGGGGCGGCGGCGAGAGGAGCGCAGGCCGGCCATCCACTGTTCGATGCTGCTGCGGTCGGACAGGTCGGGCTGATCGAGCGCCGTGTGCTGGGCCTGCGGTCCGGCCGTATCCGCCGGCCGCTCCGGATTCGCGAACGGCTTGTCCGGGGCGGAATGCGGTGCGGGGGAGTCCGTCTCGTGCGCTGTGGCTTCGTATCGCCCGGCTTCGTATTGCCCGGCTTCGTGCTGCCCGGCCTCGTCTTCCCTGGCCTCGTGCGGGTGGAACATCTGGGCCCTGGTGGCCGGATGCGGTGCGACCGGCTGCTCCGGCGGGAGCGTGCGGTACGTGGTGTCGACCGGGCCGGTGGGCTGCGTCGACTCGTCGCCGGAGCGCGGTGCCGGGCCGGTGGACGAGTCCGGATCCGCATGGCGGGACGCATCCGGCGCGCGGGGCGGCACGATGCGCGGCGGCACCGGCGAGCGCGGTATCGACACCGACGGCGGCGTGGACACGCTCGGCATCGGCGGTGCGGCAGGGGGCTCGACCGGATGCTGCGGTGCCGACATCGGTTGTCCGGCCGGCGGGGTCGAGGCATCCGGCGGTAGCGCGGCCGACCAGGCCGAAGTCGCGGGCGGCTCCGGCGCGGCGGGCGGTGTGAAGGACGCCGGCGGCCGGGTCGGCTCGGCCGGGCGCCGCGGCGGCACGACCGGTTGCCCCGCCGGTGGTGTCGGCACGTCCGGCGGCAGCGCCCCGGACAGCCGCGGCGGCGCCGACGGCGGCTCCGGCGAATCCGCCTCGCCCTGCGGCATATTCGGGTTCGGGGTCATCCCGATCACGCCCGACTGCGGCTCGATCGCCCGCGGCAGCTTCAGGTTCGTCTGCGGCGTGGTCTGCGGCGCGATCAGCCCCTGCGGCGGCTCACCGGGATCGGACGACGACGAACGCTGTTGCGCCGTACGGGAATCCGGCGATCCCACGCTTGCCGACGGCTTCGATTGCGCGCCACCCAAATTCAGCCAGCGACCCGTGCCCGACGGCGGGGTGCTCGAGGGGGAGTTCGCCTGCGGTGTCGTCGCGGGAGCATTCGGCTCGGGCGCATCCGCCGCCGTGCCCGTCGGTGAGGCGCTCGAATATGCCTGCACCGCACCACCTTCGGGACCGGAATCGTCCTGCGGATCGGCCTCGTCCTCGATCTCACCGAGACGCTGCGTGGGCGCCTCGGGGTCCACGTCCTCCAGGCGCCGGGCGCGCTTGGGCTTCTTCTTCCGGCGCGCGGGCTTGGCCGGGGTGCCGTCGGGCATCACGGGGATCTGCTGGGTCACCGGATCGGTGACCGGAGTGGTCTTGACCAGGTCGACCAGATCGTCGGTGCCCGGACGCTCGTCGTCCAGGATGGGCTCGCCGAGGCCGATCTTGCGCTGGATCTTCTTCATCCACTTCGGCGCCCACCAGCAGTCGTCGCCGAGCAGCTTCATGGTGGCCGGCACCAGCAGCATGCGCAGCACGGTGGCGTCGATGAACAGCGCGGCGATCATGCCGTACGCGATGTACTGCATCATCACCAGATCCGAGAATGCGAACGCGCCCGTCACCACCAGCAGGATCAGCGCGGCGGCCGTGATGATGCGACCGGTCTGCGCGGTGCCGGAACGCACCGCCTCGGTGGTACTGGCGCCCATACTTCGCGCCTCCACCATGCGGGAGAGCAGGAACACCTCGTAGTCGGTGGACAGGCCGTAGATGATCGCGATGATCAGCACCAGCACCGGCGACATGATCGGCTGCGGCGTGAAATTGAGCAGCCCCGCCCCGTTGCCGTCGACGAATATCCAGGTCAGGATGCCGAGCGTGGAGCCGAGGCCGAGCGCGCTCATCAGCGCCGCCTTGATCGGCAGCACCAGCGAGCCGAAGGTCAGGAACATCAGCAGCGTGGTGACCAGCACGACCAGCGCGATCATCAGCGGCATGCGGTCGAGCAGCGCGTCGATACTGTCCTTCTGGATGGCCGGCTGGCCGGTCACCAGGAACTGCATGTCGTCGGGCACCGCGACGTCCTGCCGCAGATGTTCGATGGCCTCGTCGGCGGTTTCGGTGTCGGCGTCGACCAGCGACGTCTGCGTGGTCCACACGTTGGAGTCGTTCGGCGGGTTGTCCGGCGTCTTGAACTTCTCGGCCAGCCCCGGCGCCTCGTTCGCCTGCTGCAGGACGCCGTAGATCTCGCGGGGATTGTCGGTGACCATGACCAGCTGCAGCGGGTTCGACCGGTACTGCGGGAACAGCTCGTCGAACTCCTCCTGCGCGAGGCGGGTCGAATTGTCCGGCGGCAGATAGGTTTCGCTGATGCCGCCGAACTTCAGGTCCTTCACCGGGATGATCAACAGCAGCAGCAGGATGCACAGCGGGATCGCGACCTTCAGCGGGTGCTTCATCACCCACTGGGTGCCGCGCCCCCAGAAGCTGTTCTCGATCTCCTCGGCGGTCTTGGTCTTGCGGAACCACTTGAGCCCCAGCATGTCCACGCGCTTGCCGAGGATGCCGAGGATCGCCGGCAGCACGGTGAGCGCGGTCAGCGCCGCGAGCAGCACCGTGGCGATCGTGCCGTAGGCCACCGACTTCAGGAAGCCCTGCGGGAACAGCAGCATGCCGGCGCTGGCCGCGATGATCATGGTGGCCGACATCGCCACGGTGCGGCCGGCGGTCATCACCGATCGTCGTACCGCCGCGCCGGTGCTGTACCCCTCGGCGAGTTCCTCGCGGAAACGACTGACTATGAACAGGCCGTAGTCGATGGCGAGGCCGAGCCCGATCATCGACACGACCGGACTGACGAACGAGTTCACCTCGGTGAACTTGGTGATGGCCATGACTATGCCGTTGGCGCCGAGCACGGTCAGGCCGCCGACGATCAGCGGCATCGCCGCGGCGACGATGCCGCCGAAGATGAAGAACAGCAGGACCGCGACGACCGGGATGGCGATGACTTCCATCCGCTTCTGGTCCTGGGCCATGGTGTCGTTGAGCGTGCCGGACACCGCCTGCTGGCCGGCGACCTGGATGTCCACTCCGGGAATGGCGAAGACGTCCTTCACCTTCCGGAAGTTGTTCACCATCTCGGTGTCGTTGTTGCCCTTGATGGCCAGGGAGGCGAAGGTGACCTTCTTGTCCGGGGAGGCGACGCCCGTCGAGGTCCACTGGCCGCCGGCGGCCCGCCAGTACGCGTAGTTGATCCTGTCGATCTGGTCGGGGTACCGCTGTGGCAGTCTGCCGAGACTGTCGGTGATCTTGCGGCTGAACTCCGGGTCGTCGACCGTCTTCCCGTCCGGGGCGGTGTAGAGCAGCAGCACGTCGCCCGTGTGGTCGCGGCCGTATGCCTCGTCCTTGAGCTGTGCCGCCTGCGTCGCCTCCGAGGTCGGATCATCCCAGCCGCTGGCGCTGAGATGATCCTCGATGCCGAAGCCGTAACCGCCCAGGCCGAGCAGGGCGGCGACGACTGCACCGAGGACGAGAAAGCGGAATCTGTAGACCAGGTCGCCCCAGCGGGTGAACACTAAGCGACTCCTTGAGCGGGGCGGGACGTGAGCAGGGCCGACAGCGGCCGGAAGGGCTGCAGCCAGGCCCCCTCTTCGGGCAGCGAGTCGAGGCTCACCCGGGGCAGCGGTTCGCGGAACACACCCGGGATGTCCTCGAGGTCGATGAACTCGAGGATATCGGACGTCACCGCCCAGCTGGCATGCTCGCGGAAACCCAGCACCTGCACGGGAATTCCGCTTCCCGCGAGCTCCTCGAGCGGCTCGCGGAAGGCCTGGCCGTCGGCGGAGGCGACCATGATGCCGGCCAGTCCGGCACCGCCGCGGCGCAATTCGATATGCGCCAGCATGTCGCTGTCGACGTCGGAGTCCTCATCGATCTTGGGCTTGGCGAAGACGGCGTAGCCGACGTTGCGCAGCGCCTCCACCCACGGCCGCACCACATCGGCGGTGCCGGGGGCGATATTGGTGAACACCGTCGCCTCCGGCTCGACGCGCTGCACGCTGCCCACCGATAGTTCGGCGGTGCGGGCCAGCAGCCACCGGCCCAGCGCGTCGAACCGCGGCCGGTAGGCGGCGGTGGGTCGGCCCCCGAGGATCGCGCCCAGGCCCATGTCGAGATTCGGGGCGTCCCAGACGAGCAGCACCCGGCGCACGTCGGTGGCGTTGCCCGTCGGGCCGGGGATGCCCGCGGCGCCGACGGCGGTGGTGCCGGTCGGCTCGGCGTCTCCTCTCGGCCCCGAGGCGGTGCCGTGCACTATTCCGGCGACATCCATGACCTCCGGGGTCATCTCGCTGACGCTCATGATCGGGCCTCGCTGACGCTCGGTCCGGTCATGATCGTGGCCACGGCCGAGCTAATTGATCGCTCGCTGCGCTCGCTCATGCGTCGATCTTCCCCCAAACGAGCTCGGTGATGACGCTTCCGGTCCGATGTGCCTTGCTTTCGAACTTGGTGACCGGGCGTTCGAGCCCGATCGGCGCGCCCGAACGCCAGGCGGCCGGGTCGCCCCCCGTCGCCTCGTTCATGCCGGTGAACAGGGGTTCTTCGGCGCCGACCGCGGCGATGTGCTCGGCGTAGTCGGCGTGGTCGGTGGCGACGTGCAACACGCCGCCGGGCTTCAGGCGGCTGGCGACGAGGGCCATCGTGCTCGGCTGCAGTAATCGCCGTTTGTGGTGGCGAGCCTTCGGCCACGGATCGGGGAAGAAGACCCGAACGCCGGTCAGCGAATTCTTGGCAATCATGTTTTCGAGAACGTCGACGGCGTCGCCGCGCAGCAGCCGGACGTTCTCGATGCCCTCGCGCTCGATGCGCTGCACCAGCTGCGCCAGGCCGGGCTTGTAGACCTCGATGCCGATCAGGTCGAACTGCGGCTCGGCCAGCGCCATGGCGGCGGTGGCGGTGCCGGTGCCGCAACCGATCTCCACGATCAGCGGTGCCTCGCGGCCGAACCAGGCGGCGGTGTCGAGCGGATCGTCGGACACCTCGCGCCCGATGCGCGGCCAGGTCCGCTCCCAGGATTGCTGCTGGGCCGGGGTGATCGCGCCCCGGCGGGACCGGAAGCTGGTCACCCGCGGGTAGAGGCGGGAGCCGGTCGGGTGTCCCGCCGGTGCGGAAACCGCGGTCCGGGGCCGGTCGCCGCCCGCCGTCTCGATGCGTTCCGTGTGGCCGGTTCCGGCGGTGTTGCTGTGGCCGATTCCGGCGGTGCTGCCGTGGCCGATTCCGGCGGTCTC
Source organism: Nocardia sp. BMG51109 (assembly GCF_000526215.1). NCBI lineage: Bacteria > Bacillati > Actinomycetota > Actinomycetes > Mycobacteriales > Nocardiaceae > Nocardia > Nocardia sp. BMG51109. Next base: position 2,497,757 of record NZ_JAFQ01000004.1, read on the forward strand.
CGCGTGCCGGCCGCGGGGCCCCTGGTGGCTGCGCGGGCTGCCGGTGGCGTCGGCCTTTCGACCAGGCCCGTCGCTCCCGGCGGTGGGGTTCGCGGCGTCGTTCACGGCTCCTATTGTCCAGTACTCCATGATTAGCGCAGCAATCGACCGCACCGACCGACCGGGCGCGCGAATCAGGCGGCCAGGGTGTCGGCGGGGCGCGGGGCGGGTTCGGTTCGCCGGCGCAGCGGCCGGCCGAGCACCACACGCGTTGCGGTGCCTGCCATTTCGAGGAGGCCGCGCCGGCTCGCCGGGGAGGCCGCCACCGACCGGACGGTTCGCGTTGTGGCATCCGTCACCGGCCGTCCCGCGATCCGGTCGGCCAGCCAGTCGAGGACGAGCGGCGTGCCGAGCGGCAGCAGGGAGAAATGACTGCTGAGGCGGTCGCGCAGATAGCGGACCGGGGTGCCGCCGCGCCGGTAGTCGGCCACCAGCGCGTCCACGTCGTCGACATGGATGATCCGGTCGCTCAGCGGCTGGATCACGAGCAGCGGGCAGTGCGGCGCGGCGGTGCCGAGGCGCAGGTCGTCGAATACGGCCCGCATCTCCGGTTCGGCCAGGACCTCGGCCAGCGGCCGGGTCAGGTAGCGGCCGACGTCGCGATGGGACAGCAGCGGCAGCGCGAGGAGCGGCGTCAGCCGCGCGGCACGGTTCAGCAGCTGCCGTCCGGCGGGCGTGATGTCCTCGTCGAGGACGCGGCGCACCGCGGGATAGATCGTGCGCAGCGCGGCGATCACGATGGCCGGGAAGCCGGCGTAGCGACCGCCGTTGAGCCGCACGAACACCCGGCCCGGATCGCCGACCGGAGCACCCAGCGCCGCGCCGACGACGTCGAGTTCGGGCGCGTAGGTGTGCGCCGCCTCCACCGCCCACGCGCCGGCCATGCCGCCGCCCGAATACCCCCACACCGTGACCGGTGTGTCGGCGGACAGGTTCAGCGGGGCGAAGCGCAGCGCCGCGCGGACGCCGTCCAGGGCGCGGTAGCCGGGTTCGCGCGGCGCGCCGAAGTGGCCGTGCGGCCCCTCGTGGTCGGCGATGCTCACCGCCCAGCCGCGCCGCAGGGCGCCCGCCAGCAACAGGTATTCCAGCTGGGTGATCGAGCCCGGCACGAGGGCGCCGAGGCGCAGGGCGTACGAGGGCGCGCATTTCTCCGAGACCGCGTCGACCGCCGACTGGAAGGCCAGCAGCGGGCGCCCGGCCGAGATATCCGAGATATCCGAGGGGTTCGAGAGGTCGTCGTCGGGCAGCAGCACGGTGGTGACGGCGAGTTCCGGGCGGGAGTGCAGATCGTTGCTGCGGTAGGCCAGCTGCCAGGCGCGCACGCGCTGCGGAACGAGGCCGAACAGGCCGATCCGGACGCGACGGCTGCGCAGCACGGTGCCGGGAGGATGCGCGGCGAGATCGGCGGGTGGCCGGAAGAACGGATCCCGTGACGGTGGCAGTGGCCGCCGGGAGGCACGCCCCGCGACCCGGTCGAACGCCGCGTCGGCTCGCCCGACGAGGCCGGCCGTCCCGCCGCCGACTCTCCCGATGACGTCCGTGATGGTCATCGCAACCTTCCTTCGGATCCCCGCGGTCTGCCGTGCCGGTTCGCGCGAACCACACCGCCGAAGTCACCCCTCGGCGGCGGCCGACCCTTTCACACTAAGTGACGAGTCCGCACCCGGCCTTCGCCCGAAGATCGAATTGTGCTGTGCCACAGGTGGAGCACCCCGGTTGTACGGATGTTTCCCAGTCTCCGGCGCGGTCCCTGTGGCCTGCGGTGACGCGCCGGAACCCGAGGTGTCGCGCGTGCTGTATCTCTCTCCGGGGGCCGGGTGCCTATGCTGCCGCGCATGGGTGAACCGGCGATCTTCGTGACAGGGGCGGCCGCGGGTATCGGGCGGGCGACGGCACTGCTGTTCGCCGCGCGCGGCTATCACGTGGGCGCCTACGACCTCGACGAGCCGGGACTGGAACGGCTCGCGGCCGAGATCACCGCGGCCGGCGGCAGCGCGCGCACCGGGGTGCTGGATGTCACCGATGCCGCGCAGTGGCGGGCGCGACTGGCCGAATTCCATTCCGCGACAGGGCGATTGGATATCCTGGTCAACAATGCCGGGGTACTGCGGGCGGGGGCGTTCGAGAGCATCGACCAGGCCGCATACGACCGGATCGTGGCGGTGAATCTGGGTGGCGTCATCGCCGGTACGCGCGCCGCCTTCGAATACCTCCGGGATACGCCCGGGGCGCAGGTGGTGAATCTGTGCTCGGCCTCGGCGGTCTACGGCCAGGCCGAACTGGCCGGCTATGGCGCGACCAAGGCCGCGGTGCGCAATCTCACCGAGGCGCTCGATCTGGAATGGCACCGCCACGACATCCGGGTGCTGGCGATCTGGCCGCTGTTCGTCGCGACCGGCATGCTCGCGGGCGTGCGGACCGCCTCGACCCGATCGCTGGGCGTGCGGTTGACCGCCGACGAGGTGGCCGAGGGTATTTGGCGCGCGACGCGGCGGCGGGGCCCGCTGCCGCGGGTGCACTACTCGATCGGCGCGCAGGCCAAGGTGCTGGCGGCGGCCGGGAAATACGCGCCGAACCAGCTGGTTCGGGCCGTCAACCGGATCATCACGCGCGCCCGGTGACCGGGCGGGCGGCCCGGTCGCTGTGGCGTCGGGCGGCCCGGCCGCCGTGATACCGGGCCGAACTCCGTGGTCCGTGCCGACAACCGGGTCCGGTTCTGACAGAATTGCGCGGCGGAAGGGGGTGTTGCACGTGTCGGCAGTCACCGCATCGGGACTCGGGAACGACCAGGGCGGTCCGGTGCCGGAGCTCGATCAGCTGATCGCCACGCTGCGGGTCGGCGCGGGGAACGATCCCCGGATTGCCGAGCAGGTGGTGGCGGCCGCGGGAATGTGGCGGCGGCCGTTGGTCATTCAGGTCACCGGCCGGGCCCGGTCGGGCAAGAGCACCCTGCTGCGGGCGCTGGCACTGATATCGGCGGTGGAGACCGAGCCGGTGGACGAGCCGGGCCGCCCCGATCCGGAGCTGGACGGCGATCTCGTCGTCTACGTGGTGCCGGCGGCGCCGCAGGCCGCCGACCGCCGCATCGTGGCCGAGCTGCCCCCGGACCGGACGATCGTGGTGCTCAACAAGGCCGATGCGATCGGCTCCCGGTGGGCCGACGCCGTGTCGGCGGCCGAACAGCTGGCGCACGGCCTGGGTGTCCCGGTGCTGCCGGTGGTCGCCGCGCTGGCGGTGGCCACCCGGGCCGGCACGCCGAACGACGACGACCTGCGCACACTGCGCCGGCACGCGGGCACGACCGATCCCACCTTCACGCTGTCGCCGGAGCTGTTCACCGCCGCGGCCGCGGGCCCCGATGTCGCCGACCGGCAGGCGGTGCTGGAGCGCTGGGGCCTGCACGGGGTGTCCTGCGCGCTGACGGCGCTGCGGGACGAGCCGGATCTGGGTCCGCGGGAACTGCTGCAGCTGTTGCACGCGGCCGGCGCCATCGACCCGGTGCACGCCCTGCTGCACCGGCGCTACGAACGCATCGGCGTCCTGCGCGGCGGCGAATTCCTCGACGAACTCGCCCGCCTGGCCGCGCGCTCGGTGCCGGGCGGCGCGGCCGGTTCGGGTCGGGCCCGCGACCTGATCGAGGACTACCTCGCCGGTGACGAGGCGCTGTGGCTGGGGCTGCAGGCCGGGCTGGCCGGGCCGGAGGTCGCCCATCTCGCGGCCGGTTACCCGTCGGTGCGGCCGGCCGATGCCGACGACGCGGCGCTGCGCGCTCAGCGCTGGCGCGCGGTGGTCGCCGGTGACATGCCGGCACCGGCACGCCGAGCCGCGCTGCGGGTGCACAACGGTTACGTCCGGATCTGGGAGCGAATGAGCAGTGCCGGACTCTGATCAGGTCGATTCCACCTCGGTGCCGGTTCCGGCCGCCTCCGTGCCGGTGCCGGACGCAGACGCGCCGGTCCTGCCGCAGCAGGTGGAAGCCGTTGTGGCGCGGTGGAATCCGCAGGGCAGCGCGCTGCTACAGGCGGTGCCGGCGACCGGCGCCGAACCCGGCACGCCGCCGGTGCCGGTCACCCTGATCGGTCCCGGCGACCCCAACACCATGCTGCTGCGCACCGAATTGGCCCGGTTCGAGCCGCATATCGTGCTCACCGAGCCCGCCGCGCCGGCCGCGGCGCCGCAGGTCGCGCTGATGGTGCTGGACGCCGGCGCCACGATCGGTGCGGACGCCCTGCGGCTGGTCGGGCGGCTGGGCGCGGCCGGCACGCGAATCGTGTTCGCCATGAACGGCATTCACGCGCATCCGGAGTGGCGCACGGTCTTCGACCGCAACGGTGCGCTGCTGGCCCCCGTCCTGGGCGCCGCGGCCGATATCGTGCCGGTCTCGGCCCAGCTGGCGGTCGGCGCCCGCCGGTCCGGCGATCCCGCGCTGCTGGATCGGTCCGGTCTCGGTGCCTTGCACACGATGCTGACCAGGGCGGTCGGCGCCGACGGCGGTCCGGGGCGGGCGGCCGCGGTCACGGCCCGCGTGCTCGCCGACACCCGCGAGCGCATTCGAGCCCAGGCCGCCACGCTGCGCTCGGGCGAATCCGTCGGCCGGCTGCGCGAGGAGCGCGCGACCCTGCTGGCCGGCCGCGACGGCGGCCGCGCGCAGGCCATGGCGGCACTGCGCAACCGGCTGCATCTGGCCCGGGTGGATCTGCTGCACGAGGTCGGCGCCCGGATCCGCGCGTTGAACGCCTCGGCGCGCGCCGACCTGGACCGCCTCGGCCGCCGCGCCGCCCGCGACTATCCCGAACAACTGCAGCGATCGGTGCACGAGCTGACCGCCGAGCTCGACGTGGTCGTCGAGCGGCGGCTGGCCGAGCTGGCCCGGCAGATCGAGGCCGTGACGGGCCCCGCCCCCGGCCCGGGCCCCGAGCCGGGGCCCTCCCGCACCGATCCGCCGCCGAGCCTGGGCCCGGACCCCGAACCGCGGCACCGCGGCGTCGAGGACCATCTGATGATCGCGCTGGGCGCGTCCGCCGGTTTCGGCCTGGGCCGGCTGGTGGTCGCGCCGCTGGCCCTGGTGCCGGCCCTGGACTACGCGACCGTTCCGGTGACCCTGCTGCTCGGCGCGGGCGTGGCGTACTGGGTGGTGCGCGCCCGCGGCCACCTCGCCGACCGTGCGCACCTGGGGCAGTGGGTATCCGACGCGCTGGTGAACGTGAAGGCACAGCTGGAGCAGCGGGTCGCGACGGCCCTGGTGGAGGCGGAGTCCCGGCTCACCGATCAGGTGGTGCGGGCCAGCACCGCCCGGGTGGTGGAGACCGATCGCCGCGTCGCCGAACTGGAGCGGCAACTGCGCGAGGCATCCGCGCAGCAGCCGGCTCAATTGGCGGCGTGTGAACGGGATCTCGCCGTCATCGCCGAGGCCTTTCCGGAGTAACCGAGCCGTCGCTCCCGCCCACCGGCAACCCGGAATCCGGGGTCACCGGTGTGTGACGCATCACATGCTGTTCGAATGCCACAGGCCTTATATATGTCTCCTATCGGTGAGTTGACAGCGCCTATGAGTCCTTGCCGGACGGCATTACCGATCAGTACCGGTGCGGGGCGCCCCGGACTCGGGTGATTGCCGGGCGTCACGACCGGGTACCGAGTGAGCGACCCCATTCCGTACCTGGGGTCACATCGCGTTAACCTCTTAATCAAGGAATCCCTGGGCGTCCGCTTCGTCCTTGTACGCCGCCCACCCGGGGCGTGCTTTCGGCAAGCCGGAGCGGGTACCCACCGCCAACGGTGGCCCCCCGGCGTCGCGAGCTGGGCTCGCGCCCACTCTTCGCCTCCTCGGCCACCCGTCTCAGGAGAGTTTTTATGACCTCAGTGACCATTCCCGGTCTTCACGGATCCGATGGCACCGCACCGACGAAACACGCAGGGTTGCTCGCCTGGGTGCAGGAGGTCGCAGAACTCACCCAGCCGGATCGGGTCGTCTGGGCCGACGGTACCGACGAGGAATGGGACAGGCTGACCACCCAGCTGGTCGAGGCCGGCACCCTGAAGAAACTGAACGAGGCCAAGCGGCCGAACTCCTTCCTGGCGCTCTCCGATCCCTCCGACGTGGCCCGCGTGGAATCGCGCACCTTCATCTGTTCGCGCGAGGAGGCCGACGCCGGCCCGACCAACAACTGGATCGATCCGGCGCAGATGCGCAAGACCATGTCCGATCTGTACCGGGGTTCGATGAAGGGCCGCACCATGTTCGTGGTGCCGTTCTGCATGGGTCCGCTCGGCGCCGCCGATCCGAAGCTGGGCGTGGAGATCACCGACTCCGAGTACGTCGTCATCTCGATGCGCGTGATGACCCGGATGGGCGCGGCCGCGCTGGAGAAGCTGGGCACCGACAAGCCGTTCGTGAAGGCGCTGCATTCGGTCGGCGCCCCGCTGGAGCCGGGCCAGGCCGACGTCCCGTGGCCGTGCAACGACACCAAGTACATCACCCACTTTCCCGAGGACCGCGAGATCTGGTCCTTCGGTTCGGGCTACGGCGGCAACGCGCTGCTGGGCAAGAAGTGCTACTCGCTGCGGATCGCCTCGGCCATGGCGCACGACGAGGGCTGGCTGGCCGAGCACATGCTGATCCTCAAGCTGATCTCGCCGGAGAACAAGAACTACTACGTCGCGGCCGCGTTCCCGAGCGCCTGCGGCAAGACCAACCTGGCGATGATCCAGCCGACCGTGCCGGGCTGGCGCGCCGAGACCCTGGGCGACGACATCGCCTGGATGCGCTTCGGTGACGACGGCCGGCTGTACGCGGTGAATCCGGAGTTCGGCTTCTTCGGTGTCGCGCCGGGCACCAACCACAGCTCGAACCCGAACGCCATGGCCACCATGGACGACGGCAACACCGTCTTCACCAACGTCGCCCTGACCGACGACCAGGATGTCTGGTGGGAGGGCATGGAGGGCGAGCCCGACCACCTGATCGACTGGAAGGGTAACGACTGGTATCTGCGCGATACCGAAACCCTTGCCGCCCATCCGAACTCGCGCTACTGCACGCCGATGTCGCAGTGCCCGATACTGGCGCCGGAGTGGGACGACCCGCAGGGCGTGCCGATCTCGGCGATCCTGTTCGGCGGCCGCCGCAAGACCACGGTGCCGCTGGTGACCGAGTCCTTCGACTGGCAGCACGGCGTGTTCATGGGCGCCACGCTGTCGTCCGAGCAGACCGCCGCGGCCGAGGGCAAGGTCGGCACGGTGCGCCGCGACCCGATGGCCATGCTGCCGTTCATGGGTTACCACGTCGGCGACTACCTGGGCCACTGGATCAACATCGGCAAGGGCGCCGACGCGCAGAAGCTGCCGAAAATCTTCTACGTCAACTGGTTCCGCCGCGGCGAGGACGGCCGCTTCCTGTGGCCCGGCTTCGGCGAGAACTCGCGCGTGCTGGAGTGGATCATCAACCGCATCGAGGGCAAGGCCGAGGCCGAGTCCACCGCGATCGGCAACGTGCCCACCGCCGGCCAGCTCGACCTGGACGGCCTGGACGTGAATCCGGCCGACGTCGACGCGGCGCTGAAGGTCGACGCCGAGGAGTGGCGCAAGGAGATTCCGCTCATCGAGGAATGGTTCGAATTCATCGGTGAGAAGCTGCCGTCGGGCGTGCGCGACGAGTTCGAGGCGCTCAAGCAGCGGCTCGGCTAGCCGCCCGCTCCGCGAATCCACACCGCCCGCACCGTCGCTCGCACGGTGCGGGCGGTTGTTTTCGGCGTGTGACGCAACCGTTGTACGGAATCGGCCGCAGACTGTTTTATCCTGAGTGTGTTCTACGTCTCATGACTGACCAGTTCGATTGCACGGCATAAACGATCGACTGCACCGGTAGCCCCGGTATTGCCCGCGGACGCGCCCGACCGCGGTCGACCGGGACCGAACGTGGATAGGCGGGTGGTGGGCATGATCGATCCGATAGTCGACGCGGTGGTTGTCCCGGAGGTAGTCGACGATCCGTTGTCCTCCCCGAGTACGCCGCTGCACCGCGCCGCGAGCCGCCTGCAGGAGGTGTTGCCGTCCGGCTGGCGGGTAGCCGTTGCCGAACCCTCCGTCGCGGTGGAGCATCCGGCCCGGCCCGTTCTCCGGGTGCACATGCCCGAGGATTGATTAAGGGACTGATTCGGAGACTGACTCAGGGACTGATTCGCGCCTCACTCGTCACGACAGTTAACGCCAGGCATCCCGATTCTCGAAATCCAACCTGCCGGTTCGCTTTTCGGAGAACGCACTATTGCATTGTGAGCCGTTGCGGAGCATGCTTGTAGCAATCTTCCGCTCGATTTTTCATATGCAATCGCAGGAGAGCCGAGTCATGGCGGTGCAAGTGGTCGGCCGGGCGTTGATGACCAGCGACCAGACCCCACATCAGGCGAGGTGTGTCGGGCAGGGGGGCTGGGTCGTCTCCTTCCTACCCGGCCGGACCCTGACGCTGGAGCAGGCGACGGCGGCGTTACAGGCGGCCGAGGCGGTCTCGACCGTCAGCGCGCTGGCCGGCCGGGTGGGGCTGACGCCGATGGAGACGGTCGGGCTGGCCATCCAGGAACCGCCGTGGAGCGAACCGTGTGAATCCGGCGTCGGCCGGCTCTGGCGTCGCGGCCGATAGTGACACCGGCGCCGCGCCGGATGGGCAAACACCGGGGCAGCGTTCTCGGTCGTTCTCGGCCCGACGCGGTCACCGCGGTGCGGCTACCACCACCAGATTGCTGACGAATAGTTCACGCAGGCCCGGTATCCGGACCAGCCACCACGCCCAGCGCGGGTGATAGCGCGGGAAGGCGGCCAGGGTGCGCGCCGGCGACCGGTCCGCCCAGCGCATGCCGTCGGCCGCGCGCACGGCGAACAGCGACCGGCCGAACCGGTTCTTCGGTTCGTGTCCGTGCCTGCACCGGTAGCGGCGCGCGGCGTACTCGCCGCCGAGGTAGTGCCAGGGTCCGGTCTCGTGCCCGCCGAACGGCCCGAGCCAGACCGTGTAGGAGAACACCATCAGCCCGCCCGGTCTGGTCACCCGCAGCATCTCGTCGGCCATCAGCCAGGGATTCGGAACATGTTCGGCGACATTGGAGGACAGGCAGATGTCGACGGCGTCGTCGCGGATCGGCAGCGCCATCCCGGAGCCGCGGACGGTGCCCGGGACCGTCAGCCCGGCGGCGTGCAGTTCGCTGGGGTCCGGCTCGAGCGGGATGTACCGGGCGCCGGCCGCGGCGAACTCGTCGGCGAAATAGCCCGGGCCGCCGCCGACGTCCAGCACGGTCGTGCCGCCGAGGTCGCGGCCGGTCAGGTCGCGGTAGAAGTCGCGGACCAGGTCGGCGGTATCGGCGGCGATGCCGCCGTAGAACCGGGCCGGATCGGTCTGCTCGAAGCGGAAGCTGCCGAGCAGCCGCAGCGACCGGCGCAGGGTTGCCCGCCGGGCGAAACTCGGGCGCGGTCCGAGGTCGCCGAGCCGTGTTCGGTCGTGTGCGGACGTCGTGTCGCCTGCGGGTGCCGGTTCGGATGCGCGGTTGCGCAGCAGGGCTGGGGCCCGGTTACGCAGAAAAGTGGCCGCTCGCTCGCGCAGAAGCGCCGGTGTGCTTCGCCCGAGCAGGAGCGCAAGCGGCCGACCGCGCAGGAACCCGGGCCCTACGGGGTTGCGCACGCTGCCTCCGCCGGTTCGGTCGGCAGTGTTCTCGGCCCGGTCGGCAGTGTCTTCGGTTCGGTCGGCAGTGTCTTTGGCCCGGTCGGCAGTGTTCGCCGGGTCGCGCCCTGATCACACATGCCGTCTCCGCTCCCGTCGTCCGTGTCGCGTCCCGACCGCGCGCACAGCGAATCAGTTTCGCACAGCGGACGGGGCCGGATGCCGCCCGGTCGCGGGCGGTCCGGTGCCGACCGGTCGCCCGCCGATGACATGGCCCGCGCGGGTGGCCTATAGGGTGGTGCGGACTGCCAGTCGTCCGACCTAGTACCTAGTACCACTCTGGAGATGTGCCGTGCCCGATACCGGCCCCCGCGAGCCCGCTCCGGCCGCACGGGTCGCGGCAGCGATGATCACGCCCGGTGCGGCGGAGATCGCCGGCGGATTCGCGGATCTTTTTCCGGGTGGCAGCGGTCCCGGTCCGGTGCGTGAGGTGTTGCTGCTGTGCTGGCGGGACACCGGGCATCCGCAGGGCGGCGGCAGTGAGCGATACCTGGAGCAGGTCGGCGCGCACCTGGCCGCTCGCGGCGTGAAGGTGACGCTGCGGACCGCGCGCTATCGCGGCGCGGCGCGGCGGGAGTGGGTCGACGGCATCGATATCAGCCGTGCCGGTGGGCGTTTCACCGTGTATCCGCGCGCCCTGGTGGCGATGGTGTGCGGGCGGTTCGGGTTCGGACCGCTGCGCGGGGTGCGGCCGGATGCGGTGATCGATACCCAGAACGGCATGCCGTTCTTCGCCCGGGTCGCGACCCGGGCGCCCTCGGTCGTGCTCGTGCATCACGGCCATCGCGAGCAGTGGCCGGTGGCGGGGCGCCTGGTGGGCCGCGTCGGCTGGTGGATCGAGTCGTGGCTGTCGCCCCGCGCGCATCGGCGCAATCAGTACCTGACCGTGTCGCTGCCTTCGGCGGAGGAACTGGCCGCGCTGGGTGTGCGACGGGACCGGATCGCGGTGGTGCGCAACGGCGCCGAGCCGATACCGCGCCCGGCGCCGACCGGCTCGGCCCGGACCCGCACGGCCCACCCGAGCATCGTGGTGCTGTCCCGGCTGGTGCCGCACAAGCAGATCGAGGACGCGCTGGCCGCCACGGCCGCGCTGCGACCGCACCTGCCCGAGGTGCGGCTGGACGTGGTCGGCGACGGCTGGTGGTCGGAGAATCTCGAAGCCTGTGCGCGGCACCTCGGCATCGCGGACGCGGTCACCTTCCACGGGCATGTGGACGAGTGCCGCAAGCACGAATTGCTGTCCCGCGCTTGGGTGCACGTGCTGCCGTCCCGCAAGGAGGGCTGGGGGCTGGCGGTGATCGAGGCCGCCCAGCACGGCGTCCCGACCGTCGGCTACCGGTCCTCCCGCGGGCTCACCGACTCCGTCGTCGACGGCGTCACCGGCATGCTGGTCGACGATGCCGACCAGCTGTCGGAGGCGGTCGGCGAACTGCTCACCCGCACCGAGACCCGCACGGTCCTCGGGGAGAAGGCCCGCGCCCGCGCCCGCGAATTCTCCTGGGAGCAAACGGCGAACGGCGTCCTCGACGTCCTCACCGCCGCCGTGCGCGGGGAGTGCGTGTCGGGGCTGGTCGGCGGTCGCCCGTCGATCCGCGGTAACGCTCAGGCGTCCGAGGAGCCGGGCGATACGACGAATATGCAGAACGGATGGCCCGCCGGATCCGCGTAGACGTACAGCGGCTCGACCGGATCGTCGAACCGGTCCAGCAGCAGGGTCGCGCCCAGCGCCAGCGCCCGTTCGTGCTGCACGATCAGCTCCCGGGTATCCGGGACGGTCAGGTCCAGGTGAAGTTGTTGCGGCACATCCGGTTCCGGCCAGCTCGCCCGCGGTAGCTCGGCGACCTGCTGGAAGGCCAGGCGGGCGTGCCCGGCAGGGTCGTCGAGCACGAGCCAGTCGGCGGTATCGGGCTCGCCGGCCGCGGGCGGTTCGTCTCCGGCACGGTATTCGTAGCCCAGCAGAAGGCGATAGAACTCGGCCAGGCCGCGCACATCGGTGGCGTCGAAGACCGTCGAACGCAGAGCGGGGAAGTTGTCGGCCATGCGGCCATCATGTCGCACGCACGCGCTGCCGGGTCACTCCCCGCTGTGCTCCGCCGTGTCGGGTGGTCCCGGGATGCGGTGTCCCGTGGAGGCGGAGGCGACGGTGTGTTTCGGTGTGGTGCAGGCGATTGCGCGCCAGTGCTGGGGGTTGGCGCTGATCGACGATGCGGTGTCGGCGCACGAGTGCTCGGATCCGAAATGCCCGCTGCCGTCGACGGTGAGCACGAGCCGATCGGCGGTATCCGGCTCGCCGAGCCCGGGCGGTTCGTCTCCGGCGCGGTATTCGTAGCCCAGCAGGAGGCGATAGAACTCGGCCGGGCCGCGTACATCGGTGGCGTCGAAGACTGTAGGACGGCGCCGAACGTGGTGGGCCGGGGCTCGGCGGCGGCCGGCGACAGTGCTGTGGACGGGGTCGGCAGTCCCCGGGGCGCTGCCCTCGTGTGTCGGTAGCGCATGTGATGGTGCCGCCTCTCCGTTCGCGCCGCTGCCGGAGGTGATGGGTGAGAAGTGTTGTCGCGCCGGTGAAGAGCAACGGGGTCCACGGCAGGTGTGGGGCGTTACCAGGTGTTGGTGCACAGGGCTGCCCGGAGTACGCCGGAGTACGTATGTGCCGGCGGGGAACTACCGGGCGGTCGTGGGTTCGCCGGCCGCGGTTCGCTGTCGGAGGCGGCGGGTGAGTAGGGCTGCCGGGGCGGCGAACAGGAGCAGTGCCCACAGGATGTGGGCGGCGATGGCGGTGTGCCGGTGGCGGGTGTGGGAGTCCGGGCGGAGGTCGGTGGCGCCCGGGACGCGGTACAGGGCCAGGTCGTCGTCGGAATAGACCGGGTCCAGCTGGGCCAGTGTGGTTTTCGAATCGCCGAGGGGGCCGGGGGTGGTTCGTTCGACCAGCACCCAGCCGATGCCCCGGGCCGCGAGGTCCGGTGCGCCGGCGCCGCTCAGCAGCAGGTGTTCGGCGGTGCGGGCGCGGGCGCCCTCGCCGGAGACCGTGCGGCCGCGGACCGGGAGTTCGCCGGTCTGCAGGACGTCCCTGGGCAGCATTCGGGGTGCGGGGTCGAGCACCGGTGCGCGGCCGCTGTACGGGAACTTGCGGAACATTCCGGCGGGCAGGACCGCGACGTCGCCCGGGGCGGTGATTCGCGCCGCGACGTGCTGCCAGCCGGACGGGTAGTGCACCGGCCGCAACGCGCCACCGACGCCCCACATCAGGTCGGGCAGCGTCAGTATCAGCGCGGCGATGAAAAACGTTGCGGTCAGGGGCGTTCCGACGGAGCCGCCGCGGCTCCGGCCCGCCTCGGCCACGGTTCGGCAGCCGGCCGCGGCGCACACCGCGAAGCCGGGCATCGCCAGCGCGACGTATTTCTGTGTGTCCCTGAGCAATCCGGCGCCGGGAATCCTGGTGACGAGGTATTCCCCGATGTGCACGCCCCACCCCGTCGCGCCCAGGGCGGGCAGCACGATCGCCGCGGCGGCCACCGCGAGCAGCGCCCGGCGGGTGTGGCGGGTCGCGGGATCACCGGCCGCGAGGGCGTTCCGGGCACCGACCGCGACCAGGACGAGCAGTACCGCCGTCGCCGCCAATGCGAAAAGCGTGGTGCGCGAGGCGGGTACGGCATCCGAGTTCCAGATCCCGCCCAGGCCCGCGAGGCTGCCCAGCGTGGCCAGGCCCGGCTCGGCGCGCGCCGCGAACGCCGCGATCCCCGCCGGATCCGACGGCTCCGCCCCGGCGCCGGACAGCGCGGTCGCGGTCAGCCACGGCGCCGAGGCGGCGCACCACAGTGCCAGCGTCCAGGGGATGTTCCGCCGACCGGCCACCGTCAGCGCCACGCACCCCGCCAGCAGGGCGCCGGTCGGGGTCAGCCCCGCGACGGCCAGGCATCCGGCGAGTATTGCCCAGTCGGCCACGGTATTTCGGGCGCGCAGGGTATTTCGGGGGGCGACGGCATTTCCGGGGGCAGCGGTATTTCGGGATGAGGCGCGGATGCGCTGTGCGGCCAGCACCGTCCAGGGCAGCGCGGCGTATCCGGTGAGCAGGCTCCAATGCCCCTGCAGCAGTCGCTCGGCCACGTACGGGTTCCATACGGCCACGGTGGCCGCCACCAGCTGCGGTCCGGTTGACGCGCGCAGCATCCGGCGCGCGAGCACCGCCGCGCCCCATCCGGCCGCCCACAGGGCCGCGACCAGGATCGCCTTCACGACGAGGCCGCCGTCGACAACCGCCGACAGCACGGCCAGCAGGGCGTCCTGCGGCACCGCGCGCGGCGCGGCATCCCCCAGGCCGAGTGCCGAATCGGTGAGATAGGACCGCGGCGTACTCACCGCGTCCCGCAGCAGCAGATACCCCGATCCGAGCAGCGGCCCGACGATGAGCAGCGCCAGCGCGAGGCTGTAGGCGGCAGGGACGAAGGGGCGCCACCGCCCGCTCGACACCCGGCCACCCTCGGTCACGGTCAGCCACCCTACGTGCCGGGTGTGCGGTACCGGCGAGTCGGTCGCGCGGCGGTCGCGCCGGTCCGGCGGCGCCACCCGCAGCGGTGATCCGATCGCGTGTCCGTGGTCGGGCGCGTTGATGCTCGGCGCGTCGATGGTCCCCGGCATTCCCGGTCCGGTGCCGGTGCGCGACCGTCCGCCGCGCCGGACGTTCCTCGTCCTCGCGGTATCTGCCAGGCCGGATGCCGGGGCGCGCCGGTGGGTGGCAGCATGACGGGATGCCCGCCCTACCTCGTCTGCCCGTCGTCGCGGATCTGACGCTGGTGACGGCCGGGGCGATGACCGCGAATGTGGCCGGATACCTGCTGCAACTGCTGGCGGGGCGGTGGCTCGGGGTGGCCGGGTACGGCGAGTTCGCGAGCCTGCTCGCAGTGCAGCTGTTGTGCGCGGTCCCGGCGCTGGCGCTGCAGAACGTGGTGGCCCGCGAACTGGTGCGGGGCGCGCCGGTGGCGGTCGTGCGGCGGCTGGGGTGGCGGTGCGCCGGGATCGTCGCGGTCGTCGCGGTCGTCCTCGTGCCCGTGGTCGCGGTGATATTGCAGGCGAACTGGGCGGCGGCGGCCGGTGCGCTCGCGGCCGCTCCCGTACTGGTGCTGGTGTCGGGAGAGCAGGGGGTGCTGCAGGGCGAACGCCGATTCCGTTCGCTGGCAACGGTTCTGGGTGGTGTCGGCATAGCCCGGGTTACTCCGGCGGTGGTCGTGCTGGCTCTGGGCGGAGGTTCGGCCGCCGCGCTGTGGAGCACCGCGGCAGGTCTGTCGGCCGCCGCGTTGGGGGCGCGCGCCGCCCGCGAGAACGCCGGTACCGCACCGGGTTCCGGCTCGTTTCCGGCGCCCGGCGTGCCGGCGGTGTTGCGGGCGGCGCAGGTGCAGGCGGCACTGATGGCGCTGTCGTCGGCCGACCTGATCGTGGCCCGGATCGTGCTGGACGACGCCGATGCCAGCCGGTACGCGCTCGGTGCGATCGCCACCAAGATCGCGTTCTGGCTGCCGCAGGCAGTGGGAGTCGTGCTGTATCCGCGGATGGCGCAGCCCCGGCATTCCGCCCGCGCCGTTCGCGATGCGCTCGGAGTGCTGTCGGCGATCGGGGTGGCCGCCGTCGTGGGCGCGGCCGTCTGCGCCCCGTTGGCACCGCTGTTCGCCGGCGCCGACTATGCCCCGATCCAAGGGTGGCTGTGGCTGTTCGCGCTCGACGGCGCCCTGCTGGCCTTGTTGCAGGGCGCGCTGCTGTCCGCGATCGCGGTGGACCGCACCGCGCTCGCCGCCCTCACCTGGGCGGGCCTCGCCGCCGAGGTGGGCATCATGCTGCTGTTCGCCCGCTCGCTGCCCGCGCTGCTCGGCACGGCGACGGCCTGCGCCGCGCTCGTCACCGCCGGGATCGTCGGGGTGATCCTCGGCTCCGCCCGTCCGCTCGCCCGCGCGGGCACGCCGGACTCCCGGGCTCGGCAGGAACTGCTCTAGCGCCTGAAATTCCCGAGCGGCCCGATGATCGTCGGTACGTGCCGACCGGGGAACGCGGAGACGCCCGGTGGCCGCCTCGGACAGCGCTGCGGGCTCGGCCAGCTTCCCCGACAACGCACAGGTCCCGAAAACGCCAGTGGCTCCCCGGCATTCGCGCCGGGGAGCCACTCGGTGAGTAGACCTACTTGTTGTCGCCGAGATTGATCTGCTGGGTCGGAGAGTCGTCCCCGGTCGGCTGCTCGCTCGGGTTACGCCGCTGGACGAGAGTGGGGCCCGATCCGCCGCCGCGCAGGCCCATCAGCAGGCCGATGATCAGGGCGACGACGCCGACGACGCCGAATACGATCGGCAGCACCCGGCTGTAGAGCGAGATCTCGTCCATGTACTTCTTGGCCTCGGCGATCTGCGAGGTCACCGTGTTGTCGTCGAACTCCAGTGTCGACTTCAGCGCCGTCACCTCGGGCTTGGCCCCGTCGCGCGAGTAGTACATGTGCAGCTGCTCGGACCCCTTGATGATCGTGCCGGTCTCCGGCTCGACCCAGACGTCGCGGGTGTTGGAGTAGTAGCGGTCCATCGTGACGGTGGCGTCGCCGCCGTCCACGCCCCACTTGGCCGCCGGCAGCGCGACCCGGTTGGTGGGCGAGTTGGTCACCTTCGCCAGATCCGTGGGCGGGATCTGCTGCTGGAAGTGGTAGACCTTCAGGTCGTTGATCTCGGACTCCTCGACGAAGTTCATGTCGAAGGTCTGGCGCGCGTTGATATCGAAGTAGGGGTAGGTCTGCTGCTCGGTGCCGATCGGGAACCGGTACTGCAGTCCGTCGTGCTGCACCGGCTCGGCGACGCTCTCGCCCTTGCTGTTCACCGACGACGCGATGG
Organism: Nocardia sp. BMG51109; assembly: GCF_000526215.1. Taxonomy (NCBI): domain Bacteria; kingdom Bacillati; phylum Actinomycetota; class Actinomycetes; order Mycobacteriales; family Nocardiaceae; genus Nocardia; species Nocardia sp. BMG51109. The sequence continues at coordinate 2,514,359 of NZ_JAFQ01000004.1, forward strand.
AACCGTTGGGATCGGCGCCGACCGGCATGCCGTCCTTGCGGTCGATGGTGACCCGGTCGATGGTGGCGCTGAGCAGCCCCGTCTCGCCCTGCTTATCGATGTTGCGGATCGTCTGACCGGCCTGCAGCGTCATCTCACTCTTGTCGGACGGATCCTCGACGGTGAGGAAGCGCTGCGATAGCAGGCGTACGTTCCGGTCCACCTTCGCGGGCCCGTCACCGGAGGTGAGGGTGCTGGAATCCAGCACCTCGCTGGGCGCGTCCGTGCGATTCTTCGCGATGGTGGTGATCTCGAGGTCGAGAGGAGTCTTGGCCAGCTGGCCGACGGCGTACGTTGGTATCAGCAGCGCTGCCACGATCAGCAGCGCGCCGAGTCCCACGAGCAGGCAGGCCACCGTCCTCTTGGTTCCGGCACTGAGTGCCATGCAAACTCTCCTCGTCATCGAACAGGACGCTCCGGGGGAACGCTGCGGACAAGGGGGCAGCGTTCGTGAGCCCTGACACTAACAGTCCGGTCCGTCCGCATGCCGAGCTGAGGCCGGAAATACCGGAATCCCCGACGGGAACGCCGCCGTAGCATCGGAGACGGCAGACTGGAGCCCGATGACCGCCTCCGTGACACCGCATGCCGAGACACCGCGTGCAGAGATACCGCATGCAGAAATACCGCATGCCGAGCTGTCCGGGCCCGACTCGGCCGCCGCGGGTCGTCGCGTATTCGTTCCGGCTCTGGAGGGGATGCGCGGGCTGGCCGCGCTCGGAGTCGTGTTGACCCACGTCGCCTTTCAGACCGGCGCGAACGGAATACCTGTGCTGGGCCGGGTATTGGGACGGTTCGATATGGCGGTGGCCGTGTTCTTCGGGCTGTCGGGATTCCTGCTGTGGCGCCCGCACGCCGCGGCCGCCCGCGGGCTCGGGACGGCGCCGACCGCGGGTCGCTACCTGTTGCATCGCGCGGCCCGCATTCTGCCGGCGTACTGGGTGGTGGTCTGCGCGGTGCTGATACTGCTGCCGACGGCGGCACAATCGGCGGGTCTGCGGGTGTGGGTGTCGAATCTGGCGCTGCTGCAGGTGTTCGTGCCGCTGACGCTGACCGACGGGCTGACCCAGATGTGGAGCCTGTCGGTGGAGGTGGCCTTCTATCTGGTGCTGCCGCTCCTGGCCTGGGCGGTGATGTGGCTGCGCGGAGCGGCGGCTCGATGGCGCGCCCCCGTCGTGCTCGCGCTCGGAGTGATCAGCCTGAGCTGGAACTTCCTTCCGGTGCCGACGCCGGACGCGATCCACGCCGACAACTGGCTGCCCGGATATCTGCCCTGGTTCGTCGCCGGAATGCTGCTGGCCGAGCTGGTCGAGGAGGGCGCCGTCCGGCCGGGGCTCGCGGGCTCGCAGGGGTGGCGGATCGCCGGAAACCCCTGGGTCATGTGGCCGTTGGGGCTGATCGCCTTCCTGCTCGCGGCCTCCGATCTGGCGGGCCCGGCCGGGTTGGAACGCGGTGCCGCCTGGCAGTACGCGATGAAGATGGGGCTGGGCGCCCTGGTCGGATTCGGGCTGCTGGCGCCCCTCGTGCTCGGCAACCGGCCGCACCGCTGGCTGCGCAGCCGGGTGGCCGCGGCGATCGGCCGCTGGTCCTACGGCATCTTCATCTGGCATCTGGCCGTGCTGGCCATGGTGTTCCCGGTATTCGGCATCGTCCCGTTCCAGCGCAGCTTCCTGCATGTGCTGGTACTGACCGTGGCATTCACCGTGCCGCTGGCGGCGGCCGGCTACGCACTGATCGAGGAGCCGGTGCGGCAGTGGGTCCGGCGCCGTTTCGGGTGATGCCCGGCCGGCGCCGTCCAGGTGGTCGCCGGGTGAATGCCACCACGAGCGGGTGGGGTAGTGCTGCCACCGATTTCGCCGACGAGGTGCCGCGGGCGATGAGGTGTACGGACTATCGGGCGTCCCGGCGTGACGGGAGTGCGGCGATGCCGACCGCGATGACGGCGAGTAACGCGGGTAGCTGAACCCAGACTGATCCGCCCATGTAGCCGTCGGGTGACCGCCACGGGCCCGTGGACAGTGCCGCCATCGATACCACCGTGCCCGCCCCCGCGACGACGACCAGTGCGCGCGGCACGATGCGGCCCGCGAATCGCGCCGCGATGAGACCCGCTGCGGTCAGGCCGAATCCGATCGGGCCGGCGATCAGCAGGGTGGCCAGGGCCAGCCCGATCATGCCGAGGATCCGGGCCTTCCAGGGGCGCGGGGGCGAATCCGCCGGGACGGCAGTGGTTTCCGGGTGGGTCTCGGGCGGGGGAGCCGCCATTGTCGGGTTCCGGTGAGCCGCTTCGCCGGGGCCGCTGCTTTCGGACTCCCGCCTGTCGGCCGGACGATCGGCGGAGCTGTCGTTTTCGGGCACTCGGCCGCTGGTCGGATGATCGGCAGTGGCGGTGGGGCCGTCATTGTCCGGCTCGCGGCCGCCGGGCGGATTATCGGAAGGTTCGCCGAGGCCGCCGTTTTCGGCGATCCGGCCGCCGGTCCCGCGCGGTCGCCGACGACCGGGCCACGGAACGGCCAGGGCGACAAGCGGAATCACCAGCAGCAGGCCGCCGAAGATGGCCAGTCGGTACCAGCGGTCGGTGGGGAACTCGACCGTGATCGGGCCCTGCGCGTCCGGCGGCAGCAGCCAGGCCTGTTCCCAGCCGTCCGCCACGACCGGGCGCAACTCCCGGCCGTCGGCGGTGTGCGCGACCCAGCCCACATTGGTGCTCAGAGGCAGCACCAGCAGCCGGGCGCCCGGGGGAGCGGCCATCGGCGTGGCCTCGGCGCCGATGTGATCGAGGCGCAGCTCGTCGACGGAGAACAGGTCGGTCGGCGCGGTGGTCACGTCCACGCGCCCGGCGGGCAGACTTATCGGCGTATCGGTTCCCGGCGGCGAAATGTCCTCGCCCGCAGTCGCAGCGGACCCGGAATTCCGGTGCGCCTCGTCGAGCGCCCGGGGATCGTTCTCGGCGGCGCCGGCCGTGCTTCCGGCCGGGGCGGACGTGTTGTCCGGCGAACCGGCCGTGCTCCCGGGGGGATTCGACATCCCGCCGCCGGACTCGACTCCGCACACCTGCGCGGAAACGGGTGCGCCCGAACGTAGTTCGTCGGCCGTCGCGGTCACGGTGGTGTGCACGATCTTCCCGGCCATCGCCACGGTGGGCCCGTGCTCGCAGTCGACGGTGACCGGGCGGTCCAGGGGGGCGGGGGGAGGGTAGTCCGGCCCGAGGACCGACACCTCGGCCAGCCCCGGTGGCTGCTCCTGGGTGATCCCCAGGGCCGTGCGGTCCAGGACGGATTTCCAGGTGTCGATGCTGAGTTCGATGTGGTCGGTGATCCGCGGGTGCAACGGTATCCGGGTCGTGCTGCCGGGTTCGGCGTCCGCATCGATCTCGCGGACCTGCGGTCCGTCGCCGAGATTCACCGCCACCGAGGTGGGGCGGGCGGGTAGGTCGCCGCGCGGCGTGGTGATGTCGAGGCCGTCCACCAGGGTCGGCCTCGGAAGTTCCAGGGTGAGCGTCGGTTTCGGTCCGTCGGGGGTGCGCACCGTCTCCTCGGGCGCCGTCCAGCTGGTGCGCGGATCGCCGTCGGTGGCGGCGAAGGCGGAACCGCGCAGATCGCCGACCTCCGCCTCGCCCCGGGCGATCGGCCGGTCCGGATCGGTCAGCAGCGACTCCAGCGCCGGGCCCTGACGGGTGCGGACGGTCAGCCGCGGGGCCACGTCCATCGGCCCGGGAACGCTCAGTGTGCGCTGGAAGGTGCTCGGCTCCTCGGCGAACAGGGCCATACCTTTACTGCACCGCACCCGCTCGGGAGCATCGAAACACCCGCCGCGCCCGGGGAACTCCTGTCCGAGCGACCATCCCCGCAGCGGCGCACCGGCCGGCGGTGGCGGCAGCACCGTGCGGTGCCGGATATCGACCGGCACCGGCGCGTCCAGGTTCGAGTAGTCGGTCAGGCCGAGTTCGCTGATGCCGAACTGGCCGCCGGCGCTGTCGCCCTCGGTGCGGATCGCGGTGATCCGCACCCAGTCGGTGCGCCCGGGCGGCAGCGAAACCGACACCGGCGCACCGGGTTTGGAAACACGGGCGGCAACCGTCCCGTTCGCGGTGCGCACCTCCATCCATTTCACCGGATCGCCGATCGCCGCAGGACTGGTCGTCAGCTGTAGCGACCCGGACCGGATCGGCCGATCGAGATCGAGCCGGATCCACTGGCCGACAGCATGTTCGGCACTGTTGCTCAACCAGGCGGTGGACGGATCGTCGTCGACCGCCGCGGCGGTGGAACTGCCGGGTGCGGCCCCGCCGAGCTGGGTGGCATCGGCGGCGGAACCGGAGGCGGTGACGGTGGCGCCGGACCATTCGCCCTCGACCGGCGCCGCGCCGGGCACGGGATAGTCGGGCACGAGGTTGTGCGTGCGCCGCGGGTCGGTCGGCGCCCGCAGCGCCGAGGCGTGGTTGTCGACGCGGCCGAAGTCGGCCTCGCGGTCCATCGGGGTGTCGGTGACGGTCACCGCGCCACCGGACAGCCCGGCCCGCGCGGCATCGGAGGACAGTACGGTCGGCCCGACCGGCGCGTCGCCGGCACGCCGCAGCCGCTCCAGCACCTCGGGCCCGCCCTGCACGACCGGTACCGAATCGAGCGGCACGGTGTAGGCACCCGGAAACGCCGGTGGCGCACCGGATCCGCTCCGGACATCCACCGGCGCACCGGGCCGGGTGCCCTCGACCCGGTAGACCTCGACGGCCGGATAGACCGGTCGGAGATCGCCGTCGGTAACCAGGCCGTCGCCGTGCCCGAGTTCGATGTCGTCGCCGAACTCGGCCACCTTCGTCAGGCCCGGGGAACCCTCGACGGCCTGGTGGGCGAGCATCGGGCGGGTCGAGCGGGAGGTCTCGGGGTCGAGATCGTTGCGCAGCACCACGACTCCGATGCCCTGGGCGGCCAGGGTCGGGGCCAGCCCGGTGGACGGCCGCCCGTCGGCGATCAGGCGCTGCACCGAATCCATCGCCCGGATCGCGCCCGGCGGGGTGAGCGGCACGGCGTCGCGCACCGCCCACGGCGTGCTCGCCAGCGCCTGCAACGGTTCGTCGCGGGTCAAGCCCCAGATCTGGCTGCCGAACGGCGCGCCGGGAGCCACCAGCGCGCGGGTGCCGGAGGCGTTGTGCGCCAGCCATTCCGCGGTCTGCCGCCAGTAGGCCGGGACCTCGTCGTAGGCGCCGCGCGGCGCGAGGCGGGAGGTCCAGGCCAGCGAGGTCGACAGCGTCAGCGCGGCCAGGATCAGGGCCGTGACCGCCACCATCCGGTCCCGTTCGGGACGGGCGAAGGCCCGGCGCCACACCGGCATCGGCACCGAGGCCGGCAGCGGCACCCGGTGTAGCAGATGCGCGAGGCCGACCACCAGCGGTATGCGGATCAGCGGTTCCAGCTTGTGCACATTGCGCAGCGGCGCCCCGCCGGCGTCGAGGAAGATCCGGATCTGCTCGGCGAACGGTCCGCCGATCTCGCCGACGTATCCGGCGCAGATGCCGGCCAGCCCGACGATCAGGATGAGCGCGAACCGGCCCCGGTGCGGCATGGACCGCAGCGCCAGCCCGGCCATCCCCGCCGCGGCGAGCAGCCCCGTCGCCAGCACCGCGGCGGGCTGGGTGACCAGCACGGCGCCGGCGATACGTTCCGGCGAGACGAACGGCGTCCAGCTGCCGGTCCCGCGCAGCACCTCGGCCAGCGAGGCCCACTGCGTGGTCACCCCCGAGGATTCGATGTAGTCCAGGAACGGCGGGCTCACCCTGCCGAGCAGCAGCAGCGGCACGACCCACCAGAACGTGGCGAGAACCGCCAGCGGAATCCATGCCCGGGTGAACCGCCACCAGCGCCGATTCGGCCGGTACGACAGCCACCACAGTACCGCGGGCAGGAACGCGGCCACCGTGGCGACGGCGTTCACCGCGCCCATCAGCGCCAGCGCCAGCGCACTGCCGGCCGGTGACCGCGCACCGCGCTTGCGGACGCCGTAGGCGGTTCCCAGGGCGCAGGGAGCCAGCAGCACCCACGGCGCCAGCATCATCGGCAGGGTTTCCGACGAGATGGACCCGAGCGTGGTCAGCACCCGCGGCGAGAGCGCGAACGCCAGCGCCGCCACCACCCGCGAGCCGCGGGTCCCGATGCCCAGCACCTCGCACAGCCGGACGATCCCCCAGAAACCGGCCAGGATCAGCAGCGCCCACCAGATCCGCTGCGTTGCCCAGGCCGGCAGCCCGATCGCGTGCCCGAGCGAAAAGAACGCCCCGTGCGGGAAGAAGTACCCGTAGGCCTGATTCTGCACCTGCCCCATCGGGGCCTGACTGCTCCACAGGTGCGCGGCCCGCTGCAGGAAGCCCAGCGGATTCTGGGCGAGATCGTATTTGGTATCGGCGACGGTGAGCCCGGGTGCCTGCAGAAAGCTCAGCAGGAACGCGGCGACGACGGTACCGGCGAACCAGCGCCGGCCCAGCGGCGCCGCGGGGCCGGAGTCGGCGGGAGCAGCAGCGACGGTCGGCGACTCAGCGAGAGCCGTACTCAACGTTGTTCAGCAGCGACGACGACGCATCACCGCTGCGATCGATCTCCGGGCGCGAGTTCTGCTGTGCCGCCGCGGTGATGACGAACACCGCGACCACGCCGAGCAGCGCTCCAGCGACGGCGCTCGCAGCACCAGGACCGGCAAACTTCATCGCGTACTCCCATACATCGACGCAGGCGTATTCCGAGTCAACCTACAACATCGAACTGTGACCGGCGACGAGTGCGGGTCGGCGCGGGCGCCGCGGGGCGTTGTCCAGGGGCTGCGCCGAGTTGTTCGGGAGCTGCGCTGGGTCATTCGGGAACAGCGCAGTGCAGCCCGCCCAGCAGCGTGCGCAGTTTCGCGGTGGTCTCGTCGAGTTCGGCCTTCGGGTCCGAGGCCGCGACGATGCCGCCGCCGCCGAAGGCGCGCAGCGTGCGGCGGTCGGCGGACAGTTCGGCGCAGCGGATCGCCACGACCCATTCGCCGTCGCCGCGGGCGTCGCACCAGCCGACCGCGCCGCCGTAGAAGCCGCGGTCCTCCTCCGTCTCCGTGATGATCTCGAGGGCCGGATCGGTAGGGGTGCCGCAGACGGCCGGGGTCGGGTGCAGCAGCATCGCCAGGTCCAGGGCCGTGGTGCCGGGGTCGCGCAGGCGGCCGTGGATCGGGGTGGCCAGGTGCCAGACCTCGGCCGTATTGATCAGTTCCGGGGCCTCCGGGACCGTCAGCTCGCGGCAGACCGGGCCGAGCCGTTCCTGGATCCAGTCGATGACGAAGGCATGCTCGGCCCGATTCTTGGTGCTGGACAACAACTCTCGGGACAGTTCGGCATCGGCGTCCGGATCGGGGTGGCGGGCCGCGGTACCGGCCAGCGGGCGCAGCGTCACCGTGTCGCCGTATCGGGCGACCAGCACCTCCGGCGTCGCGCCGACCAAGGTGGCGCCGGGCCGTCCCGCCGGCGTGAGATCCACCGCGAAGACGTTGGCCCGGGGATGGCGGGCGAGCAGATGGCCGGCCACCACTTCCGGCTCCAGGGGATCGCTCGCCTCGGCGAGTAGCGATCGCGCCGCGACTACCTTGCGCAGCGGCTGCGCCACGTCCGAGAGCTGCTCTACCAGTTTCGTCACCCGCGCGACATGCTCTGCGGCGCTGGGTATCTCGGTGATCACCCGAACTCCCGGCAGCGGCGGTAAGGCCGCCGGGCGCCACGGTCCCGCGGTGTGTTCGGCCCGGTCCGGCTCGGCCAGTGCGGCGGGGCGGCGCGGGTCGAACGCCAGCGCACCCACGATCAGCTCGGCCCCGTCGCGCAGCGCGTCGGCCGCCCGCCGACCGTCGTCGAACGCGCGGCGCGTACCTGCGGCGCGCAGCACGCCGCCGGGCTGAGCGAGCAGAAAACCGTCCATGTCCCGACGACGATAGTCCGCCGTGTCCGAAACGGAGCCCGGAGGCGAGGGAGGTCTCACCGTGAGCGGTGACACCGGGGTGCCGTTGCGGGTATCAGCGCGCGGCGTCGGCCGGGTCCCGGCCCGGCGGCACCAGCAGGATCGGGCGATGGCAGTGCTTGAGAACCGCCTCGGCGACGCTGGAGTGCAGCAGCGCGCGGACGCCGGTGGCGCCGCGGGTGCCGGCCACGATGATGTCGACGTTCAGGTCGTCGGCGACGTCGACGATGGCATTCCAGATCGTCGAGGTGCATTCGGCCGTGCGCGCCTCGGCGTTGAGCCCGGCCAGCTTGGCCAGCCGCACCCCTTCCGCGTTGGTGTGCTTGGCGTCGACGTAGGCGACGTCCTCGATCTCCTCGTCGGGGAGCCACTCCGGCTGCATCACCCCCGAGAGCCCGGACAACCGCGCGGCCTGGCGCACCATCGGCTCCCAGGCGGTGAGTACCACCGCCCTGGTGGCCGACAGGAACCGGCCCGCATACTCGACCGCCCGTTTGGCGTTCTCGGATCCGTCGTAGGCAATGAGCATGGTGTCGCAGGGCATAGCGAACCTCCCGGGTCCCGGTGCCTCGGCTGTGCTGTGAGAGTACCCCGGCCGATCTCCCGCGATGCGGATGTCGAGCGGCTCGCCGGGAAAGCGCCACGAGTCCGGCGGGCACCGGGATGCGGCGCGCGGCGCGGCGTCGTGCCTGTTGACGGCGGCGCGGCGGCGCGGCGGTTTTCCTCGCCGGGTCGGAACGCGAGTGCGTATTCGGTCGGATATCGACCTCCGCGTTCACTATTGCGACCGAACAGTTTGTGGCGCAAGGATTTCGGAACCCACGTTCGCTATGACAACTCATGCACTCGTACCTGACAATTTGCGCGCGATTCACCGAAACCGCTGCGTTTGCTCGGTATTCCGGTCTTCACTGGTATACCCACGCCCGGCGCGAACCTCGGTACCGGGCAGCGAAAACCGAATGAGGTTGATCTTGCGGTTGGAAGAACTTGCCACCCCCCAGGATTGGGCGCAAGCGTACCGGTCGCTGTTCGGGTTGCCGCATGTCCATGTGACTTCCCCGGGCTTCGTCGTGCTACCGCTGGTCGATTCGATCGCCGTCGTGAACACCCCCGAGCCGCTGGGCGCGCTGATGCTGGGCGAGTTGATGGTCCGCGGGGTTCCCGGCCCGGTGCTGGTGCGCGACCGGCCGCCGCGCCGGACGTTCCTCGTCGTCTTCGATGGGTACCCCTCTCTGGAATGTACCGTCCAACTGGAGCGTCACGGCGTGGATATCGGCCCGCACCGCAGCAATGTCATCCTGCCCACCGGCTTCGGCCGACATACCCACGAGGGACGCTGGTGGGCGCGCGCGCCCCAGCGGGATGAATCGCTGCCATTGCTGTCGGAGGTCGTCGCGACGGTTGCCACCGTCCTGTGACCATCATGGAACCGATCGAACTGGCCTTCTTCGGCCACCCCGAAGGGGACCCGCGCGCCCTGTTGTACTTCGAATGGCTGCAGCGTCGCGAATCCGGCTATGCCGTGGACGATTTCGCGGAAGAGGTCCGCGACCTGACCCACACCGCGCTGCCCGATCCGGCGTCGTGCTGGCGCCTGCTCGACCGCATCGAATCCGCACCGAGCGTCCCGGCCTGGCCCTACGACGAGATCGGTGACGGGCTCGCCGAGGGTAAGGGGGCCGCCGGCAATGGCACAGTTGCCGGCGATGGCGAGGATGTTGCCGACACCGTCGCGGCGCACCGGGTTGCGGGCGCGTCGCAGTTCGGCAACCGGCTCTACGACCGGATTCTGGGCGGCTGGCTCGGCCGCTGCGTGGGCTGCACGCTCGGCAAGCCGCTGGAGAACGGGTTCCGGTGGAGTCCGCAGGTGATCCGCTCCTATCTGGAGCGCGCCGACGCCTATCCGCTGTCGGACTACGTCCCCGTCTCGAATCCGATGCCGGACGGGTACCGGCTGCAGCGCGGCTGGCCGGAATCGACCCGGGGCCGCGTCGACGGCTGCCCGCGCGACGACGCCCTCGACTACACCGTGCTCGGGCTGCACCTGCTGGAGCAGCACGGCACCGGCTTCACCGCCGGTGATGTCGCGGCCGGCTGGCTGGAGCGGCTGCCGTTCCTGCAGACCTACACCGCCGAGCGGGTCGCCTACCGCAACCTCATCGACGGCTGGACGCCGCCGGCGACCGCCCGGTTCCGCAACCCGTACCGGGAGTGGACCGGCGGGATGAGCCGCGCCGACATCTACGGATACGTCTGCCCCGACGATCCGGTGCGCGCCGCCGACCTGGCGGCCCGCGACGCCGCGCTGTCGCACACCGGAAACGGCGTCTGGGCGGCGATGTGGGCGGCCGCCCTGATCGCCGCATCGTTCGGCGCCGCCGATCCGTTGTCCGCGATAACCGCGGCACAGCAGGTGATTCCGGAGAATTCACGGCTGGCGAGGGCCTTGGCGCAGGTGATCGACGACCATCGCCGCGGTGTCGGCTGGGAGCAGGCGATCGCGACGGTCCACACCGGTCACGAGCACTACAACTGGATGCACGCGGTCGGCAACAGCTGCCTGGTGGCCGCCGGGCTACTGTGGGGCGCAGGGGATTTCGGCAGAACGATAGCGCTCACGGTGCAGGGCGGCTGGGACACCGGCTGCAACGGCGCCACCGCGGGGTCGGTCTCCGGAATCCTGCTGGGCGCCGGCGCGATCCCGCGGCACTGGACCGGTCCGCTGCACGATCGCCTGCGCAGCGTGGTCTCCGGGTACGATGCCGTCAGCATCTCTGCCCTGGCCCGCCGCACCTTCGACGTCGCCAGTCGGCATGTCGTCTGTGGATGACGGCCGGTGGATCGGTAGGCGCCGGAGATGAAGTGCCCCTGGGTATTCCGTGCGAGTATCGTTGACATGCCGTGCGCGCCTGTGCCAGGCTGCTGATCTCCAGATCGTCAATCCGGGGGGACCTACATGAATATGCGCGCGACGGCGGCCGGCGGTGCCGCGGCGATCACTCTGGCGGCCGGCGTGGTACTCGGCGCCGGTGCGGCGGATGCCCGGCCGTTCGGCCCGATCACCTGCGGCGCACAGCCCGAGGGCAGCCGAATCGTGACGACCTGCGTCAACGAGGACGATGCGCCCGCCGGTGTCGGCATGCAGGCGCTGTGCACGAACCTCCGGATCTTCTGGCTCGGCTATGTGGCCGAAGCCAATACGACACAGCAGTTCATCGAGGATTGCGGGCCGGGCGCGTTCCCCATCCTGTGGAACGCGCAGGGCCTGCCGGCGTGGCAGGCCGAGCTGGATCGGCAGCGCCAGGAACAACAGCAGCAGCTCGACCAGCAGCGCCAACGTCAGCAGGAGGAGCTGGATCGGCAGCGCGAGCGCCAGGCCTGCCCCTTGGGGACGCCACCGGGCACCGTGAATATGGGCCACATCTGCTGAGCGGTTCTGCTCGATGATTGCGGCCCGGTGATCGCGTCGAACGCCCGGTGCCCGGATTCCTCGTCCTCGGAACCATCGTTCCCGGAACCCGGGCACCGACCCGCCGGACGTGTTGGGCTACGGCCGAATTCGGCGCGGCGGGATCTCAGCGCTCCAGAATCTCAGCGCTCCAGAATCGCCACCACGCCCTGGCCGCCGGCGGCGCAGATGGAGATCAGCGCGCGGCCGGAGCCCTTCTCCGCCAGCTGCTTCGCGGTCTGGGCGATGATGCGGCCGCCGGTCGCGGCGAACGGGTGGCCGGCCGCCAGCGAGGAGCCGTTGACGTTGAGCTTGGCGCGATCGATCGCGCCGAGGGCGCCGTCCAAGCCGAGCCGCTCCTTGCAGTACTGATCCGACTCCCACGCCTGCAGGGTGGCCAGCACCACGGACGCGAACGCCTCGTGGATCTCGTAGTAGTCGAAGTCCTGCAGGGTCAGGCCGTTACGGGCGAGCAGGCGCGGCACCGCGTAGGTCGGCGCCATCAGCAGGCCGTCCGGGCCCCACACGTAGTCGACCGCGCCGACCTCGCTGTCGATCAGGTAGGCCAGCGGCTTCAGGTTGCGCTCGGCGGCCCACTCCTCGCTGCCCAGCAGCACCGCGGACGCGCCGTCGGTGAGCGGGGTGGAATTGCCGGCCGTCATCGTCGCGGCCGGATCCTTCTCGCCGCCGGGGAGCCGGTGGCCGAAGACCGGCTTCAGGGTCGACAGCTTCTCCACGGTCGAGTTCGGCCGCAGGTTGTCGTCGCGGGTCAGGCCCAGGAACGGGGTGATCAGATCGTCGAAGAAGCCGCGGTCGTAGGCCGCGGCCATGTTGCGGTGCGACAGGTAGGCCAGCTCGTCCTGCGCCTCGCGGGCGATGCCGAACTCCTTGGCGGTGAGGGCGGCGTGCTCGCCCATCGACAGCCCGGTGCGCGGTTCGGCATTGCGCGGGATCTCGATGCCCACCATACTCGGGCGCAGCCGTCCGGCCAGCTTGACGTAGTCGGAGTTCTTCTTGGCGCGGTTGGCGTCGAGCATCCACTCCCGCATGGATTCGCTCACGCCGATCGGCGCGTCAGAGGTGGTGTCGGTGCCGCCGCCGACGCCGGCCTCGATGCGGCCCAGCGCCACCGCGTCGCCGACGGTGACGATCGACTGCAGGCCGGTGCCGCAGGCCAGCTGCAGATCGTGCGCCGGGGTGTAGGGCGACAGCTCGCTGCCCAGCACGCTCTCGCGGATCATGCCGTGCTCGCCGACGCGCTTGAGCACCGCGCCGCCGACCACCATGCCCAGCCGCTCACCCTGCAGGCCGTAGCGGCTGACCAGCCCGTTCAGCGCGGCGGTGAACATGTCCTGGTTGGAGGCGTGTGCATAGCGGCCGTCGGACCGGGCGAACGGGATCCGGTTGCCGCCCAGGACCGCCACGGGACGGGTCTGCTTGGTGTGCGGGGCCTTTCCGCTCGATGAGGTGCTGCTCGATGCTGTGCTGCTCGATCCGGTGCTGCTCGATGAGGTGCCGGTGGACGCGGCCTTCGCCGAACGGGCTTTGGTAGTCACTCGAGTCTCCACTGTCTCGTCGGGAACTGACTGTCTCGTCGGAACTGTTCGGCGCTCGGGGCGTGGCCGACATGCGGCACAGCACCGATGCCCCTTCGCTGTCGGTTTACATTAAACTTACTCTGGAGTAAGTTCGTTGTCGACACCGTACCTCGTAGATGTGCCCGACAGTAGATGTGTCCGACGGCGCTCGACGTTCACATTCGACACACCGTTCACATTCGACACACAAGGAAAAGGTAGGAACCGTGGCAGCCAGCAAAAGCAAGGGCGCTCCCAACCTCTACGGATCGTTCGTCCACTCGGCCCCCGGCGCGTTCCTGGCGAGCAAGCTGGGGCTGCCCAAGCCGGAGAACCTGCGCCGCTACACCCCCGGCGAGGCGGCGCTGCCCGGGCCGGTACTGCTGGGCGGCAAGGGCCGGGTCGCCGACGCGGCCCGAAACCTGCTGTCCGACTACACCTTCGTGGATTCCCCCACATCGGGCGTGAAGTTCGGCGCCCTGGTGTTCGACGCCACCGGCCTCGGCTCGGTGGAGGAGCTCGAGCAGCTGTACCAGTTCTTCCAGCCGGCGATGCGGTCGGTCGCGCCGTCCGGTCGGCTGCTGGTCGTCGGCACCACGCCGGAGCTGGCCTCGGGCGTCGAGCAGCAGATCGCGCAGCGCGCGCTGGAGGGCTTCACCCGCAGCGTCGGCAAGGAGCTGCTGCGCGGCGCCACCGTCAACCTCGTATACCTGCACCCGGAGGCCGCCGCGGCCGCCACCGGACTGGAGTCCACGCTGCGGTTTCTGCTGTCCGGCAAGTCGGCGTTCGTCGATGCGCAGGTGTTCCGGGTCGGTCGCGAAGACGGCGTGGTGGACAACTCCTTCGATTGGGACAAGCCGCTGGACGGCAAGGTCGCCGTGGTCACCGGTGCGGCGCGCGGCATCGGCGCCACCATCGCCGAGGTCTTCGCCCGCGACGGCGCCAAGGTGATCGTCGCCGACATCCCGGCCGCCGGCGAGGCGCTGTCGGCGACCGCCAACAAGGTCGGTGGCACGGCCCTGGCCGTCGACGTCACCGCGCCCGATGCCGCCGACAAGATCGCCGAACTCGCGGCCGAGCGCTTCGGTAGCCTCGACATCGTGGTACACAACGCCGGGATCACCCGCGACAAGTTGCTCGCCAACATGGACGAGGGTCGCTGGAACTCGGTACTGAACGTCAATCTCGCTGCCCCGCACCGGATCACCGAAGCCCTGGTGTCGAAAGGCGTCCTGAAGGAGGGAGGCCGGGTGATCGATATCTCGTCGATCGCCGGCATCGCGGGCAACCGCGGCCAGACCAACTACGGCGCGTCCAAGGCCGGCGTGATCGGCATGGTGGACGCCGAGGCGCCGAAGCTGGCCGAGAAGGGCGTCACCATCAACGCCGTGGCCCCCGGCTTCATCGAAACCGCCATGACAGCCGCCATCCCGCTGGCCACTCGGGAGGCGGGCCGACTGATGAGTTCCCTGTCGCAGGGCGGCCAGACCGTCGATGTCGCCGAGACCATCGCCTACTTCGCCAGCCCGGCGTCGAACGCGGTGACGGGCAACGTCGTTCGGGTCTGCGGCCAGAGCCTGCTCGGTGCCTGATCGGAGCATCATGACCCAGACCATTTCGCTGACCACGCCGCCCAAGACCGGCGGTCTCTATCTGAAGGCGGCGCTGGGAGCCGTTCCCCTGCCGCTGGTTTCGAGCCGCAAGTCCGCTATCCCGGACCGCGTCATCGAATGGAAGGGTGTCCGGGTCGATGCCGACAACCTGGCCGCGTACTGCCATGCGACGGGTCTGCGCTTCGGCGATTCGCTGCCGCTGACCTATCCGTTCGTGCTCACCTTCCCGGTGGTGATGCAACTGGTGGTCGCCCGCGACTTCCCGTTCGTCGCGGTGGGCGCGGTGCACGCGGAGAACGTCATCGAGCGCACGAGGGAGATCTCGGTCAGCGAGCCGCTGGATATCCACGGGCACGTGGAGAATTTGCGCGAGCATCCGAAGGGCCTGCTGGTCGATGCGGTCAGCGAGGTCAGCGTGGGCCGGGAGCAGGTGTGGCGGCAGGTCACCACCTTCCTGCACCAGCAGCGCACCTCGCTGTCGGGTGGCCCGAAGCCCGAGCCCAAGCCGGAGGAGGCGCCCCCGCCGCCGCTGCGCACGCTGCGGGTGGATCAGGCGATGATCCACCGCTACGCCGCGGCGTCCGGGGACCGCAACCCGATCCACATGTCGTCGCTGGGCGCCAAGGCATTCGGGTTCCCGCGCTCGATCGCGCACGGAATGTGGTCGGCCGCGGCGATTCTCGGCGTCATCGAGGGGCGTGTGCCGGAGCGCACCACCTACTCGCTGAAGTTCGGCAAGCCGATCCTGCTGCCGTCCACGGTCAACGTGTACGCCGACCAGGTCGGTGATCCCGACGGCGGCAGCGGCTGGGATCTGTCGCTGAAGCACCCGAAGAAGGGATATCCGTACCTGACCGGCACGCTGCGCTGACGTCGCGGTGAGTTCCGGGCCCCGCGGGTCCGGAACGCCGCCGGGCGCTACTCGGCCTTCTTTTTACCCGCCAGGCCGCGCCAGGCCAGATTGTCCAGCAGGTCCACGGCCTCGGCCACCTGCACCTCGCCGTCGGCGATCCGGTCGGCGATCGCCTCGCCGGCGCCGATCACCGCGACTGCCACGATGTCGAAATTCGTTCCGGGCTCGGCATATTTGGCGCTGGACTCGAGCAGCTTGCCGGTCAGCTCGATCACCCGCTCGCGGCTGTTGGCGATCTCGGAGGCGAACGGCTGCTGCCCCAGCGCCTGCCGATACAGCACCTGCCAGGACAACCGGTTGGTGTCCACGTACGACAGGAATGCCTCCAGCCCGGCGCGCAACTGCTCGTGCGGGGTCAGCGTCGGATTGCCGGCGACCGCGACGGCATCGATGAACCGCACGCTCTCGCGCGCGATGCAGGCCCGGAACAGCTCGTCCTTGGAGCCGTAGTACAAATAGAGCATCGGCTTGGAGATCTTGGCCTCCGCGGCGATGGCATCCATCGAGGTGTCGTGGTACCCCTTACGCGAGAACACCTCGACGGCGGCATCCAGCATCTGCTGCTCACGAACCGCCCGGGGAAGCCGCTTCGTACCGCCTGCCATTCGCTCTCCTAGACCCTCGTGAAACCCGTATCTTACTCCAAGGTAAGTTCCACGGGAGGTACTTGCCCGGTCAGCAGTGCATCGGAATGCCCTTGTAGCGCGCCATCCGCAGCACCGATTCGTCGACCCGCTGGATCGACAGCCGCCCCGCCTGCACCTCCTGCTCCAGGTGATCCAGCACCGTCGAGACGGCATCGGAGTTGATCCACAGCGCGTTGTCGGCACCGGCCTCCAGCGCCGCGGCGACCGCGTCCTCGATACCCATCCGGCTGGTGATCGCGGCCATGCCGCTCAGGTCGTCGGTGAAGATCGGACCATCGAACGGCGCCGCCCCGTAGCCGGCGCCCTGGCGCAACAACGACATCACCTGCGGGCTGATGCTGGCCGGCGTGTCCGGTGTGGTCAGGCCGGGGACGTCGAGATGGCCGACCATCACGCCCGCCCCCGACCCGACGAGGTTGCGGAACGGCACCAGATCCACCTGTTGCAGCTGGTCCAGCGGCGGGGTGCGGACCGCGCCGGTATGCGAGTCGCCCGAACCGGAGCCGTGGCCGGGGAAGTGCTTGATCACCGCGCCGAGGCCGGCGTCGCGCATGGCGCGGATGTAGGCATCGGCGTAGCGGGTGACCACCTCCGGATCGTCGGAGAAGGACCGGTCGCCGATCACGCTGTCGTCCGGCTGGCTCGACACGTCGACGTCGGGCGCGAAGTCGACGGTGATACCGAGGTCGTGCATCGCCCGGCCGCGGCCGACGCTCTGCCGGTAGTAATCGTCGGCGGACATGGTCTGCGCGCTCTCCCGCGCCGACGGCGCGGACCCGATCAGGTTGCTCAGCCGCGACACCCGGCCGCCCTCTTCGTCGATGGTCACCATCAAGGGGGTGCGCGCCGCCGACTTGACCCGATCGATCTGCTGCTTGTCGCTCAGCAGGGTCTGATCGGTCCAGCTGCCGAGGAAGATGCCGCCGATCTGTTCGGTGCGCACGATGCTCTCCGCATCCGCCGTGCCGTTGACGCCGACGGTCAGCAACTGCGCGAGTTTCTGCCGGGTGGTGAACTGCGCGAGAAAGCCCGCGTTGCAATCGGGTTGGGTGCTGGTGGGCGGCGCCGTCGACTCCGGTGGCGCGCCGGTGGCGCCGGAGGTCTCGGTGGTCTGCGTGCTGCCGCCGGAGCAGGCGGTCAGGGTGAGGGCGAGTACCGCGAGAACGAGCCCGGGAACGGTGCGCATGGCTCTGAACGGTAGCCGTCCGGCGGACCGCCCGACAGCCCGGGCTCGATGGGCCGCGCCGCGGACCGGGGGCGGTGGTTCGCGGCACGACCACCGTGATCGTGAGTAACACCTACTGCTAGTGTCTCGTCGGCCGTCGACATGGCAGATCGCTATCGATGGTCGGCGCGGCGGCCGGGCGTGGCGGCCGGGAGCTGGTATCGACAGGGTTACCGCAATTCGACGGCCGATCGCCGTCGGCACCCTGCGTTCTTTTCAATCCACAGCACAGAGCGGAAGGCTGACATCGACGATGCGTATCGGCGCAATGGCGCGCGGAGCGGGACTGGCGCTCGCGGCTCTGATCACACTCGGCCTCGCCGCGCCGGCGGCGACGGCGGACAGCGAGGTGGACCGCTACCTCGATCTGCCGCTGGTCAACCGGAACGCGGCCCAGGGCCCGGGCGGCGTCAACCCCGAACTGCCCTACGACCATGCGGAACT
This sequence comes from Nocardia sp. BMG51109, assembly GCF_000526215.1. Taxonomy (NCBI): domain Bacteria; kingdom Bacillati; phylum Actinomycetota; class Actinomycetes; order Mycobacteriales; family Nocardiaceae; genus Nocardia; species Nocardia sp. BMG51109. Next base: position 2,532,235 of record NZ_JAFQ01000004.1, read on the forward strand.
GGGCCGATTGCTGGACCGGGCGCGCGCCGTGGGCGTACCCGCCACCCGCTACGCCGCCCTCCTGTACCAGTACTGGCTGGTCGACGCGACCGAGAAGGCCGGGATCGATCTGAAGTCCTGGGATCCGCGGGCCGGTGTGCGGGCCAACCGCGACAACCTGATCAAGTCCTACCGCTATTACGAGAACCTGCAACTGGATCACCACGAGCTGCAGTGGGCGGGGATGGGCGGTCAGGTCGGCGCCGACTTCGGCGGCGGGCTCGTCGACTTCGAGCTGCTGGGCAGCGATATCTACGGCCTGCCGGGCCTCGCCGATGCCGCGCACGGCGTGCTGGGTGCGGTCGAACAGATCGCGGGCCCGCAGGCGGTGGCGCTGCTGCCGGCGGGACTGCGGGCGCTCGCCCAGGCCGCTCCGCAGATCACACCCGAGGACGTGCGGTGGATCCTGGGGATGATCCTGGTGATGCAGAAGAACATCTTCTCCGACCTGATGCCGATGCACGACGCCTACGTCACCGGCGGTCTGTCCGCGCTCTCGGAGTTCCGGGAGGCGGGCCTGTTCGGCGACGACATCATGGCCGCCTGGCGCGATGTCGCCTCCGGCGACCACGGCCGGATCGTCGCCTCCGGCGACCACGATCGGATCGCGGAGGGCAACGGCACGCTGCTGCGCCGCGAACAACAGTGGGCGATCGGCGAGCAGTGGGACGAGGTCCGCGCGTACAAGGGCCCGGTCGGCGAGGGGATCACCTATCTCAGCGGCGCGGCCGGCTCGCCCTCGGTGGCCGGGGTGGTGCCGCCGCGCGAATTCCGCCCGGTGCGCATCCCCTTCACCGGCGCCGACGGCCGGGCCATGGAACTGACCATGCCGCTGCCGGACTGGAACTGGTCGGAGCTGGACCCGCGGTGGGACTACATCACCACCGAACTGCTGCCGAAGTACAAGTGGCAGGTCGACAACAACTGGCCCGCACTGGAAGCCACGATGCGCATGCCGTATGAACAACAGCTGGAGTCGCACCGGCCGCTGCTGAACATCCCGCAGCTGCTGACCTCGGCCGTGCAGGAGCTGAAGGTGACACCCGCGACCGGACAGGAGAACTGAGATGCGCAAGCGATCTCTCGTCGCGCTGGCCGCGGCGTTCGCGATGGTCTGCGCCGCCGCGGGAACCGTTGCGGCCGAACCGGTTCCGCCGCAGACCCCGGGCCTGGACAAGGTGTTCAACGGCTACGTCGTCGGTGCGCTGACCGGTGCCACCCCGGGCTCGCCACAGGAGGTGTTCCAGGGGCTGGCGGCGAACGATCCCTTCTACCGGGAACCGCCGCTCACCGGCACCGAGAAGCCGGGCACGATCCTGAAATCCAAGAAGGTCGACGTGCTGTTCACCGGACTGAAGCCGGCGAACCTGGACGCCTGGAAGCTGATGTACGTCAGCACCGAGAAGGACGGCGTGACCCCGGCCGTCAGCACCGGCATCCTGATGATTCCGCGCGACGGCAGGCCCGCCGACCAGAAACGGCTGGTCTCCTATCAGGAGGCCAACGACAGCGTGGGCGCCGGCTGTCACCCGAGCACGCAGTGGACCGGCGGTGCGCCGCTGGACGGTTCGTCCTGGTCGGCCCTCGGTCCGCTGGCGCTGATATTCGGCAAGGGGCACGCGGTGATGATCTCGGACGTCGGCAACGACGCCGACCCCCGTCCGCACGGGGTGTTCGCGGGCAGGTACGCCGCGCACACCCAGCTCGACGGCGCCCGTGCCGCACTGCATTTCGGCGAGGCGGGCCTGGACCCGAACGCGCAGATGGCCCTGTTCGGCATCGCCGGCGGCGGTGTCGGCGCGGCCTTCTCGGCCGAGCTGCAGCCGGCCTACGCGCCCGAGCTGAACGTGAAATCGACGGTGCTGGAGGGCATGGTGGTCAACCAGCGCAACTTCATGCGGGTCGCCGACGGTTCGGTCGGCTCCGGCTTCGCCTTCGCGACGCTGTTCGGGCTGGAGCCGAAATACCCGGAGATGGACCTGAATTCGAAGCTGAACCCGGTCGGGCGCAGCGTGGGCGACTTCTTCCGGACGCAATGCCAGGACGCCTATTTCGGGATGCCCTTCGTCCCGCTGAACACGATGTTCGGATCCGGGCTGAATCCCGCCGACGAACCGGCGTTCCAGCACGTGTTCGACGACAACGAGCTCGGCAGGTCCGGGGCGCCGAAGTCCAAGGTGCTGATCACCTCGTGCGCCCGCGACGATTCGCCCATGTCCCTGGTCCCGGCCCGTGATTCGCGAGAGCTGGCCGACACCTACCGCGAACAGGGCGCCGACGTCACCTACCAGCCGACGGACTGCGGCATGGTGAAGATGCTCACCGACCTCTACGGCTGGGGCACCGACCTGTTCGGCATGCAGACGGTCGACTGGCTGGACAGCGCTTTCGACTGAGCGCCTTCGACCGAGGTGACAGAGTGGGCCCCGACCAGCCGGTCGGGGCCCACTCGTTCGTTCCTTACTTACTCGGCAGCTCGTTGTGGCCGCCGAAGGCCTTGCGCATCGCCGACAGCACCTTGTCGGCGTACAGCGACTCGTCGCGCGAGGAGAAGCGCTGGTACAGCGCCGCCGACAGCACCGGCGCCGGCACGCCCTCGTCGATCGCCGCGTGGATGGTCCAGCGGCCCTCACCGGAGTCGGACACCCGGCCGCCGAACGTGCTCAGCTGCGGATCGGCGTGCATCGCCGCCGCGGTCAGGTCCAGCAGCCAGGAGGCGACGACCGAGCCGCGCCGCCACACCTCGGTCACCTCTGCCACGTCGATGTCGTACTGGTAGTACTCGGGGTGCTCGAGCGGCGTCTCCTCGGCGGAGTGCTTGCCCGCCTCGGTCTTGCCGATATCGGCCTTGTGCAGGATGTTCATCCCCTCGGCGTAGGCCTGCATGGCGCCGTACTCGATGCCGTTGTGCACCATCTTGACGAAGTGCCCGGCACCGGCGGGGCCGCAGTGCAGGTAGCCCTGCTCGGCGGGGGACGGCTCGCCGGTGCGGCCGGGGGTGCGCTCGGCGGCGTCCACGCCGGGCGCGATCGACTGCAGCAGCGGTTCGATGTGCTTCACCGTCTCGCCCTCGCCGCCGATCATCAGGCAGTAGCCGCGCTCCAGGCCCCACACCCCGCCGGAGGTGCCGATGTCCAGGTAGTGCAGGCCCTTCGGGGTCAGCACCTTCGCGCGCTCGACGTCCTCGTGGTAGCGGCTGTTGCCGCCGTCGATGATGATGTCGCCCGGGTCGAGCAGCTCGGCGATCCGGTCGATCACCGCGCCGGTGGCGCCGGCCGGGATCATCACCCACACCACGCGCGGCTTCTCCAGCAGCGCGACGAATGCCTCGTAATCGGTGGTTCCGGTGAAGTTCTCGCCGAGTTCGGCGGTGAACTCCTCGATCTGGTCCTGATGGCGCGAGTAACCGACCGCGGTGTGCCCGTCGCGGACGATGCGCCGCACGATGTTGGCGCCCATCCGGCCGAGCCCGATCATTCCAAGCTGCATACCCAATCTCCTCGACTCGTCCGAGCTCCGGCAGGTCCGAGCTCTGCTGGCTGTGCCTGGCGGCGCTGCTGGCGACCCTACGCGGTGACGTATGCCGTCGCCGCGCCGCAACCGTCCTAGATTGTCCCTGGTGACTCGATCGGAAATTTCTCAGGTCTGGGTGTAACGCCCTGAGCGTGCCACCGATATTCAGGTCGGCTCCGCGCTGTTGCCAGACCCCCGACCCGGCAACCGCGCGGGGCCTCTTTGTTTGCCGGGGGGTCTTCCGGTGGGCGGGGTGCACCGCGCGGCCCCGGCAGTGGTGTGCGACCGTGCTGCTGTCCGACCGTGCCGCCGTGTGCGACCGTGCCGCATCGCGACCCTGCGGGTGGCGGGGACGCCGGGTGTGTCGAAATGTCTGCGGCACCGCGCGATTCGCTGCGGGGTGTCCGGCCCGGACAATCGCCAAACCGACCGATCGCACTGGTAGCAGCGGTAATTCGCCTTGCCGAGCGAATTTTTCCGCGGCCCGTTACGATGACCTCGATCACATCGATTTGCGTTAACGTGTTGTGGCGTGGATAGGATCACTCGCGCACGTGGCCACCTGGCTGCGGGGGGCCATCAAGTACGAAACTGATGAGGGTGGTGGGACGACGTGCAAGAAGGTCGGCATCGAAAGTTGAACAGCAGCACTGCAAGACGTGTGTTCTTACCTGCTGTCGGCGTTATTCCGCTGGCGTTGGCCGTGGCCTGTTCCAGCTCGACCGATCAGGCCGTCGAGTCCTCGGCTCCGGTGACGAGTACCGAGTCGCCCAGTAAGCAGCCGACGACGCCGAAGCTGCCCGATACGGCAACCCCGCCGCCGCCCGGCCCGCAGGTGCGGCCGCAGGTCCCCACGCCGACCACCTCGCAGCCCGGCGTGGCACCGGGCGGCGCCGACAGCCTGGTCGCCCCGCGCCCCGGCCTGTCGCAGCCCGGCATCACGACCACACCGCCGCCTCCACCCGCGGCGCCGCCGGCGGCCCCGCCGAACGCGGATTACGCTGTCCCCCCGAACTTCCGGCCGATCCCGCAGCAGTCCAAGCCGGCCCCGGGTGTCAACTGGCAGAAACTGCACGCGCCCCAGCCCGTCGAGCCGGTCGCCCCGATCGCGCCGCCGCCGCGCACCGTGCGCGTGGGTGATTTCAGCGCCCCGGCGCCCAACGAGTTGCCCGACGACGTGTTGAACACGTTCAACACCACGGTCGCTCAGGGTGAGGCGAATATCGCCACGGGCCTGAATTCCGTTGGCATCGAAGGCACTCGGTCGGACAAGGTGGCCGGTGGGGCGATGGCGGGTGCGGCTCTGGGTGCGGCTGCGGCCGGTATTCCGGCCGCCGTTGTGGGTGCGGTTCCCGGTGCTGTGATCGGTGGTGTCATCGGCGGGGTCGCCGGTGGCGTTGTCGGCGGTGTTGCCACGGTCGGTGTGGCCGCAGCCCCGTCGATCGCCGGCGGCGCGGCGATCGGTGCCGCAGTCGGCGCTGCGGTTGGTGCTGCCGCACTGGGCATCCCGGCCGCCGTGGCCGGTGGTGTAGCGGGCGGCGTCGTCGGCGCTGCGGTCGGCACCGGTGTGGACAGCGCACCGGTCGGCGATCACGTCGATGGTGGTTCGCCTGACGGAGGTTCGCCCGACGGTGGCGCGGCCGATGGTGGCGCGGCCGACGGTGGCTCAGCGGATGGCGGTGCGGCCGACGCGGCCTGACCTGCGCGACGTCTAGGTTCGCCGCCCGCGATTCACGTTCCGGCACGTCCGACCGCATCCGGGACGACCACGGCCAGATCGCCTGTGGCGCAGGCCCTGGCCGATGGGCCGTTGGCGTGGGTACCGCACTCGCCGGCACTCAGGAGATCTCGGCCGGGCAGATCATCCGTGGTCGGCGCTTCCGGCGCCGAAGCCCGTGGCCAACTCTCGGTCTCGGGAGATGCGGTTGCGTTCGTCGGCCGATTCGAGAGCTTTCACGGCCGCATCGATATATTTCGTGGCCGGCCTGGCACGCATGAGGGCGCGGCCCGCGTCGGCCCGGGCCGCTCGCGCCGCGGGATCCGCGAGGTAGTGCAGGCACGTCTCGACGAGGCTGTCGTATTCGGTGAATACGACCGCGTCGGAGAATTCCGCGGTGGCGTCGGTGTCGACGCAGTCCTCCGATATTACGAAAATGCCGTTGGCCAGCAGATACGATACGCGGACGATTTCGAATATCCGCGGACCGTGGTGAATGTTCAGAACTATTTTCGCGCGGGCGTACAGGTCGTCGCGGGCACGACCGTAGACGTCGTAGTGCGATTGCGCGTTTACCCCGGCCTCTTGCAGCTGCGCGATCGGTGCGTGCCGGCGCGGATTGGGACCGCCGACGAACAGCACATCGATATCCTGCGTATCGGCGGGCGGAATTTTCTCCAGTTCGGGAACGCTGCCGATCGGAACGTGGTGCACATTCGTCATGCCCATCGACGCGAGGGCCTCGACATTATATCGGCTGTAATCCCAGACGACGTGGCGGCGAAACAAATCCAGCAGCTCGTCGGTCACCCATCGCGATCCCGGCGCCATCTGCTCGAAATTGTACAGAATGGCATCCTCCGGAACCTCCTGCCCCCACCACGACAGCGTATTGCTGCCGAATACGATATGCCTTCTGTTGGGTATTGTCAGATCGTTGACCAGCACACTTCCGTAACCCAACCGATCCAGGGCCCAATGTACGGTCTCGGCCACTTCACGAAAAGCCTCGCGGTGTGAAAACGACTTCGGGGGTGCGATCGTGACGGCGAACCTCATCGGATCGGTGCGCAACGGCAATTCGGACCGGCCTCCGCATATCGACGTCTGTACTGCCATTGCCGCGCTGCGACCCGTGGCCCGCCACACGTTATCGCATCCCGATCCTGCTCGCCGGGGAGCCTCGGCGCACGGGGTGCGGCATCGCGGACGGCGATCCGGCCGATGGCGGCGCGTCCGAGTGGTGGCAGAGCGAAGCGGGCGGCCGAGCCCGGTCGCCCGCGACGTGCAGATACTCGTTGCGCCGCAATGCGGTTCGTCTCAGTCTCCGCAGGCCCCGCAGGAGATGTTGATCTGGGTGCCGGTCAGCGATCGGGCCCGGTCCGAGGCGACGAAGGCGGCGACGTTGCCGACGTCGGACAGGCTCGCGCCGCGGCCGAGCAGCGTGGCGTCGATGATGCCCTTGCGCGCGGGCTCGGTTTCCGGGATGTCCGGGAAGGACTCGGTGATGCCGCCGGTCAGCAGCGACACCACCCGGACACCGTACGGACCCAGCTCGGCCGACCACTGCCGCCGCAGTGCCTCCACGGCATCCATGCCCACCTGAACGTTGCCCAATCCCGGCATCTTCATGGTCGGGTCGGAGCCGCCGAAGAACAGGATGACCCCGGACTTCTGCTCGATCATGTACCGCGCCGCGGCCTTGGTGGTCGACAGCTGGGACCTGACGATCTTGGCCATCGAGTCGGCGAAATCGTCGATCGACATGTCGATGAGCGGCCCGAAGAGCGCGTCCTGGGAGATCACGTTGACCGAGATGTCCAGGCTCCCGGCCTTTTCGGCCACGGCATCGGCATGGTCCGCGACGGCGGCGGCGTCCAGCACATCCACGACGGCGATCTCGGCGCGCCCACCTTCGCCGCGGATCTCGTCGGCGACCTTGTCGAGCGTGGCGGCCGTGCGGCCGACGAGATGGCAGCTCGCCCCCTCGGCGGCGAAGCCCTTGGCCATCGCGGAGCCGATGGATCCGCCGGCGCCGTAGATCACCGCGGTCTTGTTCTCCAGCAACATGATGTTCTCTCCTGTCGAATTACCCTGCAGGAGAAACGCTATTTCTCCGGTACCGCCGGTCGCATCGGTCGCACGACTGGCGTCCCGCCGCCCCGAGGGCCGCCGGATAGGTCATCGGCTCACAGCTCGAGCTGGGCAAGCTCGATCCGCCGCGTGACACCGAGCTTCGGATAGGCCTTGTACAGGTGGTGGCCGACCGTGCGCGGACTGAGGAACAACTGGGCACCGATCTCCTTGTTGCTGTGCCCGGCCGCCGCCAGCCGCACGACCTGCACCTCCTGCGGCGTCAGCAGTTTCAGCGGAGCACCGCGCTGTTCGGCCGGTTGTTCACCGAGCGCGGCCAGCTCGACGCGGGTTCGATCCGCCCATATCCGGGCGCCGACGCGATCGAAGGCATCGAGCGCCGCGAGTAGGTGCGCACGGGCATCGGCGCGGCGTCGCCGGCGCCGCAGCCACTCGCCGAACGACAGTTGCGTGCGGGCTCGGTCGTACGGCCCGCCGTGCCGCTCGTGCAACCGCAGGGCCGTGGTGTAGTGCTTCTCCGCGTCGTCATCGGCCACCAGCAGCGCCCGGCATCGGTGTAACAGCGCTTCCCCCAGCGGATTCCGGATGCTTTGCGCCCAGCGCTCGAACGCGGGGAGATGCTCGTGCGCGCGTTCGGGAAGGCCGCCGCGGATCGCCGCCTCCACATGATCGGGTACGGCTCGGATGGGGAAGTCGTATGCGGCCGGTCCCGAACAGACGCTTTCGAGCCGGCCGAGCGCCGAATCGAACTGTCCGGCAGCCAAATCCGTGACCGCGAGCCCCCAGGACGCGAGCGCCGCGTGCGTCGGGTGCCGCGCAGACAGCATCGGCTCGATATCCGCGGCCAGCGAACGGCTGCGCTGCTCCTCCCCGGCGACGGCCGCCAACCACACCTCGACGGCCCGCAGCGCGGCGACCTCGGTCTCCATATCGAGCTCGATACCGAGCGAAACGGCCTCCGCGACAGCGGTTTCCGCCTGGACGAACTGTCCGTTCAGCAGCCTCGCGAGGGCGAGTACCTCCAGCGCGTACGGAATCCACAGCACGGCTCCCGTCCGCCGGGCCTGATCGAGCGCCGTATCCGTGATCGCGGCGGCGTCCTCGTCCTCGGCCAGCATCACCCCGCTGAACGCCGCGACTATCTTGTGCAGGGAGTCGACCTTTTCGCCCCGCGCATCGATCATCTGCCGGAGCATCGTCTCGACGGCCGCCTCTTCGGGCCGTCCGGCAAGGAAATCGGGCCAGGCGATCTGTGCCGCCACGTGGCTGATCAGCGGCGAATTCGCGGGCAGTCGCAGGGATTCGAACTGGGTAGCCGTCCGCTCGAGCAGATCGTGCCGCGCGGCGTCCCGGCCGCAGCACGCGGCCTCGGTCAGTATGAAGACCGCGCGTTCGGGATCGTCGTCGACCACGAGTTCGGCGGCCCGCAGGGCGAGTTCGCCATCCGCGGCGGGCGAGGTGCGTTCGTATTCGATCTGCGCCTTGATATGCGTTGCGTCCGCGATGATTCCGCTGTTACCGGTGAGCGAGATGGCCTCGGTGGCGAGGCGGATCGCCCGGTCCGATCGTCCCGCGTCGTAGGCCGCGCGGGCGGCCATCAGGACGCGCCGGGCGCGCTGTTCCGGATCCGCGCTGAGCCGTCCGGCCCGGTCGTAGGCGGCAGATACCGCCATCGCACCGCCGCGGTACTGGGCCCGTCGCGCCGTATTCTCCAGTTCGGCGGCCACGCGCTCGTCCGGTTCGGTGGTCGCGGCGGCGAGGTGCCAGGTCCGGCGATCGGCGTCGCCGGCGTCGGTGAGCGCGCGAGCGAAGCCCTCGTGCACGGAGATTCGCTGATGATGGGCCGCCTGCTGGTAGGCGGCGGCCCGGATCAGCGGATGCCGGAACGTGAGGGTGTCGGTGGACATCACGACGAGGTCGGCCCGCTCGGCGGGTTCGAGATCGGCCGCGGCGAGTCCGAAGGCGGCGGCGACACGCAGGATAGTATCGACTCCGGCGCCGGTATCGGCCGCCGCGATGAGCAGCAACGTTCTTGTGGCAGTGGGTAGTTCGGAGATCTGAGCGCGAAAACTCTCCTGTACGAGGCGGGTTACGGGCAGCGGGCCCACCTCATGTATCGGATCCGCGTCTCCGGTGCGTTCGGCGGCCCGCCGGGCTCCGCCGAGTTCGATCAGCGCCAACGGATTACCGGCGGATTCGGTCAGCACGCGGTCACGCCCCGGCACGGTGAGCCCCGGCGCGCGCTCATCGAGCACCGCCGCCGCGGCCGCCGGCGGCAGCCCCTCCAGCCGCAGCGTGCCGATTCCGGGCGTGGCGAACGGCGACGCGGTCTCCCGGACCGCGAGGACGACCGCGATGGGGTCGGCGTGAAACCGCCGCGTGGCGAACAGCAGCGCGTCCGAGGAGCTGCGGTCGAGCCACTGCGCATCATCGATGAGAACCACCGTCGGCGTGTCGGCGGCCAGCTCGGCGAGCAGCGTCAACGTCGCCGCACCGACCAGAAACCGATTCGACTCGACCGCCTCGACCTGCCCGAACGCCGCACGCAACGCCGACCGCTGCGGCCCGGGCAGCGTGTCGAGCCGATCCAGGTAGGGATACAGCAGCAGATGCAGCGCCCCGAACGCGAGCTCGGCCTCGGACTCGACCCCCACCCCGCGCACGACCCGCATCCCCGCCGCCGCACCCGCGGCATAGTCCATCAACGCCGACTTCCCGATACCCGCTTCCCCCCGAATCACCAGGGCCCGGCTGTTACCCGCTCTGGCATCACCGAGCAGCCCCTCGACCTCGGCCCGCTCGATCTCACGCCCTACCAACACGCTCGTCAGCGTAATGACGACGACCGCGCCACACCCGACCTCTACGGGATTTCTGTGGACCGAAAAGTTTCAGGGCTGCACCGGATGCGGGAACCTATCGACCACCACCGTGTCCGGAGTGATCCCGGGGAGAGAAGCCCGGTCGCTCGCTACCCACCTCAGCTTCGTCCGCGGCCCGGCTGCCGCCTCGGTGCCGATCCGACACGTGCCGTATCGACCCGTCCGGGTCGGATTCTTGTTCGAATTGGTTCGCCCATTTACGAAACTCCATGATCGGACCGTCACCTTTTGCCAGCTTGGGTCGAGTCAGAAACACCTTATTTTCCCAGATTGGTATATCGCGATGGCTGTCGGCCACGATCGCTACGACCATCAGTCTGCTCAGAAATTTGACTACAGGTCTGATCAGGGGATTTTTCGCCAGTTCGACAAGGTTCAACGGGCCGAGTCGTGTCGCAGTCATCGCAAAGGTGATGTCTATGTGGTCCAGATCTACGGGTGTGGCGAATGCCCACATCCGGGCTTCCATCTCAGGTTTGTGATACGACAGGATTCCGCGGATGCAGAACATGCCAACCCATTCCAGGTACAGGTGGGAGTCTCCGCTGAATACCGATAGTTGCGTCGCGCTCCTGGAGTCCATCTCCGCCGAGAAGATCGGCCCGGAATTACTGTGCCTGTAGTTGGAAACCACTGTATGATGCACCGGCATAAAATGGCCTACATCAACGCCGTTCTCCAGGAAGTCTTGCACCCGATTGACGATGCGAGCGCTGCTGTGTGCCAGTGGGTGGATGCGATCCGTAGTCGGTTCTATTTCCCACTCCGGCGGTGCGCCGTGAGCGTGATACCACACAGCGATTGCGCCATCAATTTCTCGCACCTCCCATGTCTGCAAACCGGCATTCGGTGGAGGCTTCGTATTATATCCCGTCCTTACACACGCTCCCGATGTATCATAGGCGAATCGATGGAACGGGCAGAGTAGTAGTTCACCTTCTACGCGACCTCCATGTCCGAGATGGGCGCCCAGGTGTGGGCAATATGGCCGGATCGCCCGCACGCTTCCCGATTCGGTTCGATAGAGAACGATCTCTTCGCCCGCTAGTTGCTTTGTAACAACTTGTCCGGGTGCTATTTCATGTGTGAAACATATGAGGTACCAGCTGTTGGGATGCGGCAGGCGCGAACCTGCGCTGGGATTCTGCGCAACAGCCCGATCATTCTTTGCCGAGCTGTTGCGGCCAGCGAGCGATGAGATGGAAATCATTGCTGTTCCTAACGGTCGACACGGAATGCCGAGTCACCCGATGCGGAATGATTATCCGGCAGCTAGAAAGGCCTCGGTCGGATCTCCACCTGCGCTCGGTTCCGATACGGAACACGCTAGCGCCTGCCGGGCCGGTCCGGATATGTAGAAGATGAATATCTTACATGCCTACAATCTATACCCTGAAGGGTGGGATTCGGTTTACAGTGGACATCTGTCCGGGAGATATCGAGACCTAGCGAGATGGCGAGCGATGGGCATGGATGTGTTACGAAAGGAGCCGGCCTCCCAAGATCTGACGATCCCGGTGCGGTTTCCGCACCGAGTCAATCAACATCCTGACCGTGCCTTGGATCGTGAACAGTATTGGGGTCGTCACTATGGCATTGCGGCATCGGAACCGAGCCGGTGGGAAAAGGTCTCAGCCTACCGGCCTGCCACGCTGATTACCCATGCAAACCCCGATGCCGAAGGTGAGGTCTATGATCTGCTTGTCGATGAGATGTGCTTTTACGTCTATCTCGACGACCTGATCGACGAAGTATTCTTCGAGGACCCCGGTGGAGCCTCTTCGTTCATCGGAAAAATCGCTGATGTACTCGATGAAGATATCGCTCGGACTCGGCTCGACAGATCGATACCCGCCGTGGCGATGTTCGATGACGTATGGACGCGCTGCGTCGGCCTCATGTCGTGGAAATGGCGACACCGGGCTGCCGGGCACTGGCTGGACTACTTGTGGGGCAATCTCACCGAAACCATCGACCGGTACCGTCGGACAACGCCGACCGACCTGGACATGTACCTACAGACCAGGCGCGGATCTATCGCAATGACCAACTGCCAGGACAAGCACGAGATAGTTCATGGTTTCGAACTGCCGGCCCGGGTTCTGCGCCAGCCCGTCCTGCAGCGACTCCTACGCCTGCTCACGGACCTGGTCATCGTCGGCAACGATCTTGTGTCCTATGAGAAGGAAGACTCCATCGGCGATGCATACAACTCCGTCCTTCTCCTGCGCGACCACCACGGGATGACGTTGGTCGAAGCTGTCGAGCATGTGACCGGTCTCGCCACCGGCTACGCCAACCAGATCGACAAGATCCACCGTGATTTGCCCGACGTGCTGAACGACATCGATCCTGCCGCGCGCGAGACCACCTTGATCTGGGAGGAACACGCCCGATTGTGGGTAGGTGGCTTCACCGCCTGGCAAGCACTTGCCCCTCGGTACAACCCGCCGAGAGCAGCCGAAGCATAGGGCGGTGAACTGAGGAAATTGCGCATACATGCCGGCTTGTGGATGCATTCGTTAAGCGGGTCCGCCCGTCGTCGCGGGCGCTGTTGTCTCATCTCGACGCGCTGCTCGTCACCGAGCGGATGGCGTTGTTGTCCGGCCGTGACGACGAGTTCGTGTGGGAGATTCTGAAGCGGTGGACGGGGATGCGGTCGGGCGAGATTCACGGACTGGAGACGCGATACCTGATCAACACCGGACATCCTCATCGGCAGCTTATGCAGGTCGAATGGCAGCTGACCGAGGTGAAGAGCAAACCGGTCAGGATCGCGCCGAAGGACGAGTCCTACAGAAACATCGACATTCCGTTGTTCCTGTGGGACCTGCTCACCGGCCAGGTGGCGCGGACCCGGCCCCAGCCGTGCCCGTGCCACGGTTATCGGTATGTGTTCACCGGCAACGTCCGGCGGCGGGCTGTCGGTAACCCGAAAGGTGCGACGCAGGCCGCGGTGGCGAAGAGGGCCGGTGTCTCCGAGCGGGCGGTCAAGGTCGCGTTCGCCGGCGGCGACGGGCTGTCGGAGGAGACACGGGCGAGGGTTCTCGCGGCGGCCGACGAGATCGGTTACCGGCTGGAGGCCGCGCGTATCCCGCGGGTGCTGATCGATGAGCGGCTCGGTCACGAGGACGGGTCGGTGCAGGCCAACTACACCCACATCACCGACGACATGCGCGACGAACTCGTCGAGATGCTGACGGCTCGGTGGTTCGAGGCGCTGGATGCCCGGCTGGCGATGTGCCCGACCTCGCCAGTCCGGGTCCTGAACGAGCTGCTTCAAGCCAGAGCACGGAACAGGTCGCCGCTGGTGGCCGCGTGATATTGCGGCTCGAAACTCCCCCGGCCGGGATGAGATTGGCCTGGTTGAGGAGTAAATGGTTGCGGCACTGGAGGTTTCATAGGCTCTGCGTCGACGTGTCCGGCTGGGTCGTCGCGGGCGGTGGGTACGGAAATTCCGACTGGGGGTTGGAATGCCTCCCTCACCACGCCCGAATATGTAATGGAGAGAGCAGATTCCGATGTCTCGGCAGGCTGGTTGCGGTGTACTCTGACCGGTGGGGATAGCTGGGGAGATGCACTCGTTGGTGTTGTGCCGATCGGGTGACTCGAACCGTACGTGAGGATGTCCGATGCTGGACTTCGTCTACTATCCCGTGTCAGCCGTGTTCTTGGCCTGTCACCTGGTGTGCGCGGCGCTGGTGGGGCGCGACAACGGCTTCGGTTGGTTGCTGGCGATGCTCGTATTCGTGTTCGTCTTGAGGCTGTGCATGTATCCGCTGGCCGCCGTGCTGGCCGGTCGGCTTGGCAGGGACGAAACACTCGGTGCCGCAACGGATTCTCCGAGGTTCCCGCTCGGTCTGTATCTTGCCCGGATCGTCGTGCACGTGGTTGTGTTCGTCGGGCTGGTGCATGTCTGGAATTCGTTCAACCGGACCGGAGAGGGGTTGGGGTTGTCGGTCTACGACAACGCTCACACCGCCAACTACCTGTTCGGTTCAGACGAGGTACAGGCGATGCTGGTGGCGCGCGTGTTCGGCGCTCCGCCGACTGCCGGGATCACAACGTCGCGAGCGCAGTTGGAGGCGTTCGTCGACTACGGCGGAACTCCGTCGACCGGTGTCGTGACATTGGTGGCCGTGCCGATGATTGTCGCGATAGTGGTGCTGACCGCAGTGAATGGTTGGTCCTCTCCTGTTGGCTCCTTCGCCGATCGTGGTGTGGGCCCGGCGCCACTGTTGTACGCGATCGGCCGGTGGGTGTTGCCGGTGCTGGCCGCGCTGATCGGCATCGTGATGCCGATCGGCATGCTGGTTTACCTGTTGGGCAACGGTGTGTGCACGCTTGTCGAGCATCGTCTGCTGGCTCGCCGGACCGTGAGATCCGAGCCGGTGCGCGGTGGCCCGCCGACGATCGGACTGACCACCGACGGTGTCCCGATCTATCCGGTGGTCGGATACACCGCCGATGGTGCGCCGGTGACAGCGAACCGGGTCGCCGGGGCAATAGTGGATCCTGCGCGCACGAATTCGTTGGCGGTGACAGCGCTGGTGCTCGGGGTCGTCGCGGGACCGTTGGCGATCCCGTTCGGACATGTTGCCCGGTCTCAGATCCGGCGGACGGGGGAGCAAGGCGATGGGATGGCGTTGGCCGGTCTGATCCTCGGCTACCTGTCGCTCGTCGCCGTGCTCGCCGCGGTCGTCGCTTCTGTGGTTGTCCTGAACGGCGCTCGCTGAGATGAGGATTCGCTGGGCCGCCGCGGCCGCCGTGTCGCTGATGATTGTTGCTGGGCGTGTGCACCGGATCGGACACCGCCCTCCGACCGGGTGGCGACCGTGCAGGTGAGCGCCGATGGGTTCCGGGTAGAGCAAGGGCCGGTGGTCGTGATCGCGGGTGCTGGTGTCGCGCCTGAGAGCACCGTTGTGTCGGTCGCTCGGCTGAATCCGGTCGCACCTGCGGTACCCGAGTCGATGTTCGTGCCGCTGGGCGACGGTGTGGAGGTGCGCCTCGGTGCAGGTGACGTGCAGCCTTCGGTGCCGTTGGAACTTCTGTTCACTCTCGATCGCACGCAGATGGCGGGACACATAGAGGCAGGCTACGGACGGTGCCGCAAGCACGGAGCTTCGAGGTACACGGGCGGGATCTGGCGGGTGCGATAGCGGCCGGAATTGTCTCTCAGATCGGTTCGGCCGAATCGTCTTCCGTGCTCGTGCCCGGTGACAGCACAGTGTTTCCGTTCGCTGCCGAACTGCCGCCGCGGGCTGCGCGGCTGACGGTCGACGCCGGACTGTCGCTGGTGTCGGTCGTGCTCCAGGAAATCTCCACGGCTGCCGACCTTTTCGGTATCAAATTGGACCTGGCGAACCTCGTCATCGACAAGGTCGACAAACTTACTTGCCTCGCAGATACGGTGGACGGGTTGAACCAATTGTCCGGCAACGATTTCGGCACCAGATCAGGGAGGCTGGCGAAGTCCGTTCTCGATTGCGTCGGCCTTGTCGGCGGGTTTTCCGGTGCGGTCTTCCTCACCGCGGTCAGCGGCATCATCGGTGGCCTGTTCACAACCGTGGTCGGCGCGTGGACCTCCGCGACCGGTCAGGACACCGCGTATCTGGCATTCACCGTCGAATCCGACCCGGTGCTGGGGCAGCCTCAGGATCTACCGCCTACCGGCGCCTCGCTATATTCGACCCCGCCGACGGCGAACAACCCGACCCGAACCACACGCAGAACATCTGTCCGCCCTGACCACGACCAGAGACACGGTGGCGTCCATCGGACTGGGTTCCAGGGCCGCCCAACGTTACCCGTCGACATGGCAGATGATCGCCGCCTCAAGCGCACTTTACTGTGCAATATTTTATTTTTACCGGCACCTCACGGATTCGCCACCGTTATATGTTGTCCTCATTCGTGAGCAGCCGGAGGAGTCCCTGGGTTTCGAGATAACGCTGGTGGCACTGGTCATGGAACGCGGCGACCGAGCGGGCACGAGCAGATTCATACAGCTTGAGCGCTAGGTCTAACCAGCTTTTCTCATCTAGGGGGCGCAACGGAAATGGATCAACTGTCCGCTCCAGTGCCGCCGCTAGACAGATGGCTCGCGCGCGATTGAAGCGGTTCGGCGTGCTCTCATTGTCATAGCGAGCTTCCAGCACGACGCGGCTGGCGTCGAAGCAGTCGTACGCCCGGCGCGCGGCCTCACTCGCCAACTGCTGGTCCTTCGACGACCTGTCCGGTACACCCAGCAGTTCCGCTTGGCGGAGATAGAGGTGTCCCAGGCCTGCAATGAGGCTGGTATCGGTGAAGTTGTCGTACAGAAGTTTGGAAAGCTCGGCGTTTTCACCCGCTTTTTCGTCCGATACGGCGTCCTGGCCGGCGTCCGCCAGGCGCCGTTGGTTTAGATATGTGCTGATGGCAGTGGGGAAGCCGCCGTCGAACAGTCTCGCAAAAGTTGTGTTCATATGGCTCCAATCGACCGTATCGCCTGCCTCCAAGGCGATACGTGCGCGCAGCACATGGACCTTCTCGGATTTGAAGTTATGCCCGAGGGGTTCGACGAGGTGGTCGGCGGCTCGGCGCAGAGCTTCTTCGTGGTCCGCCTGCACGGGCTTTCCGGAACGCACCGAGGTGAGGAGGACCTCGGCCGCGTTGATCTGTGCGACGCGCCGTCGATGCCCGCTGGTCGACAGTCTGATCACTGCTTCGAATTGCTCGACGGCCTCGTCGTATTGCCATAACCTGCGGAAGACGGATGCCTTCGCCGACCGGACGCGGTCGCTGTAGGGGTAAAGCTCTGCAGCTCGGTCGAGAATTGACCAGGTGGTTGAGTTGTCGACCGGGCGCGCTGCCGCTGCCGACTGACCTTTTGCTGTGGTCGTCAAGAGCTGGCGGTATTGACGTTCCACATCGGCGTGGGCCAGAAGTGTCCCCACCGTGGGGCCGTAACGGCGCTCATGGCTTTTCAGGGTGCGGGTACGCGCCATGTAGATTCTTCTTAGGCACTGATCGTATGGCTCGTTGTATCGGCCTATCGCCTTCCGCGCAGCGAGTTGCAGGCTGCGCCCGTCCTGATACCACTCTTCTTCGATACATAGGAAGGCGAGCTGGGCGTGCCTGTGGTTACTAGAGGTCTGCTTCTGCAGCCACGCCTTGATCTGTACGACAGCTTGACGCCGCTTCGATGCACCTGACTGGTCGTCGCTGGCATTTACTTCACACTGTGCCAGGATCCCGAGACATTTCAGCCAGACTCGGTAGACATCGGTGCCAGCGGGACCATGCGTGACCGCTGTCTCAGCAATCTGGACTGCCTCCTTTGCTTCCCCTACGGCGTCGCGCGGCCGATCGTTCTGGAGCAGAGCAGTTGTCATGAAGACCTTGGCGAGCGCCAATTGCAACAGTCCGGCTGGGTATCCGGCCATCGCCTGAGCAGCGAAGAGGTCCCGCACCGGCTTGAGCAGGGCCAGTATCGATTTAGCACCGTCCAGTACTAGTTCCGGATCGGCATTCTCCCGGTGAAGCACTAGCTCGAACTTCGCGACCGTCACTCGCAGAGCTGGGTCCCAGCTGGCGATCGGACCGTAGTGGATAGCTAGGACGTCTCGGGCGGATTCCACGGCTCGCACCCGATCTTGGTCTTGACGGAACTCCAGCGCATGGAACTTGGTTCCGTCGAGAAATCTGTTGGTCCACAGTTGTCGGAAGGGCTCTGTAGACGCGCAGTTCTCCAACCCCGTGGTGGCGAGACTTACGACCGCGGCCAGCGCTGTCAGCCGCTCCTCCTCCGTCGTGGCCATCCGGGCAGTCGCCTTCGCAGCTTGCATGCGAAGCCGGAGCAACGTGGCTGTGCCAGCGGCTGTCCGGGGCGGTGGCAGTAGACCAAGCAGTTGATTTGCAGCCGATGCGGTGGTTCTCGCCTCATCCATTTGCTGTTCGTCCACTTGCGTGACAACAGTGTTCAGCAGCCAGGAGGCGACGCCCGTTAGGCGACTGACCTGGTCACGGGCCTCCAGCAGCGCATCGCTTCGGAGAAGGTCACAGACCCCGCGGCGGATAGTGAGTACCTCCGCTCGGCGGCCGAAGCGACGGCCGCCGAAGAAGAGAGCGTTGTCGATTGACCGCAGCATTTGGGTGGGGACGAGTGGTGCGGCACTCACCAACAAGTCGGCCGCTGTCCTACCGGCCGTCACGAATTCGGCAGCGGACTGGTCGGTTACGGGTTCGCGCATCGTTACGTTCAGCACGGAGACGGCGTGGTAGAGCGAGCCGGTGTCGGGTGCCGGACTCATATCCTCATCCATCGGCATTCTCGCAGTGGGTACGACCGGGAGCACGATTGCCGTTATGTCCAGCGAGTTCGCGAATCGCTCTAGGATCAGAGAAAGCCTGGGCAGCCGACCGGAGGCATGGTTACTGATCCATCCGACTGCGCACTCGACGGCGAAAATGATGGACGCTTGCGACGCGCCGCCCTCGTCGTCATCGGCTCCGTATCGCAGGATGTTGTCGAACAAGGCATACGCCATCTGGCTCAGTGCGGTGTCCAGCAATGCAGGATTGGACGCGGCAGGTCCCAGAGCGTTTCGTTCAGCGCTCCGCAACCGCTTGTCCTTTCTTCCACCTGACGCGACCGCAACGAGATTGCGAAGGGCGACCTGAGTGGCGGTGCTCAGCCGAAAGTGCATCACCGACGACGAAGACGACCTCGCCTCAGCAAGGACGCCGTGGTCGACTAAGAACTCCAGCCCATTGCCCAGGCCGGCGGGCCGGAGGATATCCGGTGGGAGCAGCATCTGTTCGGTCAGCGACCAGACCATCAGTAGCGCCAAGGCGTCGGGTTCTTTGGAATCGCCAAGCAGCTGGATTCCAGCGTTTGCTAGCGCGGTGGTGATCGTCAGTCCGCAGGCTTCGAGCAAGGCTAACGCGATCCGCTCCGGATCTTCGTCGCGTGGATCCCGGTCGTAGATCTCACGGGAGTACTCGTCGACACCCAGGAGGATGATCTTCGGCCGCTTGGCAATATCGTCGTTCGCCTGCCGGACTGCTTCGTCGGCGTCGGAGCATATATTGCGCTTCGCTAGCTCGGCAGAGAGCAGTTGGACTGCTTCGTCATGCTTGAGCGGGCCCAGCCGGATGGGCGGCATCAAGCGGAGTTGTTGCCCACCGTCGGCCACGACGTTGGTGGTGCTAACGATGAGTACGACTGATTTTTCGAACGCCGGATTGGCCAGAATGTCATCGAGGTCCGACTCCAGATCGGTGACGTCGTCGGTGAAGCGGGTGCAGTTTATCACCACGACAAGATCGCGATCTCTCGACATACCGATCAACAGCTCGTGCAGTTTGTGCCGGGCTCTCCGCTCAATGGACGAGGTATCGTTTCCGTCGTCGTCCAACACGTCCAAGTCCAGTGCGAACTGTGCGGCGAGCGCGCGTGCCAGGGGAGCCTCGCTGCCTGGGCCGGGAAGCCAAACCTTCACGACACCCAATTGCCGTTCCTGCGGTAGCGAGTCTCGGAACCTCTGCTCGCTCATTAGGGTCGTTATGAACGCAGACTTTCCGGCGTGCTCAGGACCGACGATGGGGATGACGTGTCCGCTGGAGACGAACGATATCGCTGTCCGAAGTTCCGCCTTACGTCCCACAAATCCCTCGGAGGGCTCCGTAGGCAACGGCTGGACCGGTATGGCAGACGACCGGCCCGATTGCGGCGGATTGACGGTTATGCTGACCGAGCCAAGGTTGCACTGCACACCGCTGCCCAACAGATTCGCCTGGGCATTGTCCTCGACTTTTGTGTGCATATCGGTGTGCTGTTGTGTGGGGGCGGAGCGCGCAAGCTCTCGTTCGCGGCTCCGCCAGTTCACGAGTCGCTCCTGCGTTGATCATTGCGCTGAACACCTTGCCCGAGGACGTTCATTTGCGCATTTCCTCCGGCCTTATTGTGCATCGTCACGTGGTAGCCATTCCGTGGTTCAGTATCGACCAGGTTGGCGTCCGGGGCCCGGGGGCGCCCGTTGGCTGTGCTCCCTCGCAACGCCACCAGACCGAGCACCACGGCGACCGCGCCGGCACCTGCACCGATGCCGCTGCTGACCCGGTCCGCCTCTTCGGTGCCCAGCAACCAGAAAAGTGCGGCGATTGCCATGACGATCACTCCGATCACCACGACCCAGATCCATAAACTCTTGTGCTTCGATCGTGAGGTTCCCACAGCATTCCTCCCCTTGAGGCACTGCGCCGATCGCGCTGTAGGCCCGCGGTATTACGATCATCGGAGCGCTGCTATTGATCGTTACCGGCTGATGTATTGAGGTTCACCCCGGGTTGTGGACACCGAGTAGAAAGTTGAGGCTGTGCATCGTGTGATCGATTCGGGTCGCACGGTCGCTGAAGTGTCCCGTGAGCTGGGTGTTCACGAGAGTTTGCTCGGTAGGTGGGGGAAAGACGAGCGGCGCGGGATCGCTGCGGCCGAGGTGCACGGTGAGAAGCCCGTGGATGCGGCTGAGGGGGCCGCATTGCTGAGGCTCCGAAGGCAAGTCAGCGAGCTGGAGAAGGACAATGCGTTCCTCTCGAAAGCTTCGGTGTACTGTGCCGCGATGCAGCAGAACCGGCCCGGTTCGATCCGATGGCCGGGTACGCCGGCCCCGGCGACATTGCCCGTAGGGCCGGCACGAGGGCGCCCCAGGGGCAACGGTTCTCGATCGCCCGGATGGCTCGGCTGCTGGAGGTATCGAGGTCCGGTTGCTACCAGCACGTGAAACGCGGGGCGGCAACCACTCTCACGCCGCGCCGGCAGCGGCGCGCGGACCTGGCGGTGAAGATCCTGGATGTGCATGCCGATTCCGGCCACACCTACGGGTCCCCGCGGATCACCGGCGAGCTGCGCGGGCGCGGTGAGGTCGTGAACCACGAGACCGTCGCGGAGATCATGGCCGGAATCGGGATCGAGGGCATCAGCCCGCGCACGTTCAAGGTCCGCACGACCGTGGTGGGTCCGGCCGCGTCGTTCCCGCCGGATCTGGTCTGCCGCGTGTTCGATCAGGGCCGCCCCGATGCGGTGTGGACCACCGATTTCACGTATTCGACCTGCGGTGAAGGCGACATGTTCTGATGTGCCGTCCGGGACGGGCATACCCGGCGGGTACTCGGGCACGCGGTGGCCGATCACATCGGCGCCGGCGTGGTCACCGCGGCGATCGAGCAGGCCGTCGCCGTGCGCGGCGGTCAGGTCGCTGACACGATCCTGCACTCGGACCGTGGTGGCGAGCACCGCCCACCTCACCGCGAAAGCCTGCGAACGTCACGGCCTTCGCCGGTCGATGGGCGCTACCGGCATATGCTGGGACAACAGCCCCTCCGAATCGCTGTGGTCAACCCTGAAACACGAGTTCTACTACCGCCACACCTTCACCCGGAAGCCCGAACTCGTTGCCGCAGTTGACAAGTGGATACACTGGTACAACACTACGAGACGGCACTCCGCGATCGGCGGCATCAGCCCCATACGCTACGAGCAGTCCATCACGACAGTCACAGCGAACGCTGCGTAACCAACTGTCCACGGTTCGGGGTGAACCTCAGCCAGCAGCAGGAGTCGGAACAGCAGCTCGCGGCTAAGGCCAAGGCTCTTAAGCGCAAAGCCAAGACCCTCGAGCGCAAGTTGCCTGCAGGCGAGACTGCCCGCTGACTCAGTACCAGCCCTCAACGCTGAGCAGATCCGGCAGGCCCTCCACAAGCACTTCACCTATCTAACCGATGGCCGGTGCTCTGGATGCGGGCGCCTTAGGCCAGCAGCGTCAAGACCTCGGCGAAGCGTTACCGGGGCGGGGCAGGAAACTTACTGACTGGTCGCTGCGAATGACTGCGTGGGGGCGTATCGAGCCGCATACTGTTTGCTGGTCGAGTCCATCTGTACGGCTTGAATCAGCCTGTCGCGTCGGACGATTGGGAAAAATTGAGCGAGCGAAACGCGCTTGAGCGTGTCGGGGTGGGTAGGTGCGAACGCTGACCGGGGGCGCTGCCCGAAGCTGTCCGGTCCGGCGGTGGTCCATATCAGTGCAGTTCTAGGCTATTTTGGCGTTGTTTCGGACGCCAGCTGACAGCGCTGCCACCGCTTCGTCGATGTCCGGCGCTGGCCGGTGCTATTTGGAACCGGAACATCGGCTTCCCGCGCAGCGTGGAGGCATGGCTCCATCGCGAGCAGTCGACTACCCCCTCTGAACTGGTAAGTTGGGTGTCCACGAAGTCTGTCTGCTATCTTTTCAGCGGGTCCAGCGTGGCTCAGCGCCGGTGTAGTTTAGTGGTAGAAGTCTGAGATTTGGGCCTTTCCCGGTTTTTGAGCGCTCAATTCTCCCAGCTCCGTGGGTATTTCGGACTTCTTGTCGACTGCCGTGGATGTGGCTGATCTGTGCGGTTGGGAAATTTCGGCAAAGTCGAGTGCATCCGGACGTGCTCAGGTGATGGGCGACCCCGCGAGTCGGGAAGGTGTGCGTTGTTACCGGTGGCCAGTACCAGACCAGAACAGTCCGCGGTGTCCAGCGGGGCCCGGCCCCTCTGCGCCACCGCCCGCTAATCGGGATCCACCGCGAGGAACGGGAGATCCAGTGCGGCGCAGGCGGATCCGATGGCGCGGCATCCGGAGTGCAACGGTGTAGGAGCCGTACCTAGCTGAATGCTTGCTAGCCAGGAGAATTCCCCCGCGCGCCGCGCGGTCGGCGTGTCGCGGTGGGAGGCACTTGCAGCGAAACCAGTTGCATCACAAGAGCACAACTGGTTACTCTGCTGAAGATCCTGTCAGGCGTATCTGCCTGCAGGGGGTGCGTCGGAGGGCGAGATCGGCGTGATTCGGCAACCAGCCGAGCCTGATTCGGCTGGTGCTGTGCCTCTTCCCATTGCGCTGACTAGCGCACGACGCTGAGAGCTTTCCCATGATGTATCTCCTTGCGCTGCCGGTAGGTTGCTTCGGGCTGGGACGGACGGTGGACTGACATGGCCCACGCCAAGAAGCGTTACAGCGGGCGGACCGCCTACTACACCGCGCACGTCACGATCGGCCCAGGCCAATACGCCGCGTTGCGCGATGAAGCAGGCAAGCCGGTTAGGTATCCGAGCAAGCGGGCTGCCGTGCAGGCGGCGGACCACGCTGAGGTTGAACATCGGCGCGGAGCTGGGCTCTCGCCTGGCGCATCCGCGGTCGCTTCGGGAGTGACCACGATGCCGGGCCGCAAAGACCCCGGCAGCATGCTGTTCTCCACCTACGTCCAAAAGTGGTACACGCGACTGGATCTCGTCGAGACCACGATGGTCGGCTACAAGTCGGCCATCGAGTGCCACCTGCTACCCAAGTTCGGGCCATACGCGTTGAAGGACATCGACGCGGATCTCATCGCCGAGTGGGAGAAAGAAAAACGCGCCGCCGGCTACATGCGGTCGAGCATCACGCTCTGGCGCGGACGCTTGTCTCTCATCCTGAACGACGCGGTTACCGAAGACAACCTGATCAGTAAGAACCCCGCCGCCCGTAAGCGGGGCCGCGGCCGACGGACGAGCCGCAAGCGGGCCCGTCCGTCGTCGCAGCTCCTGTTGTCTCCTCTCGACGCGCTGCTCGTGGCCGAGCGGATGGCCCTGCTGTCCGGCCGTGACGACGAGTTCGTATGGGAGATTCTGAAGCGGTGGACCGGGTTGCGGTCCGGCGAGATCCACGGCCTCGAAACGCGATACCTAATCAACACCGGCCATCCCCGTCGGCGGCTGCTACAAGTCGAATGGCAGCTGGCCGAGGTACACAGCAAGCCGATCAGGATCCCTCCAAAGGACGAGTCCTACAGGAACATCGACCTCCCACTGTTCCTGTGGAACCTGCTCAGCGACCAAGTAGCGCGGACACAACCACAGCCGTGCCCATGCCATGGTTATCGTTATGTGTTCACGGGAAACCGTCGTCGACGGGCCGTCGGTAACCCGAACGGCGCAACACAGTCCGCCGTGGCGAAGAAGGCCGGTGTCTCCGACCGAACTGTTCAGGCAGCGTTCGGGTCCAACGGGCGGCTGTCGGACGAGACACGGGCAAGAATCCTCGCTGTAGCCGACGAACTCGGCTATCAGCCGCCCGCTCCCGGTGAGCGAGCACCACACTGGTCCCGGTCGTCATTCCGAGAATGGGTGTACATCCCGGCGACCACCGGTCACTATCCGGCCAACGCAGGGCAGCCACTCCGACCAGTACCGGTGAAATCCGATGAGCTACAGGGCATCCCGGTGCGAGGTTCGAATGTGTGGAATCGGGCCGACGCGTGCTGGACAGTGATCTGCGCAGACGGCCGCCCGCACCGCAACCGGCACAGCCACCGCACCGACCTTGAAGCAGCACGCATCCCACGCGTGCTGATCGACGAGAGGATCGGCCATGAGGACGCATCGGTACAGGCCAACTACACCCATGTCACCGACGACATGCGAGACGAACTCGTCGAGATGCTGACAGCTCAGTGGTTCGAAGCGCTGGATGCCCGGCTGGCGATGTGCCCGACCTCGCCCGTCCGGGTCCTGAACGAGCTGCTGCACGCCCGGGCATATGCGCGGTCACTGTTCATCGTCGCCTGAGCACGATCCGCCATGGCATCAGGCCAAACGATCGGCGAACTGGCGACTTGAATCGCTCAGCAGCCAGCGGCTTTCAGCCGGTCAAGGAATCGGCCGGTAACGTCGACCATTCCTTGCATGGTGCGGAGTGCTCCCATTTGGTCGTGTGTGTAACCGGGGACCTCCAGTAGTTCGAGGTACGCGGTCCCCCCGCGTCCTCGCTCTGGTCGGGGTGGGCCTGCCAGCGGGCGAAGGGCACGGCCTCGGGCAAGTACGGCGCCTTCCATGAGCGGTTGGCCACCTTGGGGCAGCTCGGTGAGATTGTTATAGCTCTCATCCAGCGACGCGGAAGCGCGATGAACGACGACATGGATAGTGCGGTGCTTGTCCAGCACCACCAGCCTGTGAAGAACGTGCAGCTGTTGATGGCTGGGATCGCTGCTATGCATCGGCTGATTTGCCGCAATCTCGTTCCAGACGGCCCGATCGACCCAGGGGGTCGAGGGGTCGATGTATTTTCTCTCCTGAATTGGCCATTTGGCCGGGTCATCTACGACGGGGAACTGAATAGACCTCTGTTCGTCTTCGGTGAGACCTGGGTGTCGGGCAACGATATGACCGAACAGAGCGTGGTCGAGGGCACCGCGCAGGTTGGTGAGGATGTCACCGATCATGAGTCCCCAATCCTCGCTGGGTGGAGGGACTTTCAGTCTCGCGATGCACTCGATGATCACCTGCTGGGAGTCAAGCGGGTCCGTTCTGTGCCGGACGTCAAAGCGAATCGCATCGCTGTCGCGGTAGTCCGTAAGGCTCGTTTCGAAGTTTTCGAGATGCTTTCTCGCTCTTGACAACTTGGCGAAGGCGCTTTTCATGACGTAACAAAATAGCGGTTGAAAGAGGCCGAATCTAGAGGCTTTGGGCACGGATGAGTGGTGCCTGTGGTCTCCCCGGCTGACCTTGCCCGGTGGTGGCTCATAGCTGACAGTCGGCTTGGCCACCTACAGCGCATTCGGCAGCGCAGAAATTTCCTTGCCGTGACGAAGGGGCTATGCCGTTGGCCGCCTCGCCCAACGCTCGGGTGCGCTGCCCAATTTTGGTGGCTTCGGGATCTGACAAGGTCGAACATGGTTGGGGAAGGCGATTCGCTCTGAGATGCCGGTGGCTGCGTATCGCCGGGGCCTGCTGTGTGGGTTCACCATCCCAGCGATGGGGCCAGCTGCGTCAGAACAGTCGCCAGGGCGAGATTTCCAGCAGGATTGAGCATCCATCATTCCGAGTTGCCTCCGGATGGCGAGAATCGACGGACTCAGCGAGAACCAACGGATTACGATGACTGGCTGAGCGTGTCCGTTCCGATGTGGCGGTACGAAAGGCGAACAGGGTGAAGTGTCGACTCGGTCCTGACGGCATTCACTTGTTCGACCGCGCAACCGGCCTGAACGTGCTTATCGATGAAGTGAGGGTCCCAGAAGGCCAATGGTCGGTGGCGCCGCGGCAGGTGTCGATCGCGGTTACGAACGCCTGCGACCTGACCTGCGCATACTGCTACGCGCCGAAGCATCGCGCGCACCTGGACCCGAAGCGCCTATGTGAGTGGATAGTCGAGCTCGACGACGCCGGCACCCTCGGCATCGGATTTGGTGGTGGAGAACCGACCGTGTACCGACACATTACTGACGTCTGTATCTACGCCGCTGAACACACTGGGTTGGCCATCACTATGACGACCCACGGGCACAAGTGGAACGCAGACCTGGTCTCACGGTTAAAGGATGCACTGAACTTCGTGCGGATCAGTGTCGATGGTACTGGGGCCACCTACGAACGGCTGCGCGGTCGCAGTTTCGCCGAACTGCGCGTGCGGCTGGACCTTATCGCTGAGGGCTTTCCGTTCGGGCTCAACTGTGTCGTGAACGCTGAAACTGTTGGGCAGCTGACTGCGGTCGCGGATCTGGCAGCTGAGCACGGGGCCGCTGAACTGCTCTTGCTGCCTGAGCGACCCACTGCCATCGGTCGGGGAGCGCCTCGTGATGTCTTGGACCAGCTGGAGACATGGGTGCTGTCGTACTCGGGTTCGGTACCGCTAACCATTTCCGAGGACGCAGCGATATCCATGCCAACGGCTGTGGCTCTGCCGAACGAAACTGGGCTGAGGTCGTATGCGCACCTCGACGCCAGCGGCATTGTTCATGCGTCGTCGTACTCGGAGGCTGGACAGAAGGTTGGCGAAGACGGAGTATTGGCAGCGTTTGGACGGCTCGCAATGACGGAGGTTGCATGAAGGTCTGGAGCGGGTACGGGACCGAGCACTCGATGAACTTGGTTATGATCGGGCAATTCGAGGACGCGAAGTCAGCGCGGGCGGCGAAGGACGTCATCGATCGGTTAACCAAGGCAGTCGAAGCTGATGAGGCGGCAGGTAGGCAGGTAAGTGACTCACCAGAGGAGTTCAGCGAACAGATGTGGCAGCTGTTGCGCGAGCTGGAGGTGAACAGTCTCGGGTGCGCCGATCTTGAGCAGTTCTTGTACGACGTTCAGGTCAAGGTCGAGCAGGATAAGGTCGTTATCATCACCGATGAGGTCGAAGTCATTGCGTTCGTCAAAGTGCTGCTCCACCGTGGCGCGAAGCTTGAGGTGTATTCTGCGCACGAGCACAAGGGTACCGGTTATGGTCGGCCCACATGAGGCTGCATGCTTCTGAAGCCGGTGCGCTGGTCAGATCGAAGGCCGGTGATTCTGTAATTATGGATGCCTGGGCACCTTCATTAGATTTGCCACTTCGGTTGCGGTGAGGGCCGATGACGGGATTGAACTGGGAACGGTTCGAGCGCCTTCCGGGTGACAGCCGTGCGAATTTCGAGCTTTTGTGGCGAGGAGCCATTTGGCTGAACTACAGCAGGTTCGGAATATTTAGAGCTCGTGCTCAACAGCCTGGTGTCGAGTTTCATCTCAAACTTGAGCGGGATTGCTCGCTTGGTGACGCTGGCCAATGGTTCGGCTGGCAGACGAAGTGGTGGGAGATCGGGTCCGGGACTCAAATCGGGGCGACCCGCAGGAGAGACGTCGAGGACTCCCAAGCCAAGACGAAAACGCATCTGCCAGATCTGACCAATTGGGTGTTGTGCACGCGGCGGCCGCTGACCCCGACCGATCAGGCGTGGTACGACGGACTGACACCTGGGTTCTCGCTGGACAACTGGGTCACTGACGAGCTCGCCAACCTGCTGGTCGGGGAGGCTGCGCTGCTACGTGATACGTACTTCGGCGATCTCGTCCTTGAACCGCACCGTCTGGGTGAGTTGCGGCAGGCTGCGGTGGAGGAGGTGCGGGAACGATGGTTTCCCGAAGTGCATCAGAGCACGGACGCCGAGCAGGCTCTGCGCCGGATGCTGGCTGAGCCGGAAGCTTGGGCGCACTTGGATACGGTCGGTACCGAAATCTCAGAACTGATCGAAGCCATCGACCGTGAGGTCGCAGCGAGGCCGTTGCCCGCCGGCATACAAACTGAGCTGGACGCTCTCCTCGTGACCGCTACGACGATCCGTGATCTCCTCGCCGCCGCGCACGAGCACTTGGCACTCGGTGGTGAACACAGCTGGCTTGAGCTCGGCCAGGTGGACGTCCCGCTGTCACCGCTGAAGACGCCGCCGGTCTTGCGGCGTCTGCGGGCCGCGAACCATCCAGCTTCCCTACCCTGCACTAACCTTGTGGCACGTACTCGTCGCGCCGCAGCTGTTGCCCGAGAAGTGTTCGACCAGTTGCAGATTCAGCTCGCTGTAGTGACTGGTGAAGCCGGTTACGGGAAGACGCAACTCGCTGCGAAGCTCACCGCTGCGACGGAGTCGCGTCCGGCAGGTGTTTTGCTGTACGGGCGTCGGCTGGGCGCCCGCGACGAACTAGACAAGTTGGCGAAGCAGGTCACACGGTCTGGTCAGCCCGTGGAGACGTTCGAGGCTCTCCTTGCTGCAGTTGATGCTGCTGCCGCTCGCGCCCGATGCCGATTGCCGGTGGTCATCGATGCGCTTAACGAAGCGGAAAGCCCGCGTGCATGGGAGCCGCTTCTGCGAAAACTGCAGATCACGTTGAAGAAGTACCCGTCGGTATTGGTCGTGTGTACGATCCGTGAGGCCTTCGTGCCCGGCGCAATTCCGCCGACGGTCACTGACCTGATCGAGCTCAATGGGTTTACCGAAGACCTCGACGAGGTTGCGCAGAAGTATTTCGACTTCTTCAACATCGACGCCAGTGGCGCCGATCTTCCGCGTGAGCTTCTCCGGCAGCCCCTAGCGTTACGCATCTTCTGCTCAGTTGCGAACCCGAGTCGCGAGAACCGAGTCGGGCTGGCGCTCCTCCCTCGATCATTGAATGAAATGTTCGACGAGTACCTGCATGACGTGACTCAACGCATCGACCAACTGCACACCAATATCAGCAGCGAAGACGTCACAAGGGCTCTCAAGCGCCTCGGCGTCGAGATGTGGGAAGCTCTGTCGCGCGATGTCAATGAGATCCGAGTCCGCGAGCTGTTTTCAGACAACGAACGTTGGGAGGACAGCATTCTCGCGGCTCTTGTACACGAAGGAATCCTCATTCGTCAGCCAGCCGAGGAGGGGTATGTACACGATAGTACGGCTCATTCGAGAGTGTCCTCAGCTGGTGAAATGAAAGTTGCGATTGTTTACGACCTTCTGGCAGGTCACATCATTGCCTCTGCGATGGTATCCACAGGTGGCATCGGATTCGCGCATGCGTTGCGGACGCCTGAGATGACATTACGGTTCGCCAGCGACGGTGAGAAATTGCACCCGCTCGCGGTCGATATCTTCGACGCGTTGACGTTCGTTCTGCCAAAAGCCGGGTTGGGGCAATTGTGGCAGATGGTTGAGGATCCGCTGATGGATGCTGCCCTGGAACGAACCACCGAACTGAGTGCGTCCGCTGTGGATGCTGCCACGATAGAGGCGTTCACAAACAACTTCGTGTCTTTGGCGGGTCGGCACGGCTTCTGGTTCCGGATGCAATCGGTGCGTGCTGTCGTATCGCATCCGTTGAACGCTGACTATCTCGATTCGTTGCTGCGGCCGATGGCGGTCGGGGAGCGCGACCTGTTGTGGTCTGAGTGGCTAAGAAGTAATGCGGAGGTGATGCTGGGTGATGTTCATGCGCTGACAGCGCGTTGGCAACAGCGCGCAGGCCGCACCGAGGCTGATGGATTGCGGGCCCGGTGGCTTATGTGGATGTTGACCAGCACGGTCCGCGACTTGCGTGATGCTGCAACTGCGGCATTGTACTGGTACGGACGTGGAGACGCTTCAGGGGTGTTTGCGCTGGCCCTCAATGCACTGACGGTGAACGATGCGTATATCGCTGAGCGGATGGTCGCCGCCGCTTATGGGGTCGCCACGGCGTACCAGAATTTCGAACCCGAGTTCGGCGACGATCTCAAAATCTATCTACACCGGCTGGTTCCGATCGTTACTGGGCAACAGTCTACTGCGCCTACCTATCACCGACTGACTCGTTACTATCTCGCAAGTACGGTCGCGTTCGCCCGCGCGCACTACCCCGGTGCCGTCCCCGCAGCATTGGCTGATGGGATCGAGTTCGCGAACGCCGTTCTTCCCGCCCCTCTACACGACGGTGATGTTCGACGAGAAGAGGTAGACGCCACCATTCACATGGATTTCGGTAACTACACATTTGGTCGCCTTTTCGAGGACCGCAACAACTATGATTACGAGCACACAGGGCACGCTGAGGTAACCGACCACGTTTTGGGAGTTATCTATGACCTGGGATGGCGAAAGGAGCAGTTCTCGGCCATCGACTCCTCCATCGGCTCGCGCCGAAATTATCGCGATAAGGGGCGTACAGACCGGTATGGCAAGAAGTACGGGTGGATCGGGTTCCACCTTGCATCGGGAATGCTCGGCGCGCGCGGAGAACATGTTCCTTGGCTTGAGGTCGATATCGACCCGACGTTTCCGCAACCGTCGCCGGTGCTGCCAATCCAGATTCCGAAATGGGCGAAGCCCACACCGTATGATGACCGCAATTGGATGCTAGATGGGATTGTTGAGGTTCCCGACGAACTCCTGTACTGCGAGACCCTCGACGGGTCGGCGGGGCCGTGGGTCCTCGTACACGCTGAACTCAATGCCAAGGATGCCGAGACCGGCAGGAGCGTGTTCGGATTGTTTAACACGGTAGCCCTCCAGCACGACGTCCTAGATGCTCTACTGGCGTGGTGGTCGGCCGTCGATCACCCTGGCCGCGACATTATAGAATTGCCAACTGCATATTACTTGTTCGCTGGCGAGATTCCGTGGCATTCGCGAATGGTGACATCCGGCGACGACATCGCCGGTACCGGCCCCCCTCCGCACACTGGCAACCCCGGTGGCGACAGGGAGGGGAACGAAAGCGACCCACATGAATTTGAAGACCCCTACATCGATAGCGTGCGATTCTACGACACTGACGAGGCCGGTAAAAATGAGCCGACAGACGACATTGCAGAGGTGGACGAGAGCCAGGCGTCCGTCGATGAGAGTCTCTACACCCCCGCAAACGAATGGCCCTTATACCGGAGGATTGAGTATGAATCTCTCGCGCATTCATTCGCCTGGGAGGCTCACCACAGTTCCGAAAATCAGCAGTTCGCCTACGTGCCGAGTCAACGGCTCTCACAATGGTCAGGGCTACGCGCTGCAAGCGCCAGCTTCGACCAAGTCGATGCTGATGGGCGACCTGCAGCCAAAAGCTACTCCGCGCCCGCAGGGTTCCAGGGCCATCTATTGTATATTCGCGAGGACATACTCCGAGTATTCGCCCAAGGTCGGGCAGTGATCACCTTTGGCTGGGGCGAACGGCAACCTCAGATATCGCTGGAGGGGGACATACCAGGGCGAATTCGAGCCGTATACCAGTCCCGCAAGAATATTTGGCGCACACACCGCATTGTTGCGGATTGAACTGCAACGCTCAGGTGGGTCGAGTCGGGACGCAAAGCACTATCACGCCGCGTGCCGAGCAGTCGCCATGCGCTCAGAATACTGTCACTACTTCCAGCCGCCCCGGTTCATGCGTTCGAAGTATTCGTCGTCTGCGGCTTGGATCTCCTCTTCGGTCTTCGGTCCGATGTTAGCCTCCTGTCGATCTCGACCG
The DNA here is from genome assembly GCF_000526215.1 of Nocardia sp. BMG51109. Classification (NCBI taxonomy): domain Bacteria; kingdom Bacillati; phylum Actinomycetota; class Actinomycetes; order Mycobacteriales; family Nocardiaceae; genus Nocardia; species Nocardia sp. BMG51109. The sequence goes on from NZ_JAFQ01000004.1 coordinate 2,564,233, forward strand.
TTGTGGAGATGCTGTAGTTGGTCTCGGACGCGCGGATCTGCCTTGGCCGCAAGCCGTTTGATCTTGCTCCGGGCTTCGGTCCGTGCCTTGCGGTGACAGGCGACGATGGCGGTGGTGAGCTGGCTGTTGGTCCACCGCATGGCTCCGGTAGCGATCTGCAGGTCTGTGATGTCACCGTCGGCGTTCACCTCGATTGCGACACCGCGCATCTCGCCGTGGCCCCGGACCGCTGATACGGCCTTGGCGAGTTGCTGGCTGCTGCGGCGGATCTCGTTGAGTTCTTGTTGGAGTTGCTGTTCCCATTCCTGGATGTCGGTCATCGCCGTAAGTCGATCCCTTCGTCGACGGGCAGGGAGTAGATGACGTCGCCTGGTTTAACTTGCGCTGAAATCTCGGCGGAGAAGGTGAGGGCATACTTGCCCGGGGCGGACTGATGAAAATCGAGGGATTCAAGGGTTCCGCGATAGACCGTCCCTTCCAGCTTGCGTAGCTCGACCGGCTGGCCGACAGAGAAATCACTGACGGCTCGTCCGATGGTGAACGGGTTCGGTTGGAAGCTGGCCGGGAGCAGGCTTTTGACGTGGAATTCGCTCACCGCTTCACGCCCATCGCTGAATGACGGTGCCAGCGTTGATGATTGGCCGGAGGTCGGCGTCGAGGACGATGGTTGTCTTGCCCGGTGGGCTGTGGATCTCGATGGATTTGATCGTCGTGGTGGTTGTCTCGTCGCCGTTCTGCACGGACACGGTGTCGCCGATGCTGACCGGCTCGCCGGAGAGGGCTCCGGTGACGTAGATCCGCCCGGCCCGGCCCGGCAGGACGTCGACTCGCTCGACGACGAGGTGTGAGATGGCGTTTGTCATTGTGTGTTCCTCCGCCAGGTGGCAACGAAGCCGTCTTCGGCGTCGTAGGCTTCTTTTTCCAACGCGGCCGTCCTCGAGCCTATGGTGCCGTCCGCGTACTGTCGGACATGCACGGCCTCGTGGGCCAGGGTCCGGACCAATGTCTCCTCGTCCTGGAATGCGGCCGGTCCGAGCTGGACGCCGAGGTCGTCGGTGCGGGCGATCGCTTCCTGGAAGTCGAGATACCTGATCGTGTCCGCGTCCTCGGTGATCTCGAGCCTGGCGGCGCGCAGGTCGACGCCGGCCAGCTGCGCGTAGTGTTCGACGGTTTCCATGGTTCGCGGCAGGCCGATATTGCCTTCCAGGACTTCGCGATTCGACAACGCACCGGAGCGCGAATACATGCTGGCGGGCATGCCGTGGCCGAGGAACTTCGTGCGTGCTGCTCCCACCCACACGCGGACCTTCTCGAGCAGCGGTTTCAGTCGCTCGACCAGTGGGCGCACCGCCTCCGCGATAATCTTGGCCACCCGCGCCGCGAGTTCGGCGATGATCGTGGTGACCCGCCGGGCCTTCATCGCGATCCGACCGGCCAGCGCCGTGTTGCCGATCCACTCCGACGCGGTAGCGGTGAACGGTGCGAGCACCGCGAAGGCGGCCTCCGCGGCGGCGGTCTCGATGGCGAGTGCTTTGAGCTCGTCGAGGATCTGGTGATGCGCCTCGTCGAGGTAGTGGGCGTACTCCCCGCACGCGTCGCCCAGCACCTGACATGCATCGGCCAGTGCGGTGAGGTCGGCCTGCCGGGTCTGGCAGGTGTCCACGGCGACCCCGATCTCGGGGGACTGCTGGTTGTTCAGCAGTTCGACCGCTCGCGGCACCTGACCGGCGATTGTCCGGAAATCCGCCGCGGCGGTGTGCCAGGCGGTTTGGGCGGCGTTGAGCTGGTCCTGGTGTCCGTTCGGCCAGGCAAACCCCACCATGTCCTTGATCAATGACCAGCCGAACGGCTCCGGGACACCGTCTCCCGCCGCCGACGGCGTGTTCTCTGGCAGGCAGGGATCGACTGACAGCGGCGGCGCCGGCGGCGTGGGCAGCTCGCGATGCGCTGCCGCGGCCTCGGCCACCTGGTGGTTGTGTGCGCCGACCACGATCAGGTCCCGGGTCTGCCCGCACGAGGTCGCCAGCTTCGACGATGCCGAGATGGCGAGCTGAGCGGCCTCGTCATAGGCGGCCGCCCACTGTGCGCCGACGCTGTCGCTGCCCGCCATGCCCGCGTACGCCATCAGCACCGCCGCGAGGGACGAATGCGTTGTCACCGCATCGGTGGACATCTGCCCGAAAACCTCACCGGCAGAGTGATATTCCTCGGCGCGATGAACGATCACCGGGACGGTCGGGGTCGTCATGTCGGCCACATCCCGACGTTCGTGTGCCCGGCTTGGGTGTAGACGGTTCGTGCGTGCTCGAGCGCGGCACGCAGCTCCGCAAGCGCGGTGTTCATCTCGGCCGCCCCGGTCGCCCATTCCGCGCTAGCGGTGCGGTGTGCCTCGGCGGCCTGGCCGGACCAACCAATGTGCAGTTCGGCGACGCGAGCCTGGATGTCGCGGAGCCGGTCCTCGATCCGCTTCTCGAGATCACTGGCCTGGTCGACCAACGACTGCATCCCCGCTAGGTCGACACGGAAGTCGCTGCCGCTCATCTACACCGCCTCGGGTCCGGTCGCGGTGATCGAGGCGGCGCTGCCCTGCTCGGTGCTGCGGAAGCTGCTCGCGGCCTGGCGCAGTGCCGCGGCATCGTGTTCGAGACCGGTGACGACCTGGCGTGCGCCTTGCTCCCACTCGTCCCACGCCTCGCTGTGCGTGCCGGCCGCTGGGCCGTTCCAGTCGCCGCCCACGAACGACCGGACCTCACGCATCAAGTTGCTGAGATCGGTGCCGAACTCCCGCGCCGACGCCTCCAACCAGTCGGCCGCGGCGTGGACGTCCTCCGGTGTGACATCTACAGGATCCGCCATACCTCCCCCTCAGTAGATCAGGCTTCCTTCGCACTATAGGACGACGTACACGTCGAGGTGGGGCCCTCTCCCATCGACGCCGGGTCGCATGCCACAGGCCCACGCATAACTTCGTCGGCGGGCTCAGTCCTGATCGAGGAGATACCCCTCACGGGGCGTTGGTCTGGGTTTTCTCGTCCTCGGAGACGGGGAGGTCGTCCATGAGCTTGCCGGGCGTCGTGGCCAGTCCGCTCGCGAACTTCACGATGTTTTCGAGTCTCGGGCTCCGGCGGCCTCGTTCGACCTGACCGAGATAGGTCCAGTGGACACCGCAGGCGTGGGCGGCTGTTTCCTGGCTCCACCCAAGTTCGTTTCGCCGGGCACGCAGCCGCTCCCCGAACGCCGCAGCGGTCGGGTTGAGCGGAGGCCTGCCTGAGCCAGACATATCGAGCCAAGCAAAAACGTCCAGCGCGTAATGATCCAGAGCGTAAACGTCCTAGGTCTATCCATCCCATGCATAAACGTCGTACTATGCTCGGCTCGATCCCGGCGCCTGATCTGCTCGACCGGACCATTTCTTCGGTTCGCGCAATACAAGCTCGGCCAGTGTCGGAGGAATCTGCCCGTACTGATCGACTGCCGCCAACACACGAGATAGGAGCTTGGGCATTGTCCACACTGACCGTGGAAGGACTTCAGGACTGCGGCAATCTCTCAATCGAGACTGAGCTGTCCGCAGCCGAGCTTGCCGATGACGCCGCGTTACGTCTGCCTCAATCCATCGCGCTGACCGGGTACGGCCTCGCCAAACATAGGCTGGGCGACCTCACGCTGCGTAGCGGAATTGCTGCGTTCGCGGCTCGCTCGAGCGGAGCCGCCACGACCGCGCCGCCTCCGGCTGCGGTCGAGGATCCCGGTGACATGCTGTTCTCGGTGTATGTCGAAAAGTGGTACAAGCGGCTGGATCTCGTCGAGAGCACGATGAGTAGCTACAGATCCACGATCGACTGCCACTTGTTGCCGAAGTTCGGACGTTATCCATTGAACGCGATCGATGTGGACCTGGTCGCCGAGTGGGAGAAGGAAGAACGAGAGGCAGGAAACAAGCGGTCGAGCATCGCACTCTGGCGCGGCCTATTGAGCACCATTTTGAGCGACGCGGTGACCGCCGACCGGCTCATCTCCTTCAATGTCGCCGCGCGCAAGCGCGGTCGTGGTCGAAAGACGAGCCGCCGAAGGAATCGTCCAGCGTCGCAAGCGATCTTGTCCGCACTCGATGCCCTGCTCATTGCGGAGCGGATGGCGTTGCTGAGTGGTCGGGACGACGAGTTCGTGTGGGAGATCCTGAAGCGCTACACCGGTATGCGGTCCGGCGAGCTCCACGGGCTCGAAACCAAGTACTTGATCAACACCCGGCATCCGCTGCGCCGGGTGGTGCGGGTCGAGTGGCAACTGGCCGAAGTGAGAGGCAAGTTGATCAAGAGCGCTCCGAAGGACGAGTCCAACCGGGATGTGGATGTGCCGCTATTTCTCTGGGACTTGCTGACCCAGCATGTGTCTCGGACTCAGCCGACGCCGTGTTCGTGTCACGGCGCGACCTACGTTTTCACCGGCAACACCCGGCGGCGAGCGGCCGGCGGTTCGGCGGGTGTCTCGCGGGCCGCGGTAGCAGCATTGGTGGGTGTCTCCGACTACAAGGTGCGGGCTGCCTTCACCGGCGGTGCCCGACTGCCGGACGAGACACGGGCGAAGATCTACGCTGCCGCTGACGAACTGGGTTACAAGCCGCCGGCCCCGGGGGAGCGAATTCCGCACTGGACACGCTCATCGTTCCGGGAGTGGGTGTACTTCCCTGCGGTCACCGGGCACTATCCCGCCAACTTAGGACGGCCGCAGCGCCCGGTGCCAGTCAAAGCCGATGCACTGCAGGGGGTTCCGGTGAAGGGGCCGCACACCCAGAAGCGGACCGACGCGTGCTGGACAGTCATCTGCAGCGACGGTCGCCCGCACCGAAATCGGCACAGCCACCGGACTGATCTGGAGGAAGCGCGCATCCCCAAGGTGTTGATCGATGAGCGGATCGGGCACGAGGACACCTCCGTCCAGGCGAACTACACCCACATCACCGACACGATGCGGGACCAGCTTGCCGAACTGCTGATCGATATGTGGTTCGAAGCACTGGATGCGCGTCTCGCGATGTGCCCCACCTCGTCGGTCGCTGTTCTGAACGGGCTGCTGCACACGAGGGCACAGCAGGTGGGATGGGGGGCTGCTGCACGGAGAGGTGACACTGTCACCAGATCCTGCAGCAACCCCGGCGTTCAGCTATGTGGCGACTCATGTCATGAAGGCTCAACTGTCGCCAAATAAACCTGTTTCGTGTTCCCTGAACAGGGGTGTGGTCGTTCCCATCTCGACGGGGTCCTCGTGGGGTGGTTCGTTCGTGCGTTGCTCCAGCAACCAGGTTCTGAACTTGCGCCGCCGGTGGGCGGCCGTTTCGACGGCCTCCCATTCGCGATCTCCCGGACGCCATACGTCCTCGATCCGACTGCTCAGTCGCGCAAGACAGGTCGCTACTTCCATGAATTCGGTGCTGTCCGGAACGGTGCGGCGGCCCCGGCGATCCAAGGTCGGGCGGTCTCCCCGCGCCAGATAGTTCAGTTCCAGGCAGAAGTCGCAATGGATCTGGTCCTCTGGCAGACGGGTGGCCCCGAACGCGAGAAACTGATGGATTCTGTCCAGGTAGTAGTGGTCGAGTTTGTAGGGTTCGGGCCGATGAGCGATATGTAGCAGCGCAAGGCGCGCGCAGGTCATGGCATCGGCGCGCGGAGGAACGCTGACGTCGACTGGCCATAGGCGACGCAACGGCTGTTCACGAAGTCGCATGATGTCGTGCGGGCCGCTGGGGTCGTACAGCGTGTTCACAATCTTGTTCATATCTGTGTCCTCGTCATCGCTGTGCCAGTACGCGCCGTCGTACTCGATGACGAGACTATGCCGGTGCTGTTCGCCGATCGGGAACATCATGTCGGCTCGAAGCGCGTAACGTCCGCCGACCTTGTAATTGGGGCTACCACCGCCGAACACGAAGTTCAGAATCGAGAAGATATCGCGCTCGATAACCGACTCGCCGGGCTTACTGTCCCCTGGTCTGCGAAACCGACCGATCCCATTCCAGCCCACCGTACTGACGATAGCGGGCACTACCGACACGACTCCTTGCCACAGCTCTCTGCCCCAACGGTGTGCTAGTCAAACAGTGCGGGTGGCGCCGGACGAGTTCGGCCGATCGATGCCTCAGACCAAGCGTAGGACGGGGCGCTGGTCGGTTTGGCCGAGTAGGAGCCGGAGCCGGGGGATCTTCCATCGCAGTTCGCGGGCGAGGTCGGCCATGGTTGTGCTGCCGGTGGATTCGGCGAGTTCGAAGGCTTTGGCGAGCAGGCTGGGTACCTCGCCGGGATAGTTCGTCACGGGCTGCGGGGCGATGATTTCGAGTTCGTAGAGGTGGTTGAGCCGCTGGTAGGCGCGGCGGGCGCTGGCGTCGGAGATGGTGCCGAGTTCCCGGCAGCGATATACCAGGGATTTGAGCGAGACGCCCCACTCGCGGCCGAGTTGCTCGAGCACCTTGATGTCGAACCGGCTGGGCAGCTGGTCGTGGATTTGTCCGGCGGGGGTGAGGAATTCGGCGGCGAAGGCGTCGGCCTCGCGTTCCTGTTGGGCGTCGCCGGGAGCGGCGTCGCGGTGCAGGACCAGGTGGCCGAGTTCGTGGGCGGCGGTGAACCGGTGCCAGTAGACATCGTCGCTGCGGTCCGGGGTGAGCACGATCAGCGGCCGCGGCATCCGCGAGGTGGAGAAGGCGTTGACCGTGGCGGTGTCCGCGTCGGCGAAGGACACCATCGTGGCGACGATGCCGTGCCTCTCCATGGTCCGGACCAGGTGGGGGATCGGGCCGGTGCCCAGGCCCCAGTGCAGTCGCAGCGACCGGGCCGCCGCGGCGGGGGTATCGGGCAGCCGGTCGGTGTCGTCGGGCAGGAAGCCGGGCAGGTCGACCGGCGGGAACTGCACGCGTTTCTCCAGCGCGTAGGTCAGCTCCCACACCTGCTCGACGAACGCGACGGCCTTGGCCCGTTGGCAGACGCGGGTCGACCGCAGGCTACGGAAGTGCGCGGCCGCGCTGTCCAATCGGGCGAACGGGCGTCCGCCGGCGAAGAACTCGATCGGGACGTCGAGGACCTCGGCGAGCCGGACCAGATGGTCCGGCCGCGGTGGGGAGGTCTGGGATTCCCACTGGCTCACCGCCGCGCCGGAGACACCGACCTGCTCGGCCACGGCCGCCTTGGTCAGGCCGGCCAGCTGGCGGGCCTGGGTCAGGCGGCCGGCGTCGAACGCCTCGGCCACCACGACCGCGGTGGCCGGAGCCGCGCCGGGGCCGCCGCGGAACAGACGTAGCTGGGTTCGGTCAGTCATCACTTCCGGTTTCAGAATCGGGGGTAGGGGGCTGGCCGCCGTCCGGGGGCACCGCCGGGTTCCGTGCCGAGAGCACGACTTCCTCTAGCGGGGCCTGGTCGAACCGCGCGGCCGTGTCGTTATTCGTATCCGGGCCTGGCACGGGCGCGAGGGGACGCGCCGGGGCCGGGCGAGATTGCCCTCCACCGGGCTCGGCCGCGGGCGGTACTTCCTCGACGTGGCTCCAGTTCAGGTGCCCGGAGTCGTCGCCCAGTGAGGCGTCGCCCCAGAAGGCGCGCAGCACGCCGGCATGCGGGTTGCTGGCGAAGGCCAGCACGATCAGCCGCCCGGCCTCCGCGGCGTCGTGCAGGAAGTCCTCTTCGGCCTGCAGTTCTTCGGCGAGTTCCTCGTCGGACATCGCGGCGTGGTCGATCGAGAGCTGATCGGATCCGGCCGCCGCGCCGAGCGCCAGCAGCCGCTTACGCACGTCGGAGAGGTTCATCTTCGCCGACTCCAGCGGGGCGTAGGCGGTGTCACCGTACTTCCACGGATAGATGATCAGGTTGCTCTCGTCCAGGACGGTCAGGCAGTAGCGGGCACCCTTCGGGCGGGGCGTCCGCACCGCAGTGACCGTGGCCAGTTCCTTGGCCAATTCCTCGGGCAGGATCAGCCACATCAGCCCGTACGCGTCGTTGGAACTAAGTCCGCTGCCCTTGTGGCCAGCCAGCGCGCGCAGGTGCGCGGCTCCCAGGGCCCGCCACACCGCCCCGCGTACTTCGAGGGCCAGGTGCCCGAACTGCGACGTCTCCCATTCGGTCGGCACTGCCTGCTCGCTCATAACGACCCTCCCTGACCTGCCCGGGCGGCTTATGTTTCAGGCAGCCGGGGCAGAGTATCACTTAAGTTTTCCGCAAAATAGCGCACGACGTCGACGAGTCGGCATTCCTATGGTCAAGGAGCTTCCGTCCGCTCCGCAGCGGAACGGGCTAATCCGGCACGCGGTGGTGCACAACGCAATTCGTAGACCGAATCCGGCTATCCGGACGGTGAGGCGGCCGGCCGCGGTTCTCGTATGGGTATCGCACGGTGGAGCGCAGCCGACCGTGCAGAAATGAGGGAGGAGCTGCCCGCGGCCCTCGGCAAGTTCGGGCACGTACTTGTAGATCGTCGACCGTGAGACGCCGAGCAGCCGTGCGATCGACGACACTGACTCCTCCGGCTGGGTGAGCATGATGCGGGCCTGGCGGATCTGCCCGGCGGTGGGGGCCGGTGGCTGGCCGAGGCGCTGCCCGCGGGCCCGAGCCGCGGCCAGGCCCTCGTTGGTGCCGTCGACGATCAGCTCGCGGATGAGCTCGGCGAGCGCGGCGAACACTTGGAACACCAGGCGCCCGCCGGGGGTGTTGGTGTCGAGGGCTTCGTGCAGGGACCGGAATCCGATGCCGCGCTCGCGGAGTCCCGCGACGATCGAGATAGGTCCTGCAGCGACCGGCCGAGTCGATCGAGCGCGGGAACCACGAGGGTGTCGCCGGGCTGCAAGTACTTGAGGCAGCGCCACAGCTCTTCGCGTTCGGCATTCTTTCCGGAGGCCTTGTCCGCGAACACCTTCTGGCACCCGGCGAGCGTGAGCGCGTGCAGCTGGCGGTCGAGCAGCTGTCCGGTCGTGGACACCCGGGCGTAGCCGACGAGCGCGCCGCCGCCGACCGGGTCGAGGGCATTGCCGGCGAGAAACGAGCGCCGACGGTACGGCGGAGGTGTCGGTCATGGCCGTGACTGTACGAACCCCTTTGCCGGACAATCTATCCAGTGGTTCAACGGCGCGATCGGCCTCGAAAGATTTGTGGTGGGGCCGCCGCCGGAACTCTTGGCGGAAGCGTCGGCGGCGGCCCGTATCAGCAGACCCCGGGAGTGACCCGCGATCTACCCGCTCTCGTCGCGTATCCCCGAAAACCGGACCGTTATGTGACTTGGCTCACTGAGTGACCTAAATCATATCCGTAGCGGTTGTGCGTGAATAGTGAATGTGGCCATGACCGGGGGAAGATGATCGGCACAACCGAATACGTGCCCAAGTCGTGCTCCTTAATTCTTGGCGGAAGCGTGGGAGCGGGCGGGGCTGGCCTTCTATCAGCAGACCCGGGAGCCGCGCCGCGCGCGGCTCTCCTGAGCAACCACGGAGTTGTCAGTGAGCGCGCAACAGCACCCCCATACGCCTGGGTGTGGCGGCCAACCTATCGTCGTGCCCGTTCCCGAACCACCGGACTACTCGCGGCGCTTGGTGCTGCACCTGGCCGGAGCGACCAGCACCTTCGGTATCTCCAGCGCAGTGCATACCATGGCGCCCGCTCACAATCTGGTGAACGAAGCCGCCGACCTCTCGATGGCACCCTCGGTGATGCTGATGGGCGCGAGCGCGAGCTGGGTCATCAGCACCCTCGGGTTGATCGTGCTCCGCGAACTGCGCTACGTGTTCAACCGGGCATTCCCCCGCATCCAGATCATCAACGTGTACCAGCAGGCCGACGCACCACGCAGGCGGCGGCCGCGGCGACCACGCTCACCCCAAAACGGCACACCCCCATCGCAGTGACCACGATGGCAACGAGCGACGAGGAATCACCAGGGCGGCAGCAGAAAGAGGCCCGGCGCTTCCAGGGCCGCGCGAAGCGTGACGAGAAATGGCTCCGTCTCGCCGAGGAGGGTGACACGGACGCCATGTGCATGATTGCCCAAAGCCTGCACCGGGACGGCGACCTCGACGCTGCCGAACGATGGTATCGGCGGGCGTCGATGACCGCCGACATCCCGGCGATGCGTGCGCTCGCGTTTCTGCTCAAAGAACGCGGGAAGTTGGACGAAGCCGAAAGCTGGTTTCGCGGAATCGCGCGGCACGACGACGCCGATGGGATGTACGACCTCGGCCGACTGCTCGAGGAGCGCGGGAAAAACGCGGAAGCTCAGGCGTGGTTCCGCCTCGCTGCGGCGAAGGACAATGTGAGGGCCATGGTGAGCCTAGCGGTCGAGACGCAGAACTCGGGCAGGCCCACCGACGCCGAGATCTGGTGGCACACTGCCGCCGACAACGGCGACCCCATCGCCCTCGTGTACAGGGCGCTTCAGGCATACGACCAAGGCGATATCGATGAAGCCAATATCCGATGGTGGCGGGCCGTTGCGGCCGGAGCCCTGTGGCGTCTAGCCGAAGACCTCTATGTCTTCGGTGACGAATGGACTTCCCCCGAGCATTGGTGGAGTCTGCTGACCTGGGGTTTCGATAGTGTCGCCGAACGCTTCGTCTCCGCCCTCGGCTGGGCGCAGGATCCGGACGGAGTTGGTCGGCGGCGGATCCTCGCTGCCGATACCAAGGTCGAAGAATCTGCCAGGGCCGCACTCAGGAGAAGCCAATTCGAACAGTTCTACGTCCTAATGGCGCCCGAACTGCGCGGGTTCGCCCGCTCGTTGACATCCGACGAAGGTGCGGCCGCCGACGCCGTGCACGACGCGATGATCCGCCTGCTCGATCGCTGGGACCGTCTCCACACTCTTCCGCTTCCGAACCTGCGGGCTTACGCGTTCAACTCCGTCCGCTGGGCGTTCCAGGACCGAGCTCGCGCCCGATACCGCGAAGGAACGACCTCCCTCGACTCGATGCCTTTCGTAGAACGGGACTCTGCCGTGGCCAGCCCGGCAACCACGGACAGCGGAGCTGAGGATCTGATCGCGGAGGAGACCACCCGGCAGATCCTTCGCGTTCTCTCACCGCGTGAGCGCGAACTGACCACCCGGCTGATCGCAGGAAGGACTCCGGGCGAGATCGCCGACGAACTCAACATGAACCCAGACACCGTGCGCAGGTTGATCAGCCGTGCCCGAAAAAAGATCCGATCAGAACTCGGCCTGAACCTGCCGCAGCCCGGCTAGGCTCCGCGCCGCCGGGTGTCAAAGGCCTAGGTGACCGAGCGGAATCGTTCGAAAAGGCTTAACCGGATTTGTTGGACAGCAACGCTTTTCGGCACGCTTTTTAGACACCGCCCCGGTGAAGCCGACCTGGGCGTCCACTACGAACAGCCGGGTGTCGGAAGAACGATCGATTCTCAACACTCACTCGGCGTGTGCTGTCGAGGCCGCGGTCGGCGGCCAGTTTCGCGGTTCTACGTTGGCTGGCTTCCGCGTGGTGTTCTTGTCCCAGTCGAACTTCGGCGTTGGTGGACCCCATCGCTTCGGCTCGGAGAACGAGATGACCTTGGTGCCGAAATCTGCTCCCTGGAAGGAGACGGTGCCGGAGAACGTCGCGTCCTCGAACCAGGTGATGCCGGAGAACGTCGCGCTCACGAACCAAGTGGTGGTGCCAGAGAACATCGCGTCCCGGAACTGGGTGGTGCCGGAGAACGTCGCGTCCACGAACAAGGCGTTGCCGGAGAATGTCGCGCCCTGGAACCGGGCGCTGCCGGAGAACGTAGTGTGACTGAAGTCAGCGTCTTCGAGGTGGGCTGTTCGGAAATCGAAATTGCTGTTCGACCAGCTGTGTTCGGCTTGTGGCCGCAGGTGATCAGCGATGGCGCGGACGATCGTCTGCCGGACTTCCCGATCGTTCTGCCGGTACTCGACATGCTCTTCGGTCTCGCCGCTTACGCGTCCGTGGTCGACGCGGGGTGCCTTGACGACGAACTTGGTGCGTCCGCTGGTGCCATGCTCGGCGTCGTAGGGCAGGCGGAGGTATCCGCACAGCACGTCGATGCATTGCTGGCGGCGTAGTCCGCGGGATTCGTCGGCGACGCCGGCCATGGCGTATACCCCGGCGATGCGGATCGCGACGTCGGTGTTGCCGAGTTGGGCGGCTGCGGCGCCGAAGCGTTCGACGAACCGTCCGTGCTCGAGGTCACGCTGGCGGCGGTAGGCGACGACCAGGGCGACGACACCGCCGACGCCGGCGACCACGGTCAGCGCCAGCTTGGTGATGTCGATCGGTGCTGCGAGCACCTTGTCGTTGGTCTCGATGCGCTGGCCCAGTGCCCACTGCGCGGCGAGTGCGAGCCCGGACCCGAGCACGAGCGCGCCGATGATCGACCACAACAACCCGTTCGTGGCGACCCGGCCCACGGTCATCTTGGCGGCCCGGAGCACTCTTCGTCTCGTGCGTGCGATCACCGGGATGATTCTCGCGAAAAGATCGCCCGCGCATCGGTCTTCGTGACGACGCTACCCGCAGGGTGAGTGTCCACCGCGCCTCCACATAGGTTGCCCGCCGCCATCCGCGCGATGATCTCGGCCGTCGCAGGGCATCGTCTCTGTCATACAGGCCGTCTACCTGGGCAGATCTCTGTGACGAGACTGGCAAAACTAGGCAATAAAACATACGGAATCAGTGTTATGGTGGTTGCGAGCAAGGAACCGGTGTTCCCGACTTGAGTCGCGATAGCTGGTCTGGCCCTCGGTGTAGCTACGGCAGCCGGGGGCTGCTTCGTGTCTGGGGAAGTTTCATTCGACTGGCTCCACGAAGTGCACCCGGTCCCTGACCACGTCGAACAAGGTTCTCGTGGTGTCCGTGTGAGTGAGGGTGCGGCGGTAGGCCGAGGACACCAGGTCCGGCAGCCACAGCAGTCGCTCCACCGCGGGGGAGGTCTGCAACAGTCGCGTCGGCTGTGGGATCTGCTTCTCCGCGATCAACTCTTTGTGGTTGATCCGGTCCTTGGTGCGAAAGTTGTTCTGGTTGCGCTCTTCGAGTACGAGCAGATCCACCGGCGCCCAGGCGTCCTCGCGCCCGGCAGCGAGCTCGATGGCCAGGCCGCGGTAGCACGCCCGTCGCGCGGTTTCCCCGTCGTGGTCCTGGCCATCGACGGGGACCTGAAAAGCGATGATGCAGGTCTCGTGTCCTTCGGCGAGGAATTCGAGCATCTCACGGGTCTTGGTACGGCCGTCTTTCTCCAGCAGCGCCTTTGTCGTGTGCCACCAGGTGCTTTCGGCAATCTCGGCCAGCCCGTCGCGCAGTTCGTCCATCTGGTCAAACGCCACGATCACTGCGGTGAAGATGTAGAACGTCTCAGCGGGTGCGATCACCGGGTCCGGCACCTGGTACGACTCATCGAGGAAGGCCACCGGCCCACGGCTACGCCGGTACGCATCTTCCACGATGGCGCGTTTCGCCGCGTTCTGCTGCACCGAGCAATCCTAGAACTGCCCACAGACACCGCCCCTCGGGTTCCCGGCCCCGGGGCAAGGTGCACTCGGCGGAGGTGCTGATGCTATTCGACGGTCGCAGATGACTCGTCTCATAAATATTCTCACATGCGCATTTAAGCATTAGTAAGTTGAGAGCTTCGCCCTCGGAAAGTCTGGGGCGTTTTTCCGGTGCTACTTGTTCTGCTTGTTCGCCTTGGCCAGCCGGATCGCACGCCTATTGATGCGATCCGACAGCAAAGGCAGAACCGCCACCAGGAGTTCCGTGAACGGCGGAAGTGCCCGCTGCACGAAGTAGCCCAGGGCGGTCAGCAGAGGCGTAGCACTGAGGAGCACAGCAAGCTCCAAGGCGCCACCTCCCTCTTCCCAAGGGGTGGTGAACCCGAACCATTACAGGCCGGGCTAAAGACCGCAGCGAGTTCGCTGCGGAGTTTGTGGCCGGACATGACGAGGGGCCCGCTCGTCGAGCGGGCCCCTCGTCATGTCACGGTCGGTTGAGAAGGCAGGTCGTGAACTCGTTTACAACGCGCTGCGGCGCCCAGCTGCGAGCACGCTCCCGGCGGTGAAAATGTGGCCACGACGACTTCGTTGCAGAGGTACGAGATGACCCCTCGTCACCCAGCTGCGCACAGTCGATGGAGCAACGTCGAGAAGCTTGGCAGCTTCGGCGGTGGTGATCCATCGGCCGAGGTAATGCGCCGGCACCCTGAGCTGCGGACGGATCGGTGATGTGTTCGTTCTGCGGCGTGTCCTACGTCGGACTTTTTCGAGATCGTCTCTGTCGTAGAGCGCTGCTCGCCCGCGGTAGCCGACATTCTGCAGGTAGCCGCGGGAGACCCACTTGCGGATGGTCGCTGGCTCTACTTCGAGGTCGGCCACTGCCTCCCGTGCCGTGACCAACTGTGGGCCCTCGTCCTCGTCCTCGTCCAGCATCAACCGAGCCGGCGGCGGATGTGGCCGAGGAGCGGCGGCGTAGCCGGGCATCGACAGTGGATTCTGCCGACTGGTGTACCTGCCGCTGGCGACCGACTCGCGCATGCGACGTGCGACGGGTGCCTCGATCGTCGATGACGCTGACTTCACGAACTCGCCTTGCGCCTGGAGCGTTGCGAGCAAGTCTTGGCTCGTGAGGCTGAGCTGCCTGGCCAATTCATGTACGCGGATCTTGCCTGCCACTCGCTCTCCCTCGCTTCGCATGGGATTACGCCAAGCGTTCTAAGTGTGACAGTCTGCGTCAAACAGGTGTGACAGTGCGTCAACCAACCTATGTAGAGCGATCTTGGAATCGGAGGATAGTTCGGTATATGCCCTGTTCAGGGCATAAAACAACCCCGGAGGAGTCCGAGATGTACCTTGTTTTGGGCGCAAAAAGTCGCCAACACAGCAATTCTGGCATGGCCTGTGACAGATTGTCGACTCGCTCCGGCGGGACGGCTATCCAGCAGAAGGAACGAGCGGGGCAAAGCTCCGAGATGGTTCACTGACCGGCGGCCAGGAAACGGGCCGGACGGGCCGTCGGCCTCCATCACCGCGCTGGCCGATGTCTCAACCGGCTGTGCCCGGAGTCGTGGCAGTGGTCGTCCCGCTTTCGGTGGGCTCGTCTCCCCGGTCGAGGCCAGGTGCCAAGCTGGTCGTGGCAAGCAAGGACGAGCATCCGCATCTTGTTGGACTGATCGGCCTCTAAGGCGAGCTCAGGAATCGTGGCCTGACCAGGCTCGCTAGGTGGAGATGCTGTCGAGGGTGCCGTTGACCCAAAGGGTGGGTGGTCGACCTGCGCGCTGCCCAGCTGTCATTCAATCCCGCCGGGAATCTCCCTAATATGTTGTCCCCCATAGTATTTGGTATGAACATCCTTTGGCCGGCGTGGCGTCGTGGGGATTGTGACTGCAATTTGCTAGCCGGTCGCTGCGAACGGTCACAGGGTGGTAGGAGTGTGTACGACGACGGCCTGTAGGTCGTGAGCGGGTTGGGTCCAGTTGCGTCGCATGGCTCAGCTTTGGTGCACCGCATGGGACAGCTCTCGGTGAAACGTATAGCCCAGCATTTCTGTGCACCGCATGGGTCCGTATTTCGATATTTCGGTACATCGCACGGTTCGGCATTTCGGGCGGGCAATCTGGGAAAAATCGGCCACCGAACGCGCGCAAGTATCCTGAAACGGATCGAGGACGAGCGACTCTATGGGCTGCCGGGTTCCCAACTGTCACGCTGCGGCTTATATAAGCGCAGGTCTAGTAGCCTTTCGAGGCGCTCGGGCCCCGAACTGCCCGTGCCGCCACCCTCTTCGGCGGCGTTGTGCGCTGGTCGGTGCAGTTCGGTACCGGAACATCGGCTTCCGAAGCAGCACGGGCACACCGCCCCCAGTGCGCGCGGACGACCATCCCTCCCACCTGGGAAGTTGGGTGTGTGTCGAGTCCGTCTGCTATCTTTTCCTGCGGGTCTACGCGTACCAACGCCGGTGTAGTTTAGTGGTAGAACATCAGCTTCCCAAGCTGAGAGTGCGGGTTCGATTCCCGTCACCGGCTCCAGTTCTGAAGGCAGTGCACCGGTTGCGGCGGCACGCCGAGATTACTTGCCTCAGTGCACATTCACCAGTTCCGGTCGTCAGTACGACGGTGGCGATTTTGCAGTGGCAGGTCGGGTGGCGCCGGGTGGTTCCCAAGTGCACCGGGCGGATATCGTCTTGCGTCCTTGCTCAGACCGCGTGCAGGTGTCGGCCGGTGGGTTGGCGGCGGGTGGTGTCGCTGGTGACTTCGGTGGTTTGTGCGGGGTGGAGTTCCGTGCCGAAGGTCAGGGCGTGAACGTCGCTGAGGGGGAGGTTCAGTTCGGTCGCGATGAGGCGGGCGTCGACTCTTGCCGAGCTGGAGCGGTTGAGTATCTGGGGGAACACTCGCGACATCTCGTAGGTCGGCATTCCGCCGGGCTCGGCGGTGCGGAATCCGCGGGCGGACAGTTCGATGCACATCTGGCGGTAGCTCCAGTCGGACAACCGGCCCGCCTTGTGGGCGGAGTAAGCCAGTGCCATCGCGGATACCTTGAACTTCTCTCGGGCAGCCAGCAATTCGTGCACGGACGGGTTGGGCCGCAGGTATTCGGTGAGGCCGGCGGCCGGCATGAGGAATTCGGAGGCGAAAGTGTCGGCCTCACGTTCCTGGGCCGTCGTCTCGCACGTTTCGCCGGCGTGGAGTACCAGGTGCCCCAGCTCGTGAGCCAAATCGAATCGGAGGCGTTCGGGCGTCTTGCGTCGTGCGAGAAATACGTACGGGGTGTCGTGGCGCCAGATCGAGTAGGCGTCGACGGCATCGGCGAACGGGGGGAGGCCGTACACGCGCACGCCACGCGATTCGCACAGCTGGACGAGATTGGGAAGTGGTTTGGTTCCCAACCCCCAGACTCCCCGAAGTAGGGACGCAGCGGTGCGGGGGTTGTCACCGGCAAAGGACGGTACGTCGACCGGAGGTAGTACGAACCGGGTCGAGATCCACCGGTCGATCTCGACCCCGGAAACCCCGACCGCGACGGCGGCGTCACGCTCGCGGGCGGTAGTACGCCGCGCCGCGCGGAACCGTACTTCTGCCGCGACCAGCTCGGGGGCACCACCGCGTTCGAAGTATGCCGCGGGGAACCCCAGCACCTCCTCCAACGTGTGCGCGACACCGAGCGGCGCCAGCCCGGACTCATACTTCGCCACCGTGCGGGGAGTAACCGAGAGCCGTTGGGCAAGTTCAGCTTTGGTTATCCCCCGCCGCATGCGGGCGAGCTGAATTCGTTCCGGGTCGAGGAACCTCCTAGGCGACCTCGACGACTCGGAAGTCGACATCTTGACCTCCAATGTCGAGCGGTTGTTCACCGGCCGTTTGCGGCTTCCAGAAATCAAGGACGACCCGCACCTTCCATCCCGTGAACTGTCCGGCATCTTCGTCGAAGCCTAGCGGCAGAGATACCTCGCTCCGCACCCCCTCGTCGGTGCGGTGGTAAACGAGGAACCACGGGCCCGGCGGCGGAAAGTCGCTACCGGTGGGATGGGAGACGGGGCGCAGTGCCTCGACGGTTATCAATGGCTCGATCCCGTGGACAGCCTCCGCGGTCGCTTTGCCCTTCCGCCTGGCGGCGAAGGGGCCGAACGGGTGGTCGATCACTCCGGTGGCCTCGGTGCCGCCCAGGGTGGACAGGGTGTACGAGTGACCGATTCGCCTGGAGACCGGCCTGTTCTGCGGATCGACACCGATCCAGCGATGGGTGCTTGCGAGTTTCTCCCGCAACGCGCCTACGACATGTATCCATCGTGTGAGTCCGGGCGCGATGGTCGGATGGTGGCGAGTGATGTTGCCCGCCATGATTTCTCCCGCCTCGAGCGCCGCGGCGATGTCGGTGACGTCGAGGTCCATCTTGCGGAGGTAATCGGGTGCGTCCTCGGGTCTGATGATGACGGGTCCGTATTGCTGCGCCGGCTCGGTCACGAGTAATCCCCCCTTGTCTGTCATGAAGCCTCAAATTCCTGTATGAAACCAGAATATTACGTGGTCAAGGGCGGTATCGGAAGGAACCGGTTCGAGCGGCAGAACGGGCTCACATGCGGGACGACCGGCCACGGCGAGTCGGCCGGCGGCAGATCGTCGGGTCGCCGCACCGTCCGGCAAGGTCGTGCCGTTGTACCGTCGGCCGGGTCGAGTACGTGGTGGGGCGGTTCCTGGCAGACTCACGGCATGGCTGGATCTCCGGATCGGAACGGGCTTCGAGGTCGGGTTGCGGTGGTGGCGGGGGCCACGCGCGGCGCTGGTCGGGGGATCGCCGCGGCATTGGGGGAGTTGGGGGCGACGGTCGTGTGCACGGGGCGGACCAGCAGAGCTGGTGATCCGGCGATTCGGTCCGATTACCAGCGGAACGAAACCATCGAGGAGACTGCGGAACTGGTGACCGAACTCGGCGGCATCGGTGTTCCGGTGCAGGTCGATCACCTGGATTCGAAACAGGTTGCGCGGCTGGCGCAACGGTTGCGTGCGGACTACGGACATATCGATGTGCTGGTGAACGACATCTGGGGTGCCGAAGTGTTGAAAGGCCCTCCGCCGACGTGGAATACACCGATCTGGCGCCACGATCCGGATACCGGACTGCGCATTCTGCGGCTGGCGATCGACACCCACTTGATCACCTCGCATCACCTGCTGCCGCTGCTGGTGGATCGGCCGGGCGGGCTGCTGGTCGAGATCACCGATGGAACGGCGGAATTCAACGCCGACCGGTACCGCATCTCGGTGTACTACGACTTGGCGAAGGTCGCGGTGAACAGGCTGGCGTTCTCCCAGGGACACGAACTCGAACCGCACGGCGCCACTGCGGTGGCGGTAACCCCTGGCTGGCTGAGGTCGGAGATGATGCTGGACAACTTCGGTGTCACCGAGGGCAACTGGCGCGCCGCACTCGACGGCTCGATCGAGGGTTATCCACAGGCGCCGGAAGGTTTCACCGAGTCGGAGTCGCCCCGGTACGTGGGCCGCGGAATTGCAGCCCTCGCCGCAGACCCGAACCGGGCCCGCTGGAACCAAAAGTCGGTCACCGCTGCCGAACTCGCTCGCGAGTACGGCTGCACCGACATCGACGGAACCCAGCCCGACGCCTGGGCTGCCCAGGAAACCCGACCTCGAACGGACTGACTGCCGGTGTCGACCACGGAGCAGCGACGAGGACCGCGATCGCACGTCGGCAAGTGATCGGTTTCGAAGACGCCAACCATGCGTTCTGTGCTGACCGCCGACGAGAAGGAGGTCGCCGAGCTGGTGAAGAAGGCCGCGGTGCGAGCGACCGTCCAGCCTATTTCTATAACATGTTCTAATTTCATGTGATAGCGTGACCGCCCGTGCATCCGCCGGCCGGCGGCCGCGCGACGACCGGTGATTCCGGCCGGGTCGACGGCGGTGGCCGGTGCGGCGGGGCTGCGGCATGTCTCGGGGCCCGAAATGCCTTGGGTCCCAGCGCTGGGAACGGAGGTTCTGATGGGGTTGATGGCGCCCGATCTGCCGGTGGTCGACATGGAGCAGTGGAGTAAGGGCACCCGCAGCGAGCGGATCCGGCCGATGGCGCGGCACTGGGCGGAGGTCGGGTTCGGCACGCCGGTGGTGATGCACCTGTTCTATGTGGTCAAGATCCTCCTCTACATTCTCGGCGGCTGGTTGTTCGCGCTGGCCACCAGCGGTGTCGACGGCTTCACCGAGGTGGGGTCCTGGTGGTCGGAGCCGATCGTCTTCGAGAAGGTCGTGCTGTACACGATGCTGTTCGAGGTGGTCGGGCTCGGCTGCGGGTTCGGCCCGCTGAACAACCGGTTCTTCCCGCCGATGGGCTCGATCCTGTATTGGTTGCGGCCCCACACGATTCGACTGCCGCCGTGGCCGGGCCGCATACCCCTGACCCGCGGCGACAACCGGTCCCCGGTGGACATCGCGCTCTATGCGGCGCTGCTCGTCCTGCTCGTGTGGGCCCTGCTGTCCGACGGCACCGGCCCGGTCCCGGAACTGGACACCACCGTCGGCCTGCTGCCGGTGTGGCAGATCGCCGCGATCCTCGGCGTGCTGGCGGTGCTGGGGCTGCGCGACAAGGTGATCTTCCTGGCCGCCCGCGGCGAGGTCTACGGGTCGCTGGCGGTCGCCTTCCTGTTCGCCGGCGCCGACGTGGTGGTCGGGGCGAAGCTCGTCTTCCTCGTCATCTGGGTGGGCGCGGCCACGTCGAAGCTGAACCGGCACTTCCCGTTCGTGATATCCACCATGATGTCCAACAGCCCGCTGGTCCGGCCGCGGGCGATCAAGCGCCGGTTCTTCGAGAAGTTCCCCGACGACCTGCGTCCGGGACGATGGTCGCGGGTCGTGGCGCATACCAGCACGGCGATCGAGATGCTCGTCCCGCTGGTGCTGTTCTTCTCCGGCGGCGGGTGGCTCACGACGGTCGCCGCCGTCGTGATGGTGATCTTCCACCTGGGGATCCTGACCGCCATCCCGATGGGCGTGCCCCTGGAGTGGAACGTCTTCATGATCTTCGGCATGGCGACGCTGTTCGTCGGGCACGCCGACCTCGGGCTCGGCGACCTGAACCATCCGGTGCCGGTGGCCGCGCTGTTCCTGGTCCTCGTCGGCACCGTGATCACCGGAAACCTGATGCCGCGCAAGGTTTCCTTCCTGCCCGGCATGCGGTACTACGCCGGCAACTGGGACACCACGCTGTGGTGCGTCAGACCGTCGGCGTCGCAGAAGATCGGCGCGGGCGTCGTGGCGATCGCCGGCATGCCCCAGGCGCAACTGGAGCGGTACTACGGCAAGGACCGCGCGCAGATCCCCCTCTATCTCGGATACGCCTTCCGCTCCATGAACACGCACGGCCGCGCGCTGTTCACCCTCGCCCACCGCGCCATGGCCGACGGCCGCGAGGAGGACTACACGATCACCGACGGCGAACGGATCTGCAGCACCGCGATCGGCTGGAACTTCGGCGACGGTCACATGCACAACGAACAGCTGATCGCCGCCCTGCAGAAGCGGTGCCGGTTCGAGCCGGGCGAGGTGCGGGTCGTCCTGCTCGACGGCCAGCCGATCCACCGGCAGGAGCAGGAGTATCGCCTCGTCGACGCAGCCACGGGTGAGTTCGAGCGGGGCGTGGTGCGGGTGGACGACATGGTGACCCGGCAGCCGTGGGACGACACCGTCCCGGTGCATGTCGAGCAGTAGGCCGAAGATCTGTTGTTCGCCTAACGAATCCCTATAATGTTCGGACATATGTCCAGTGAGGTGTCTTCGATGAGTCGGGACGGGCCGTCGTTCGAGACGGGATTGCCCGCGCACACGCCGGTGATCGTCGGGGTGGCCCAGGTATCCGAGCGGATCGACGAGCCCGGCTACCGGGCGCTGTCCGCGGCCGACCTGGCCGCGGAGGCCGTGCGAGCCGCGGCGGCCGATACCGGCGGCGACGCCGAGGCGGTGCTCGCGGCGCTGGATACCTTCGCCGCGATCCGCGCGTTCGACGATTCGAGCGCCTTCTCCCGCGCCGCACTGGGCGCACCGGACAACGTGCCGCGCGCCGTGGCGGGCCGCGTCGGCGCCCGGCCGCGCCGGGCGATCCTCGGCCCGACCGGAGGCCAGGGGCCGCAACAACTGATCACCGAGCTGTGCGGCGCCATCGCCGACGGTGCCTGCGAGGCGGCGGTCCTGTTCGGGGCGGAGGCGATATCCACCGTCCGGAACCTGTCGGCCCGCCCGGACTCGGAACGTCCGGATTTCACCGAGCACGTCGAAGGCTCCCTGGACGACCGGGGATACGGCATCGAAGGCATGACCCCGGCGCAGGCCATGGCGCACCGGATGGTCGAGCCGGTGGTCTCGTACACGGTGCTGGAGAACGCCCGGCGGGCCCGCCTCGGCGTCTCGCGCTCGGAGTACGCGCGGTCGATGGGCGAGTTGTTCAGCCGGTTCAGTGCCGTCGCCGCCGATAATCCGCACTCCTCGGCGCCGGTGGAGTACGGTGCCGAGGAACTGGTCACGGAGACCGACCGCAACCGGCACATCACCGACGCGTACACCCGCCTCCTGGTCGCGCGCGAGCAGGTGAACCAGGCCGCCGCGGTGGTCGTCATGTCTCTCGGCACGGCGCAGCGGCTCGGTATTCCGCAGGGGCGCATGGTGTTTCTGCGCGGCCACGCCGATCTGACCGAACGCGAACTGCTCGCCCGGCCGGATCTGAGCCGCAGCCCCGCGGCCGTCGCCGCCGTCCGGTGTGCCCTGGACCTGGCCGGCCTCGACCTCGACCAGCTGGCGCTGCTGGACCTGTACAGCTGCTTCCCGATCGCGGTGTTCAACCTCTGCGACGGTCTCGGCCTGCGCCCGGACGATCCGCGCCGCCTCACGGTCACCGGCGGCCTGCCCTACTTCGGCGGCCCGGGAAACAACTACTCGACCCACGCCATCGCCGAAATCGTTGCGCGACTGCGGGACCGGCCGGACAGCCACGGCATGGTGGTTGCCAACGGCGGCATCCTCAGCAAGCATTCGGTCGGCATCTACACGACCACCCCCACGCCTTGGCGGAGGGCCCGCACGGCCACGGTGCAGGCCGAGCTGAACGACGCGCCCGACGTGCCGGTCGTGGTCCACGCCGACGGCTGGGGCACCCTCGAAAGCTACGCCGTCCGCTTCGAGCGGGATGGATCCCGCGTCGCCGCCGTGCTCGGCAGGCTCGACGCCGGCGGCCGGTTCATCGCCAACACCCTCGACCACGACAGCGAGCTGCTGGACGTGCTGACCGGCGATACCGAGCCGATCGGGGCACGCGTCTTCGTCCGCTCGACCGATGCCGGCAACCGCGTCGCATGCACCCGCGAGCGGATGGATGAGCAGCTCCGCCAACCGACACCGATGATCCGGGATGCCTACGAGCACCTGCTCGTCACGCGGTCGGATCACGTGCTCGAGGTGATGATCAACCGGCCCGGGTCGGGCAACATGCTGACCCCGCAGGCGCAGCGCGAACTCGACGAGATCTTCACCGCGTTCCAGCACGACCGCGAGCTGTGGGTGGCGATCGTCTGCGGTGCGGGCGAGGAGGCGTTCTGCGCCGGAACCGATCCGGACGGCGCCGCCTCGATACTGCAACTGCTGTCCCAGCCGCGCAACGGCTTCGGCGGCCTGGTGGCCCGCGATCTGACGAAACCGGTGATCGCGGCGGTCAACGGCCGCGCGGAGAGCGGCGGGCTCGAACTCGTCCTGGCCTGTCATCTCGTCGTCGCCGACGATGCGGCGTCGTTCGCATTGCCCGACACCGGAATCGGGCAGTCACCGGGGCCGGGCGTGCTGGTGCGGCTGCCCCGAGCCGTCGGCCGGGCGCTGGCCTACGACATGATCGTCACCGGCCGGCGGATCGACGCGGCCGAGGCCCTCGCCGCGGGGCTGGTGGCGCGGACGGCCCCGACCGGCAAGGCGGTCGCCGTCGCCCGGCAGATGGCCGCCGATATCGTCGCCCGCTCACCCGTCGCGATTCGCGCCGCGCTGTCGTTCATGGCACGCACCGACCACGCCGCCGACCCCGTCGCCGCCGCCGGGCGCCCGGCCGATCTGCTCGACAAGCTCATCGCCCATCGCGACCCGGTCGAGGGCCCCGCCGCACTGCGGGAAGGGCGGGAGCCGCAGTGGCGGAGTCCCTAGCTCTGGCAACCGGAGCCCTGGCAACCGGCGGGAAAACGCCCGGTCGCCCCTCAGCTCGCCCGGCGCGGCGGGATTACCCAGAATTCGCTCTCCGGTAGTGGCGCCATCGGTCGGGTGTCCTCCATCGGATCCACCCGGAGCATCGCGATGAACTCCTCCACGGTGTATCCAGCTGCGCGGATATCCGAAAGCAATTGCTCCGCAGGCGACCTCGGAGCGATCAGTCCAGGCATCGTCCTCCCCCGGGGGAATCACCGGATATGTGCCGCAGCGGGCCGCGGGGGCAATCGCGGCCCTCTGCAGTGGTGTCTCACGCTCGAGACGAGCCCAGCTTAGCGAGTGTC
The DNA here is from genome assembly GCF_000526215.1 of Nocardia sp. BMG51109. Classification (NCBI taxonomy): domain Bacteria; kingdom Bacillati; phylum Actinomycetota; class Actinomycetes; order Mycobacteriales; family Nocardiaceae; genus Nocardia; species Nocardia sp. BMG51109. Next base: position 2,588,216 of record NZ_JAFQ01000004.1, read on the forward strand.
CAGCTAACTTCACGCCATTTTCGGCCGGAAATATCCGGACAAGTGCGACAGGGGGAGTCGCCGGTTCCTAGTTCGGGCTCAGGCAGTCCTTCATGATCCCTTCGGTCGCCGCATGGGCCTTGGTGGCATCGTCCTGGCTCATACCCATCGTGCCCGGATCGGCGGCCTGCGCGTTGGTGCCCGGCTTGGTCATGATCTCCAGGCCCTCCTGCGAAATGCCCTGGTCGACATAGTGCTTGGCCGCGCAGTCGGCCATCTTGGCATCCTTGAGTCCGCTGTCCTGCAGGGCCTTGGACAGGTCCGCCTGGGTGATCTTCGGCTCGTCCGAGCCGCATCCCGCCAGCAACGGCAGCGCGACGAGCGCGGCGGCAATCAGCGAAATCCTCACTGGTTCCTCGATTCTCGCAATCCGGTGTGTCTATCGGCGGCGCAACCGCCGTGGTGATCCTGCCGTATCGCGCGGTTCGAGGACAGTCGGCGGCGCAAAGGTCCAGGGTCGTGCGGGTTTCGCGGAACTGTTGGCGCGACGCCAATCATTGCTAGGGTGGGCGCGTCCACCACCGGCGCGGGAGTTGAGAGCATGCTGAACCATCACCGAGTCGGTGCGGGCGAGCCGCTGGTCCTGGTGCACGGCATCGGCAGCCGGTGGCAGGTGTGGGAGCCGATCATCGACACGCTGGCGCGGTCGTTCGAGGTATTCGCCGTCGACCTGCCCGGTTTCGGCGACTCCGAACCGCTCGCGCACACCACCGTCGACACCCTGACCGACGCGCTCGCCGCCTTCCTCACCGAGCAGGGCTTGGAGAGGCCGCATCTGGCGGGCAACTCCATGGGCGGGCTGATCGTGCTGGCGCTCGGCGCGCGGGGCCTGGCCGGCTCGGTCACCGCGTTCTCGCCGATCGGATTCTGGTCCGGCGCCGGCCGGGTGTGGTGCCGGCAGGCGCTGGGGCGGTCCAGGACGCTGGGCCGGCTGCTGCGTCCCGCGGTGCCCGCGCTGCTCGGCACGCCCGCGGGGCGAACGGCGTTGCTGGGCCTGGTGTTCGGCAAGCCCTGGGCGGTCGACGCCACGGTCGCCCTCGATACGGCCGACGGTGCCATGGACTCGCCCGGATTCGATTCCGCGCTGGCCTCTTTCGCCGGTGCGCGGATGCCGGCCGGCGGCCGGCTCGACCGCATCCCGGTCACGGTCGCCTGGGGTAGCCGCGACATCCTGCTCACCTACGCCACGCAGAGCCGCCGCGCCCGGGACCGGCTCCCGGGCGCCCGCCACATCACGCTGCCGGGCAGCGGCCACATCCCGTTCTACGATGATCCCGATCGCTGTGCCCAGGTCGTCCGCGACCAGCTGGGCGCGCGCCCGCAGTGAGGCCCGTCCTCGTGGGCGGCCGATCACGACCACAGGAGGTCGGCGATGAGCAACGTTTCCCGGACCGTCAACGTTTCCCTGACGATCGATGGCGACCGTGCCTACGTCGCCCTCGACCGCCCCGGCAAACACAACGGCCTGACCGTCGACATGCTGAGCGATCTGGTCCGGGTCGCCCGGACGATCGGCCGGCGCGACGACATCCGCGCGGTGATCCTGTCCGGCAACGGCCCGAGCTTCTCCAGCGGCCTGGATATCGCGAAGGCCCTGGGCGATCCGCTGACCGTCGTGCGCAATTTCGCGCCGATTCCGTGGCTGGGCACGAATACCTTCCAGGAGGCGTGCTGGGCGTGGCGGCGGTTGCCGCAGCCGGTGATCGCGGCCGTGCACGGCCATTGTTACGGCGGCGCACTGCAATTGGCACTGGCCGCCGACATTCGGTTCGCCACCCCCGACGCCGACTTCTCGGTGATGGAGGTCAAGCACGGCCTGATCCCGGATATGACCGGCGCCGCGACGCTGTCCCGCCTGATCGGCGTCGACAAGGCCCTGCTGCTGGCCATGACCGCCGATCCGGTGGACGCCGGCTATGCCGAACGGATCGGCCTGATCACCGAGGTGACGGCCGATCCCGTGGCGGCGGCGGAGAAGCTGGCCGACCGGATCTCGGCCCGCCCGCCGCATGCCGTGGCCGCCGCGAAGCGGCTGTTCGACCGCAGCTGGCATGCGGGCGTGCGCCGTACGCTGGGTATCGAGCGGGCGACCCAGCTGCCGTTGATCGTGCGCCAGGCACTGTCGAAGAAATAACAATTCGAACCGAGGCCGTATGAATTACCCCGAAACAAGGTGAACTAAACCGGTTCGGGCGAGATTCGCTGCTAGCATTTGCTCGCTTATGCCAGCCAGTCGAATGATCGAGTGCGGCATCACAATCTCTACAACCGGTGGGCCGCACCCGCTTCGGCACGAATCCGGAGGGCTCACCGATTTGATCAGGACCGTCTCCAGCCTGCTGTCCGCGATAGCGGGTGCTTCGGCCTTGCTTCTCACCGTCACCTCGCCGGCCGCGGCAAATCCGAATGCGATCAATCCGATTCCGGTGCTGAACGGCACCAACGGCCTGCCGCAGCTGCCGGGCCGCACCCACGCGGTATTCCAGATGACGGGCCTGGCCAGCCCGAACGGCACCGGGAACTACAACGTGCTCGGCACCGATCTGGGCATCATGTGGGACAACGAGAAGGGCGAGATGCTCACCGCCTTCGGCGACACCGCCGGACTCGGCCTGCCGAACCTGCTGTCGGGCAGCAACTGGGCCTGGCGCAGCAACATTCTGATGCGCAGCCACACCCAGGATCCGGCCGGTGGCATCTTCTTCGACAGCGTGGTGCGCGACGTCTTCGGTCAGGCGCGCGATCTGATTCCCAGCCCGAAGATCCCGTTCGTCGAGATCAGCCGCATTCCCACGGCGGGCATCTCGGTGGGCGGCGTGCAGTACATGAGCCTGATGTCGGTGCAGAGCTGGGACGAGCCGGGCCAGTGGACGACCAATTTCTCCGGCCTCGCGGCCTCCGCCGACAACGGCGAGACGTGGGCGGATCTCGGCTTCACCCGGCGTCCGAACGAGGGTGGCGACGCGAAGTTCCAGATGAACGCCTTCGCGAAGGACGGCGGCTGGGTCTACGAATACGGCACGCCGTCGGGGCGCGACCAGCAGGCGTTCGTCGCCCGGGTGCGGGACAACGACATCCAGAATCTCGGCGAATACGAGTACTGGGACGGCGGGCGCTGGGTTGAGGGCGACGTGAACGCGGCCGCGCCGATCGCGGGCGGGGTCGGCGAACTGTCGGTGATGTGGAACGACTACCTCGGGCAATACGTCATGCTGACCACCGACCCGGCGAATTCCGTGGTGCTGCGGAAGGCCCCGGCGCCCGAGGGGCCGTGGAGCGATCCCGAGGTGCTGATCGACACCCGCGAGTTGCCCACCGCGTACGCGCCGTCGATCTTCCCGTACCAGACCGGTCGCGACCTGTACTTCCTCACAACCGTGCACACCCAGTACAACGTGGTGCTGATGCGTACCCGGCTGTAGCAAGCCGGGTTCCCCATACACTCGGCTCATGGACGCGGCGGACTGGGATGCGCGCTACGCGCAGAGCGAATTGGTGTGGGGCGCACCGCCGAACGGCACCGTGGTCGAGCACGTGTTCGGGCTGGAGCGGCGGATCCCGCTACAGCCCGACGCGCCCGGTGAGGAGCCCCCGGCCCTGCCGCGAGCGCTGGATCTCGCCTGCGGCGAGGGCCGCAACGCGCTGTGGCTGGCGACGCACGGCTGGCAGGTGCACGCGGTGGACTTCTCGCAGGTCGGCATCGACAAGGGCCGCACGGTCGCGTCCCGCCTGTCCCGCTCGGTGCGCGGCCGCCTCACCTGGCAGTGCGCCGACGTCACCGATCCGGACGCGGCGGGCATCACCGGCCCGTTCGAGCTGATCCTGCTGGCCTACCTGCACCTCCCGGCCGAGCAGCGCCGCACCCTCCTCCTGCGCCTGGCCGGCCTGCTCTCCCCCGGCGGCACCCTGCTGGTCCTCGGACACGACAGCACCAACCTCACCGAGGGCCACGGCGGCCCCCGAGACCCGTCGATCCTGTTCACCCCGAACGACGTCATGGCCGACCTGGGCGAGGCCGGCGACCACGTCCGCATCCGCGTAGCCGACCGAATCCTCCGCCCCACCGAACAGGGCAACGCCGTAGACGCCCTGGTCGTGGCCACCCGCACCGTCCCCGACCTGGAACAACAGGCCACCACCCCGGAGACTCCCGAGCCGTGAGGGCGTTGGTGGCGGACCGATCAGTTCGCCGGTGTGCTCCAGCGGCGTAGCCAGGGCTCGACGGCTTCGGTGATCAGGTCGAAGCCGCTGCGGAACGAGTGGGGTTGGTTGGGGATTACCTTCACCTCGGCGGCGTCGGACGGGTCGGGGATGCCGAACGGGTCGCGGGCGCCGTTGATCACCAGCACATCGGTGGGCCGGGCGGCGAGTAGTTCGTCGCGGCGGGTCTTCTCCGGCTTTCCCGGTGGATGCAGCGGGAAGGAAAGTGCCACAACGCCTTCCGTCTTCGCCTCGAGTGCCGTGCGGCAGGCGACGCGGGCGCCGTTGCTGCGTCCGCCCTGGATCAGCGGCACACCGCGGACCTTCTTGCGCAATGCGGTCACGATCTCCAGCCACGCCGCGTCCTGCGTGGTCGCCGAGCCCGGCGCGCGCTTTCCGGCCACCCGGTAGGGCTGCGTCACCCGGGCCACCGCGCCGCCCAGGCCGACCGCGCAATCGCGCACCGCCAGCAGGTCCTTCGCGTCGACCCCGCCGCCCGAGCCGTGGGTCAGCAGCAGGAGGAACGTCGCGCCGGCGGGCTTGTCCCATTCGACGTCCGCGGGCCCGGCAGTCGTGTCGATGCGCACGCCCAACGGTAACCCGGCACCCGGCCCGGCTGTTCATCGCGTCACATAGGTCGGTCAGCCCTTGGAAGCGCCATTACCCGCCGGTAATATACGGTGTAAGTTACCCGTGAGTAGCGGGCTGGCGGCTACCGGGTGGAGACAACGGGCGGGAACGGCGCAACCGGACCGCACCAACCCTCAACGGAGAGAAAAATGGGTCACTACAAGAGCAACGTCCGCGACCTGGAGTTCAACCTCTTCGAGGTCCTGGGCCTGGGTTCCATCCTGGACAGCGGCGCGTTCGGCGACCTGGACGCCGACACCGTCAAGGAGATGATCAGCGAGGTCAACCGCCTCGCCGAGGGTCCCCTGGGCGAGTCGTTCGCCGACGCCGACCGCAACCCGCCGGTGTTCCACCCCGACACCCACAGCGTCACGCTGCCGGAGTCGTTCAAGAAGAGCTACCGCACCTTGCAGGAAGGTGGCTGGGATTCCTACGCCGTGGCCGAGGAGCTGGGCGGCATCCGGTTCCCGCGCTCCGCGTATTGGGCCATCTCCGAGCTGGTCCTCGGCGCCAACCCGGCCGCGTTCATGTACGCCGCCGGCCCGGGCTTCGCCAACATCTTCTTCAACAACGCCACCGACGAGCAGAAGAAGTGGGCGAAGATCGCCGTCGAGCAGGGCTGGGGTTCGACCATGGTGCTGACCGAGCCGGATGCCGGCTCGGACGTCGGCGCCGGCCGCACCAAGGCGGTCCGGCAGGAGGACGGCTCCTGGCACATCGAGGGCGTCAAGCGGTTCATCACCTCGGCCGACTCCGACGACCTGTTCCCGAACATCATGCACCTGGTGCTGGCCCGCCCCGAGGGCGCGAAGCCGGGCACCAAGGGTCTGTCGCTGTTCTTCGTGCCGAAGTTCCACTTCGACCCCGAGACGGGCGAGCTCGGCGACCGCAACGGCGTATTCGTCACCAACGTCGAGCACAAGATGGGCCTGAAGGTCTCGGCCACCTGTGAGGTCACCTTCGGCGGCCACGGCGTCCCGGCCAAGGGCTGGCTGGTCGGCGAGGTGCACGACGGCATCGCGCAGATGTTCGAGGTGATCGAGCACGCGCGAATGATGGTGGGCACCAAGGCCATTTCGACCCTGTCGACCGGGTACCTGAACGCGCTGGAGTACGCCAAGCAGCGCGTGCAGGGCGCCGACCTGACCCAGATGACCGACAAGTCCGCGCCGCGCGTCACCATCACCCACCACCCGGACGTGCGCCGCAGCCTGGCCCTGCAGAAGGCGTACTCGGAGGGCCTGCGCGCGGTGTACCTGTACACCGCGGCACACCAGGATGCCGTTGTGGCCGAGCAGGTTTCGGGCGCCGACGCCGATCTGGCCGCTCGGGTGAACGACCTGCTGCTGCCGATCGTCAAGGGCGTCGGTTCCGAGCGGGCCTACCAGTACCTGACCGAGTCGCTGCAGACCCTGGGCGGTTCGGGCTTCCTGCAGGACTACCCGATCGAGCAGTACATCCGCGATTCGAAGATCGATTCGCTGTACGAGGGCACCACGGCCATCCAGGCGCAGGACTTCTTCTTCCGCAAGATCGCCCGCGACCGGGGCGTCGCCCTGGGCCACGTGGCCGGCGAGATCCAGAAGTTCATCGACCGCGAGGGCGGCAACGGCCGGCTGAAGGCCGAGCGCAAGCTGCTGGCCACCGCGCTGGAGGACGTGCAGGGCATGGCCGCCACCCTGACCGGCCACCTGATGGCCGCCCAGGAGGACACGAAGGAGCTGTACAAGGTCGGCCTGGGTTCGGTGCGCTTCCTGCTGTCGGTCGGCGACCTGCTGATCGGCTGGCAGCTGCTGCACCAGGCCGAGGTCGCCATCGCGGCGCTGGACAACGGCTCCACCGAGCCCTTCTACCAGGGCAAGGTGGCAACCGCGCAGTTCTTCGCCCGCAACGTGCTGCCGGAGCTGACCGCGACACGCGCCGTGCTGTCGAACCTCGACAACGACATCATGGAGCTGGACGAGGCGGCGTTCTGATCCCGCGCTGATCCGGCCGTCGAACGCGAGGCCCCGCAATCGGATTCACCGGTTGCGGGGCCTTCGTTGTCGTAACGATCCACACCTGTGACAGCGATGTGATTAATGTTGCCGGCGCATACCGCCCATTGGCGGGGGCGAAAGGGGCACAATACCCACGGCGTCACCGATCGGAAGGGGAACGGGAGCATGAAACGACTGCCTGCACTTGCCGGAGCATGCGCGGCGGTCGCGCTGCTAGCGCTGGCGGCATCGCCGGCCGGGGCAGACCCCAACAACATCAATCCGTTCCCGGGGCTCAACGGCGTGAACGGGCTGCCGCAGCTGCACGGTGCGACCCAGGCCGTCTACCAGATGACGGGCATGGCCTCGCCCAACCGCACGCAGGACAGCAACGTGCTCGGCACCGATCTGGGCATCATGTGGGACGACGGGCGCGGCCAGATGATGACCGCCTACGGCGACACCGCGGGCCTGGGCATGCCCAACCTGTTGGCGGGCAGCGTATGGGCGTGGCGGTCCAACGTCCTGTTCCGCAGCCCCGCCGGTGCCAATCCCGGTGGCGGCATCCAGTACACGAGCTTCGTCGACAATCCGCTGCCCAGCCCGAAGATCCCGGGCATCGAGATCAGTTTCATCCCGACCGCCGGCATCTCGGTGGGCGGCGTGCAGTACATGAGCATGATGTCGGTGCGCGACTGGGGCCCGAACGGGCACTGGGACACCAACTTCTCCACCCTGGCGGTATCCGGTGACGGCGGTCAGACCTGGGCGCAGCTGCCCAACACCCGCCGCGCCGACGAGGGCGGCGACCACAACTTCCAGCAGACCGCGTTCATGAAGGCCGACGGTTATGTCTACCGCTACGGCACCCCGGCCGGGCGCAACAACGACGGCTTCGTCTCGCGCGTCAAGGAAGCCGACATCGCCAATATGGACGCCTACGAGTACTGGGACGGCGGCGCCTGGAAGCCGAAGGACGTGAACGCCGCCAAGCCGATCGTCGGCGACGCCGGCGAGCTGTCGGTGATGTGGAACGACTACCTCGGCCAATACATCATGACGACCACCGACGCCCAGAACTCCGTGGTGATGCGCACGGCGCCGGCGCCGGAGGGCCCGTGGACCCCGCCGCGCGTGCTCATCGACACCCGCGAGCTGCCCAGCGCCTACGCGCCGATGATCTACCCGTACCAGACCGGAAGCGATCTGTATTTCCTGGTCACCCAGCACCAGCAGTACAACGTGGTGCTGATGCGGACCCGGCTGTAGGCCCTGCGGCTTCTGCACTGCCGACGGACTGAACAGTATTGCGGCACAGGCTGAACGGCCCTGCCGACCCTGTGCTGTCATTCTGCGACGCAGCGCCTGTGTTCGCGGGATCCGGGGATTCGCCGTCAGCCGAGCGCTACGGCACCGAGGGGCTCCGTGGTCGGGGCCGTCGAACCCCCGTCCGGCTCGATCGTGACCGCGAGTTTGCCGGTGGTCGCGATCTTCGTCACCAAAGGTGTTGTCGGCGTGGGTAACCGGGTGAGTACCCCGGCCGACTGCGGCTGTCCCTCCGGCGGCACCAGCCAGAGCTGGTAGACGCGGCCCGCCGGTGGGCCCGGGACGGTCTCGAAGGACACCAGGGCGGCTCCCAGGCCGGGCGAGGCATGCACGGTCATGTTCCCCCCGGTGCTCAGGGCTGCGGTCGTCGCGCGGGTGTCCGGTTGGCGCAGGATGTTTTCCGCGGCGGTCGGGTTCGGCGGATGCTCGCCGGCCCGGTCGGTGAGCACGCCGACACAGACGGCCACCGCGGCCACGGCCGCTGCCGCCGCGGCCACCCAGCGGAGCCGTCGATATCGCCGGGCGAGGGGAATCGGGCCGGACCGGTCGCCCCGAGCCGGGCTGTCGTCGAGGCGGGCCAGAATCCGCGCCTCCACCTCCGGCGGTGCGGCCTGGGCGTCGAGGATCGCCAGCGAGCCCATCGCCTCGCGCACATCGTGCACGATCTCGTCGAAGTCGTGGCTCGTCTCGGGATCGGAGGTGGCGAGGCGTCGTTCGATCGTGCGGCGTTCCGGATCGGTGACGGCGTCGAGCGCGTACGGATAGGCCAGTTCCAGCAGTGCATCATCGGGACGTGTGGTGTCAGGCATGGGAGACCGCTCCCGACAGGCAAGTGTGCAGCCGTTTGAGTGCGTCCCGGATGCGGCTCTTGATCGTCGCCAACGGGACATCCAGGTGCTGGGAGACCTCGCGGTAGGTCCGGCCGCTGTAATAGGCCAGCGCGACCGCCTCGCGCTGGGTGCTGGTCAAGGTGTCCAAACAGTGCACCACGGCCTGCTCCTCCAACTGCTGGCCGACCGTCTCCTCGACCACGTCGTGGTCGCGGCCCAGATGGGTATGGCCGTAGACCGTGTCTCGGTGGAAGGCGGTCTTCTCGGTGCGGACCCGGTCGACCGCGCGCCGGTGGGCGATCATCATCAGCCAGCCGATCGGTGTCGCGCGTTTCGGGTCGAAGCGGTAGGCCGTCGACCAGACCTGTAGATACACCTCCTGGGTGATCTCCTCCGCGGCGGTGCGGTTGCGCACTATCCGCAGCGCCAGACCGAACACCCGGGGATTGGTGGCTCGGTAGAACCGCGTGAACGCGTCCCGGTCTCCGGTTCCGGTCGCGTCCAGCAGGAGGCGCAATTCCCGCTGTCCACCCTCGTTCCCGTCGCCGTCGGGACCGGGAACCGGACATGACGGGGCCGGGTCGGCGGTATCCGGCGGGGCGCCATCGTGGAGCCGTAGCGAGACGATTCCCGGATCATCGGTCATGGGCTCCTCCTGCCTCCATGGCAAGGTCTTCGACATGCTCCCGCGCGCGGATTGGTGATTCGGCCGAGAATCTCACAAAGTTTTGCGCCGGTGATCGATTCGGCCGCACCACGGACCGGCCGAATGCCCGGCGAGCCGGGCCGACTGTGACGTCCGTTTCGGTGGCGGCGGCCGCACCGGAGTGCCGGCAACCGGCCCGAGCCGCCCTGGGCCGACCGGGTCAGTAGGCTCAGTACGTGCTGCTTTCCGATCGCGACATTCGTGCCGAGCTGGCCACGGGGCGTCTCGCGCTGGAACCGTTCGAGGAGAAGCTGGTCCAGCCGTCGAGCGTCGATGTCCGGCTGGACCGGATGTTCCGGGTGTTCAACAACACTCGCTACACCCACATAGATCCGGCGCAGCGGCAGGACGAGCTGACCACCCTGGTCGAGCCCGCCGACGGGGAGCCGTTCGTCCTCCATCCGGGCGAGTTCGTGCTCGGGTCGACGCTCGAGGTGTGCACCCTGCCCGACGATCTGGCCGGTCGGCTGGAGGGCAAGTCGAGCCTGGGCCGGCTGGGGCTGCTCACGCACTCCACGGCCGGTTTCATCGATCCGGGCTTCAGCGGCCACATCACGCTGGAGCTGTCGAACGTCGCGAACCTCCCGATAACTCTGTGGCCGGGCATGAAGATAGGTCAGCTGTGCCTGTTCCGGTTGACCAGCCCGGCGGAGAATCCGTACGGCAGCGGTGCGGTGGGATCGAAGTATCAGGGTCAGCGCGGGCCGACACCGTCGCGGGCGTACCTGAACTTCGCGTCGCCGAGCGGGTCGTAGGGGTGACGCGAGCAAGGGTGCTCATTCGATCGGCCTCGCGGCATCCGGCATCGGTCCTCCAGGAGTTCAGCCATTCCTCGATGCGGTCGAGGTGGGTGGCCGCACAGATTTGCAGGTCGGCCGGCACCTCGGGGTGACGTACACCCGAGCCAACCGGCTCGTCGGGCAGCTCGTGGACGCCGGTGTCCTCGGGCAGCACGGAGACAGCTCCTACGATCGCCGCTTCGGCGCGCCCGAGGTGCTCGCCATTCTGCTGCGCTGACGACTGTGCCCGAATACGGTCGTGTGCGCCGGGTTTCGTCCTGCGCTTCGATGCCGAGGCGGTCCAGGCGAGGGTACCTGCGCAGCTGATTGCCGCGGTCGCTGGTCGGCTGTGCACCAGCTCGGGGGCGGACCAGGCGTCCTTCGCGCAAGATGCCGCACTCTCGGCTACGTAGCTGAGGGATCTGATCCGCGTAAGAACGATCGGCGTTTCAGCGTGCCCGATGTGCTCGCCGCTCTCTTGCGTTGACGACGAGAATGTCTGTCCGCAGCGGTCGCCGTGCTGCACCGTCACTCGTGTGTGTCTGTGCTGGTGTGCCCGTTGGGTTGTGCCGAATCGACTGGTGGCCGAACTGGGTTCATTGATGGTGCGGTCGTAGGGTGCGGGGGGCTTCAATCCGAGCGAATCTGTGTGGGGGAAATGTTGGGGTCGATGGGTATTGGATCGGTCGCTGCCCGGGAGTTCCGGCGGGTGGTCGGGTGGCGGCTGCCGCTGGGGTGGTTCACGGTGTCGCTGGTGGTCATGGTCGTGCTGTGGCGACTGTTGGTGGCGCAGAAGGAGAAGCCGCCGGAGGTTGCGCTGTTCGGCGGGCTGATGCTGACGGAGCTGGGCCTGGTGTTGGTGGTGGTGCCCGCCCTGGTGGTGCGTTTCCGGCTCGGCGAGGCCGGGGATGCGGACCTGCCGGGGTTTGCCGTCGCGGCCGGGCGGCTGCTGGCGGGTTACGGGTATTGCCTGGTTCTGCTGTCCACCGCGTTGCCTTTGGTGGTCGTCTGCCTGCTGAGCGGAGAGGTCACCGTCGCTCGGGCCGCGCTGGCGATGGTGGTCGTGGCGACGATAGCCGGAGTTGTTTGTGCTGTAGCGCAATGCTTTTCGGCTGTCTGTCGCAGTCCGAGGCGGGCCGGGGTGTGGACGTACGTGTCGGCCTCCGTGCTGACGGTGGGCACGGCCGTGGTGTTCTTCGGTACCGCGCTGGCCACCTTCCACTGGGTCACCGTGAGCGGCGATTCACGGCCCTGCCCCGAGCCGGCGGAGCCGGGCTGCCGGATGTCGCACGACGTCACCTTCTGCGCGGACAGTACGGATCGGATCTGGTGGGTGATGGCGCCCAATCCGGTGGTTGTCTTGTCCGACGCCGCTCGGTCACCGGCCGTGTCCGGACGGTATCCGACCGACCCGCTCGGCAGCGTCTCCCGATGGATCCGCTCGGCGCGGTACCCGTTGACCGAGGACGACTTTCGGCCCAAGCTGCCCGACTCGCCCGGACGGGACATGTCCTGGTATCCGGGTCCACCGATCTGGCCTGCCGGACTGGCCTTCGACCTGCTACTCGCCGGCCTCGCCTTCGGAATCACGGTCCGCCGCACGGCATTCGGCCGACAGGAACCTCGGCCGTAGCGGTCACTTCCCCGCACGCCACGAGCCGGGGCGCGGCCGCCGATCGATGAGATCGGCTGCCGCGCCCGGTTCCTGTCGGCTCGAACCACCTGCCCGCCGCCCCGTCAACCGGCGTGCGGCAGGGCGCTGCTGCCGGTGTGGGAGGGCAGGCGCGAGACGAGTTCGGCGAGTTCGGGGTCGGTGTCGTAGTTCCGCTTCTGCAACTCCGCGATCTCGGCGCCCAGTGCGGGATCGGAGGTGTCGGAGATGTCGAAGCTCTCGAACTTCTCCATCAGGGGGAAGCCGAGCCGCTCCGACTTCACGTGCAGTGGGTGGACGAGGTAATCCCAGTACGCGTCCAGGTCTTCCAGGGCGAAGATGGCGCTCCAGTCGAAGTCGCTGTTGTACTCGGGGCCGAAGACGAACGACGACACTGCTGGGATGGACCCCTGTTCCCTGAGGCATTCCAGAGCCTCGTCGAACTGTTCGGGGGTGACATCTTTCCGGAGCTTCATGCGAATGCCGTGGTGGATCATGGTTTTTCTCCTTTTCGGGTGTGTGTGGGAGCGGTCTTCGGGGTGAATCAGGCGCAGGCGAGGCGGCGGCGTTCGAGGACGGTGGCGACGGCGTACCCGCCACCGCCGAGGACGGCCAGGATCCAGAAGAAGACAGGGGCGCTGAAGAAGAACGCGGAGGTGGAGATCAGCGCGAGCCAGGTGCCGAGGCTGTAGTGCAGGACGTTGCGGCGGTGGGCTCCCTCGGCGACGTAGATCAGGCCGACGATGAGGCCGGAACCGGCGGGCCAGAGCAGGTTGGCCAGGTCGGGGGCGTCGACGGTGGAGGTGAGGCCGGTGATGGCCAGGAACAGGGCGCCGAAGCCCACGATCCAGGCGAAGCCGAGGAGTCTGGCGCTGAGGAGTTCGCCCCCCTCGGCGTCGCGCTGGGCGCGGAGGGCGGCGACGGTGGCGCACACGGTGCCGGCCGCGAGGCCGATGAACAGCAGAGCTGTCGGCAGCCACTGAGGCAGGTCGACCAGGGGGTCGGTGCCTCGGGAGAGTGCCGCGCTGCCGTGCCCGACGACGTAGGCGAGTCCGAAGCCGATGTAGGTGGCGCGGTTGTCGATCCGGGTGGTGGGGGCTTCGGGGGGGACGGCGAGGGTGGTGGTCATTGTGGATTCTCCTGGGGATGCGTGTGCACGTGGGTGATGGACAGAGAGTCGGGGCGATATCGGTTGGGGCAGTGAGGGAAGGAGCTCGCAGGCGGGCCGGGTGGGATGCGAACTCACGCGAAGTAGGGCGGATATCGGCTGGACGATGCCGGTCGGTCGTGGGGGATGTGGGAGTACAGAGCGGATTGTGTTTCGGTGAGACCCTGTGCAGGTCAGGGGAATTTGCGAGGGTCGGCTGAGGGGGAAGGCGTGGAGGCGGAAGAGCGGGGCGTCGGCCAATGCGAACCTTGCGGACGGCGAGGGTCGGCTCAGTTGCCTATGCGAAAAGCTTTGTTGGCCAATGGTTTGGGCTTCCTATGCGAAACCTTGCAGGCAGGGAGCCGGGCCGGGCGGCTGATGCGAAACCTTGTCGGCGGCGAGGGTTGGCTCAGTTGGCTGATGCGAAAAAGCCTGGTGGGTAGGAAAGGTTGGGTGACGGCTGATGGAACGCCTTGCAGGTGGGGAGAGCTGGCGCGGCAGGCCGATGCGCAAAGCCTTGTGGGCTGGGATGTCAGGCGACAGCCGATGAAAAGCATTGTGGGCAGGGAAAGTTGGTGCGGTCGGCTTATCGGAAGTCGTGCTGGACGGGAGTTGGCGTGGGTCGGTCGGTCCGGTATCTGCGGCGCAGCCGGCCTTCCGGTGTCGTGGCCGGGTAGGTATGGTCATCCATGGGTTCGCCGATGAGGGTGTGTGTCCGGCCGAGGTCGGCGAGGGTGTGGGCGCGGTGCGGCGGCCGTGTTCAGGGCCGGCGTGTGTCCGGGACGATGACGACTTTGCCGGTGACGGTTCGGGATTCGGCGAGCTTCAGCGCCGAGGCGGCTTCCGATAGGGGGAACCGCGCGGCGATCTGCGGTGTGAGGGCGCCGTCGGCGACCAACCGCAGTACCCGGGTGAGGTCCTCGCGCAGCCGGCGCTGGAAGGTTTCCTGGCAGCGCCGACCCGCCCAGAAGCTGTAGAAGTGGGCGGACTTGCCGTTGGGCAGGGAGTTCCATGCCGCGAGCTGTGCGAACAGCTTCAGTACCGGCAGTTGCGAGTTGCCGTCCTCGTCCTTGGTCGCGGCCGTGCCGTAGGACACCAGCGTGCCGCCGCGGCGCAGCAGCCGCCACGACTGCGCCACGCCGGGGCCACCGATGTGGTCGAACACCGCATCCACGCCGTCCGGTGCGATCTTCCGGATCCGGTCGTACATGTCCGGGGCGCGGTAGTCGACCGGGGTGGCGCCCAGCTCGCGCACCGTGTCGTGGTGGCGCGCCGCCGCGGTGCCGATGACCGTCATCCCGGCATGCCGCGCCAGCTGCACGAGTGTCGATCCGACACCACCGTTGGCGCCCAGCACGACGACGGTTCCGCCGGGGCGGGCCTCGGCCGTGCGGTGCAGCATCTGCCACGCGGTGATCCCGTTGATCAGCACGGTCGCGACGGCCGCCGGATCCAAGCCGTCCGGCACGGGCAACAGGTCGGCGGCGTCGACGAGTACGTGGTCGGCCCAGGCGCCCGTCTTGGTGATCGCGGCGAACCGGCGGCCGATGAGCGCGGTGTCGGCGCCGGGGCCGACGGCGGTCACGGTGCCGACAAGGTCGTAGCCGGGCACGAAGGGAAACGGCGGCTGGTCGAAGTACTTGCCGCGGCGCATCTGCTGTTCGGCGAACGACACGCCGGTCGCCTCCATGCGCAGCACGACCTGGCCCGCGACCGGTGCCGGGAGGTCGCGGACGGCGACCTGTAGACCGTCCGGTTCGACCTTGTCCGGCAGGACGATCTCGGTGACGCCGGTCGTGACGATGTTGTTGTCCATGGTGGTTCCGATCGCTCGATCAAGCTCAACTTACGGCCGTAAGGTTACGACTGTTACCCGTTTGATGCAAGAGCTAACGCCTGTAAGTTTTGAGGCGTAAGGTGAGGGCATGGGAGACGACACGTCAACGATGCAGACCCGCGTTCGCAATCGCCGCGGACAGGGTGGTCGCCTGCGGGAGGAGATCGTGACGACGGCGGCCGACATGCTCGACGAGGCCGGTGACGAGAACGCCATCACCCTGCGTTCGGTCGCCCGCCGCGTCGGGATCGCCGCACCGTCGATCTACCGCCACTTCCCCGACCAGCCCGCCATCATGCTGGCCGTGGTGCGCAACGCCTTCACGGAACTGGACGAGCAATTGCGCACCGCCATGGATGCCGCCGGCGATGCGCCCCGCGCACGGCTGATGGCCGTGTGTCACGGTTACCTCGATTACGCGCAAGCCCACCCGGGCCGCTACCGCACCATGTTCGGCGGACTCTGGACACCCGATGTGAACACGAGTTCCGTGGCCGCGGAGGATGTGGCAACGCTCGGACAGGACAGTATGCGGCGGCTCGCCGAAGCCCTCGCGAGCTGCGTCGCCGCCGGCTGCGCAACCAGTACCGATCCTTTCTCCGACGCGGTAGCGCTGTGGATCGGCCTGCACGGGCTCGCGCACCAGCGGCTGGCCGCCCCCAATTTCCGCTGGCCGCCGGATATCGCCGAACGAATCATCCTGCCGCTCGCGCACTTCACCAGTGCCACAACGTAACTCGCATCCGACAGCCTGCCGGAGCCGGTCGCCGGGCTACGGGCGGCTCCGTCCCTCGCCCACCGGAGTGGTCTCGCGGGAGGGGATACGGGCGGGCATGCTGTCCCATCCGCGCACGGTCGAGGACGACGAGAAGACGGCCGCGTCGAGGTCGATCTCCCAGTCGGGGAAGCGGTTCAGGATTTCGTCGAGGGCGATGCGGCCTTCCATGCGGGCCAGCGCATTTCCGAGGCAGTAGTGGGCCCCGATGCCGAAGGTGAGATTTTGCCGGGGCTCGCGGGTGGTGTCGAAGGTTTCGGCGTCGGGGCCGAAGCGGCGCTCGTCGCGGTTGGCCGCGCCGATCAGGGTGAGGAGTGCGCTACCGCTCGGGACGGTGTGGCCGTGGAATTCGACATCGCGAGTGACGTGGCGCGCGGCCTGGAGCGCGGGCGGCTCGAACCGCAGGATCTCCTCGATGGCGCCGGGAAGCAGCGATCGGTCGGCGTGCAGGGCGCGGCGCTGATCGGGATGCTCCGACAACAGCTTTCCGGTCCAGCCGATGAGCCGGGTGGTGGTTTCCGCGCCGGCGACGGCCACCAGGTTCATGAACATCAGTAGCTCATCGCGGCGCAGCTTGCGGACGGTGCCCGTCTCGTCCTCGAATTCGGCGTCGAGCAGTTCGGTGGTCAGGTCGTCGGCGGGGTGGCCGGCGCGCCAATCGATGAAATCGGCGAAGATCCGGCCGTCGGTGAGCGTGCCCTCGGGGTTGTCGGTCATCTGGCCGCCGCGCTCGGTGCGGACGTAGCGGTCGCCGTCTTCCTGTACGCGGCGCTGATGGTCCTCCGGGATGCCGAACAGCATGCCGACCACGCGCAGCGGCATCACCGCTCCCAGCTGGGTGACGAAATCGAAGCGCCCGGCGCCGACGAGCGGATCCAGGCAGCGGGCGGTGAACTCTCGGATCCTCGGCTCGAGCGCCCGGATCGTCCGTGGGGTGAACGCCCGCGAGAGCAGCTTGCGGTGGATGTCGTGGATCGGGGGATCCTCGAAAACCACCAGGCCCGAGGGGATCTCCATCCCGGACTTGATGATTTCGAGGACCGCGCCGCGCGCCGAACTGAAGCTCCGGTGATCGAGGAGGACGCGGTTGACGTCCTCGAAGCGGCTCAGGGCGTAGAAGTCGTGCACCGGGTTGTAGTACAGCGGTGCCTGCTCGCGTAACCGCTCGAACATCGGGTAGGGGTCGGCATTCAGCTCGGCATGCCAAGGGTCGTAGTACAACTCGTCGGTGACCGTCATGGCGTCTCAGAACGACAGGCCGTGCTTTTCGAAGTGGCGGGCCAGGGCCTGCATGTAGTCGTCGCCGTGGAAGGGGCCGCGGGCGCCGATGGCCGCCTCCAGGAACGGGCCGTACTCGTCGTCGTTCACATAGGTCGACCAGTGCACGATCTGGGCGTCCTCGTTGGTCTCGACGAAGCTGATCGAATAGAAACCCATCGTCTTGCCGGTGTGCACGTTGGTGCCCTCCCAGCGGTAGCGCTGGACGAAACCGTTCTCGGCCGGCCAGACCTTGAATTCCACCGGCTTCCAATCCGGGAAGACGATCCCGTAGGCCTTCGCCTCGATGGTCGCGGCCGTATCCCAGTGCGTGGCCACATCTTTGAGGACCAGCTCCTGCCCGGCGACGAAGTACGGCGAGGTGTAGACCGCGTCGTCGGTGAACTCCCACTCGTCGTAGGTCTCGCCCTGCTGGACCTTCTGCAGGACGTATTTGTCTCGGTAGCTCTCGGCCATCCGGCGGTGCTTGGCGATGCGGTCTTCCAGCTTCATTGCGGGTGTCCTCACTCGAGATCGTCCCTCCACCGGTAACTATACAAGTTCGTATGTGAGATACAAGAGTGTATATTTGATGGGGAGGTGTAGAAGAGGCGGGTGTAGAACTGTCGCGGAAACGGCGACCTGCGAAAATGACTGTCATGGCGGAACGATGGACGCGGCAGCGGCGATTGGAGCACACCCGTGCGGTGCTGCTCGACGCCGCCGAGGAGGTCTTTGCCAAACAGGGCTTCGGTGGGGCGGCACTCGACGACATCGCCGAGGTCGCCGGGTACACCCGCGGGGCGATCTACTCGCATTTCGGGGGTAAGGAGGAACTGTTCCTGGCGGTCCTGGAGCGTCATCGGCAGCGGCTCCTGGAAAGCTTCGACGTCGTCATCGCCTCGTTCGCCGGGGTGGAGGAACTCGATGTCGGCAAGTTCGCCGATCGATGGCGTGATTTGACGATCGCGGGCCCCGACAGCGCCGCCCTGGGGTACGAGTTCGCGCTGTATCTGCTGCGCAATCCCGAGGCGCGGGCCAAGCTTGCCGATCAGCGTGAGCAGACGATCGATTCGCTCGCCGACTACATCACCACGCACGTGGAGCGGCTGGGTGGCAGGCTGCTGATGCCCGCACGCGATCTGGCGCGGCTGTTGCTCGCGGCTAACGAGGGCGTCACGATCAGCGGGCATATCGACGATGAGGACCTGTACGAGCCGTATCTGCGGATGGTGATGGCGAATGTGGCCCCGGCGGCGTCCGGTGAGGCGGCGCGGAAGAAGACCTCCCGGGCTCCGCGGGCGCGGTAACCGGCCGGTGCTCGAGCCCGGTGGCGCCGCGGACCGCGCCGACCGGTACCGGCGGGCGTATTCCCGAGACCGGGCGTATTCCCGAGACCGAGCGCATTCCCGAGACCGAGCGTATTCACGAGACACTGTCCGCCGGTTGATATCTCAGGTGCAGCCTGGTCAGCCCGCGCAGGATGAACGTGGGCAGATAGCGGTAGCGGCGGGCGCCGGCGGGACCGTGGAAATCTTCGTCGATCCAGAAATCGGCCGTGCGGTCGAACAGCCGCTCCAGGCTCACTCTCGCCTCGGTGCGCGCCAGCGGTGCGCCCGGACAGGTGTGCGGGCCGCGGCCGAAGGCGACGTGGCTGCGGGCGTTGGCGCGGTCGACGTCGAAGACGTCCGGGTCGGCGAATCGGCGCGGGTCGCGGTTGATCGCGGCGTTGACGAGCATGACGGTGGTGCCCGCCGCGATGTCGACGCCCCCGATCTCGACCGGAACCTTGCTGAGCCGGAAGTCGCCGCGCACCGGACTCTCGTAGCGCAGCGTTTCCTCGATGAAGTTCGGGATCAGCGATCGGTCCGCGCGCAGGCGGGTCTGTAGGTCTCGGTCTTCGGCGAGCATCATCACCGCCGCGCTCAGCAACCGCACCGTGGTCTCCTGCCCGGCGGCGAACAGATTGGCCGCCACCCGGACGGCATCGATGACCTCCGGTGTGGACCCGTCGGGGAATGTGGCCGCGGCGACCCCGGACAACACGTCGCCGCGCGGATGAGCGCGGCGGTCCTCGATGTAGGCGGCGAACTTCTGATACAGGTATTTCAGCGGCGAATGATGCAGGGAGCCACCGTCGCTGCTGCCGATGGTGCCCGTCTCGGTCAGTAGCGCGCGGCCGAACTCGGCGTGGTCCTCCTCGGGAACCCCGAGCAGGTCGGCGATCACCAGCATCGCGAACGGTGAGGCGAAATCGGCGATGAATTCGCAGGTCTCCCCGGACAAGGCCGTGTCGTACCGGCGATCGGCCAGCCGCCACATGAAGTCCTCGTTCTCCTTGAGGCGCTTCGGGGTGATCATCCGCGACAACAGGGCACGGTGCGCCGTGTGCACCGGCGGGTCGAAGGTGGGCAGCTGATCGTTGAAGGGCAACTCGTCGCGGTGCGCGGCGATCGTGGCCGAGACATCGTCGCCCTCCAGCGGAACCGGGAATCCCGGAAACGGTCCGGTGACCGAGAGGCAGGAGGAGAAACTGCCGGTGTCGTTGTAGATCTCCAGCGCCTCGGGGTGACCGGTCACCATCACGACGCCGTGGTGAATTTCGCGGCGCACCGGGCACTGGTCGCGCAGCGCCGCCAGGTAGTCGTACGGGTCGCCCAGCAGATCGTTGTCGAGGAAGAAATCCACCGCATCGACGTCGGTGGGGGCGGGGCCGGTGTCGGTCATTGCGCGATGTCCGCTCCGTCGTAGGCGGCCAGCATTTCGGGCTTGGGCAGTTCCATCTGCAGGTAGACGTCGATGTGCGTGATCTTGCCCGCGGCGTCGAACTCGTAGACGCTCATCGAGTTCACCACGCTGGTGAAATCGCCTATGGCGCTGCGTTCTTCGAGTTCGAGGAACACCACGTCGCCGTGTTCGGTGATCCGCTTGAACGTGCAGTCCCACTGCGCCGAGGGAGCCCAGCCGGTCAGGAATGCGGTGTACTCCGCCCAGGTCATCACCTCCTTGAAATTGCCGACCCGCACGAAGTTTCCGGTGTCGACCAGTTCGGCGAGCGGTGCCCAGCCGTCCGCGCCGAAGCCGGGTTGTTTCGCGGCGGTGACCAATTGCTCGACCACCTGGGCGTAGCGCAGCACGGTGTGCGCGCGCCCGGAATGGTCGCCGATAACAGCGCCGATGTCGCTCATAGCCTGTCTCCTCGAAAGTTCAGCTCGCGCCGGCCAGATACCGGTCGACCACCGAGTGGTAGTGGGCGATCACGACCTCCTCCTTGACCAGCGACATGAATTCGAGCCGGTCGTTGCGCAGCCCGATCTGCTGGCGCGGCATCTGCTCGTAATCCTGTTGCAGGGCAAGGAAATACTTGTAGCTACCGGGCTCTTCGACCTCGATGTGCTCGGCCTTGAAGGCGTCCTTGTATTCGTCGGGCAGCCACATGAAGCTCATGATGTGCCAGTAGCAGCGGTTGGGGTCGCCGTCGGAATGCGGTTCGGCCATGATCACCGTGGCCTCTCCCGCACGTATGGTCATGAAGAAGTTGGGAAACAGCATCCAGCCGTGGTTGTCGCTCATCTGGGCATCGGTCAGGCAGCTGACGTCCAGGCCCATTCCGGTGAGCGTCTCGCGGGTGGCGCGCTGTAGCAGCGTGCGGGCGGTGACGCCCTCGGGAAAGCTCAATTCCGCGTCGCCGTCCCGGTATTCGTCGACGAGCTCCTGGAAGCGCGGCAGCACCGCCTGCACCGAGGGGAAGGTCTCGGGCAGCTCGAGGATGCCCTCGACCTGTTCCTGGGGGCCGTACTTGTCGGCGTTGGCGACCTCGAACGGTGCCATCGACACGCTGTGCCTGTCGAAGAATTTGTAGCGGCTCTTCGCCGGGTCGATCATGATCACCCGGAGCAACTGCGGATGGATGCCGGAGATGTGATAGCCCTCCTCGAAGGCGTCCATGACGACTTTCCAGTTGCAGTCCAAGGCTTCCCGCACATCGAGCACGGTGACCATCTCGTCGAGGTGATAGGGCTCGAGTAGCTCGGCCACCTCGCCGCCCAGGTACTCGGCCAGGGGCGCGGCGTGGGGATCGGGGTTGAGGAAGATGAATCCGGCGAAGGTGTCCACCGAGACCGGCAGCAGCGACAGGCCCTGCTTGTCCAGCGCGGACAGCACGTTCTCCTGCTCGCGCAGCACGCCGCGCAGCCGGCCCTCCAGGTCGTAGGACCACAGGTGATACTGGCACAGCAAGCCGCGCTTGGCATTCCCGCTGCCCTGGCACAGCCGGTTGCCGCGATGCCGGCAGGCGTTGACGAAGCCGCGGATCACACCGTCCTTGCCGCGCACGACGAGGAAGGACTGATCGCGGATCCGGTACTCCTTCCAATCGCCGGCCTCGGGGAGTTCGCTCACCCGGCCGGCCACGCGCCAGACCCGCATCCAGATCTGCTCGCCTTCCCGCTCGGCGTATGCGCGGCTGGTGTAGCGGTCGGTCGGGATGTTCATCCGGAACTGATCGAAATCGATGTCGGCGAGCCTCGTGCCCGCGTCGACCCACTCGCCCGGTTTCGTCGACGGCATGTCTGTCCTCCTCGGCGCTCGTCGGCCCGACCCGGGGCGAAGCCGCCCTCGGCCCGACAACCCATCTCGGCTCGTGATCACCCGCAGCGGAGCGACGCTCCGACGCCATCCCGCAGGGCGCGAGTGACCGCGAACACAACTATACGGATCCGTATCTGAGATACAAGGGCGTATGTAAAGTGGGTGTGCGGGTCCCGCCGCAGCTCTCGCGCCTGCGCGGTGCCGGGCGATACGGCGAGGCGAACCCCCGCAGACAGGCGAAACGCCGCGCCCGGACGGACGATCCGTCGGGACGCGGCGCGCGTTCGGGAGTGCTGGTTCGCTACCGCTCCGGCAGCACGTGGCTCCCGGACTTGTCCGTGGACAGTGCCAGCGAGCTGATGTACTGGATCTCGCCCTCGGGCCCCGGGACGGCCGAGGCGATCATGTCGGGGCGTTCGAATTCGATTCCGGTGACGGCGCAGGGGAGGGTTTCGCCCGACGGGTTGCCGTATTCGTCGAACATCGGGAGGTCGATGCCGTCGTCGGTGCGCCGCAGATAGTACTTGCCCTTGGTGGCCACGGCCATCAGCGGGGTGAGGACGAACGAGATCACCACCGCCAGGATCGGCGAGTACGGCTTCAGGGTCTCGCCGAGCAGGCCGAAGAACGCCATGATCGACAGCACCGCCGACGCCCCGAAGCCGACCAGGCCGACCGGGTTGACGTTGTACAGCATGCCGCGGCGGAATTCCGGCTGCTTCGGCGAGATCTTCAGCAGGTACTTGTTGATCGCGATATCCGTTGCGATGGTGACGATCCAGGCGATGCCGCAGTTGGCGTAGAAGCCGAGGATGTCGTTCAGGAAGTCGAACATGTTGGCTTCCATCAGAACCAGCGCGATCACCAGGTTCAGGCCGAGGAACACCAGCCGGCCCGGATAGGTCTTGGTGACGCGGGTGAACGAGTTCGTCCACGCCAGCGAGCCCGAATACGCGTTGGTCACATTGATTTTGATCTGGCTGATCACCACCAGGACCACCGCCAGCGTCATCGCCAGCCAGCCCGGCATCATATCGCGGTAGATCTCCAGGAACTGGTGCACCGGCTGGTTCGCGATGTCCTGCGCGCCCGGGATATTCGCGATCAGATAGACCGCCAGGAACAGACCGAGCACCTGCTTGATCGCACCGAAGATCACCCAGCCGGGCCCGGCCAGCAGCATCCAGCTCCACCATTTACGGGAGTTCTCCGGCGTTTTCGGCGGCATGAAGCGCAGGTAATCGATCTGCTCGGCGATCTGCGCGATCAGCGACAGGCAGACTCCGGCCGCCAGCAGCGCGCCGGTGATGCTCACGCCGGCGCCGTCCTTACCGCCGTAGGCGAAGAACGTGCCGACCGAATCCGGGTGGCGCACAAGCAGGAACAGGAATGGCGCCACCATCAGCAGCAGCCACAGCGGCGTCGTCCAGACCTGTAGCTTGGCCAGTGTGTTCATGCCGTAGATGA
Source organism: Nocardia sp. BMG51109 (assembly GCF_000526215.1). NCBI lineage: Bacteria > Bacillati > Actinomycetota > Actinomycetes > Mycobacteriales > Nocardiaceae > Nocardia > Nocardia sp. BMG51109. The sequence goes on from NZ_JAFQ01000004.1 coordinate 2,611,429, forward strand.
CCAGCGGGAAGATGATCAGCGTCGACACCAGATAGCCGATCCACAGCGGAATGTGCAGGCCCAATTCCAGGCCCTGCGCCATGATCGAGCCCTCGGTGGCGAAGAAGATGAAGGTGAACGACGCGAACACCAGATTGGTGACGACCGAGCCGTAATATCCGAAGCCGCTGCCGCGGGTGATCAGGTCCAGATCGATGTTGTAGCGGGCGGCATAATAGGCCAGCGGGAATCCGGTGATCATGATGATCACGGCGAAGATACCGATTCCCAGCAGCGCGTTGCCGGTGCCGTTGGCGATGCCGATATTGGCGCCGATGGAGAAATCCGCCAGGTAGGCGATGCCGCCGAGAGCCGAGACGCCGACCACCGCCGGGCTCCACTTGCGGTAGCTGCGCGGCGCGAAGCGCAGCGTGTAATCCTCCAGCGTTTCCTTCGTCGCCGCGACCGAATTCGCCCGGCGGGTGTCTACGTCGACCACAAAAACTCCTCAATCCGGCTCGATGAGAGCAGGCTCGAAGAGTGAGGGTCTCGGGTGAATGTAGAGTCCACTTTTCCGGCCAGTTACGTACTTGTTACGTCACATGATGGGATGAGAAAGGGGCGCTACCGATCAGCAATCCTCGAACAGCGCCTTGGCGTAACCGGCGGACTGATATCCGAATTGGTACGCCCACCGCGTGATCGAGAGGTGCGGGCGCGGATCCACCAGGAGAATCTCACCGCCCCAGCACTTTCCGAGGATGTATCGCGACCGCGAGATGTGCGGGGTCCACGTCACCACGATGACCCGTTGCCAGCCCCGCTCGCGCGCCAGCGCCGCCAGCTCCCGGCCCTCGCCGCGGGTGGTGGGCGGGTCCGGAGCGAAGCATTCGACGCGAAAGCTGTACCCGCCGTGGCAGATCCGATTCATCAGGGCGCTGTTGCCGTACGGATCGGAGAACACCACCGCCGGGGCGTACCCGTCGCGCGCCAGCCGCAGCCCCATCTCCTCGCGACCGTCGTGCGCCCCGCCGAGCACGAGGATGGCGTCCGCACGCGCCGGCTGATCCACCCGCGGCCGCACATACACCGGCCACAGCGCGATTATCAGCACGACGAGGACCACCCCCAGTGCCCCGGCTACCTTCCCCCACCGCCTCCACACCCGCTCGATGCTATCGCCACCGTGTCCGGTCACCGGGGTGGCCGGGGAACGCGCACAGTGGTCGATACCGATGCGAATACCTTCGGACCGGAGGTGACCGCTGGCACAGTGGTATTCATGTCGTTCGAACTTGCCCAGGTGAACATCGCCCGGTTGCTCGCCTCCCTCGAAGATCCGCGGCTCGCCGATTTCGTGGCCGCGCTCGAGCCGGTCAACGCGGCGGCCGATGTCGCGCCGGGCTTTCTCTGGCGGTTGCAGACCGAGGACGGCGACGCGACCGCGATCCGCGCCTTCGAGTGGGACACCGCCGACAGCGTGGGCGTGATCGTGAACATGTCGGTGTGGTGCGACGTCGAGCACTTGGCCGCGTTCACCTACGGCGAGATGCACCGCGTGATCCTGAAGCGCCGCCGGGAGTGGTTCCAGCGCATGCGCGAGGCCACGCACGTGTGCTGGTGGGTGCCCGCGGGACACCGGCCGACCACCGCCGAGGCCGAGGACCGTTTGCGCCGTCTGCGCGACCACGGGCCCACGCCGTTCGCCTTCACCCTGCAGCAGCATTTCCCCCCGCCCTCGCCGGGCGGATCCGAACCGAGGCCCGGCGCCGGCGACTGGCTCTGCCCGGCATGACGATTCGTGTGCCCGGCTGAACGGCACGGGCCGCCGGAACCCCTCCGAGCTGCGGGTTTCCACATGTACACCAGCTGTTGCCCGGACTCTTGCCTCGATGATGCGGTGCGGCCATCGCCGGCGCTTACCAATCGATCATGCGCCTCACAGTTTTCGGGACGGGGTATCTGGGAGCCACTCATGCCGCGTGCATGGCGGAGCTCGGGCACGAGGTCGTGGGGGTGGATATCGACCCCGGGAAGGTCGCGAAGCTGTCCGACGGCGTGGTGCCGTTCTACGAGCCCGGGCTCGAGGACGTGCTGCGCCGGAACCTGGATGCCGGCCGGTTGCGGTTCACCACCTCCTACGAGGAGGCCGCGGCGCACGCCGACGCGCACTTCCTCGGCGTGGGCACGCCGCAGAAGAAGGGCGAGTACGCGGCCGACCTGAAATACGTGCACGCCGTGGTGGATTCGCTGGCGCCGATGCTGGAGCGCCCGTCGGCGATCATCGGCAAGTCCACCGTTCCGGTCGGTACCGCCGTCGAGCTGGGCCGCCGGGCCCGGGCCGCGGCGAGCGTCGACGTCGAGGTGGCCTGGAATCCGGAGTTCCTGCGCGAGGGTTTCGCGGTGCGCGACACCGTCCGCCCCGACCGGCTGGTGCTCGGCGTCGACCGGGACCGCGACAACGCGGCCTGGGTGGAGGATCTCGTCCGCGAGATCTACGCCGACCTGCTCGCGGCCGAGGTGCCGTTCCTGCTGACCGACCTGGCCACCGCGGAATTGGTGAAGGTCTCCGCGAATGCCTTTCTGGCGACGAAGATCTCGTTCATCAACGCGGTCTCGGAGGTCTGCGAGGCGACCGGCGCCGACGTCACCGTGCTGGCCGACGCGCTCGGCCACGACGCCCGCATCGGCCGCCGATTCCTCAATGCGGGACTGGGTTTCGGCGGTGGCTGCCTGCCCAAGGACATCCGCGCCTTCATGGCCCGGGCCGGCGAACTCGGCGCCGACCACGCGCTGGCGTTCCTGCGCGAGGTCGACAACATCAACATGCGGCGCCGGACCAAGGTGGTCGACATGGCCGCGCGGGCCTGCGGCGGATCGCTGCTGGGCGCCAATGTGGCGGTGCTCGGTGCGGCGTTCAAGCCCGAGTCGGACGATGTGCGCGATTCGCCCGCGCTCAACGTGGCCGGCATGATCCAGCTGCACGGAGCCGTCGTCACCGTGTACGACCCCAAGGCGCTGGAGAACTCCCGCAAGGTCTTCCCGACCCTGAACTACGCCACCTCCGTCACCGAGGCGTGCGACCGTGCCGATGTGGTGCTGGTGCTCACCGAGTGGGCCGAATTCACCGCCCTGCATCCGCGGGACCTGGATCCGGTGGTGCGCGGCAGGTCCATCATCGACGGCCGCAACTGTCTCGAACGCGCCCGCTGGCGGGAGGGCGGATGGGTGTACGCAGGGCTCGGCACATCGTAGGGTGTCGGGCAGGTAGAGTGGCTGCACCCCGTGGCGGCGAAGGAGCCGGAGGAGGGCCGGAGGAAAACAGCCTAACCGACTACGAACGGCCTCGCGAGCGCAGCGGCGGGCGCAGTGCGGAGCAACGCCGGCCATCGGTGTTTCGAAGGTGAGGGGCGGCAGCCTCGCGCATGTCCTGGAGTGAGACGAGATGGGCAGCAGATGAGTTCGGTACTGGGAGTCTCGGTGGGGGCCGGCGTCATTCGCGTCGCGCGGCCGCACCCCGGGAATCCTGCCGGACATTTCGCCCCCGACCGTTTCGATCTCCAAGCGGCGCAGGTGCGCGAGCAGCGGGTGGCGGAGGTGGCCGCCGAGGCGGTCGGCGCCGCGCTCGCGGCGGCGCCCGATATCACCGCCACGTCCGTCGCCTACCGTTCCGAGCAGCATGCCCGCTCCGTGCGCGGTGCGCTGGCCCGCCGCCAGCTCACCAATTACGAGCTGGTGCCGGAAGTCGTGGCGGCCCTGGAGTTTCTGCAGGCCGCCGGCGAGCTGCCCGGCCTGCGCACCATCGCGCTGTACGACCTGGGTAGTTCGGGTCTGTCGGTGAGCGTGGTCGATGTCGCCGGCCGCCAGGTCCACTACAGCGAGCGCACCAGCGATATCAGCGGTGACTATCTGGATTCGCTGATCCGGGAACAGCAGATCACCGCCGGCCGGATCGCCCACCCGGCCGACCCGGCGGGGCTGGCGGAGCTGGATCAGCTGTGCCGGCAGGCGAAGGAGCAGCTGTCGACGACCACGGCGGTCGCGCTGCCGTCCGAGCACGGCCTGGTGCTGATCTCGCAGGAGAGCTTCGAGGCGTTGATCATGCTGGCCGTGGAGTCCTCGGCCCGGATGACCAGGGACGTGATCACCCGTTCGGAGCAGGCCGTGCAGGCGGTGGTGGTGATCGGCGGCTGCGCCCGGATTCCGCTCGTGGCACGGGTTCTGGAGCGCTGGCTGGGCATGCCGGTGACGGTGCCGCCGGATCCCGAGTCGGTGGTGGTGCGCGGTGCGGCGCTGCTGGGCCGACCGACTCCGCCGATGGCGCAGCCGCATTCGGCCGCGACGTTCGACGATCGGACCGAGCAGCTGTCTCTGCCCTGGTCGGCGGGTGCCTCGACGCGGGCCGAGCGGCGGCGCGCGACGCTCGGGCGGGACTCGCACGGTCGTCGGCGCGAATTGAGCGTGGCGGGTATCGCGGTGGCCACCCTGGTGGTGGTCTCGGCGCTGGGCCTGGGCATGGGCTGGGGGCCGCAAGTGCTGCAAGGGGATTCGCACGAGAATTCCGCTCCCAGCTCGGTGCCCAGCACGTCCCCACGCCCGGCCGCGCTGGAGCCCTCGGTCCCCGCGGCCCCCAGCGACACCACCAACGAGGCGGTCGCCCCGCCGCCGCCCTCGCAGCGTCGGCAGGCCCCCACGGAGGCGGAAGCCCCACCGCCCAACCAGAACACGATCGTCGTCCCGGGCCTGCCCCCGATAGTCGTCCCGACGATCCCCCCGCTGCTCCCGCAGCTCCCACCGGGACCACAGCACCAACGCTGATGCGTATTCGCCTGGCCCCTGGGGGAAGCCGGGCAGCACCGGTGCTCGATCACCCGGCCACGACGGTTCCGTTGCCACCGCTCGGCTCCGACGACGCGGCGGTCAGGTCATGGGTCAGCAGCGCGTCGGGCCCGTGTCCGCGGTCCGAGCCGGCCCGGTGTAGTGATCACGGCGTGGATCCGGCCGAAAGACGTCGTGCTGACCGGGGTGTGCCGGGGGTGGCGAGCGGCCTTGGGCTCGTTGGTGATTCGCGTCGGATCAGTAGGTGTCCGGGCCGTTGTCCGGTGACCATCCGCGCCCGGGGGGACGGCGTGGCGGGTGGCCCGGGTCGGGGTACGGGGAGCCGGGAGATCCGGGTCCGGGTGGTGCGGTGTCACCCGGGCGGAAGGCCGGCCAGCCGGTGGGTGGGGTCGCGTCGTCGTCGGGCTCGTCGGTGCGGGGCGGCGACACGTCCTCGGGCGGGCGGCGATGCGCGCGGTTGGGGCTCGCGGGATTCGGGCGGCCGGCGGCGGCCCTGCGCGGGTGGTCCGGGACGGCGCGCTCCGAGACAGCGCGGCGCGGGCCGGTGCCCGGAGCCGCGGCGTCGGGAGACGAGCGGCGTGCGGAGCGCGCCGCGGGTTCCGCGGGCCTGGAGTGGCGCGCTCGCCGCGGCGGAGCGGGAGCCGGTCGCTGACCGAAGGGCCTGGCCAGGAGCACCGCGATCGCGGTGGTCAGCGGCACCGACAGCGCCAGGCAGATGCCGCCGACCGCGGAGCGGGTGATCTCGATCGCCACCGCGTCGCCGGTGAGCACGTCGCGGAACGAGCGCCCCGCCACCGAGAACAGCAGCAGCAGCGGCAGCGCGCCACCGGCGTAGGCGAGCACCAGCGTGTACACGGTGCTGGCGATATGGTCCCGGCCCACCCGCATGGCCGCCGCGAAAATCTCACGGCGCGTGGCCTTCTCGTCCAGGGCGGCCAGTTCGAACGCGGCGGCCGCCTGAGTGATGGTGACGTCGTTGAGCACACCGAGCGAGCCGATGATGAATCCGGCGAGCAGCAGTCCGGTGATGCTCACATGCTCCAGATAGGTGGCGACGTTGGTGTTCTGCTCCTCCGACAATCCGGTGACGTGGGTGACCTCCAACACCACCCAGGACAGCACCGCCGCCAGCACCATCGCGCTCAGCGTGCCCAGCAGCGCGGAACTGGTGCGCAGGTTCACCCCGTGCGCCAGATACAGCACGGCATACAGGATCAGCGACCCCGCCACCAGTGCGACCGGCACGGCCGGTTTCCCGTCGAGCAGCGCCGGCAGCAGGAACAGCACCAGCACCAGGAACGCGAACCCGAGCCCGAGGATGGCCCGCAACCCGCGCCAGCGGGCGACCACGACGATCACCACCACGAATGCCAGCGCGATCACCGTCAGCGGGAACCCGCGGGCGTAGTCGTCGAAGGAGTAGAGCGTTTCGCCGCTCGGGTCGGCCTGCCGCACGATCCGGAGTTCGTCCCCGGCGCGCAGATCGGGTTGGCCCGGGCCGGGGGCGATTTCCATCAGCGTGTGCTTGCCCGCGTCCGGCCCGGAGTCGATGGAGATCAGGCTGCGCTGGCAGGTGTAGGCGCCGCTGTGCGGCGCCTGCGGGGTGTCGTCGAACACCCGTCCGTTGGACAGGCTGCCGCAGGGGCCGATGTCCTGCATGGTGACGGTGCCGGCCTCGGTGTGCACCGCCCCGCCGCCGGCGTTCTGCATGGGCAGCGGGATGTCGACGTGCTGGTCGCTCGGCCACAGCAGGGCGGCGCCGATCACTACGAGCACGCCGATGCCGGTGAGCAGCCCGACGACGACCTTCGCCGCGGTGGCGCCGATCGCGATCGGTCCGGAGTGGTCGTGATGATGGTGATGGTCGCTCACCGCTGCGAGCCTAATTGGTTCCGATTCTCGATAACGTCACGGTGGGTGGCCGATCGTGGATGCCTCCGGCCGGATGCGAAAGCCGAACGGGCGCTGGGGATTCACCGGAGGCACGGAATCGGGGGAGGGGCGGCGGAGAGCAGGGGGATGTCTCCGCCGCCCGGGGATCCGACGCCCAGGGGGGTAGGCGGTCGAACCCGGGACCGAGCGGCCCAGGGGGGTAGGCGGCTCGGCCGGGGCACTCTCGGTGCCGAGGACTACTGTACACAAACGGCCATTCTTTGTGCTAGCTAAGTCTCTAAAAACCTATGTTTCCATACTTACGGTCTGTTACTCCAGGGTCGACTGCCCAGTTGGTTGCCGTGCTGCGGCCGGTCCGGGTTCACTGCCGATAGCTGGCCAGGAAGTTGCCGAACCGCTCGATCGCCACCGCCAGATCCCGCGCCCACGGCAGCGTCACGATCCGCAGATGATCGTGTTGCGGCCAGTTGAACCCGGTGCCCTGCACCATCAGGATCTTCTCCTGCAGCAGCAGATCCAGGATCAGCTTGGAGTCGTCGTGGATCTCGTGTACCTCCGGATCCAGCCGCGGGAAGGCGTAGAGCGCGCCCCTCGGCTTCACGCACGAGACGCCGGGAATCATATTGAGCCTCTCCCAGGCCACATCCCGCTGCTCGAGCAGCCGCCCGCCCGGCAGGATGAGATCCTCGATGCTCTGATACCCGCCGAGGGCCACCTGAATAGCGTGCTGCGCGGGGACATTCGGGCACAGTCGCGAGGAGGCCAGCAGATCGATGCCCTCCAGGAAGCCGGCCGCATGCTCCTTCGGCCCGGTGATCACCAGCCATCCGGAGCGGTAACCCGCCACCCGGTAGGCCTTGGACAGGCCATTGAAAGTCAAACAGAGCAGGTCGGGCGCCAAAGTTGCCAGCGAGATGTGCTTGGCGTCGTCGTAGAGGATCTTGTCGTAGATCTCGTCGGCCAGCAGCAGCAGGCGGTGCTTGCGCGCCAGGTCGACCAGCTGCTGCAACACCTCCGCCGAATACACCGCGCCCGTCGGATTGTTGGGGTTGATCACCAGCAGCGCCTTGGTCCGGTCGGTGATCTTCGATTCGATATCGGCGATATCGGGCTGCCAGCCGATGGACTCGTCGCACAGGTAGTGCACCGGTGTGCCGCCGGCCAGGCTGGTCATCGCCGTCCACAGCGGGTAGTCCGGGGCCGGGATCAGCACCTCGTCGCCGTTGTTCAGCAGCGCCTGCATGGTGACGGTGATCAGCTCGGACACGCCGTTGCCCAGATAGACGTCGTCCACGTCGAACTCCGGGAAGCCGGGCACCAGCTCGTAGCGGGTGAAGATCGCGCGCCGGGCGGACAGGATGCCCTTCGACTCCGAATACCCCTGCGCATTCGGCAGCGCCGCGATCATGTCGCGCATGATGACGTCGGGCGCCTCGAACCCGAACGGCGCGGGGTTGCCGATATTGAGCTTGAGGATGCGGTGGCCCTCGGCCTCCAGTCGTGCCGCATGTGCGTGCACCGGACCCCGGATCTCGTAGACGACGTTCTGGAGCTTGGTGGACTGCTCCAGGACGCGCGGGGGCTGATGCGGGGAATGACTGGTAGGGCTCACCCGTCCTATGGTGCCAGTCGCCGGCAAGCCGTTATTCGCATGCCGGAACACACGGCTCAGGATGTCGAATTCACCGGGATCATTCCGCGCACGACGCCGGCCCCGCAGAACTCCTCGATGCGTTCGTCCAGCTGGCGGGCCTCGACCGCATCGCGGAACTCCGGGCCGGCGATGCGCCGGCGCACCCCGCTCAGCCGCTCCTCCAGCTGGGCGATGCGCTTGTCCTCGGACAGTGTCAGCACCGGGTGCAGCGCGTCGGCGGCGCCGTCGAGGCTGCCGTTGATCAGGTGCGCCGTGGCGTTGTCCACGCGGGCCAGCGACTCCGCGCCGTAGGAGCGCCGCTCCTCGGGGCCGGTCGTATACAGCTCGATGGCGCGCTGGGTCGCGCGCAGCGCCGGCTCGGCCTGCCCCAGGTGGATATACGTGGCGCCGGCGTAGTACTGGCTCTTCGGCTCGTTGAATCCGAAGACGCCGCCGACCTCGTCGTGCAGGTTGTCGGTGGTGGAGCCGTCGCGGGCGGTGTCGGCGTTGCCGATGCAGCGCTCGGTATCGGTGGGGCTGCCCAGTTTCGCCCAGATGCGGGCCTCGATGTTGTGCAGCCGAACCCGGGCCGTCACCGATTCGGCGTATTGCTGGCCGTTCTGCGCCAGCACCACCCCGCGTCGCGGCCGTTGCGCGCCGTATTCGATCAGCGCCTGCATGCCGCGGGTCCAGGCGCGCAAGCCGTTGTGCTCGCACAGTTCCGCGTAGGCCCAGGCGGCCCTTGCCTGTTCGCCGGCGGCGTCGTGATAGCCGAGGTCGGTGCTGGCGTTGGCCAGCAGCCCCGACAACATACCGGCCAGTAGGTACAGATGCGTTGTGTCCGAGGGCTTCTGCTGTCCCTCCAGGAGCCGATAAACCCGTCTGCGCACCCGCAGCATTTCCACCATCATCGGAACCGGAGGTACGTGGACGTAATCATTGGCAATGCGCGAGACATCGGCGTCGAGTTGCTCCAGAGCGGTGGCACCCACATTGGTGGTCTCGGCCCGACCGGCGTGCTCGCTAGCTTCATGGGCAGCCGCCATGATCAGATCCCTCTCCGAAATCTCGGCCAACACATCACTTCTCATCGCACCGGTGTCGACCAGTGCCAAAAGTTCCGCGTCGCTCGAATAGTTGGCAGGCGCCGAATTATCCAGGCGCACTTCGAAATCAGGTTCGGTTCGATCGATCAACGGCTGATCGATCAACGCCGCGAACCGTGCCCGCACTACCTCGTCGGACCTGGCCAGGGATGTGTCCAGCGCGGCCTGATTGACCGGACGGGGGTGCACCCGGAGGCCCCCCGCCTCCCATTTCGACACCAGACGTTCGTGCACGCCGAGATGCGCCGCGAACTCCCGAATACTCATCCGCTTGGCATCGCGAAGGGCGCGGGCCTCCTTACCTGACCAGTGCCGGACCACGATGTCATCCCTTCCGCACGAACTCCGTAACCCAGAATACGAGCGTGTGGTGATCACGGCCACAGCCGAAACCGAGCTGGTATCAACCCTTTTCCCGGCATTTCCGGCAGGGGCAGCGGAAGGGCAGCGCAAGGAGGGTGTGCGGGCGTTTCAGATTCGTCGCGGGGGGCGGGATCCTGGGAAAGGATCGAGGGAGCTCGCCGTGAACGTGGAGAAACTCAGGACCGTCGAGGATTGGGTGGCGTTCTATCGGCACGAGTACGACCTGCCGGTCTACGAGCGCGGCGGCTTCGTGATGCTTCCGATCACCAGCCGCATCGGCATCGTGCACCTGCCCACGGTCCGGGCCGAACGGGTCCGGGGCTCCCTCGCCGAGCAGGACCTGGCCGGACCGATGCTGGCCCGGCAGATCCGCTGGAGTTTCCTGGTGGTTCCCGACAGCCGCCCCGGCACCCAGGTGCTGGACGTGCTCAACCGCCTGGACATCGGAATTCCCGCCGTCGGAAGCGCCGTGATGTTGCCGACCGGTCTCGGCCGCTGGACCCGAGAAGGGTGCCACTGGGTCCGCCCGCCGAGCCGCGACAGCGCACTCCCACCCTTGTCGGTGGTCATCACGACGGCTCTGGCGGTGGGAGGCGGGGGCGAGGACTGACCGCAGACCGGTCCTCGCCATCCCGCACCCGGGTCCGCCCCACTTGGCAGTCGACGGGGCGGACCTGGGGTATGGGGATGAACGAATTCGGCTGCGGAGCCAGTGCCGCAGCCGAATTCGCTTCTCATCGGCAGCCGGTCGTCCGTTCGGCAGCCGGAATCATGCCGCCGAATCGTTCATGCCTGCTGCCTACGGGCCCGGCCGAGGGGGTCCGGCCCGTGATCCGGTGCCCTCCCGACTCAGTTGGCACCGGACGGGGTCGACGTCGCCGGAGCGCTCGTCGTGGGCTGGGCCGGCTGCGCGGACGTCGGTTGTGAGGACGTCGGCTGCGAGGAGGTCGAGCCGCCGGGGGTGGTGGTCGCCGGGGCGCTGGTGGCCGGCTGGGACGAACTCGGCTGGGACGATGTGGTCGGCGCCGTGGTGCCGGAGCCCTCGCCGCCGCCGACGTTCAGGTCGACACAGGAGTAGAAGGCGTTCGAGGTGTCGCCGATGTTCCAGACGGCGAGCAGCTTCTGCTTGCCGGTGAACTTGCTGAGATCGATGCTGTGGGTGACGGTGTCGCCCGGCATCTCGTTCTTGCCGTCCACCTTCGCCACCTGGGTGTCGCCGATGTAGTACTCCCAGTTGGCGGTCTTGTGCTGGGCCGTGTTGGCCCAGGTGAAATCGACCTTGTTGCCGACGTCGGTGACCTTCCAGCCCTTGGAGTCGTCGTCCAGTTCGGGGTACTTGTCGGCGCCGCAGCTCTTCAGGCCCTGCGGGCCCTCCACGCTCTGCGGTTCGTAGCTGATGTCACCGCAGGACACCGTGCCGGCGGCGCACTGGGCCTGACGGCTCGGTGGCGAGGAGACGTAGCCGTGCGCGCTCGCGGCCGCGGCGGGGAGGACGGCGACGATGATCGGCGCGATTCCGGCGGCCGCACCGACGAGGGACAGCATTCTTCTGCTCACTGATGCTCCTTGTGGGGGATTTCGGGCAGCGCGACCGGCGCGCCGCCCGTGATTGATACGTGATAGCGCCGTGATGGTTCCGGACCGGTTTTCGGTGAAAGTTTTGCTTTAAAACCTAGGCAGGGAGAAACCTAGATCTCGGCAATCGTTCAGTCAAACTCCAACTAGGGCGCAAGTCACAGATGGGCCGCTGTCTGACTCAAGACTGCCTCAACTAGCTGCGGAAATAGCTCCTGTGGATAACTGAGAGTGGATTGCTGCAGTCCTCGTTGCGTCGATATCGTTTGCTGGTCGGCAAATATGGGACACGCGTTCCGCCACGGATCTCCGTAGTTGTCTGATGGACATGAAACAAATCTGTGCAGCGGGGTATATCTTGTTCAAAGCTACAGTTGCTCACTTCTTCGGCGTCCCGGCCGCGGGATTCTTCGGCGTGCCTGCCGGGGGCCGGGACGCCGGCCGGTTCGAGCTCCCGGTGCGGGCTGTGTCGTGGGGTGCAGGATCGGCAAGCTGGACGGCGAGCGATCCGACCCCCCGCCGAACCACATGGCCCGGGTGTACGTGGGCGATGCGGACGAGCACTTCCGCAATGCCGTGGCGGACCGGGCGACGATCGTCCACGAACTCGACAGCCCCTGTGCCTGTCCGTCTACGTCGCGGAGGACCTCGAGGACAACCGACGGACCTTCGCGCAGGCCCACCCGACCATGCGCTGAGCCACGGTCGGGCTACCGGTGGCGCTCACGCTGGGATCCGCGTGATGAGGTCGCCGATGAACTTCTGCCCGGGTCCTACGCCCAGTCGAGGGACGTAGAACCCGGGCAGTCGCTTATAGGCCGGGCGGTGGCATCCCGGCATGCTCTCGCCGGGCCCCGTCACCGGTGCGTGTGGACTCCGGCCACAAGCGCACCGGGATGACGGGCTGCCGCGGTATCAGCTCTTGCGGCCGGGCGCCTTGGCGCCGGACTTGAAACCGAGGCCGCCGGGCTTGGCGGTCGGCGGCTGCGCCGCCGTGCCGTTGCCCTTGTCCGCCGAACCTTCCTCGGCCGCAGGCTGTTCCGGCTCGGTTTCCGGTGCGGATTCGGCGGCCGGTTCGGAGGCGGGCTCGGCCGGTGCCGGCTTCGGTGCGCCGGGTGCCTTCGGTCCGGGGCGTTTGAACCCGGACTTCATAGCGAGTCCCTTCGGCGCCACCGTCGGCTTGGTCTCGGTCGCACCCGAATCGGCTTGTTCGGCCGGGGTTTCCGCCGTGGTCGCGGGCTCGTCCGCCGCCGCGGGCTTCGGCCCGGGTGCCTTGGCCCCCTTGCTGCCGGGTGCCTTGGCGGCGCCCTTCATGGCCAGCCCGCCGGGCTTGGCCGTGGGAGCCGAGGCCGGCTTCTCCTCCGAATCGGGCTCGGCGGCAGGCGCTTTCGCGCCCGGTGCCTTCGCCCCGGGCGCCTTCGCGGCGCCTTTCATCGCGAGCCCGCCGGGCTTGGCGGTAGGAGCCGAAGGAGTCTCCGCGGATGCCTCGTCCGGGGTCGTCTCCGGAGCGGCCTTGGCTCCGGGTGCTTTTGCCGCACCCTTCATCGCGAGACCCTTGCCGCCGGGTGCTTTCGCCCCGCCCTTCATGCCCAGGCCCTTCGCGGGCGCGGCGGGAGCATCGCCGGATTCCTCGGCCGCGGGCGCCTTGGCTCCGGGTGCCTTCGCGGCGCCCTTCATCGCCAATCCGCCACCGCCGGGCGCCTTGCCGCCGCCCTTCATGGCCAGGCCCTTACCTGCGGGCGCGGCCTTGGTCTCGGCCGCCTCGGCTGCCTCGGCCGCGGGTTCGACCTCCGAAACGGGTTCCGGCTCAACGGGTTCCGGCGCCTTCTTCGGCTCCTGGACCACCTTCAGGTTCTCCGACAGCGCGCCCGGCTCGACCCGGTCGATCGACTGGAGCATCAGCTGCGCCACGTCGACGACCTCGACGCCCTGGCCGACCTCACCGGAATCCTTGCGGGCGGTGACGCCGTCGGTGAGCATCACGCGGCAGAACGGGCAGCCGGTGGCGATCATCGACGGTTCATTGCCGCCGCCGAGGGCCGACAGTGCCTCGTCGGTGCGGTCCAGGTTGACGCGCTTGCCGAGCTGCTCCTCCATCCACATGCGGGCACCGCCGGCGCCGCAGCACATGGAACGCTCACCGTGCCGCGGCATTTCGGTGACCTTCGCACCGGAGGCGCCCATCAGCTCCCGCGGCGCGTTGTAGATCTTGTTGTGCCGCCCCAGATAACACGGGTCGTGGTAGGTGACCTTCTCCGACACCGGCTTCACCTGGACCAGCTTCTTCTGCCGCACCAGGCGATTCAGCAGCTGGGTGTGGTGCACGACCTCGTAGTCGCCGCCCACCTGCGGGTACTCGTTGTTCAGCGCGTTGAAGCAGTGCGCGCAGGTGACGACGATCTTCTTCTTCGCATCCTCGACACCCTCGAACACCGAGTTCAGCGTCTCGATGTTCTGCATGGCCAATTGCTGGAACAGGAATTCGTTGCCCGCGCGCCGCGCCGAATCGCCGGTGCAGGTCTCGTCCTGACCCAGCACCATGAACTTCACGCCGGCGGTGGCCAGCAGTTCGGCGACGGCCTTGGTGGTCTTCTTCGCGCGGTCCTCGTACGCGCCCGCGCAGCCCACCCAGAACAGGTATTCGTAGCCCTCGAAGGATTCGGCGTCCTGTCCGTACACCGGAATGTCGAAGTCCAGCTCCGACATCCAGTTCAGCCGGTCCTTGGCGTTCTGGCCCCAGGGGTTGCCCTTGTTCTCCAGATTCTTGAACAGGCCGGCCAGCTCGGAGGGGAACTCCGACTCGATCAGCACCTGGTAGCGGCGCATATCGATGATGTGGTCGACGTGCTCGATATCCACCGGGCACTGCTCCACGCACGCACCGCAGGTGGTGCACGACCACAGCACCTCCGGATCGATAATGCCGCCGACGTCCTCGCCGCCCACCAGCGGGCGCTCCGCCTCGGCCTTCGCCGCCTCCGAAATCTTCGCCAGCGCCGACTCGCTCGGCTTGCCCTCGCCGTCCACCAGGCCGATCTCGTCGCCGCCCATATCCTTCCGGCCACCGGCCAGCAGGTACGGCGCCTTCGCCACGCCGTGGTCGCGCAGCGACATGATCAGCAGCTTCGGCGACAGCGGCTTACCGGTATTCCATGCCGGGCACTGGCTCTGGCAGCGGCCGCATTCGGTGCAGGTGGTGAAGTCCAGCCATCCCTTCCAGGAGAACTCCTCCACCTTGCCGACGCCGAGCGTGTCCTCGTCCGGGTCGATCGCCTCCATGTCGACCAGCGGCTGACCCTTGGACGTCATCGGCTTCGCCGCACCCAGGGCGACGCCGCCGTCGTCCTCGCGCTTGAAGTAGATGTTGAAGAACGCCGCGAACCGGTGCCACGCGACACCCCAGTTGATATTGCGGCCGACCAGCAGCAGGAACGTGCTGCCCGAGACCATCTTGACGAACGCGAACACCGACACCATCGCGACGCTGGACGGCAGCAACTTGGCGACCTGCATGGTGAAGAAGTCGCTCCACATGGTTGCGTGCCCGTAGGTGGCGATCTTGCCGGCCTTGACCATCGTCATGCCGAGGCCCTCGATCAGCACGATCAGCTCGATCGTGTACGCCGGGCCGAACTTCGAGCCGCTGAACCGCGACAGCCGCTGCGGCACCCGCGGGTGGTTGAGCTGGCGGATCACGATCAGCACCAGGATGCCGATGATGGTGCCGATGCCGAGCAGTTCGTCCCACAGGTGGTAGATCCCCCAGTCGCCGAAGATCGGCCAATGGAACTCGGGATCGAAAGTCTGCGGGTACGCCTCGAAATACAGGATGAACCCGCCGAGGAAGCCGATCATCACCAGCCAGTGCGCCCAGCCGACGGTGCGGAACTTGTTCATCCGCGTATGCGCCAGGAACTCGACGAGCATCTGCTTCAGGCGCGGGAAGAACGGCCGCCAGCGGTCCGGGGCGGGTTGTCCGATCATGATGGCGCGGACCATCTTGCCGACCCCGCCGAAGAATGACGCCCAAGCCACCAGGCTGAACGACACTCCTATCACGCCCAGCGTCACTGTCAGGGCATTCATGTCGCGACCTTCCTTCGGTTCAACGAGCACCGGCGGCAGGGCTGTTGCCGTCGGCGTTGCACGCATCCTAACTTCAGTTAAGTTACCCGCCGGTAACTTAGCTGTCCATCCTGCACGCCGCGCCGGTGGGTGAGCCGATTCGGCCGGGCCTGGACCGGGCCGTGATGTGTCCCAAATCACTGGCCTTACGGTTTTGTGACGATGCGATTCGGATAACACCGTATAACCGGGTCATTCCGGTCCATTTACGCAGGACAGGCTTAGTTCGACTGGCGGAAAACGGATCTCGCTTCTGGTCGGTCGTTGAACTAGGCTCACTTCGTCCTGCCTGCTGTGCTTTCTTCGCGCCGCTCGGGGAGGGTCTCTCGCAGGTCGCTCGGACCTAGTGGCGACTTGAGGGATGCGTGGGCTCTCGCGGTGTGGAGGTGCGCAGCGACACTTGAATATGGATTGGATAACCGAATGAATTTCCGCAGCACTACTGCGGTGGGCGCCCTGGCCATCGGCGCCCTGACCGTCGGGTTTGGTACCGCCCACGCCGAACCCGCGGCATCGACCGAGCAGACCATCGGGTACTCGGTCAAACAGGAGGACAAGGCGGTCGTCGCCCGGCTGGGTGACGGAGGGACCTTCGAGCTGACCAAGGCCGATCCGGTTTCGCCTTCGGCCTCCGAAATCTCCGGCCTACCGACGGAAAGCGGCGGTGCGCCGGCCGATATCTCCGGTAAGCCCGAGTCGCCGACCATGGTGACCTTGAAGGACGGTAAGGGCAATGCGGTTCTGAGCTTTCCGCTGGAATACCGGATAGCCGATCAGGCGATTCCGGTGCGGTCGGAATTGCGGGACGACGCCAAGACCTTGGTCGTCACGCCGGAGCGGCCCGCGGGACTGCCGGCCGATCAGCCCCTGAACGTGAAGCCCGTCGCCAAGCCGGTGGCGTCCCCGATCGAGAATCAGCGGGCGCTGGGTGATTTCTCCACCTACTTCGGGCTCTCGACCGCCATCGGCGGTTTCGTCGGCACCGCCATCGGCGCGGTCGTCGGCTGCGCGCTCGGACTGCTCGGGGTGATCGTCGGATGTCTCGTCGGCCTGCCGACCGGCGCGACCATCGGCGGAATTCTCGGGACCGTCGTGGTCGGCGGACCGACGCTGGTGCTCGCGGGCACCGATCTGGTCAGTACGCTGCAGGCGCCGGCCGGCACCACCAAGTGGACCGACTCGGCCATTGAGCAACAGCAGGTGGTCCAGCAGCAGCCGATGCCGCAACAGCCGGCCGCCCAGCAACAGCCGGCCGCGCCGCAGCAGCCGAACTGAATTTCGTAAGCCGAACTGAGTTTCGCGGTAGACGAACAGAATTCGCGGTGGGTGATCCGGCTCCTCTCGGGCGAGAGGGACCGGATCCGCTCGTCGACATTCGAGGCGGTCCTCCCGTAGTCGTTCGAGCCGAGTCTCGCTCGGGCAATCGTGCCGGTGTTGCCACTGCGTGACGAACGCCATCGACTGCGAACTAAAGATCTCATTCCGGCCCGGGTTCGACTAGGCTCGCGTCGTCGTGTGCACTTTGCACACCCTCACGTGGTTCGTGCACTGTCGGAGCGCGTTCGTGAGACGGCGGTGTGCGGTGCGACCTGATGAGGGAATGGAAGACCGAATGAAGTTCCGCGCAGTCACTGCGGCCGGCGCGCTGGTCATCGGTGCGATGACCGTAGCCGCGGGCACCGCGTACGGGGATCCCGCACCGGCGCCCGCCCAACCCGATGCCGAGTACATCGACTACGCCAGCCAGGTGGTGGACAAGACGGTTGTCACCAAGCTCAAGGGAGGAACCTTCGAGCTGGTCGACAAGCCGGGCGCCACGCCCGACCAGCGGCAGCAGGTGCTCGAGGTGAAGAACCAGACGGGCCATGTCGCGCTGGAGATGCCCTTGAGCTTCCGCCTGTCCGGGATGCCGGTCCCGGTCGCGGCGGCGGTGAAGGAAGACAACACCGTCCTGGAGCTGACGCCGGAGAAGCCTGCCGGTCTCGACACCAGCCGTCCGCTGACCGCGGTCGTCCAGCCGATCGCGTCGGATCTCGAGAATCAGCGCGCGATCAACGACTTCGCGACCAAGCTCAGCCTCGGTGCCGGTGGTGGCACCGTGATCGGCGCCGTCATCGGTGGCGTGCTGGGCATCGGGGTCGGTGCCGTGCTCGGCCTGGCGACCGGTGCGGCGGTCGGTTGCGTGGCCGATGCCGTCACCGCTTGCATCCCCGGGCTCGTCGTCGGTGCCCTCGTCGGCACCGTCGCAGGAGCCGTCGTGGGTGCGGCCGGTCTCGGGCTCGTCGGTGCGGCCATCGGCAGCGGCCCGACGGTGACCACCGCCGGTGTCGAGATGCTCAACACGTTGCAGGCAGCGCCCGGCACGACGCCGTGGACGGATCTCCAGGGTTCGCCGAACGTCAAGCCGCCGGCTCCGGCACCTGCCCCGGCACCGGCGCCCGCCCCCGCACCGGTCGCTCCGGCCGCGGGCGAGGTCCAGCCGAGCTGACCGTCTCGCTGAACCGGACCGGAACCCCGGCCCGTTGCCGAACAACGGCAGGGTCGCGCCCGAAGATCACCGACCACCAACTCCGCCACCGGCTTTCCCGAGTACAGGTAAGCCGGTGGCGGTGCTTTGTGTTGTCCGGGCTGGGGTAACACCGGTGCGCCGGTTGTGGCGGCGGTTCAGGTTCAGGTGGGTAGTTTCAGGCTGCCGGTGAACGACACCTCGCCCTGGGGGTGGCCGCGTCGGCCGAACGATCGCTCGGCCACCGTGTAGGCGCCGTCCTCCCGGACCAGTAGCACTGTGCTGCACCGCGTTCCGTGCATCGTGTCGGCGACGAAACGGGCCGAGACGGCCCGTTCGCGGCGGTGTGGCAGGCCCGTGTGCGGCAGCTCGTCATCGGGCGCGGTCGTGCGGTCGGCCAGGACGTCGAAATAGCCCGCTGGATCGCCCGGATTCGCGTCGATCGCCGCATGCAGGGCCGTGAGTCCGTCGCGGACCTTCGGCCATGCCGCGGCGCCGTTGTCGGTGTGCACGACCGCGGGGATGCCGTCCGGTCCGGCCGCCGCCGAGCCGAGCAGCGCGCCGTTGGACAGGCCGTGCAGGCCCGGTACCAGTTCGTGCGGCGTGTGGGCGCTGCGATTGCTGTGCCACCACAGCGTTTCCAGGTCGGATACCACCAGGTTGTAACCGTTGTAGTCGTCCGCCGCGGCAGCGACGCCGCGGACGAACTTCTCCGGGCCCACCTCGCCGCGCAGGTAGTCCATCAGCAGCGCACCCCGCGAGCGGGCGTCGATGCGCCCCTCGGCCGGCCCGCGCACGTTGGTGACCGCGGCGAACCGGTGCTGCGGCCGCATCAGCCCCAGCCAGGTGCTCGGGACCGCATTGCGGGCGCCCAGATCCCGCCCCGCCAGCAGTCCCGGAACCTCGGGCCACACCCGCATGGATTCGGTTGGCCGCGTGTAGAACTCGTCCCGGTTGGCGGCCACGATCAACCGGTACTCCGGGTGGGCCCGCCAGCCCACCAGAATCAGACACATGTATCCAGGATGCCCGACCGGGCACGCGCCGAGATACTGCCCTTCGCTGCCGGTCGACCGCCGTTTCACCGGACAGTGGGCCTACAGTGCGGCCGCCGCCCCGGCCCGGGCGACCACGGGCCGATCCTCCGCGAAACGCACGAGGGGCCGGCGGCATGATCGCCGCCGGCCCCTCGCCGCTGACTCCGGGGTTCAGCTGGTGCGCACCCGCAGGCCCGGGTTGTCGGACAGCACCGTGGTCAACGGCTGCGCGAACAACTGGGGGGCGTCGCCGGTCAGGGCGCCGATCAGGTTCGGGATCTCGCAGATCGGGAAGTCGGCCACCGAGGAGGCGCTGGAGATGCCGAGCGCCTGGGTGCCCGTCACGATCGGGCCGCCGCTGTCACCCGGCAGGGCGCAGATGTTGGCCGAGAACGCCTGGGTGAGCTGACGCTCGTCGACGTCCACCGTCTGGTCGACGGCGTTCACCACGCCGCAGGAGAAGCCGGTGCGCGAACCCGACTTGCAGACCGGGGCGCCGACCACCGGGGCCGCCACGCCGGTGATCGCGATCGGGGCCTGGCCCGGGACGCGAACCGTGTTGTTGGAGAACCGATCCCGCGCATCGTCGTTGATCGACACGATCGAGTAGTCCTGCGCACCGAGTACCGACTTCTCGAACGTGCCCAGCTGCGCGCCGGTCTTGTTGCCCGGCAGCAGCTCGAACATGCCCGGTGCGTTGGCGGTACCGGCCGCCGGGATATTCGGGTCGCAGTGGCCGGCGGTGATGTTCACGACGTTGTCGTTGCGGTCCGTGCCGTTGAACCCGGACGAGCAGACCAGCTTCATCCGGCCCGCGACCGACGCGTAGCCGTCACCGGCCGCGTACGGGCCGGGGCCCTGCTCGCCGGCGATCGGGGTGGCCGCCGTCTCGGACTGCTCGGGGCCCACCGGCGGCGCGGCCATCACGATCACGTGCGCCGGGTCGACGAAGCCGGGCAGCGGCAGGCCGGGCTTGTCCACCCGCACCGCGATGCTGTTGTTGACCGTGTCGACGACCACGCCGCGCACCGCCGCGGCGACCGGCTCCGGCTGGGTCGACAGCCACTGCTGGAAGGCGTTCTTCTCGCCGCGCAGCACCGTCTCGCTCTTGGCCACGTCCTTGACCTGGAAGCCGGCATCCTGCGCGGCCGTGCGGGCGGCGTCGGAGCCCTGCCCCGGTGCCAGCGCCACCACACCCTTGCCGGCGTCGTCCAGCCAGGCTCCCGCGAAGGCCTGGGGGAACTGCCGCTGCGCGGTGGTGGCGAACGTGCCG
Organism: Nocardia sp. BMG51109; assembly: GCF_000526215.1. NCBI lineage: Bacteria > Bacillati > Actinomycetota > Actinomycetes > Mycobacteriales > Nocardiaceae > Nocardia > Nocardia sp. BMG51109. The sequence goes on from NZ_JAFQ01000004.1 coordinate 2,631,758, forward strand.
ACCTGCTGCGCGACATCGGCGCGGTGCAGGTACTCGTCGGGGGAGATCTTCAGATCCCGGGCTACGGCCGTGGCCAGATCGGCCGGCAGGTTCGGCGCCGGGGCCGGCTCCGCGGAGGCCGTCGCCGCCATCGGTCCCAGGACCAGGGCGGCCGCCGAGGCTACGACGGCGGCCTTGCGGAGACGGGTACGCGGATTTCGTCCCACGGCGGACGACGACGGGCGGGTGCGTGGCAGGAGCATGTGCCGACTATATGGGTTCACGACGGTTATGCCTACTCATCTCTGGGTCGGTTTCGCGGTCACCCGGACATACCCCCACGGCGTCCGGGTGTTACGCGACAGGTGGATTCGGGGTGGCGGCGTTCACCCGGCATTCGGGCGGGTGCGCACCGAGATTCCGGAGCCGACTCCGCCGCCGGAGTCGGCGTTGATGTCGTCGAGGATCGCTCGGATCGGAATGCCGAGCGTCGCGGTGCCGCCGTAGCCGGCGAGCCCGACGTTGGCCTCGCCGCAGTTCGGTGCGTCGGCCGCATTCGATCCGCTGGTGATCCCGAGGGCCAGCGTGCCGGACACGATCGCGCCGCCGCTGTCGCCGCCCAGTGTGCAGGCCGAGCTGGCGAAGCCGCGGACGGTCTTGGATTCGCCCTCTGCGGTGAACAACTGCGTCTCGACCCGGTCGGCGACGACGAAACCGCAGGTGAACGTGGAGGATTGGCCGGACTTGCAGATCGGCGCGCCCACCACCGGTTCGGCGGTGCCGGTCAGGTTGAGGGTGGTGCCGTTGGCGCCGCGCACCGACGGCTGGTCCATGCCGGCCCGGACCGCCTGATCGCTCAGCTGGATCACCGAGTAGTCCAGGCCGCTGTTGCCGCCGACATTGGCGCGCACGAACGTGCCGAGCTTCGGGCTGGCCTTGAGGTTGCGCACGTCGGGCAGGTACACGTCGGCCTTGCCGTCGCCCTTGTCCAGGTTCGGATCGCAATGTCCCGCACTGATATTCAACGCGTTGCCGGCGGCGTCGGTGCTGTTGAAGCCGAACGAGCAGACGTCCACGGTCTTCAATTCGGCGTCGTCGAGCGCGGTCGCCGCGCTGATGTAGGTGTCGCCGCCCATCGGCCGGCGCTCGACCGGTCCGCCGCCGTTGGGGGACAGCACCACCTTGATGTTGGCGATCAGCGTCGGCAGGTTCAGCAGGTGGCCGGCCGGGGTGTTGGCGACGTTGAGCACCAGCTGGTTGTTCAGGGCGTCGACGGCGACCGAGTTGATGGCCGTGGCGATCTCGCGCGGCAGGCCGTTGATCCAGCCGATGAGCTGGTCGAGGGAGGTCTCCAGGTTGTTCGCGGAGATCGGCGCCAGGCGGGTCTGGTAGCCGGCGGAGGTGACGGCGTTCGCGGCTTCCGGCGAGGTGACCGCCATGATCGGCTTGCCGTCGGGATTCATCCAGGCGCCGGCGAATTCGTCGGGGCGCTCGGAACGGAATTCGCGCGCGTAGTCGCGCAGCTGCTGGGCGCGGGCGGCGCGGTCGAGGTATTCGGCCGGGCTCATCTTCAGGTCGCGGGTGATGGCCTCGGCCATCTGCGGCGGCAGTTGATCGGCGTTGAGCTGCACGGTATCCGGAGCCGGGTCGGCCAGCGCGGGCGCCGAACCCAGCCAGGGCGTAACGAGGACGGTCGAGACGAACGCGATCGCGGCAGCTTTGACCGTGGCGCGCCGCGCCGGCAACTTGCGCATGAAGTCCCTTCGTCAGGCACCGTTGTGCCAGGTGAATCAGTGGGCGTTAAACCGTTGTGCGGCAACGGCCCTCGTTCGGCAGCATACCGGCCGCCCGGTCGGAGACCGGGTGACTCGGGTCAGCGCTTCACTTTAGGGCACAAATGCGCCGAATTCGCTACGAAATGATCACGGAATCCCGTAGCCCATCGACGGAGTCGGCAACCACTCCGGGAACGGCAGGTAGGGAACGACGGTCGTGGGGGTCCGGCGGGGCGTGGTCCGTGGTGTCCGGCGCGGCGTCGTGGTGGTCGACGACGGCGGCGGAGGCGGCGGCGCCGCGGTGGTGGCCGGGGGCGGCGGGGGAGTCGTTTCGGGAATCTCGGTGTCGGGTACGGGTTCCGGTTCGACGATCGTCGGTTCCGGGGCCACGAAGACCGGCGCCGGCGGCGGAGCGGCGGACGTCGGTGCCGGTTCGGATCGCGCGTTGGGTAGCGGTGGGGCCGGTGTGGCCTCGTCGTCGCGCAGCATCAGCGCCACGATGACGCCGCCGAATATCAGGCCGAGCACGGCGGCCGCGGCGATCAGCAGCGGCGTGCGCCGGGCGCGGGCGGGTTCGGGGGCCGGCACCGGGGTGGGCGCGACCGTGGTGGGGGTCGCCGGTTCGGCGGCCGGCGTGACCGCGGCCGCGGCCGTCGAGTAGGCCACCGGCATCGCCTCGGAGTAGGCCTGCGCCGTCGGTTCGCTGGTCGGCAGGGCGGGCAGGACGTCAGTGACGATCAGCGCGTTCTCGGTGTGGCTGGGATCCGGCGGGGTGGCGCCGGCCGGGGTGGCGAGCACGGCCGCCAGTGCGGCGTTCGCGGCGTGCCGGGCGTAGCCGCGACCGTCGGACCCGTCGGCCAGTTCGTCCTCGCCGACCAGCGCCACCGAACGCAGGCCGAGGTAGTCGAGGGCGTCGCGCAGGGCGCTCACCTGCTCGGCCGGCCAGTCCGCCGGGTGCGCGGCGTAGAACTCGGCGGGGCCGGCGAGATGGTCGGCGGCCAGGTTGATCAGGCAGAACAGCGCGGTCGCGACCAGGTCCTCGGCGCGGTAGGCCGGGCCGTCGTCGACCGAGATGCCGGACGGGTCGCCGACCGCCGCGAAGAATCCGGTGATCGAATGGGAGTGGCCCGAGGGCGGGGCGCCGCCCAGTGCGGCATCGCCGTCGTCGGACATGTGCAGGACCGACTCGCGGACGATGAAGTGGGGTTCGGGCGTGTCGCTGTCCGGCTCACCGGTGTCGGCGACGACCGCCGCGATGCACTCGTCATCCGCGATGCGCAGGCCGACCCCTGTGGCCATCCTCTTCTACCTCGCTTCGGTGTCTCGGTGCGCCGCTCCCGCACCGAGAGGTATCACACGAGCAGCGAGCCGTGGCCCATGGCGCGGAGCATCGACAATAACTCCGAGCGCGACCCGGCTCCGATCCGACGCCGGATCCGCGCGACATGATGCTCCACCGTCTTCGCCGAGATGTACAGCCGAGCGCCGATTTCCCGATAGGTGAGCCCGAGAAGGACCAGTTCGGCGACCTCGCGTTCGCGTTCGCTGAGGATGTCGCTGCCGGCCGCCGGATCGGGCCGAGGGGCGTGTGCGGGTTCGGGCGGACGGATCGGCAGTTCGAGCGGCCGGGCCTCGGTGCGAATGGTGCGGGCCAGCTTCAGCAGGGCGGTGGCGGCGTCCGAATCGTCGATGGCCAGCGCCGCCTCGCCGGCCAGCCGGGCGGCGTCCCAGACCATGCCGATACCGGCCAGGCGGCGCACCGCGGCGGACACCTCATCCGGGGCGACCCGGCCGCGCAGGATCAGCACCCAGGTGCGTCCCGCGTCGGCCAGCGCCGCGGCGTGCGCATCGCCGGTCCGCGCCGCCGCCCGTAATCGCTGTGCGGGAAGCAGTAATTCGTCGGGGCTCTCGCGCGCGATCGCCGCCTGGACCGCGTACCAGTGGAAGGCGTTCGCCCAGGCCGGTGGATCGCCCAGGCGGTGCAGCAGCGTTCGGGCGGCATCCACCAGCGGCGTCACCCGGCTCTCGTCGCGCAGCCTGATTCCGGCCAGCCACAGCTCGCCGATCGGCAGCAGCGTCAGCAGGTCGGCGCCTACCTCGTCGAACAGCGGGTAGGCCGCCTGCCAGGCCGGCGTCAGCGCGGACCGGTCGCCGCCGCGCCGGGCCAGCCCGACCCGGACGCCGTGCGCGAGCAACCGGTCGCGAACGGGGAGCGCGTCGAAATCCAGCGCCGCGACGATCTGCGCGGCCGACTGCTCGTCGCCGCCGAGCATCGAGGTCCACGCCGACAGCACCAGCAGGTGCGGGTCGTGGGCCTGGGCCGGTGCGCGGTTCGGTGCGGTGATGCGCGTTGCCCCGGACGGTTCCGGGCGGGGCGCCGAGGAGCGCAGGGCGTCGGCGGCGCGGCGCGGTTCGCCCATGCTCAGGCACAGCAGCGTGGCGATCGATACCGCGGCGCACGGCAGGAAGCGATCGGCGCCGGCCACCGCGATATCGGCGCGGGACGCCCGGATCAGTTCCGAGGCCGCCGACAGGACCGAATTACGTTCGGGGACAACCGGTTCGGACGGGGTGCGGACCGGCGTGAAATCGTCGCCGGACGCCGGTGCCGCCGGGTCCGCGACGGGGAGTTCGTCGGGCTCGGTGCGCACTGCCGCTGAATCGTGCAGTGCCGCTGAGTCGCGCAGTGCCGCCGGATCGCGGACTGCTGCCGGATCGCCGGTGCCGTGGGCGGCCGATCCGTCCGGTGCGGACGGCGATCGGGACCCGTTCGCGCCGGACTTCGTGTGGTCCGGGAGGCCGAGGGATCGGGCCAGGGCGGAGGAGATCACGCTCGCGCGCGTGGTGGTCTCGGTCGGGGGCCACAGCGCCGCCGACGCGGACATCGCGGCGGCCGACTCCACATCGCCGGCCAGGTAGAACACGGTGGCCCCGACGGCCCAGTCCGCGCCGACGCGATGCGGGCCGAGCCACGAATACAGCTGGGCGGCCCGGGACACCAGGCCGCGCCGGGTCCACACGCCGGCACAGACGCGCACGGCCGCGGCCAGCTCGGGCACCGGGCTGTCGGCGGCGGCCAGGATCGGTTCGGTCAGGCGCAGGGCCCGGTCGCCGTCGCCGAGCCGGGCGGCGGCCTCGGCCCAGCGGACCGTCATCGCCGGTGCCGGCTGCCATCCCGTCCCGGTGCCGCCGGCGGCGGCCGCGCGGTAGTAGCGGACGGCGTCGCCGCCCGCCTTTTCGGCTGCGGCGCACAGGAATTCGGCCAGTCTCGGATCGCGCACGCCGGACTCGGCCAGCAGCAGCGCGGTGTTGTCGCGCAGCAGACCGGCGGCCAGCCGGGATTGCAGCAGCCGCCGCAGCACCATCAGGAAGCGGCGATCGCCCACCAGCGTGCGCAGCGGGGCCACCGCCGGGGCGAGCAGCAGGTCGGCGTCGGTCACCAGGGCGCTCGCGCGGGCTCGATCGATGAGGTCGACGGCGGCGGCGTCGGTCGTGTCCAGCACCTCGGTGAGCTCGGTGGGGTCCAGGCCGGCGCCGGTGGCCGCGATGACGAACGCGTCCAGCAGGTCGTGCCCGGTGTCGTCGAGCAGGGCCCGCGCCCACGTCGTCACGGCCGCATCGACCGCCTCGAAGCCCGCGTCCAGGCGGGTGGTGGAGGCCGCCGACAGCGCGGCCAGCACGCCGCCGTGGATGCCGGCGGTGCGCTCGTGGATGTGCTGTGCGACGGGCCGCGGCACCATCATGCCCAGTTCCCGCGCGAACGGGGCGATATCGGTCACGCCCAGCGGCCGCTGTTCGATGACCCGGCCGTGTCGCGCCACCGCGTCGGTGAGGGCACGCAGGGCCGGCACGTGCGGCCGCGGCTGGGTGGCGATAATCACTGTGCGGCAACCGGATTCGACGGCCGCGCAGAGCTTCGCCAGCTCGTCCGGGGGCAGGGTGTGCGCGTCGTCGACGATCAGCGGCGACCGTGGATCGGCGCTCTCCGCGATGCTGTCGAACGTGCCGATGACGCCGCCGGACGTGCCGATGCCGCGCCCGCGCAGCCTGCTCCGGATCGCCGCCAGCAGCGTCGACTTCCCCGTCCCGGAGCGGCCCCGGATCAGCTGGACGAGCGGATCCGGACCTGCCGAATCCAGCTCACGGAACAATTCCCGAATTCCCGGCAGCGATTCGTACGCGATCGCTGTTTCAGTCGCCACCGAACCCGACCATCTCTGTGCCGGGACGCCCGGTCGGCGCGCTGTCCGTGAGGTGGAGAGTGGAATCCGGTCCACCCGGCATCGGCACAGCGATCGCGTCGGACGACCCGACGGTGGTGCCGAGCGTCAGGCTCTGAGTCATGCGAGAACCCCTGTCGTTCGAAACGCGAGGTGGAACGTGTAGGTCGGTGTCGGCACCGGTTCGCACGGTTGTCCTCGACCTAACGGGGCTGTCGGTTGCTGGGGGTTCGTCGTTACTCGTCTTGTCGCAACTGCGGGAATTTCCCCTAATTCGGTCGTCTCCCCATCGTCGCCGCGGTGGAGAGGAGGGGGTTTCGCCCCGTTACGGCGTTCCGGTCGGGTTCCTAGCGTGCAGGCAACCCGACCGCCGCGGACCGCGAGGCCCGCCGATTCCGGAGATGGTGATGAGCCCCAACGCGATTGCCGAGTTCGTCCTGGGCCTGCTGCGCGATGACGAGGTCGCCGCGGCGTACTGCGCCGATCCGGCCCGGGCGCTGGCTGCGGCGGGCCTGGCGGTGACCCAGGAGGATGTCGCCGCCCTGGTGCCGGTGGTGGCCGAATCCACGCAGTTCACCGACGGGTGGAGGCTCGGGGCGCTCCTCGCCGCGAGTCCCGGGGACAACGCCGAGGAGGATGCCGCGCCGGCCACGTTCCGCGCGGCGACCGTCTGGTCGCGCATCGATGTCTCGCGGCTGTTCGGCGTATCAGATCCCGCCGGTACCGGCGGGATCGATGAGGATCTTGGCGTGCTCCTCCGGGTCGCCGAGCGCGGCGAAGGCGTCGCGCACGCCGTCCAGGCCGACCGTGCCGGTGATCAGCGGGGCGGGGTCGATCTTGCCGTCGGCGATCATGTGCAGGGTGTCGCGGAACTCGCCCGGGTCGTAACCGAAGGCGAAGCGCAGTTCGATCTCCTTGTTGACCGCCATGGCCGGATGGATCCGATCGGCCTCCATGCAGACGCCGACCACCACGACGCGAGACATCGGCGGGGCGGCCGCGACGATCTGATCGATGATCCCGGGAACGCCGACGCATTCGAAGATCACCGGCCCGCCCGGCGCCGCGTTCAGTGTGTGCGCCAGCCGGAACAGGTACCACCACGGTAGGTTCGGCAGCCGCCGCAGCCGTTCCATCGCGTCGAAGCCCAGATTCAGCAGGTCGGCCGCGCCGGTGACGCGGCTCTTGCGCGGCGCGGCGTCCCACGGTGATGCGGCGGCGGGATCGACGACGACGTCGGCGCCGCACCGGGCGGCGAGTTCCCGGCGGCGCGGCGAGAGATCACTGGCCACAATCGATGTCACCCCGGCGGCCCGCAGCAGGCTGATCACCGCGAGCCCGATCGGGCCGCAGCCGATCACGAACGCGTTCTGCCGCTTGCCGATCCGGCCTTTTCGTACCGCGTGCCAGGCCACCGCCATCGGCTCGGTGAGCGCGGCGTGCTCGGCCGGCAACCCGTTCGGCACCGGGAAGGTCATCGACTCCTGCACCACGACCTGTTCGGCGTACCCGCCGGGCGCCGCCGCCGACAGACCCGTCAGCTCCGGTTGCCGCCCGTGGCGCAGGACCGGCAGCGCCACCACGGGCGTGCCGCCCCGCCACCGCTTGCGGCATCCCGGCCCGTATTCGGCTACCTCCCCGCAGAATTCGTGCCCGAGCACGACCCGCTGCTCCGACCGCATGAAGTTGCCGTACCCCGTGGCCGCGGCCAGGTCCGCGAGTTCGTCGCAGTGCACCCGGGCGTGCAGGTCGGAGCCGCAGATCCCGCACCGCCGCACATCGATCACCAACTGCCCGCGCCCCGGCCGCGGCGCCGCGACGTCGGCGACCTCGAGCTCGCCCCCGGAACAGACCACCGCCTTCATGCCCGCACGATACCCCTGGCCACGGCCGCGCGTCCGGAACTTCGGCGCGGCCGAACGCTCCGCGTCCACCCGGTTTCACGCGGGCGTCCGGCCCGTCGTGCTGATGCCGGACGTGGTGTCGGCGCTCGGTGCGGGAGATGTCGGCTGATCGCGGCGGTGCGGTCTCCGTGTAGCTCGCGCCGCTCGGGGTACGACGAATCTGTCGTCCAGGTACGGCGAAGCTGTCGAAAGGCGGTGCGAGATGAGTCGAGGCAATGAGATGAGTCGAGGCGATCAGATGAGTCGAGGCGATGGCGACAATGGCGACGTCGTGCGTGCGCTGCTCGAACGCGCGGGGACCAGCTATGCCTCCGAGGCCGGGATCAAGCTGGCGGATCAGCCCGCCCCGCTGTTCCAGTTGCTCATGCTGGCCAAGCTGCTGAGCACGCGGATCTCGGCGGAGATCGCGGTGGCGGCGGCGAAGGAGTTGATCCGCTCCGGCTACACCACTCCGCGCAAGGTCGCCGATGCCGACTGGCAGGAGCTGGTCGATGCTCTCGGCCGCGCCCACTACAAGCGCTACGACGAGTCCACGGCCACCCGGCTCGGCGTCAACGCGTCGCTGCTGCTGGACAAATACCACGGCGACCTGCGCAAGCTGGCCGAGGAAGCCGATCACGATCCGAGCCGCCTCGCCGAACTGCTGAAACAGTTCAACGGCATCGGCCCGGTCGGCGCCGACATCTTCCTGCGGGAGGTCCAGGACGTCTGGACCTGGGTGCGCCCGCACTTCGACGAGCGCGCCCGTAAGGGCGCCGAGAAGCTGCACCTGCCCACCGACCCGAAGGCTCTCGATCGCCTCGGCTCCCGAGGCCACGACGCCGAGCTGGCCGCGGCCCTGGTGCGGATCAGCCTCGACCCGGACCTGGCCGACGAGGTCGCCGCGGCCACGCACTGAGCCGTCGATGCGGACCGGGCTGCCGACAGGACTGTGGCCCGGTACGCGGGGCGGCCGCCGAACGCGTCGGTGCCGCCTCGATGACCAGTGGCGCGGTGGTCGTCGGCGGGGTATGTCACGGCCGCTGATCCGGGACGCGGCCGGTGGCCTGGCGCGGCTGTGCGACACGGCGTGATCCGCTGTGCGCTGCGCGTATTACTATCCGGGTGTGGTGTCGAAATCGTCCGGATCGTCGGGGTACTCGGCGGGACGAATTCGAGCCCGCGATGTCGACCGGGTGAATACGCGTGCCCGGCTGGATATCGCCTATGAGGAGGGTCAGCTCGGCGCCGACGAGTATCACGATCGGTCCGGCCGCGCCGCGGCCGCGGAGACGCTGGCGCAGTTGCATTCCCTGGTGGCCGACCTGCAAGCGTCGCCGGGGTCCGCCGATCTCGGGCTGCCGCGGCCGGAGTCGCTCCGGACCCGGCACCGCGGTGAGTATCCGGCCGGGGTCCGGGCCCGGGACGAGGACCGCGCGGCCGCGTGCGTGATCCTGGACGCCGCGCTCGGCGACGGTCAGCTGTCCGTGGACGACCATCGCACCCTGACCGAATTGGCCGGGGCGGCAAAGACTCTGGGCGATCTGGCCGACCTGACCGGCGACCTGCAACGTCCGGTCGGCGCGCCCGCCGAACCGCGGCGTCCGCGGTCGCGGCGGGGCTGGTTCGCGGCCGGTGCGGCCGTGGTTGTGGTGTGCGCCGCGGTCGCGGGCTTCTCGGCAACGCATCGATCGGCGGCCACGCCGGACGTCGCGCTCGGCGCGGAGCCCGCGCAGGTCCAGCCGCTGGTGGTGCCGATGCCCGAACTCACCACCGCCGACGGCTTCGCGCTGGTCCGGGAGCGGTACCGGGCGAAGTTCGGCGGCACCGTCGTCGACGAACTGACCCTGTTCCCGGGTTACGCCCTGGTGGAGGCGGCCCCGGCGGGTCAGCCGAATCGGGTGGTCCGCTGGGACTACCGGGGTGGTTTCATGCCGAGCGGCGATCCGACCACGCGCCCGGTCGGCACCGCGACCTTCGACCTCGCCGCGGTGGACCCGGCGGTGCTCGGCAGGCTGCTGGCCGAGGCGCCGGGGCTGCTGCGGGTCGAGGGCGGCGCGGTATCGCACGTGAGTTTCGAGACCGACACCATTTCGCACGCCCCGCAGATCTCCATTTATGCCGGCAACAGCTTCGACGAGAGCGGCTACCTGGAGACCACCCCGGCCGGCGACATGGTGCGGGTTTCCCCGTTCGGCGGATAGCCGGCGACAGTGAGTAGGTATCCGAGTGAATCATCCGGACGGCACGCCCAGGCGTCGGATCGCGGCGAGGTGACGCCGTGAGCCCGGCGCGCAACAGCGGCCTGCGGGTGCGGGACGCGGACCGGGTGGACGCCTGCGCCCTCCTCGATACCGCCCGCGACGACGGCCAGCTCACGGCGGACGAGCACGGCGAGCGAACGGCCGCGGCGTTGCGCGCCAAGACCTTCGGCGATCTCGATGCGCTGGTAGCCGACCTGCAGATCCCCCGCAACCTGGTCCGGAGCGCGGTGGTGAACCCGCGGCGGCGGCAGCGGTCGCGCCGGTGGGTGCTCGCCGGCGCCGCCGTGGCCGCCGCGGCGGCGGTCGGCGCGCTGGCCGGGGTGGTGGCCACCGATCGGCCCGGATCATCCGGCTCGGATCTGCCCGACCTGACCACGGCGCGCGGCATCGAGACGTTCCTCGCCGACTACCGCGCGCACTTCGGTGACCTGATGGTCGACGAACTGACCCTGCATCCGGAGCACGCCTCGTTCGAACGCGCGGCCGAGGGTGGCACCGGACGTTTCTCCTACCGTGGGGAATTCGCCGACTCGTCGGTGACCGACCGCGATCCGGACGTGCGGCCCTTCGATCTCGGCGCGATCGACGTGCCCCTGCTGGCGCGTTATCTGGCCGGTGCGCCGCAGACCGTCGGCGCCCCGGGCGGCGCCGTCACCTACCTCATCGTCCAGCGCTCGACGGACCTGCCCGACGAGGGTCCGGTGCTGTCGATCTACACCAAGGGCGCGGCCGGAAGCGGATATATGACGATCAGCCCGTCCGGTGAGCCGCTGAGCGTCTACCGCGCGAGTCGCTGAGCCGGTCCCGGACCGGTCGAGTGGGACGGCCTTCGAAGAAACTTCACCGGCCGGGAATGGATGACGCGCGCCGCTCGTTGTCCGGATCAAGGCAGTGGTTGAGCGTGGCAGACTCAAGTTCGAGGTTGACTCGACTGTGGTCGACAGGCAGGATTGAGCCGACCACGCTCAGCGTTGCTGGGACCGTGCTCCGTGCGGTGTTGGGGCCAGGTCCCTGCGGCCCGGCGAAGAGATCGCCACCGCGGCAGGTTCGCCTGCACACCCACACAGGACATCAACACAGGTAGGAGCGGTCAAGCCGAAGGCGGCAGCCTGCGCGACCGCGTAGGAACCGCTCCTACCGAATGAGTACAGGAGGAACACAATGGCTCGTGCGGTCGGTATCGACCTCGGGACCACGAACTCGGTCATCGCCGTTCTCGAAGGTGGTGAGCCGGTCGTCGTCGCCAACTCGGAAGGATCGCGCACCACCCCGTCGATCGTCGCGTTCGCCAAGAACGGCGAGGTGCTGGTCGGCCAGCCGGCGAAGAACCAGGCCGTCACGAACGTCGATCGCACGGTCAGGTCGGTCAAGCGCCACATGGGCGAGAACGACTGGAACGTCGCCATCGACGACAAGAAGTACAGCCCGCAGGAGATCAGCGCGCGCGCGTGCTGATGAAGCTGAAGCGCGACGCGGAGTCCTACCTCGGTGAGGAGATCACCGATGCGGTCATCACGGTGCCGGCGTACTTCGAGGACTCGCAGCGCCAGGCCACCAAGGAGGCCGGCCAGATCGCGGGCATGAACGTCCTGCGCATCGTCAACGAGCCCACCGCGGCCGCGCTCGCCTACGGCCTGGACAAGGGCGAGAAGGAACAGACCATCCTGGTCTTCGACCTCGGTGGCGGCACCTTCGACGTCTCGCTGCTGGAGATCGGTGAGGGCGTCGTCGAGGTCCGCGCCACCTCCGGCGACAACCACCTCGGTGGCGACGACTGGGACAACCGGATCGTCGACTGGCTGGTCGAGAAGTTCAAGAACAGCTCGAGCATCGACCTGACCAAGGACAAGATGGCGATGCAGCGGCTGCGCGAGGCCGCCGAGAAGGCCAAGATCGAGCTGAGCTCGAGTCAGTCCACCTCGATCAACCTGCCCTACATCACCGTCGACGCGGACAAGAACCCGCTGTTCCTGGACGAGCAGCTGTCCCGCGCGGAGTTCCAGCGGATAACGTCCGACCTGCTCGACCGCACCCGGCAGCCGTTCCAGTCGGTGATAAAGGATGCCGGCATCGCGGTGAAGGACATCGATCACGTTGTCCTGGTGGGTGGTTCGACCCGCATGCCCGCCGTCACCGATCTGGTGCGCGAGCTGACCGGCGGCAAGGAGCCCAACAAGGGCGTGAACCCGGACGAGGTCGTCGCCGTCGGCGCCGCCCTGCAGGCCGGCGTGCTGAAGGGCGAGGTCAAGGACGTCCTGCTGCTCGATGTGACCCCGCTGTCGCTGGGCATCGAGACCAAGGGCGGCGTGATGACCAAGCTGATCGAGCGCAACACCACCATCCCCACCAAGCGGTCGGAGACCTTCACCACCGCCGACGACAACCAGCCGTCGGTGCAGATCCAGGTCTTCCAGGGTGAGCGCGAGATCGCCTCGCACAACAAGCTGCTCGGCTCGTTCGAGCTGACCGGTATTCCGCCGGCCCCGCGCGGCGTGCCGCAGATCGAGGTCACCTTCGACATCGACGCCAACGGCATCGTGCACGTCACCGCCAAGGACAAGGGCACCGGTAAGGAGAACACGATCAAGATCCAGGACGGCTCCGGTCTGTCCAAGGAGGAGATCGACCGGATGGTGAAGGACGCCGAGGCGCACGCGGCCGAGGACAAGACGCGCCGCGAGGAGGCGGAGACCCGCAACCAGGCCGAATCGCTGGTGCACCAGACCGAGAAGTTCATCGCGGACAACGAGGACAAGGTCCCCGCGGACGTGAAGGACAAGGTCGAGGCGGCCATCGGCGAGGCCAAGGAGGCGCTGAAGGGCACCGACACCGCCGCCGTCAAGGCCGCGGTGGAGAAGCTGGCCGCCGAGTCGCAGGCCCTGGGCCAGGCGATCTACGAGGCCTCCGCGGCCGATGCCGCCGCCTCCGGCAACGGGGCCGAGGGCTCCGCCGGTTCGAACACCGCCGGTTCGAACACCGACGACACCGTCGTGGACGCCGAGGTCGTGGACGAGCCGGAGAAGAAGTGACGGACAACCCGGAACAGGAGCCGATCACCATCGTGGACAGGCGAAAGGTCGATCCGTCGGATTACGAGGGTCGTGCCGCGGGCTCGTTCGAGGGTGACGCGGCCGGCTCCGCTCCGCAGGGCGAGGCCGCGGCCGAAGGCGCCGCGGCCCCCGCCGCCGGAGCCCAGGCCGGCAACGGCGAGGCCCTCGCCGACACGATCGGCGCGGAACTGGCCGAGCGCACCGCGGATCTGCAGCGGCTGACCGCCGAGTACGCCAACTACCGGCGCCGCGTCGAGCGCGACCGGAAGACGGCGACCGATTCGGCGAAGGCCGCGGTGGTCACCGAACTGCTCGGCGTGCTCGACGATCTCGACCGGGCCCGCGCGCACGGCGATCTGGAGTCCGGACCACTGAAGTCGGTGGCGGACAAGCTCGTCGACGCGCTGACCAAGCAGGGTCTCGAGGAGTTCGGCACGGAGGGCGAGCCCTTCGACCCGACGCTGCACGAGGCCGTGCAGCACGAGGGCGAGGGCCACAACCCGGTGATCGGCGTGGTGATGCGCAAGGGTTACCGCTTCGGTGATCGAATCCTGCGGCATGCGCTCGTGGGAGTCACCGACGGGGTGGCAGATCTGGTGGACTCACCGGATGCGGCGAACGCTGGCAACGATGCCGACGGGATCGCGTAACACTCACCAGCCTGAGCGGCCGGGGCCCGCAGGTGGCAGCTTGCGTTGCCACGCAGGCCCCCCGCTCAGGCGACATCGGATCCAGCCTGGGCGGTCGGGACCCGGAGGCGGCAGCTTGCGTTACCACGTAGGGCCCCCGCTCAGGCGACATCGGATGGAGCCGGCTCCGGCGCACACCGGGCCGGCCGACAACAGGAAAGGAGGAGATGCCCGGTGAATCGGGAGTGGCTGGAAAAGGACTTCTACAAAGAGCTGGGTATTTCCTCCAGCGCCACCCAGGACGAGGTCAAGAAGGCCTACCGCAAGCTGGCCCGCGATCTGCACCCGGACAAGAATCCGGGGGATGCCAAGGCCGAGGAGCGGTTCAAGGCGGTCAGCGAGGCACACACCGTGCTGGCCGATCCGGAGAAGCGCAAGGAGTACGACGAGGCCCGGCGGCTGTTCGCCAGCGGCGGCGGTTTCGGCCGCGGCGGATTCTCGCCCGGTGGCGGATACGGGCAGGGCGGCGGCTTCAACGAGTTCAACCTGGGCGACATCTTCGGCGGCGCGTCGGCCGCGGGCGGCGCCGGCCTGGGTGACCTGCTGGGCGATCTGTTCAACCGCGGTGCCGGTGGCCAGCGGGCCTCGACCCGGCCGCGGCGCGGCAGCGATGTGGAGACCGAGACGACCCTCGGCTTCCGCGAGGCCGCGCAGGGCGTCACGGTTCCGCTGCGGATGACCAGCCCGTCGCCGTGCACGACCTGTCACGGCAGCGGCGCCAAGCCGGGCACCAGCCCGCGAGTCTGCCCGCACTGCAACGGAACCGGCGTGATCAGCCGCAACCAGGGTGCCTTCGGATTCAGCGAGCCGTGCGACGACTGCCGCGGCACGGGGTCGATCATCGACGATCCGTGCACCGACTGCCGCGGCAGCGGGATCCAGAACCGGACCCGGACCATCACCGTGCGGATTCCGCCGGGCGTCCGGGACGGTCAGCGGATTCGCCTGGCCGGTCAGGGCGAGGCGGGCCTGCGCGGCGCCCCGGCGGGCGACCTGTACGTGACCGTGCAGGTCAGCCAGGACAAGGTCTTCGGCCGCAACGGCGACGACCTGACCCTGGTGCTGCCGGTCAGCTACGCCGAGTTGGTGCTGGGCACAACGGTTTCGGTGCCCACGCTGACGGGCCGGGTCGGGGTGAAGGTCCCGCCGGGCACGGCCGACGGGCGTACCCTGCGGGTGCGTGGCCGCGGCGTCCCCAAGCGCGGCGGCGGTGCCGGTGACCTGCTCGTCACGGTGAAGGTCGCGGTGCCGCAGAAGCTGGACGAGAATGCGTCCGAGGCGCTGCGGGGCTACGCCGAGGCGGAGAAGGTCAGCGGGTTCGACCCGCGTGCCGGATGGGCAGGTGCGTGATGAACGGCGATCCGAAGAATGCCGATGTTTCGGCGGCCCACGGCCCTACCCAGCGCGCCGAGTTCTTCATGATCTCGGTGGCGGCCGAACTGGCCGGTATGCATGCGCAGACCCTGCGCACATACGACCGGTTGGGTCTGGTCACCCCGCAACGCACCTCGGGCGGCGGCCGGCGCTACTCGACCCGGGACGTGGAGCTGCTGCGCGAGGTGCAGCGGCTGTCCCAGGACGAGGGCGTCAACCTGGCCGGCATCAAGCGGATCATCGAACTCACCAATCAGGTCGAGGCGCTACAGGAGCGGGTTCGCGAGCTGTCGGCGGAGGTGGAGCGGCTGCGCGCCGGCTACCGGCCGGAACTCACGCCCCCGCAACGCAGTACCGCGCTGGTGGTGTGGCAACCGCGCAACAAGCGCAGGTAGGTGCCGAATCCGATCCGGTAGAGCACCGGTCCGGTAGAATACCGATCTGTAGAGCAGCGCCCTCGGGGAAGCCCGGGGGCGTTTTCTCGTCGGGGGAGTCCGGGAGTCAGATCCCTTCGTAGCGAATGACTTCCGCGGGCGTGCCGGTTTGGATCAACCGGTCCACCGTCGCCACGGTCATGGCCGGCGACCCGCACACCAGGACCTGATGGTCGGGCAGCGGTCCCATATCGCCGACCACGTCGGCGAGCGTGCCCTCCAGCATCTCGTTCACGTCGAAACCGACGTCCACGCGGCAGCTCTCGTACCATTGGTCCGCCCAGCCCGGGTCGTCGGCGCTCTCCACCACCGGAACCACGGTGAGCCAGGGCAATTCGCCGGCCAGCAGGAACAGCATGTCCGAGGCGTACAGGTCGCGGGGGGAGCGGCCGCCGACGAACAGGTGGGTGCGCGGCGGTTCGGGGCGGTGGGACAGGTTCAGCAGCAGCGAGCGCAGCGGCGCCAGACCCGTTCCGCCGGCGATCATCACGACATCGGTGGCCCAGTCGTCGACGCTCAGCCAACCGGCCGGCGCGGTGATGCTCCACTGGTCGCCGGGGCGGGTGTCGGCCACGATCGAGCCGCTGCACCAGCCGCCGGGGACCGTCCGCACATGGAATTCCAGCTTGCCGTCCAGCGAGGGCGGCAGCGCCGGCGACAACCGCCGCCGCAGCCCCGGATGCTGCGGCACCTGCACCTCCACCGACTGCCCGGCCGAGAACGGGACGTGCTCGCCGATCAGGCGGATCACCGCGATGTCGTGGCGCAGCCGGTGGTGGCCGACCACCGTGGACGTCCACTCCGTCGGGGTATCGAGCCGGATCTCTCCGGTCTCGTCCGGGCCGAGAGTCACTGCGCTACCTCTATCGTCCGAAGCTCGTTCACCTGCCGGTGCTAGACCGGATCCGACATGATCGCCCATTCGGGCGTGCCGATGGCGAGCAGGGCGCGTCGGGTGTCGGCGATCATCTTCGCCGATCCGGCGATCTGGATCTGCCGGTCCGCCCAGGCGCCCATGCTGGCGATCACGGCACCCAGATTACCGATCAGCCGCCGGTGCATGCCGAACGGCGGGTCGGCCGGCGGATACGGATGCCACCACGGGTTGGATTCGTTCTCGCACACCGGAACTACGGTCAGCCACGGATTGCTCAGCGACAGCTGCCACATGTTCTCCACGTCGTACAGGTCGCACGGGTAGCGGCCGCCGATGAAGAAGTGCACCCGCGGATTCGTGCCGCGCCGGCCCATCTCGATCAGCTGGGCGCGCAGCGGGGCGATTCCGGTGCCGGAGCCGATCATCAGCACATCGCGGCCCGAGTTGTGCTCGACGTGCAGGCCGCCCAGCGGCCCGGCGATCAGCCAGTTGTCCCCGACCTTGGTCTCGTTGACGATCCCGGGACTCACCCAGCCGGTGCGGACCTTGCGGACGTGGAATTCGATCTCGCCGTACGGATTCGTCGGGATGGCCGGCGAGAGATAGCGCCACATCTTCGGGCGCTGCGGGATCGAGACCGGGACGTACTGGCCGGCCTGATAGGGGATCGGGCTCTCCGACTGCAGCCGCACGATGGCCAGATCGTCGAGGACGCGGCGGTGCCCGACCACCGTCGCCTCCCAATACGGTTGCGACTTGTCGGAATTGGCGCCGATGGCCATCGAGGCCGAGATCAGAATGGCGATGTCGCGCCAGCCCTCCTCCAGTTGCCGGGACCAGCTGGGCCCGTCGTAGGTGCGGAACGCCGCGACCAGGGCGCGGCCGGCCAGGTCGTAATGGGCCGCCTCGACACCGAACTTGCGATGGTCGCGGGCCAGCTGTTCGAGGAAACGCTGGGCCCGGTCCCAGTCCTCGAGGTGGTCGAGCACGAAGCCGATGGCGGTCGTCAGCCGCTTGGCTTGCATATCCATCGTCGGGGGGAACAGTTCACGCAACCGGGGGTTCTCCGCGAACAGATGGCCATAGAACGCGCTGACCAACCGTTCGGGACCGGACGGGGCCTCGACCACCGACCGGAAGTTGGCGCGGACCAGCGCAGCCGTACGCGAATCCACGACGTCGAGCTTCCTTTCTGCGAATACCTGCCGGAACCGCCGGGAACCGGCGTTCCTACGCGGTCAAGTATCCCTCAAAAAGCCGTGGTCGCACGGTTATGGGTGGATTGCATTACCCACGGTTACAGGTGACGAAACTCGTAACAGTAGTGGTCCGGGCCGCGGAATCCGGCCGGTGGGGATCCGAATCGTCAGATGACCAGGACCGTCTTACCGCGCGCACCGCCCGCGCCGAGCGCGTCCCGGGCGTCGGTCAGCGGCCGGACCGCCTCGATCGGCACCACCAGCTCGCCCATGGCGGCCTGCAGCAGCAGATGCCGCAGTTCCGGTGCGCCACCGGCCGACTCGAAGTTCCCGCCGTGCAGGCCGCGGGCCCGCAGGCCGGATTCGTCGGCGGCGCGGACGGTGCTGTAGACGATGCCGCCGGGGCGGACGAGCCGGGCGAGATCGGCCAGGCGTGGCGGCGGGGAAACCAGATCGAACAGCACATCGATGCCGTCCGGATGGGTGGCGTGGACCGAATCGCCGACCGGGGCCGCGGTGTAGTCGACCACCTCGGTCGCGCCGAGCCGGATCATCCGATCGGCGTCGTCCGGGCGCGCGGTGGTGATCACGTGCGCGCCGGCCGTGGCGGCCAGCTGCACGAGGAACGATCCGACACCGCCCGCGGCGCCGTTGATCAGGATCGTCCGGCCGGCGGCGACGCCGGCGGCGTCGAACAGCTCCTGGGCGGTGAGCCCGGCGGTGGGCAGCGCGGCGGCCTGGATGGTGGTGAGCGGGTCGGGGATGTGGATGGCGTCGTGCTCCGGCGCGGTGACGTACTCGGCGAACGTGCCGTGCCCGACCGGCGGGACGAGGAACTTGCCGACCACCCGATCGCCGACCGAGAAGGTCGTGGTGCCCGGGCCCACGGCCGAGACGGTGCCGGCGCCGTCGATGCCCGGAATCATCGGGAAGTCGTAGGGGAGCGAATCTTTCAGGATGCCGTCGGCGAGCTTGCGATCGAGTGGGTTGACCCCGGCGGCCTCGATCCGGATCTGAATATCGCCGGGGCCCGGTTGAGGGGTGGGCATATCGGCCGGTTCGGGCGTGCCGCCGAACTCCGGTACCACCATCGCGCGCATCGCTGCTCCGTTCTGTGCCTGGCGGGCCTTCCCGGCGGTGCGGGCGGGCCCGGCCGTGCCTGGCTCGGCCGTTCGCGGCGGTACTGCTGAGCTGCCTGCCATCGTAATCAGCCGATACCGGATAGCGATGCAATTCAGGCCGGTCGGTCTTATTCGAGGTCTAGCGTTGAGCAGTGTCGGGACGGGTATTGCGGCAGCACCGGAAAGGCCGCAAACTTGAGCGGAACAGACTCAACTTCTACTGCGTTGAACAAATCGACGGCGAACAAATCGACGGTGAACAGCTCGGTGTTGAACAGATCGAAGCGTACGACCGCGGCCGTGCGGGTCCGGTGTCCTTCGGACCGCCGATCCGCGCCGAAGGACCCCATCGTCGCGCGAGAACGACTAGTAGGAAGGTGAACGTGGACTCGTTCAATCCCACCACCAAGACCCAGGCGGCGCTGACCGCCGCCCTCCAGGCGGCCTCGGCCGCGGGCAACCCGGAGATTCGTCCGGCGCACTTGCTGGTGGCGCTGCTGGATCAGACCGACGGCATCGCCGGTCCCTTGCTGAAGGCCGTCGCGGTCGATCCGGCGACGGTGCGACGCGAGGCCCAGGACATCGTCGACCGGCTGCCCCGGGCGACGGGCGCCACCACCTCACCGCAACTGGGCCGCGAGGCGCTGGCCGCGATCACCGCGGCGCAGAAGCTGGCCACCGAACTCGGCGACGAGTACGTCTCCACCGAGCACCTGGTGGTCGGGCTGGCCGGCGGCGATTCCGACGTCTCGCAGCTGCTGCTGAAGTACGGCGCCACCGCCGACGCGCTGCGCGAGGCGTTCACCACCGTGCGCGGCAACGCCCGGGTGACCTCGCAGGATCCGGAGGGCACCTACCAGGCGCTGGAGAAGTACTCCACCGATCTCACCGCCGCCGCCCGCGACGGCAAGCTCGACCCGGTCATCGGCCGCGACACCGAGATCCGGCGCGTCGTGCAGGTGCTGAGCCGGCGCACCAAGAACAACCCGGTGCTGATCGGCGAGCCCGGCGTCGGCAAGACCGCGATCGTGGAGGGGCTGGCCCAGCGCATCGTCGCCGGCGACGTCCCGGAATCATTGCGCGGCAAGAAGCTGGTCGCCCTCGACCTGGGCGCGATGGTCGCCGGCGCGAAGTACCGCGGCGAATTCGAGGAGCGGCTCAAGGCCGTGCTCGAGGAGATCAAGCAGAGCGCGGGGCAGATCATCACCTTCATCGATGAGCTGCACACCATCGTCGGCGCCGGCGCCACCGGCGAGTCGGCCATGGACGCGGGCAACATGATCAAGCCCATGCTCGCCCGCGGCGAGCTGCGGCTGGTCGGCGCCACCACGCTCGAGGAGTACCGGCAGCACATCGAGAAGGATGCCGCCCTGGAGCGCCGCTTCCAGCAGGTGCTGGTCGGCGAGCCGTCGGTGGGCGACACCATCGGCATCCTGCGCGGCCTCAAGGAGCGCTACGAGGTGCACCACGGCGTGCGCATCACCGACTCCGCGCTGGTCGCCGCCGCGACGCTGTCCGACCGCTACATCACCTCGCGGTTCCTGCCGGACAAGGCGATCGACCTGGTCGACGAGTCGGCCTCGCGGCTGCGCATGGAGATCGATTCGCGTCCCGTGGAGATCGACGAGGTGGAGCGGGCCGTGCGCCGCCTCGAGATCGAGGAGATGGCGCTCGAGAAGGAGACCGACGAGGCCTCCAAGCAGCGGCTGGAGAAGTTGCGCCACGAGCTCGCCGACGACCGCGAGAAGCTGAACCAGCTGATGGCCCGCTGGCAGAACGAGAAGCAGGCCATCGACTCGGTGCGCGTCATCAAGGAGGAGCTCGAATCGCTGAAGGGCGAATCCGAGCGCGCCGAGCGCGACGGCGATCTGGGCAAGGCCGCCGAGCTGCGCTACGGCCGGATCCCGCAGCTGGAGAAGCAGCTCGACCAGGCCGAGCAGAAGGCCGGTACGGCGGCCGACGGTGAGGTCATGCTGCAGGAGGAGGTCGGGCCGAACGATATCGCCGAGGTGGTGTCGTCCTGGACCGGAATTCCGGTGGGCCGCATGCTCGAGGGCGAGACCCAGAAGCTGCTGCGGATGGAGGAGGAGCTCGGGAAGCGTGTGATCGGGCAGAAAGAGGCCGTCCAGGCGGTGTCGGATGCGGTGCGCCGCGCGCGTGCCGGCGTCGCCGACCCGAACCGGCCGACCGGCTCGTTCATGTTCGTCGGCCCGACCGGCGTCGGCAAGACGGAGCTGGCGAAGGCGTTGGCGGACTTCCTGTTCGACGACGAGCGCGCCATGATCCGGATCGATATGAGCGAGTACTCCGAGAAGCATTCGGTGGCTCGCCTGGTCGGCGCCCCGCCCGGCTACGTCGGCTACGACCAGGGCGGTCAGCTGACCGAGTCGGTGCGGCGGCGGCCCTACACGGTGGTGCTGTTCGACGAGATCGAGAAGGCGCACCCGGACGTGTTCGACATCCTGCTGCAGGTGCTCGACGAGGGCCGGTTGACCGACGGCCAGGGCCGCACGGTCGACTTCCGCAACACCATCCTCATCCTCACCTCCAACCTGGGTGCGGGCGGCGACCAGGACTTCGTGATGAACGCCGTGCGCTCGGCGTTCAAACCGGAGTTCCTGAACCGCCTGGACGACGTGGTGATGTTCCACGCGCTGGACGAGGAGGAGTTGCAGTACATCGTCGACATCCAGCTGGACCAGCTGCAGAAGCGGCTGGCGCAGCGCCGGCTGAAGCTCGACGTCAGCGATTCGGCCCGGTTCTGGCTGGCCGTGCGCGGATACGACCCGGCCTACGGCGCCCGCCCGCTGCGCCGGCTGGTGCAGCAGTCGATCGGCGACTCGCTGGCCAAGGAATTGCTGGCCGGTGAGGTCGGCGACGGCGACCTGGTGAAGGTCAATGTCTCGCCGGACGGTGACGGATTGATCGTCGGTCGCTGATCCGGCTGCCCGACGCCGCACCCGCTGCCCCGGGTGCGGCGTCACCTTATGCACCTACTCTGGTTTGCATGACGAATCCGCGCGACCCGTGGGCACAGCGTCCGGATTCCCCTGAGGCGCCGACCGAGCGGATGGGGTCCTCGGGCGGGCCCGGCGAGGAGCCCCTGCACACCTCCGGCGAGGCGCCGCTGCATACCTCCGAGTACTCGGAGGCGTACGGCCAGGGCTACGACCCGACGGTCTCCTACACCCAGCCGTCCTATCCGCAGCCCACCTACCCCCAGCCTTACGAGTACGCCGAGCCGCAGTCGTACTTCGATCAGCCGGCCGGTCCCAACGCCACTCGGGAGCTGCCGCCCTACGACAGTGCCTGGGGCATGCACGAAAGTCCGTACGGCGCTCCGGGACCGGGGCAGCAGTGGGCCGGGGGCGGCGCCCCGCCGGACGGTCCGATCGGCCCGACCGGGATGCCCGTGGAGCCGCCGCGCCGCCGCCGCACCGGCCTGTGGATCGGGCTCACGGCCGCCGTCTTCGTCCTGGTCGTGCTCGGCGGCATCGCCGCGGGCATGTTCCTCGCCGGCAACGACGATTCGTCCTCCACCTCGGCCGCCGACACCTCCACCCGGTCGTCGCCGTCCCGCGTGCCGGTGGTGCCGCCGAACGGCTCCGGCGGTCCGCAGTCCGGCGTGCCCGGGATGCCCGGTCTCGGCGACATCGACGACCTCGGCGCCACGATGGGCACGATCAGCACCAACGACGGCACCACCCTGACGATCCAGTCGTTGCTCGGCTCGCTGGTCACCGTGCACACCGATGCGCAGACCCAGGTCGTCGCGACGGGGGCGGGCAAGGTCACCGATCTGCATCCCGGCGACATGGTGGTGGTGCAGGGCGACAAGGCCCCGGACGCATCGATCCAGGCCAAGATCATCATCAGTACCTCGCTGACCCCGCCGCGCTAGCGGCCGCCGCGGCCCAGGTGGGCGGTGTGGCAGCGATCCAGGGTGGGCGACGCCAGGGGTGAACTCCCCCAACACACAGCGTGCCCCCACCGCGTCGGGCACGCGGGAACTAGACTCGACGGCGATGACGGCAGCAATCTGGTTCGGACTCGCGGCGATCGCACTGGTGGGTGCGATCGTACTGCTGTACTTCGATCGGCTCCAGCGGCAGCGGACCGGTCATGTGCGGCAGGTCTGGGCAAAATCCCAGGGTTACACCTATGTCTCGGTCGAACCGATGCTGGCGTCCACCTGGCGCCGCGGGGCGATCGCCAAGCTCGGCTACCTGACCGCGGTGGACGTGGTCACCGGCAACCGCAAGGGCGAGAAGTTCGTGCTGTTCGATCTGGAGGACGCGGCCACGCTGGTCGCGGTGCGCCGCCAGATCGGCTCCGATATCGACATCGACCTGCGGTTGAAGACGGCCTCGCCGCCCAAGGACGCCGACCTGGAACTGCTCGGCGCGATCGGCGACCGCGTGGTGTTCGCGACCAATCCCGATATCGCCCGGCACGCCGTCGACCAGCGCATGGTCGCCTTCATCGAGGCGCTGCCCGATTCGGTGCAGCAGCTGTGGAGCGAGGGCAACTGGACCCTGGGCCTGCTGCCCGTGGGGACGACCTCGCGCGACTGGGAGACGGCCATCGACGCGGTGCTGCGGCTGTCCGGTCTGCTGCATGTGCTGCCGCCGGTCTCCGGCGGTGATTCCGGCTATCCGGAGGCGGAATCGCCCGAGCCCGTCCGGGCATCGGATCGCGATTACCCGGAGGATCGCTTCGACGACCGGCGCCTCGACGAGGACGCCCCCCGCTATGTCGAGGACGCCCCCCGTTACGCCGCCGAGGACACCCGTTACGCCGAGGCCGGTTATTCCGATTACGACGATCGTGGTGCCTACAACGACCCAGCGGACCCAGCGGATCGAGCCGACCGGGCCCCCGTCGACGACCCTGGCGACGAGCGGGCACGCCTCGACGACGACCGCTACGAATACGCCGACGATGACGCCGATTTCGCCCCCCTGGTCAAGGACATCGCCGGCGAGACCGACCCGGAACCCCCGCGCCGCCCGCAGCTGGCCGTCGTGCCGGATCCGCGCACTCGCGTCCGCCGCGACTGGCCGCCCGCCGGGGAGCAACCGGACGCCGACGAGACCGATTCCACCGCAACCGGTTTCGACCGCGGTTTCGATGGCGAATTCAGTGGCGATTTCGAGGGCGATTTCGTCGAAGACGAGTGGCGCGAGCGGCGCACCGGCGACGAGCAGCCGGGGGGGCCGTTCCACCCCGGGTTCCGCCCCTATCAGGGCCCCGCACCTCGATGACGGGTGCGGGATGATGTCCCCATGACAGATTCCTCTGCCGCCGCGCGCCTACCGGGCGCGACCCGTCCCATCGCACTCGTCACCGGACCGACCTCCGGAATCGGACAGGGCTACGCCGAGCGCCTGGCGTCGCTGGGCTACGACCTGGTGCTGGTGGCGCGCGACGAGCAACGGCTCGCCGCCCTCGCCGACGAGCTGAAGCGCCGGTTCGACACCCGGTCGGAGGTCCTGCGCGCCGACCTGGCCGACGCCGCCGACCGCGACCGGGTGGCGGCGCGCCTGGGCGAGGGCGTCGAATTCCTGGTCAACAACGCGGGACTCGGTCTGTCCGGCGAGTTCTGGACCGTCGATCCGGCGAAGCTGCAGACCCAGCTGGACGTCAATGTCACCGCGGTGCTGCAACTGACCCGGGCCGCCCTGCCGCCGATGATCACCGCGGCGAAGGGCACGGTGGTGAACGTGGCCAGCGTGGCGGGCCTGGTGCCCGGGCGCGGTTCCACCTATTCGGCGTCGAAGGCGTACGTCATATCCTTCACCGAGGGACTGTCCGGTGGGCTGACCGGAACGGGGGTCCGGATGCAGGCCCTGTGTCCGGGGTTCGTGCGCACCGAATTCCATCGGCGAGCCGGGCTCGAGCGGCCGTCGGGGCCGGAACCGATGTGGCTGAGTGTGGATCAGGTCGTGGCCGGTTCGCTGCACGATCTGGAGAAGGGCCGGGTGATCAGTGTGCCCGGCGTGCAGTACAAAGCGCTGACGGCGGTCGCGGGGCTGATTCCGCGGTCCCTGCAGGTCCGCTTGAACCAAGGCTTGTTCAACGCACGCGGAAGGACATAGGACACGATGATCGAGTCCACCACGGACCGAGACAGACTGGCGGAGCTCGTTCGCGAGCTCGCCGTCGTGCACGGCAGGGTCATCCTGTCGTCGGGGAAAGAGGCCGACTACTACGTCGACCTGCGCCGGGCAACCCTTCAGCATCAGGCCGCGCCGCTGATCGGAAAGCTGTTGCGGGAGTTGGTCTCCGACTGGGACTTCGAGGCCGTCGGCGGTCTCACCATGGGCGCCGATCCGGTGGCGCTGGCGATGCTGCACGCCCCCGGCCGCCCGCTGAACGCCTTCGTGGTGCGCAAGGCCGCCAAGACGCACGGCATGCAGCGGCAGATCGAGGGCCCGGACGTGTCGGGTAAGCGGGTGCTGGTCGTGGAGGATACGACCACTACCGGAAATTCGCCGCTCATGGCGGTGCGGGCGCTGCGTGACGCCGGGGCCGCGGTGGTCGGTGTGGCGACCGTCGTGGACCGGGAGACCGGTGCGGATACCGTGATCGCGGAGGAGGGGCTGGAGTACCGGTCGATTCTCGGTCTCAAGGATCTGGCGCTCGGGTGAATTCCGGCGCTGGGTACCCTGAAAGCTGGTCATTTGTCCGACAGTGGTGAAGGGTCGTGTGAGTCGCCCGTGGTGAGCATTGCAGTCAACCGGGGTCGCGAGAATGTGGCGATGCTCGGCATCGGCGCCTACCGACCTCAGCGCATTGTCAGCAACGCCGAGGTGTGCGAGGTGCTGGACTCCACGCCGGAGTGGATCTTCGAGCGCACCGGCATCCGCAACCGGCGCTGGACCAGCGGCGACGAGACGCTGCGCAGCATGGCGGCGGCCGCGGGTGAGCGGGCGATCGTCAACAGCGGCGTCGACCGGTCGAAGATCACCGCGCTGGTATTCGCCACCTCGAGCTGGCTGAAGCTGACCCCGCACGGCGCCCCGGCCGTCGCCTACGACCTGGGCATGAACGGCATTCCGGCGTTCGACCTGACCTCGGGCTGCGGCGGTTTCGGCTACGGCGTCGGCGTGGCCGCGGATATGATCCGGGCCGGTTCGGCCGAGCACGTGCTGGTCATCGGCGCGGAGACGATGACGGTCGGGCTCGACCCGACCGACCGCGGCACCGCGATGATCTTCGGCGACGGCGCCGGCGCGGTGGTCGTCGGGCCCAGCGAGGAGAACGGCATCTCGCCGACGGTGTGGGGCAGCGACGGCGAGAACGCCGAGGCGATCGCGCAGGACGTCGACTTCCTCGAGTTCATGAACAAGGCGCAGGCGCTGCAGGGCACCGATCCGGCGATCGAACCGGTGGGCCGGATGTCGCTGCACATGGAGGGCCCGCGGGTATTCCGCTGGGCCGCGGTCACGCTGCCGCGCGCGCTCTCCACCGCGCTGGAGCGGTCCGGCGTGGCCAAGGAGGACATCGAGGTCTTCGTCCCGCACCAGGCCAACGCCCGCATCAACGAACTGATGCGCAAGAACCTCGGCCTCGCCGACGACATCCCGATGGCCAACGACATCGAGAACACCGGCAACACCTCCGCCGCCTCGATCCCCCTGGCCATCGAGGAAATGCTGGTCACCGGCAAGGCCAAGGGCGGCCAACTGGCCCTGGTCCTCGGCTTCGGCGCGGGGCTGAGCTACGCCGGGCAGGTGGTCACGTTGCCGCCCAGGCCGATCGAACCGAGCTTCTGAGCGTGGTGGGCACCAGCATCATTCCGTCGCGCTCTGCCGAGGTCAGCCCAGCGCGCCCCGCCCGCGTCAGTTCGGGATGGTCTGCCCGCGTCAGCCCGGCATGCTTTCGGCCGGGATCCGCCACCGCCCAGACGGCCCGCTGACATGGCCCGGCCATTCCGCGCGGCCTTCGTCGCTGCCGCCGCCACAACGGTTTTCGGCGCGGTCACCGGCCGCGACCGCTGGCAGTGGGCGGCAAAACCCTTGATGATGCCCCTGCTGGCCGCGGGCGTACTACACAGCGGCCGAGACCTCGCGCCCGCCGACCGTCGAGTTCTCCTGGGCGCACTGAGCGCCGCCACGATCGGCGACGTGCTGCTCATAGATCCCGACGACGACCGCCGATTGATCGCGGGCGCATCATCTTTCGCGATCATGCAGTCCGGATACTCGGTCCTGTGGTGGCGTGATGGCGCCCGGCCGAAACCATCGGTGGCGCTACCCCGGATAGCCGCCTGGCTCGGCGCGGCCGCACTACTACGCGCGAAGGCCCCGAACCTCACCGCGACACTGACGTTCTACGGCGCCACCCTCGGCACCGCCGCCGTACTCGCCTCCGACCCGTCACTCGCGCCTACGGCGAAAAATGTTGCAGGAATGAATATTCCAGGCCGCGACCCCCGCAGCCGCCTCGGCCTGGGTGCACTGCTGTTCACCATCTCCGACGGCCTGATCGTCCTCCGCCGCCTGTTCGCCCGCAGCACCGGCTCGCGACGGACGGCAGAGGGAGTGATCCTCTCGACTTATGCTGCCGCGCAGTACTTTCTGACCGATCCCCGGGTACATACCGGGCAGGCGGTTCGAGTTCCGTCGCCGGCAACGCCTTCGCCCCGGATCACGCAGGTGCCGATAGACCGGTAATTGCTCGGGTTCGGTCTCGACGGAGAGCGAACGAGTTCATCGAGGTTCTCGGGTCCGCGGGCGTGAGTAACCGCCGACGGGCACATACAGCGGCTTTCCATGAATCTCAGCTGCTCGCGACACTCCGAGCACAGCCTGCGGAATTGCTACGCTGGCCTCGGAGCGCGTGGCACAGATAGCTCGGCCGGGCATACCGCCCCAGCACTGTTCGGTGATTCGGTCGTTGCGATTCTCAGTGACGGTGGAGGGGGCAGCGGTGGCAAGTGCAGTACGTGCACCGGCGAACGGTGACAACGTGGTCAGTGCGCGGGAGAGTGCCGGCTTCACCATTGCCGCGGCCGCCAAGCGGCTGGGGGTGGCTCCCGAGCGGGTTGTCGAATGGGAGACCGAGCTAGCCGAGCCGACCCTGAATCAGCTGCGCCGAGCAGCTGCTCTGTACGGCACCACAGTGGCGGCGCTACTTTCGTCCCAGCCCCGGCCGGTCGATGACGCCGCGCAGCGGGTGCCGGACTTCCGTCGCAACCATGACAGACCGATGACCCAGCCCGTCGTCGCCGAAATACGAAAGGTACGCGGACGACGGGCCAGGATCCTGGAATTGGGTGCCGAGTTCGAGAGCTTGCCTGCCATCACCCTTACGCGGAAGACCGCCAAGGCAGCGGCCGTGCAGGTGAGACGTCTGATCGGGGTCGACGTCGGTACGCAACGTCGATTCGCCAACGAAAGGGCAGCTCTCAACTCCTGGATCCACGCGGTCGAGGGGCTGGGGGCGCTCGTGTTCCAGGCCAGCAGGATTCCGACGAGCGAATTCCTCGGCTTGTCGCTGTACGAGGATGTCGCACCGATCATTCTGCTCAACGGCGCAGACACCCCGCGGCGTCGCATCTTCACGCTCTTTCACGAGTTGGGGCACCTGCTCGGTCGTACCAGCGGTGTGTGCGATGTATTCACCCCTGGCGACACCGAATCGGTATGCAACGCATTCGGTTCCGCTTTCCTTTTGCCGGCGGACGAGTTCGTAGCAGAACTGGGCGAGCTGGATCCGATCGCCAGCTTGGAGCGCTTGTCGAAGGTGTTTCGAGTGAGCCAGTCCGCGATAGCCGTCCGGATGAAGACTCTGGAAATCATCGACTCGGATCAACTGTCCCGGCAGCTGGAAATCGCCCGCGAGCGAGCCCAGCGTGTCGAGGGCGAGAATCAATCCGGCTTCGCTCCACCACACGTTCTCGAGCTGAGGAATCTGGGCGAGCGGTACGTATCCACGGTGCTGGACGCGCTCCACAACGGCGTCATCTCCCCGGTGGACGCCACCTACTTCCTGGAGTCCAAGCTCCCGACCATCGACAGGATGGAAGCCGAGCTCGCGCGGAGAGCGATCGGTTGAGCTACGTCATAGACACCAATGTCCTTGTCTTGCTGCACCGGTACACCCCTCGAGAGATTCACCCGTCTCTGTGGGACGCGTGGGAGGCGCTGATCGCGGCCGGTCGCGCGGTGATCCCTCGTGAGGTCTCGAGGAGTTGGGTCGTGGAGACGATACTTTGAGCAACTGGGCGAAGCGACTCGACTACTTCATCGACGAACCGAGCCAGGAAGATGTGGACCTGGTTCAGAAGATCTCCGACCGGTATCCCAACTGGGTCTTCGAACAGCAGAACGCGGCTGATCCATGGGTAATCGCGCATGCTTGCCGAAGGAAGGCGTTCGTCGTCACCGACGAACGTGCCAAGGGGCCGGGCACTGCGGACCGAAACCTGAAGATCCCCAACGTAGCGGCTGAATTTCAGGTCTCCTGTATCAACCCGATCGAGTTGGCCCGCCGTGAGTGCTGGAGGTTCTGACCCTGCATTCGTAGCAGGCGCGAACAAGCAGCAGCGCTTCGCGCTGTCCCGCATATCCTTCGTGTACGGCCTGGTTTCCGATCTTGCGGACGGAATCGAACCAGCCGTGTACCCGTGCGTCGAGGAAGCCTTGGTCGCTCAGCACCTTCAGGCGCTTGTGCTGTGTGTCCGGCATGTTCGGCAGGCCGAACGAGATGAAGGCTCGCTCAACGAGCGTCTCGCCGAACAACCGGCACTTGAACATGGCCGTGTTCGGGTCGGTGAACAGCGCGGCCTCCGCTGCGGCACCGTGAACAACCAACACCGGCTCGTACGCCAGCAGGTAACCGAAGTTCGCAGTGCGTTCGGCCAGCTCCCGAATTTGCTGGTCAACCGCCACGACGTCGCTCCTCGCTGTTGGACTACATCCCTGCATCGCGTGATACAACGTGGCCCGTTACAGGCCAACCTGCCAAAATATCGTGTTTGGTAGCTGCTGGTCTACAGGCAGAGGATGATGCGGTTGCGGTCGGCTGGATCCACACGTATCGAGACCGTTTCGCCGACGTTGATTTTCGATTCGTCTCGCGGAGTGATATCGAAAACTATGGTGCCACGGTAGGTTTCGGAGCCTGGGACGGTGAGTTGTAGATCCAGTCGGGTGAGTTCGGTGTGGTGGTCGGTGCGGCGGAGGGGGTGTACGGCCTCGATGGTGGCCCAGCCTTCCAGGCCGTGGCGTAGCAGGCGTCGATCGGAGTGGGGTGGGCGCTGGGCGAAGATCATGCCCAGGCCGATGCCCGAGCCGAAGACACCCACCAGCGCCATGATCTGGTACGGGACGGTGCCCGCAGGCGTGTGGTCGACGACCCAGCCCAGCCAGATCCCGAGGGCGATCATGTACCCGGCGGTGATGCCGAGCACGATACGGAGGATGCGCGCGTGGTTCATGACTGCCTCCACCACCGCTTGCGGGCCTCCAGGATAGTCCGGAGTACCCGTTTGTGTGAGGCGCGTCACGCGGCTGATGGAGTTCGCCTGGTCGGCTGATGCATCCCGGCCAAGAGCGCGCCGGGACGTCAGAAAGTAGCCGGGACGGTCAGCGCCGGTGCTCGTGGGCGGCCGGTCTCGGTCGGGGCACGTAGGGATGACGGTATGCCGAGAGCGTTCGCCAGGGTGACGGCTTACTGGGGGCGTATCCAGTGACAGCTTGCCGAGGGGCAGAGCTGGGCTCAGCCCCGTAACCGCAGTACCGCCAGGACCCGGCGGTGGTGGGTGTCCGACGGAGGCAGTTCCAGTTTCAGGAAGATGTTGCCGATGTGCTTCTCCACGGCGCGCTCGGTGACGGTCAATGCCTGGGCGATGCCGGCGTTGGTCAGGCCCTGTGCCATCAGTTCCAGGACCTCGCGTTCGCGCGGGGTCAGGCGGGTAAGCGAATCCTGTTGGCGTGCGGCGCCCATCAGCTGGCTCACCACCTCCGGGTCCAGGGCGGTGCCGCCGGTGGCGACCCGGTGCAGGGCGTCGACGAACTCGCGCACGTCGGCCACCCGGTCCTTGAGCAGATATCCCACGCCGCCCGCGCCTCCGGCGAGAAGTTCGGTGGCATACCGGGTTTCGACCCACTGCGAGAACACCAGCATGCCGATGTCGGGGAATTTGCGGCGCAGTTCGATCGCGGCCAGCAGCCCCTCGTCGGTGAACGACGGCGGCATGCGCACGTCCACCACCGCCACATCCGGTTGATGTTCGGCTACGGCCTCGCGCAATTGCGTTGCGTCCCCGACCATTTCGACCACTTCATGACCGCGGTCGGCGAGCAGCCCGGCCAGCCCGTCCCGCAGAATCGCGCTGTCCTCCGCGATCACGATGCGCAGCGGCTGTTCGGCCGTGGTCGTTGGTTCGCTCGCGGGATCGCTGATAGCGCTACCTTCCTTCGTCACCGTGACCTCCAACGCTCGGTTCATTTGTCCTGCGAGGACCGAAGAGACCGCGTCCGCGGGGGCCTGTGCCGGAGGCCCGCCGTCTCGGAGGGTGTCTTCCCGAACGGGGTCGGCCTCATCGCTCCACGTCGTCGGCGCGCCGCCTGGTCACGAGTATCGGCTCGACTGCGTTCCCGCGAAATCGGTTGTGGAGGTCGGTGTGCCGACAGGTCCCGTGTTGCCGATCGCGCGCACTCGCGGGCGTCGTTCCGCCGGTCGGTCCGGCTCGGCCGGTGGATACATTCACGGATTCGGCCGTGTGCGGCGGTGTGGCTCACCGGGGTCCCTCGATCGGCAGGGTGAGGGTGACGGTGGTGGGGCCGCCGGCCGGGCTGTCCACCGTCAGTATGCCGTCGACGGCGCGTGCCCGGGCGGCCAGGCCCGCAAGTCCGCCGCTCACTGCGGTTTCCGCGGTCGGTACGGCCGGTTGCAGGGCGCCGCCGTGGCCGTTGTCCCGGACGGAGACGGCGATCGAGTTTCCGTCCGACGGCAGCACGGCGACCCACACCCGGTCGGCGCCGGAGTGTTTCACCGCGTTGGTGAGCAGTTCGGCGACCGAGAAGTACGCGATCGCCTCGATGGCCGGGTTGGGCCGCTGCGGCAGGTGGACCCGCAGTTCGACCGGCAGCGCGCAGCGGGCGGCCAGCGTCTCCAGCGCGGGCTCCAGTCCCAGCTCGAGGGCGGGCGGATGGATGCCGCGCACCAGTTCGCGCAGTTCGGCGATGGCCTCCTTGGAACCGGCGTGCGCCTCGGCGACCAGTGCGGACGCATCGCCACCGGCGGTGAGGCGCTCCTCGGCGCGGCCCAGCGCCATGGCGATGGTGACCAGCCGGGCCTGGGTGCCGTCGTGCAGATCGCGCTCCAGGCGGCGCAGCGTCGCGGCGGAATCCTCGACGGCGACCCGGCGGCTCTCCTGCAACTCGACCATCCGGCGGTCGCGGGCGGTCGGGGTCAGCAGCGCCAGTGCCAGCTGCCGGTGCAGCCAGCACATGCCGCGCACCAGCCACGGCAGCACGAGGCAGCCGATCACGCCCACCGCGGCCATGCCCAGCACGCGCGGCCAGGTTTCGATGTAGTAGTCGCCGAATTGGGCCAGCGAATGATGTTCGCGCCCTTGGTCGTCCACGTTGATCGGATGGAAGATCACCCAGGGGATGGGCGAAATCGCGGTGAACACCGTCATCGCGACGACGATCAGCACCCCGTAACCGGCGAACAGGCCCAGCACCACCTCGGCGATCAGGAACGCCAGCGCCCGCCACGAGGTGCGATCGGTGTAGGCGCTGCGCAGCCAGCCGAAGAATCCGGGACGTGGCGCGAATGCCGGCGGCGCGGGCATCGGCGTATCGAGCAGCGCGGAGGCGACGGCCCGGTAGACCACACCCCAGATCCGGCCGGCCAGCAGTACCAGCGCCAGCACGGGGATGCCGATCAGGACGATCGACAGGCCCAGTCCGGCGCCGAAGCCGAAATATATCCAGCTGATGGCGACCATGCCGAGCACGAAGGCCACGATCAGGTAGGCCAGTTCCTTCCAGGTCCGCGCCTCGAACGGCGCGCGCAGGATCGCGCGGACCACCCGGCCGGCGGTCATCGGTGGCCGGTCCGGGCGGTCGAGTACGAGGGTCGGTTCGGCGAACGTCTCGGTCATGACTCCATGCTGGTCGGGGGAGTGGCGGGATACGAGGGAGCGACCCACCGAATCTTTGGTGTAGGCAGCTACACCTACTGTGCCCTGGGAATCGGTGACGAACCAGGTCCGGTTCGCCCGGCTACGATGACGCGGATGAGTTATCCGCCGCCTCCGCCGCAGTACGGCTACGGCTATCCGCCGCCGCCCGAGCATCCCCAGGCCACCACCATTCTCGTGCTGGGGCTGGTCAGCCTGTTCTGCGGCCTGACCGGTCCGTTCGCGTGGGTGATGGGGCGGCGGGTGCTCAACGAGATCGACGCGTCCGGCGGCAGCTACGGCGGGCGCACCAACGTGCAGGTCGGCTACATCATCGGCATCTGCACGTCGGTGCTGATGCTGATCAGCCTGCTCCTCCTGATCGCTTACACAGTGATCATGCTCGTCGTCGCGATCGGGTTCGGAGTCTCGGCGGCGTGAGCGTCGACGAGCCCCCGGACGAGGAGGCCGCGAGCGGGCCGACCGAATGGGGCGAACACCCCCGCGGCGTCGGGCCGTGGTCGGCGGAGTTCGGCACCGCGCCCCCGGACGATCCGCGGCTGGATCCCGAACTGCTCGAGCACGGCGACCGCCGCAACGTCGTCGACGCCTACCGGTACTGGACGCGCGAGGCGATCGTCGCCGACATCGACCGCCGCCGCCACCCGTTCCACGTCGCCATCGAGAACTTCGAGAACGACGCCAACATCGGCACCGTGGTACGCACCGCCAACGCCTTCGCCGCGTCCGCCGTGCACATCGTCGGCCGCCGCCGCTGGAACCGCCGCGGCGCCATGGTCACCGACCGCTACCAGCACCTCGTCCACCACTCCGACGTCGCGACCCTGCTGGAATTCGCCGACCGCGAGGAACTGACGGTCGTCGCGGTGGACAACGTCCCCGGCTCGGTCCCCCTGGAAACCGCCCGCCTTCCCCGGAACTGCCTGCTGCTGTTCGGCCAGGAGGGCCCGGGCGTCACCGCCGAGGCCAGGCAGTCCGCCGTCATGACGGTCTCGATAGCCCAATTCGGTTCCACCCGAAGCATCAACGCGGGCGTAGCCGCCGGCATAGCCATGCATTCCTGGATCAGCCAGCACGCCGACCTCACCCGCGCCTGGTAGGCGCGTCAGCCGTCCGCGCGTCCGGTTCGCTTGCACTGCCTTGTCTTTCAGGGTGCGGTTCGGCCGGAACACGCAGCCGGTCGATCCGTAACAGGCGAAGTCGCACGGGAATTGATACGGAAGCCTCTCGAGGCAAGGTGAGGATCCCGCCGTGACAGTCGCGAGCGCGGCTGGTGGGCATGATCGGGGTCTTATGGGGATCGCAAGTTGTGGTTAAGGCCGTTGGCGAACACTCGGTTGCGAGAAAACCGAAGGGACAGCGAAGGTTTGCCGACCGGGATGGGGAAGAGCATGGCGATCGGGGATGCGACTCGGCGAGCGGTGGGACGTGGCGATGCCGGGTAATCGCCTGCCCGGGATCATCACCCGGGCGTTCGTGGCAGCCGGTGTCGTTGTCTTCGGCGTCATGGGAGTTACGGTCTGGGCGCGGATAGTCGATCAGCCCGCGCTGTATACCGCCGACGGAGTCGGAAACCCTTGCGCCATGATGGATCTGCCGCTCTTCGAGCGGGTCGGTGGAGTTGCGAAAGAGCCGCCCACGCCGGGGAAGATCGACATCGCGTCCCCGGTGCAGCTCTCCTGTGACAATGTCGCGTTGGACCACGCCATGGTGAATCTGACAGTGACGGTGGCCGATCGGTCCACCGAGACCACCGACCTGCGCCCGGCCTACGACAAGGCGCGCACGCTGGTGTTGGGGCGGTCCGGGACCGATGTCGTCACACGGCCGGTGCCCGGTATCGGTGAGGACGCGTACCTGTCGGCTTCAGCCCAGGACTCGGGGATCGCGATGCGCGGATGCGAGGCCGGGCTGATTCAGCGCAATGTTTCCGTAGGCATCCAATTCCACTTGTACGGGGCGCGGGGGATCGGTGCCGACGATCTGGCCGACCTCTGCGAGCAGCAGCTTCGAACGGCCGCGGGGAGGCTGTGATGACCGATGATTCACGCGATGCGGCGGTTGCCTCGCTCAGCACCCGGCCCTGGGTCGCGGTCGGTGCCGCAGCGGTTTTCGCCGTG
Source organism: Nocardia sp. BMG51109 (assembly GCF_000526215.1). Lineage (NCBI taxonomy): Bacteria > Bacillati > Actinomycetota > Actinomycetes > Mycobacteriales > Nocardiaceae > Nocardia > Nocardia sp. BMG51109. Next base: position 2,666,907 of record NZ_JAFQ01000004.1, read on the forward strand.
TCCGTGGTGGCCGCCGCCCTTGTCTTCGCCGGTTATCACCCCGGCGGCCCCTATCGGCCCGATTCCGTCGTGCCGGTACCTCCGGCCGCCGATGCGGAATATCGGCCGGGCAAGGTTCCCCATGCCTGTGCGGCACTGGATCTCTCCGCGATCGGTCGAGGGGACATGCAACAGGCGGAGCCCCCGACAGGCGCGGAACTCGTCGCCGGCGATGTGGCCGACAGCCGACTGGAATGCCGCGCCGATTTCGCCGGGTCCGGTGTCACGGCCACGGTGCACATGGAGGTCGACTACCTGCGCGATCCGGCCGGTGGGCAGGCCCGGTTCGACACGGCCGAACGTGCCGTTGCCGCGGTCAGGACCGAAGATATCGGCGACATGGGTTCGGGGGCGCAGGCCATTGCCGTGCTGCGGGACGGAGATTCGCACTCGGAGCCGCACGTATTCACCACCGAGGTCTACGTCGCCGACGGAAACCTGTTCGCGACCACCACTTTCACCGTGCGCGATCGCGGGGGCCACTTCACCGGCGCCGAGGTGAAACAACAATGCGAGCATCAGATGCGGACGCTGCTGGCCCACCTGCGTTAGCCGTGCCGGCCGGTTCGAGGGCGATTTTCTGCCTTGGGGGCAATCGTCGGCCGGTGCGATCACCGAAGTAAGTGCGGCTCCTGCTCAGGTAGAATACGCAGCGCGGCAGCCGTTTTCGATTCTTCGCAGTGGGTGATTTCTTCGGGCGTCCCTTCGCACAGCACCCGGCCCCCGTGCCGTCCGGGGCCGGGCCCGAGGTCGATCACCCAGTCGGCCTCCCGAACGACGTCGAGGTTGTGTTCGATTACGACGAGCGTATTTCCCTTGTCCACCAGTCGATTCAGGACTGCCAGCAGAGTGTCGATATCGGAGAGGTGCAGGCCGGTGGTGGGCTCGTCGAGAATGTAGAGGGTGTGGTCGTCGGGGCGGGCCAGCTCCTTGGCGATCTTCAGGCGCTGGCATTCGCCGCCGGACAACGTGTTCAGGGACTGGCCCAGGCGCAGGTAGGCGAGGCCGACTTCGTCCAGGTGGCGCAGGGCGCGGGCGATCGAGGGGGCGGGGAGGCGGCGGGTGGCCTCCGTGACGGTGAGGGCGTCGATGTCGGCGATGGTCAGGCCGTCGACGGTGTAGGCGAGAACCTCGCCGGTGAAGCGGCGGCCGCCGCACGCCTCGCACACCACCTCCTGCCCGTCCATGAACGCCAGGTCGGTGTAGATCACGCCGGAGCCCTTGCATACCGGGCACGCACCGGTCGAATTCGCGCTGAACAGGCCGGCGCTCACGCCGTTGCGCTGCGCGAACAGCTTGCGGATCGCCGGTGCGAGGCCGGCGTAGGTGAGCGGCGTCGAGCGCCGGTTGGCGGTCACCGGCCGCTGATCCACGACGGTGGCGGGGTGTTGCGCGATCAGCTCGGCGACCAGGCTCGACTTCCCCGAACCGGCCACTCCGGTCAGGACTGTCAGCACACCGGTCGGGATGTCGACGGACACGTTGCGCAGATTGTTGCGGGTCGCGTTCTCGATGCGCAGTTTGCCCGTCGGCACCCGCGGCGTCCGCCCGGTGCGCCGGGTCCGCAGTCCGTGACCGGTCGGGGTGTCGGCAACATGCAGCGCCTCGAACCCGCCCTCGAACACGACCCGTCCGCCGCCGTCCCCCGCGCCCGGCCCGATCTCGACGATGTGATCGGCCACTCGCATGACATCCGGATCGTGCTCCACCACCAGCACCGAATTTCCCTTGTCCCGCAGCTTTTTCAGCAGCCCGGTCATGGACCGCACATCGTGCGGGTGCAATCCGATGGTGGGCTCGTCGAAGACGTACAGCATCTCGATCAGGCTGCTGCCGAGATGCCGGACGGTCTTGATGCGCTGGGATTCACCACCGGACAGCGTGGTCGTGGGCCGAGCCAGCGAGAGGTAACCGAGGCCGATCGAATCCAGCGCGGCGAGCTTCTCGCGCAGTGCCGCTACCACCGGTGCGACATTCGGATTCCTTACCCCGGCAACGAGTCCGGCGAGTTCACCGATCTCCCTCCGGCTCATCTCGACGATGGTGTGACCCAGCACCAGGGCCGTACGCGCCGCCGCGTTCAGTCGCTCCCCGTGACAGTCCGGGCACGGCGTCGACCGGGTGAACCGTTCCACCACAGCCTTTTTGTGATCCGAGAGGGAATCGGAGGTGTGCAGGTAGATCCGCTCGAACCGCTCGACGACACCCTCGTAGTCCTGCGGCGGCCGGGGCTCCAGGTCCGCCGCGGCCGCGCCGCCGTACAGCAGCGCCTGCCGCTCCCGCTCCGACCAGTCCCGCAGCGGCGTGGCCGGATCGAAGGACCCGATGTCAGCGTACTGCCGGTACCAGTACTGGCCGTTGCCGAAGCCCGGCAGCAGAATCGCGCCCTGCTCCAGCGACCTGTCCGGGTCGAGCAACCGCTCCACCGCGGTCGCGAGGGTCTCGCCCAGGCCCGCGCACCCGGGACACATCCCGGCCGGGTCGTTGAACGAAAAGTGCTTCGACTCACCGACATACGGCTCACTCACCCGCGAGAACAGCAGGCGCAGATAGGTATAGGCGTCGGTGATGGTGCCGACGGTCGATCGGGCGTTGCCGCCCAGCCGTTTCTGATCGATGACCACCACCGGCGACACCCCCTCGATCAGATCCACCTCCGGCCGGTTCCAGCGCGGCAGCCGGTTGCGCACGAACGGCGGGTAGGTCTCGTTCACCTGATACCCGGCCTCGGCGGCGATGGTGTCGAAGACCAGCGACGACTTACCCGAGCCGGACACACCGGCGAAGACCACCAGCGCCCGCCGCGGCACATCGATGTCGAGGCGTCTCAGGTTGTTGGTCCGCGCGCCCCGGATGCGAATATCGGTCATGGCATCGACGCTAGAGGTAGATGTGGACAGTTTCTGACCACAACTGAGACCATGCTGGGTACCCGAGACAGCACGGAGGCGAACCAGCCATGGCCGACAACACCCGCCGCCTGCTCGACCTGCTCGCCTACCTCCAGACGGGACGCCGGTTCAGCGGCGCCGAGCTGGCCGAGCGGCTGGCGACCGGTCCCCGGACGGTGCGCCGCGACGTGGAGCGGCTGCGCGAGTACGGCTACCCGGTGATCACCCAACCCGGACCGGGCGGCTTCTACCGGCTGTCCGCCGGAAATGCCCTGCCGCCCATGGTCTTCGACGACGAGGAGGCCGTGGCGACGGTCGTCGGCCTCGGGCTGCTGGCCGCGACGACGGCGGCCGGCGACGGCCCCGGCGTGGCCGCGGCGGCCGACCGCGCCTTCGGCAAGATCGATCAGTTGCTGCCGAAACGGTTGCGGGCCCGCACCATTGCCGTGCGCGAGACGGTGGAGGCCGCCGCCCAGACCGCACCGGCGGTCGATGCGGAGGCGCTGGCGACCCTCGCCGCCGCGGCGGCCCGCCACGAACACGTCTCGTTCGCCTACACCACCCGGACCGGATCCCGCGGCCGTCGCCGGGTCGAGCCCTACCGCCAGGTCCACCGGCATCTGCGCTGGTACCTGCTGGCCTGGGATCGTGACCGCGGCGACTGGCGCACCTTCCGCCTGGACCGGATCGACGAGATCCACCGCGGCGGAACGACATTCGATCCGCGTCCGCTCCCGGCCGGATCGGCCGCCGAGTACCTGCGGGAGGCGCTGACCGCGGGCAGGCACCGCGCGGTGATCACCGTGGACGCTCCGGCCGCCCGCGTGGCCGACACCCTGAAATACCAGGACTGCGACATCGAGGCCGTATCCGCGGGCCGCTGCACGGTTACCACCCGGATCGACTCGTTCGAATGGCTGATACTGAACCTCGCCTTCCTCGATGCCGACTTCGTCATCGAGCAGCCGGCGGAGTTCCGCGACCGCTGCCGCGCGCTCGCCGCCCGCCTCGAGCGTGCGGGCCGGACCTCGTCCCCGGACCCGTCCGAACCCCGTCGGTAGCCTCGGCCGAGGTGGGACAGATCGGTTCGCGCCGCTGATGCGGAGCGCCCGGCGAGCTTTCGCGGGGTAGCCGTTGAGGATTCCGCACAGCAATGGGTAGGCATATCGCAGCGGAGAGTCGATTCCGTAACAAATCGGGCGCGGAATTCGGTGCCGGGCTGGCACCATTGAGCCATGACTTCGCGGAGTGACGACGCGCCCGCGCCGGGCTCCCGGCGCCACACCGAGCCTTCGACCGATCATTCGGGCGTGGCCGATGCGGGTGTGTGGTCGGCGCGCGCCGACAAGGCCGAATCCGCGATCCTGTCGCGCCATCTCCGCATGCTGTGGGTCGTCCCGGGGGCGGAACTCGGGGTCGTCGGCTGGCCGCCGACGCGCGGGGAACGGGTCTTCCTCACCTGGCACTACTGGTGGCAGGCGCATCTGATCGACGCCGCGGTCGACGCCGCCAACCGCGAGTCGACGGCCGCCCGCACCCGCCGCATCGGCACCGTGGCCCGGGCCCACCGAATTCGCAATGTCACCGGCTGGACCAACAACTACTACGACGACATGGCCTGGCTGGCAATCGCTTTGGAGCGCGCCGAGCGCACCCGGGGCATCACCGAGGTTCGCGGCGGGCTGACCGCGTTGCGCACCGATCTATCGTCGGGATTCCAGCCGGAGATCGGCGCCGTGCCGTGGCGCAAGGGGTCGGATTTCTTCAACGCGCCCGCCAACGGTCCGGCCGCGATCGCGCTGGCCCGCTTCGGCGACTACGAGAAGGCCGGGCGCATCGCCGATTTCCTGGACGAACGGCTGCGCGACCCCGACACCGGGCTGATCTTCGACGGTATCCACCTGCCGTCCGGGAAGCTCGAGCGCCCGGTGTACAGCTACTGCCAGGGCGTGGTGCTCGGGCTGGAGACCGAATTGGCCGTGCACACCGGCGAATTCGAGCACATCGAACGGGTGCAGCGGCTGGTGAACGCGGTCGAGAAGCATCTCACCGCGGGCCGGGTCGTCACCGGGGGAGCCGGCGGCGACGGCGGCCTGTTCAACGGCATCCTGGTGCGGTATCTGGCGCACGTCGCGTTGATGCTGCCCGGCGACGAGGCCGACCAGCGCGCGGCGCGGCGCACGGCGGCGGCGATCGTCACCGCGTCGGCCGCCGCGGCCTGGGAGCATCGGCTGGCGGTCGAGGGCGATCCGCTGTTCGGCTACGACTGGACCAAGCCCGCGCAGCTGCCGACCGGCACGGCGGGCGCGTCCTATTTCACCGCGGGCGGCTCGGTCACCTCGTCCAAGATTCCGGAACGCGACCTGTCGGTGCAGCTGTCTGGCTGGTTGTTGATGGAGTCTGCGTATCTTGTGACGGCAGCGGGGCTCTGACAGCGTCGGAGCCCTCACCCACGGCATCGAGGTCGAAATCCTCGGTCGGGCGTGCCATCTCCGCCCGGTACTGCCGGATGCCCAGCGCGGTGCCCACGATCAGGCCCGCGACCATCGTCCCGGTCACCAGCTTCGGCAGCCACGACACCTGTTCCAGGAAACCGCCGGAGTAGTAGCCGATCAGCAGCAGCACCGGCGCCCAGATCACGGCGCCGATCGAACTGGCCAGCGTGTAGCGGCGGTGATCCATTCCCGCGGCGCCGGCGACCAGCGGGCACAGCGTGCGCACCCAGGGAATCCAGCGCGCCACCAGCACGGCCACGAAGCCGTGCCGGTGCAGCAGCTCGGTCACCCGGGACAGATTGCGGGCGTTGATATAACGGCCGTCCTTGCGGGCGACCAGATGATGACCGGTGCGATTGCCGATGACATAGCCCACCTGATTGCCGGCGATCGCGGCGACCATGGTGCCGACCGCCAGCCCCCATATCTGGACGTGGCCGGTGGCGTGCGAGGCCAGCACGATGCCCGCGGTGAGCAGCAGCGAATCGCCCGGCAGGAACAGCCCGATGATGAGGGCGCACTCGAGGAACACGAAAACGAGAACGATGGTCCAGACGAGCGTCGGCCCGGCGGACTGCAGCGGATCGAGTCCGCCCAGTGCGAGGGGTAGCGGCGTTGTCTGCAAGGGTCAGCGCGTCGGTTCGTTCGTCGGTACGGGAACGTCGCCTCGGGCGGAGGCGGTGGAGCCCTCGGCGGGGGCGGTGGAGCCCTGGGCGGGCTCGCGGTCGAGCAGCTTCTTACCCACCGAGATGATGCCCGGCAGGATCGAGACGAACACGATGACGAGGAAGATCGCCTCGACGTGATCGCGGATGAAGGCGACATTGCCCAGGAAATAACCGAGCACGGTGACGCCGCCGCCCCATGCGATGCCGCCGATGATGTCGAAGGTCAGGAACGTGCGGTAGTCCATCTTCGACACGCCCGCGAGCACGGGCATGAAGGTGCGCACGATCGGCACGAACCGGCCCAGGATGATGGTCTTCGGGCCGTGCTTCTCGAAGAACTCGTGCGTCTCGGTGACGTAGCGCTGCTTGAAGAAGCGGCCGTCTTCCTTGTGGAACAGGGCCGGTCCGATGGCGCGGCCGATCCAGTACCCGCTCTGGTCGCCGGCGATGGCGATCAGAGCGGTGGCCGGCACCAGCACCCAGATGCCCACCGGCGGATTCGGCTGGGCGGCGAGCAGGCCGCCGGTGAACAGCAGCGAATCGCCGGGCAGGATCGGGAACAGCAGGCCCGTCTCGATGAAGACTATGACCAGGATGGCCGGTAGCACCGCATTCTTCAGCCACGTCTCCGTGAGCAGGTGCATCGGGTCGAGCAGCTCCTTGATACCGGAGATTCCGGAGCTGCTCGCGACTGCGTCAGATATGGCCAGCAAGGTCACGGCCCCTACAGTACCGGGACGATCGCCATCGCACCCAACGTCACGGCAACCTCTCAGACTCTTCCCGGCTCCCGCACGGAAGGTTGCTGGTCGTCGGCTCGCCGGCCACCGAGCCCGCCGGGCGGCCGCGGACCCCGAGCCCGCCTTCCCCCCGGGCGGCACCGGAACTTAGGGTATTGACCAGACACTGTTGTTCGCAGCACACATACGGAGGTCCCTGCAGTGCCCATCGCGACTCCGGAGGTCTACGCCGAGATGCTCGGTCGGGCCAAAGAGAACTCCTTCGCCTTCCCCGCGATCAACTGCACGTCGTCGGAGACGATCAACGCGGCGATCCGCGGCTTCGCCGAGGCGGGCAGTGACGGCATCATCCAATTCTCCACCGGTGGCGCGGAGTTCGGCTCCGGCCAAGGGGTGAAGGACATGGTCACCGGCTCCGTCGCCCTGGCGGAATTCGCGCACGTGGTGGCCGCCGAGTACGACGTGACCATCGCGCTGCACACCGACCACTGCCCCAAGGACAAGCTGGACGGCTTCGTCCGCCCGCTGATCGCGATCTCGCAGGAGCGGGTCGCCAAGGGGCAGAACCCGCTGTTCCAGTCGCACATGTGGGACGGCTCGGCCGTTCCGATCGGCGAGAACCTGGATATCGCGAAGGAACTGCTGAAGCAGACCGCGGCCGCGAACATCATCCTCGAGGTCGAGATCGGCGTCGTCGGCGGTGAAGAGGACGGCGTCGAGAACGCCATCAACGAGAAGCTCTACACCTCGTCCGAGGACTTCGAGCGGACCATCGAGGCCCTGGGCGGCGGCGAGAACGGCAAGTACCTGCTGGCCGCGACCTTCGGCAACGTGCACGGCGTGTACAAGCCGGGCAATGTGAAGCTGCGCCCGGACGTGCTGGCCGAGGGACAGCGCGTGGCCGCCGCCAAGCTGGGCCTGCCCGACGGCTCGAAGCCGTTCGACTTCGTCTTCCACGGCGGATCGGGCTCGCTGAAGTCCGAGATCGACGACTCGCTGAAGTACGGCGTGGTGAAGATGAACGTCGACACCGACACCCAGTACGCGTTCACCCGCCCGATCGCCGCGCACATGTTCGCCAACTACGACGGCGTGCTCAAGATCGACGGCGAGGTCGGCAACAAGAAGGTCTACGACCCGCGCAGCTACCTGAAGAAGGCCGAGACCTCGATGGCCGAGCGCGTGGTCGAGGCCTGCAACGACCTGAAGTCGGCGGGCAAGTCCGTCAGCGCGAAGTAGCGCGTCGGCGCCCGACTCACGCGGGTGCGCGCGAGCATCGAGCCCTGTCTCGACTCGCGGGCGCCCTGCGTGTTAGGTAGACACTCATGAGCTTGGACGTGCGGGTGCTGGGGCCGGTGCAGCTGCTGGTCGACGGTGCGCCCGTGCCCGTCGGCGGACCGAAACCGCGGGCACTGCTGGCCGCGCTCACCGTGAACCGGCGGCGCGCGGTGTCCTCGCAGGCGCTGGCCGACATGGTGTGGAACGAGCAGCCCCCCGACTCGTATCAGGCCAGCCTGCAGGTGTTCGTCTCGAATATCCGCAAGGCCCTGCGGAATTCGGGGGTGGACCCGACGCGCGTGCTGCGCACCGAGTCGTCGGGGTATCGGCTCGAGGTGGCCGACGGCGACTGCGATCTGGGCCGGTTCGAGCTGGCCCGCCGCGCAGGCGCCGAGGCTGCCGACTCCGGGAACGACGAGACCGCCGCGCGGCGGTTCGCGACCGCCCTCGCGGAGTGGAGCGGCAAGGCGCTCGACGATCTGTCGGGGCTGTCGTTCGCCGACAGCTTCGCCACCGCCATGGATGAGGAGCGGCTGCTGGTCGCGTCGGCCCGCATCGACGCCGAGATCTCGTGCGGCCGAGCCTCTTCCGTGGTCGGCGAGCTGGTCTCGATGACGAACGAGCATCCGCTGCGGGAACCGCTGTGGGCGCAATTGATCACCGCGCTGTATCTGTCAGGGCGGCAGGCCGACGCCCTGGACGCCTGCCGGCGGGTGCGCACCGTGCTCGCCGAGGAACTCGGCATCGATCCCGGACCGGCGCTCGTCGAGCTGGAGCAGCGGGTGCTGCGGCAGGAGCCGCTGAACACCCTGGGCATCCAGGACGCCGAGCGGATGGCCAAGGCGATGACCGAGACGGTCACCGAGGCACCGCGCAGCGCCCGCAACGGCCGACTGCGACTACCGGACGGCCGCACGGTGCCGATAGCGACGTCGGGCCTGAAGGTCGGCCGGATGACCGACAACGATCTGGTGCTCGACGATCCCAAGGTGAGCCGCTATCACGCGCATATCCAGCCGAGCCGGGCCGGACTGCTGATCAAGGATCTGCACTCGGCCAACGGGATCTACATCAACGAGCGGGTGATCGAGAGCGGCGCGATGCTCTCCGACGGCGACGTGATCCGGATCGGCGCCACCGTGCTGGTCTTCCAGGCCGAGTCGGACTGAGCGCGTCGGCGTCGAGATCGCCTGCGGCCGAGGCTCGTCCGCGCTCGTTGCTACGGGAGTAGCGGTCGCTGCTACGGGAGTAGCGGGTCGCTGTCGCGGGAGTGATGATGGGTTCGTTGTCGCGGGAGTGGCGATGGGTTCGTTGTCGCGGGAGTGGCGATGGGTTCGTTGTCGCGGGAGTGGCGATGGGTTCGTTGTCGCGGGAGTGGCGATGGGTTCGTTGTCGCGGGCGTGACGACGGGCCGCCGCTGCGGGAGTGGCGGGTCGCTGTCTCGGGGAGCGGCATTCGCCGTCGCCGGACTCACGGTGCGGGGAACGTGCGTTCAGCAGGCCACGCCGTCGTCGTCGGGATCGAGCTGGGGCCGGTAGCCGGGCCGGCTTCGATAGAGCGGTCCGTGGTGTTCCGCCCAGACCTCGCCGCAGGTGGCGTAATACGGATAGCCGGACAGTTCGTCGGCCGGTGGATCGAGGACCGTCTCGCGCGGGCTGTTCGACCAGCCGGAGCCTCCGGCGCTGGGCGCGGCGCCGCTGGCGCTCGGGGGCGGCGCGGACCCGTCGCGGGGTGCGGCCCGAGCGGATGCCGCGCCGAGGGCGAGTAGCTGTACGGCGGCTTCCTGCACCCGTGGTCGAGCGGTTCGGATCTGTACTTCACGATCAGCACCTGGAACGACTACAACGTCTACCTGATGCGCGCCGAGCTGGGCGGTTAGCTCAATCGCACCTGGGCCATCGCGCGGCCGAACAGCTTCTTCCCGCCCGAGGTGGCGTTCAGCAGGATCGTGGCCGTCCGCCGCTCCGGATCCAGCGCCTTGATCCGGCCGGTGAATTCGATGTGCGCCGGAGACCGGGCGTCGACCGGGACGAAGCCGGCCAGCCGCACGCTGTAGCTCTCGATCGCGGTCGGATCGCCGAGCCAGGCGGTCAGGTACTGCGCGCCCAGGCCCATCGTCAGCAGGCCGTGCGCGACCACCGTCGGCAGGCCGGCCAGTTCGGCGGCCCGGTCGCTGAAGTGGATCGGGTTCGGGTCGCCGGACACTCCGGCGTAGTTCACCAGGTCGCCGCGGGTGAGCCGCATGGTGCTGTCGGGCAGCCGGTATCCGGCGGTCAGGTCCTCGAACGTCGGTTCCGTGTGCACCGGTGTGCCGCTGCGTGATTCGGCGAGGTCGGGAATTCGGGCGATCTCCTCGGGCCCGACCGCGGTGAGCACGTTCGGCTCGTCCGCGATGGAGTGGCGCGGCATGACGATCCCCTCGACCAGCCGCGCGATCTCGGGATCGGCCGCGCCCAGCCGGGCCACGAGGCTGGTGTCGCCGGACAGCACGACCGTATCCGATTCATCGAGGAAGATGGCTTTGACGGTGATGAAGTCGTTGCCGCGCACCCGCCGGACGGACTCGATCACCGCCTGGCTGCGCAGCCGGTCCCCGGCCATGATCGGGCGGTGGATGTCGAAGACCTGATCGGTCTGCAGGATCTGGGACAGATCGTATCGGGACAGGGCCGTATCGAGCAGGATCCGGGTGATGTTCAGGCCGATCACCGATCCGAAGGTGGGCGGCGCCACCACGCGGTCCCAGCCGAGTTCGGCGGCGTCGTCGTCGTATCGGTGCGCCCGATGGCTGTTCTGCACCGCGCGGGCGAACTCGCCGATCTTCTCCCGGCCGACCTCGTAGTGATCGCGGAACCGGAAGTGCCGCTGATCGGCCGTGGCCGCGGATGATGGTGCCTCGGGTGCCAGCTGCGGCATATCCCCTGCTCCTGCCCGAAAGTCTTACTGCGTAAACCTGACGTGGCCGACCCCCCGTGACCAGCCGACCGAGACGGGATCGGTTCGGAAACGGGGCCATGCTACCGGCGCGTCGGACCTGCTGACAGGTCCTGTGACGTTCATCGCGCGCCGGCTCCGAAATGCGACAGTACGTCACGGCCGCCGTCGTGTAGAGGCCGCTGGATAGGGGTCGGAACCGCAGTAGGGGACGGGGAATCAGCCGGCGGCGTTCGGCGGATCGCACACCTTCCAGCCGTCGGGCGTCTGCTGCAGATCGAAGGTGCGGGCGACCGGGTGGTCGGGATCGGCCTCGGTGTAGACGCTCGCCTGCGCGACCGCCTTCTCGCCGGTGATCTGCACCGAGTCGACGCTGTCGACCTTCGGCACCTTCCTCTGGTCCACCGACAGCTTGTGCACGCCGGCGAACTGGTCCGGGGCGATGTTCTGGTAGAAGTCGTGCAGCGGGCCGCAGGTGGCCGCGCGCAGCTCGGTCAGATCACCGCCGTCGAGCGCGTCGGCGTAGCCGGTGACAGCTGCCTTGACGCGGGCCTCGGGCGAGTTGTCCTCGCTGCTGCCCATCAGCGCCACCACGAGCGCGATTGCCGCGATCACGATCACCAGCGCCGCACCGGCCAGGATCAGCGGGCGCCGGTTGCGCCCGCCCGAGGCGGTCGGAGCGCCGGGCGGGGGTCCGGCCGAAGGCCCTGCCGGCGGGACCTGCTGGGGCGGTGCGACCGGGCGCGGCTGCGGCGGCTGCTGCTGCCGGGGCGGCTGCGGCGACAGTGACTGTGTCGGCAGCGTGGGCTGGATGTCGGCCGGTGACGGGGCGCTCGCGGCCTGGCGCGGTGGGGCCGGCGGTCGCGCGATACCGGCGGACTGATCGGCCGGAGGCGCGGGTGGCGGCGGGCCCGCGGGACCGTGCGGGCCGGAATTCTTCGGACCCGGAGCCGGGCGCGGCGTGGCGGGCGGGCGGGTGACCGGAGGCGGGCCGGCGGGCGGAGGCGACACTCGATCGGTATGCGGACGATTCCCCTGGGGAGCGCCGCCGGTGCGGAATTTCTCGGTGGCCTGATCGCCCGGCTTCTGCACGGGCAATATCGTGGTCGCGGCGTCGGAGGGATTCGATACCGCCGGAATGGCAGCGGTTTTCGCGTCGTCCGCGCTGCCGGAGCCCTTGCCGGGTTCGGTGCCGCCGGACTTCTCGTCGGCGCGCGTCGGCCCGCCGGACCTGGCAATGGCCTCGGTTTCGGCGTCGGCCCCGTCCGGGCGCTGCGCCGCGGCGCCGGTCGGAGGCTGCCCGGTTGCGCGCGGACCGGGGACGGAGAGGCCGGCAGCGCCCGAACTCTGCTTCGCCGTGGCCGAACCACCCTGTGCCGCAGGCGGTTCGGCGGCTCCGGACGGCTTCTCTCGCGTCGTCTCGGTCGCGCCGCCCCGCTGCTCGGGCACCGGTTCGGTCTCGGACGAACCCGACTGCTCGTCGCTCGATTCTCGTTGGCCCCCAAGGTTTCCGGAACCCGGCGCCCCGCCCGAACCTGGCTGCGCGGCACCCGATTCCCGTCGGGTTGCGGGACCGGACGGCCTGCCGGAACCCGGCTGTGCGCCGCCTTGTTCCCGTTGAGCCCCGGGGGCACCGGGACCGGACGGCCTGTCCGAACCCGGCTGTGCGGCACCCGGTTCCCGTTGGCCCGAGGGTGTACCGGAACTGGACGGCCCGGCCGGACTCGTCTGCGCGGCACCCGATTCCCGTTGAGTGCCGGGACCGGACGGCCTGCCGGAACTCGGCTGCGCGTCGCCCGGTTCCCGTCGGTCCGAGGGTGTACCGGAACTGGACGGCCCGGCCGAACTCGGCTGCGCGTCGCCTTGTTCCCGGTAGGGCCCGGGGGTGCCGGGACCGGACGGCCTGCTGGAACCCGGCTGTGCGCCGCCTGGCTGGTCTGCGGGCTTGCCGGGACCGGACGACCCGGCCGAACTCGCGGCGGCGCCCGTTCCTCCTTGCGCCGCACCGGATCCGGGACGGCCCGGTGCCGAACCCGGCGGCTCGTTGCCCGGCCGTTGCGTCGTGGGCACCGGCCGTGTCGGAATCGCGGTCGTATCCGCCTCGCCCGAGGGGGTCTGCTTCGAGGCTCCCGGCGATGTGGGGGCCGGTGGGGTGGTGCTCTGGCTACCGGGGCCCGCGGCACCCCGTCCGGCCTGCGGCACCGGCCTGGTCGGGGCCGACTCCGCGCCGGCGTCGCTCGACCCCTGGTCGGATTGTGCCCCGCTGCCGGAGGCGCCCGGCTTGTTCGCACCCGGCGGCGTCGGAGACGGTCCGGGCGTGTCGCGGCGGAATATGCGCTGTGTCTTCCCGGCGTCGGGTCCGTTCGCCCGCTCCGGGGGCTCGGCGCCCGGGGACCCCGGCTGTGCCTGCCGCTCGGGCTTCTGGTCGTCGTTCGGGTCGGACACGCGCTATACCCCTTGGTCAACGTCAACAATGAATTCGAGGGCCAGCCTAACGAGCATTTCGGGCGGAAGTGCACATTGCGGTGCTACCGACCCGAACGAAACGGCGTGTAGATAATGTCCTCATGACCTCCTTCGGCGATCTGCTCGGACCCCAGCCGGTTTTGCTCCCCGAACTCCCCGATGTGGAGGATGCGCTGGCGGATAACCAGGACCCGGTCCAGGTGGCCGCCGCGCACCCGACCGCGTCGCTCGCCTGGGCCCAGCTGGCCGAGGACGCACTGGACCGCGCCACCGCCGCGGGCACCGATCTGGACGGCGCGAGCCCGATCGGCCACGACGTGATCGCCGCCTACGCCTTCGCCCGCACCGGCTACCACCGCGGCCTGGACCTGTTGCGCCGCAACGGCTGGAAGGGCTTCGGCCCGGTGCCGTGGAGCCACGAGCCCAACCGCGGCTTCCTGCGTGCCGTCGGCGCGCTGGCCCGGGCGGCCCGCGCCATCGGCGAGTCGGACGAGTACGCCCGCTGCCTGGACCTGCTCGAGGACTGCGATCCGCGGGCCGCGGCCGAACTGGGCCTGGACTGAGCGAGACCCGTTCGACGTTGTGACTCCCGCGACATCGCTCCGGATCGAGGCTGTCCGCGACAGCGGGCGGGACCGCCTGCGCACCGCGTCCCGGCGCCTGCGCCGCTCCGCGCTGCCGATCGTGCAGTGCGCCGTCGGCGCCGCGCTGGCCTGGTTCCTGGCGCACCGTGTGGTCGGCCACCCGCAGCCGTTCTTCGCGCCGATGGCCGCCGTCATCTCGATGGGCGTGTCGTTCGGGGCGCGGCTGCGGCGGTCGGTGGAGCTGGTGGCCGGCGTCGCGGTCGGCATCGGCATCGGCGACTTCTTCATCGCCCGGGTCGGCGCGGGCACCTGGCAGATCGCCCTGGTGGTCGCGATCGCGATGGCGATCGCGATCTTCCTCGACGGCGGTGCGATCATCCCGATGCAGGCGGCCAGTTCCGCGGTGCTGGTGGCGACGCTGATGCCGCCGCACACCGGCGGCGGCGCCAACCGCATGATCGACGCCCTGATCGGCGGGCTGGTCGGCATCCTGGTCGTGGCCGTCATCCCGCTGCATCCGGTGCGGCGCGCCCGCCAGCAGGCCGCCGACATCCTGTCGGTGGTCGGCACGTCGCTCGTCGACTGTGCCGAGGGGCTGCACGAGCAGGACCCCGAAAAGATCCGGGCGGCACTGGAATCGGCCCGCGGCACGCAGCCGCAGATCGACGGGCTGCGCAGCGCGCTGGAGGGCGGCCGCGAGGTCAGCCGCATCTCGCCGCTGTACTGGAATTCGCGGAAGCGGCTGGAGGCCGTCCGCGCCGCCGCCGATCCGCTCGACAACGTCGTGCGCAACACCCGCGTGCTGCTGCGCCGCGCGCTGACGCTGGTGCGCGACGACGAGATTCTCGACCCGCGGCTGGTCGACGAGGTGGAGGAACTCGGCAAGGCGGTGGACGTGGTGCGCCGCTACATGCTCGCCGACCCGGGCGAGCAGCCCGACGCCGCGGAGTCGACGCGGGTGGTGCGCCGGGTCGCCAAGGGCGCCACCAAGGATCTGGTGGACGGGGCCGGGCTGTCGGCGCACGTGGTGTTCGCCCAGTTGCGTTCCATCGTGGTCGATCTCATGCAGGTGTGCGGGGTGCAGCGGCTGTCGGCGATCGCGTTGCTGCCGACGACCGTGCGGAACCCCTATGTGCCGCCGGAGGACTGAAACGCCGGCGGGTGGGTTTGCCACCGGATCGCCCACTCGCGCAGGCGATTCGGACTACGCAGCCGTGCACGTGCAGCACGGCCGAACTGCGGGGCACCCGGTCCGCGCTGTGCGACGGGGCCATTGATCTTCGGGTAGTGCACTACTCGTGTCGGCGGTCCCGCCGGCTCGTAGCTTTATCGGTGACCGCGTCGACGAGGGGTGGCGCGGTCGGAACTTCGCGAAGGCGGCGGAGATTCCGGCCATATGGTGTGGTGGCCGGTCCGCCCTCGAGCGAAGCGGGCCGCTCGGTTCTCGAGGTCGTATCGAGCGGCCCGACCGGGAGGGGAATATTGGGGGGAAAGGGTGGTGGCGGTCGGCGCGGCGCACCGGGTGCTGTTACGTCCAGAACCAGGTGAGGCTGCTGCCGTACCGCCACCACTGCCAGGGGACCCCGGACAGGTCGAAGAGGGTGTCGACGAGCTGGTAGAACGCGTCCCGCACCGGGGGGATGCCGATCAGCAGGGCGAACAGCAGCAGGAAGCCCCACGGCTTCACCTGGTCGAGCGAGCGCCGCGTCTGATAGCTCAGCGACGGTTCCAACAGGCCGTAGCCGTCCGTTCCGGGCACCGGGATCAGGTTCAGCACGGTCGCGATGATCTGCAGATAGGCCAGGAAGCTCAGGCCGAACCAGAACGCCGGATGCGAGTCCGACGACCCGAACAGTCGCACCACCACCAGCAGCACCACCGCGAACACGGCGTTCACCGCCGGGCCCGCTCCGCTGATCATTCGCTGGGTGCGCGAGGAGAAACTGCCCGATTGCAGGTAGACCGCGCCGCCCGGCAGCGCGATCCCGCCCATCGCGATGAAGACGATCGGCAGCACGATCGACAGCACCGGATGGCTGTACTTCAGCGGATTCAGCGTCAGATATCCGCGCAGCTCCACCTCGCGGTCGCCGGCCCGCCACGCGGTGAAGGCGTGCCCGAACTCGTGCAGGCACAGGCTCACGATCCAGCCGAACACCACCAGGACGAATACGCCCGCCTTGGCCCGGGTCGACGACACGTCGGCGTCCCAGGCGAGCGCGCCACCGAGCACGGTGACCGCGACGATCAGCAAGAAGACCGGGCTCGGGCGCACCGCCCCCGACATGCGCCTGGCGCTGAACGGCGTGCTCATCGGACCAGCAGCCAAGGCTCGTTGTGGCGGTAGAAACTCGACCGCGGCACCGTCCGGCCGCTGTTGATGCCGTCCCGGGTCACCACCGCGCCCGGCGAACCCAGCTGGACGGCTCGCCCGGCCGCCCAGCGGCGCTTGCGCAGCCCGCGCACGGCGGTGGCGCGCAGCCCCGGCATGTCCAGCGTCGGCGAGACGTGCAGGGCGCCGACCTTTCCGGTGAACAACCGGAAATCGTCGATATAGGCCTCACCCTCCAGCTTGCCGCCGTGCGGGCCGTGCACGGTGGCCCGGCCGACCAGCACCTGTCCGGTGTCGTCGCGGATCAGCGGGGTCGGGGCCGGCTTGCCCTCCAGCGCGCGCTTGGCGGCCGCGGATCCGGTGCCGGTCTGATAGGCGCGCGAGCCGTAGGTGCGGTCCACCGGAACGTAGCCGATCTCCACGCCCAGCCGGTCGGTGCGCAGCAGATGCGTGAGCACCGCCGCCAGGCCGGCGTCCTCGCCGAGGACGATCAGCCGCGGCAGGCTGTCGGCGGCCAGGACCGGGAGCAGCTCATCGAGGTCGGAGGTTTCCGGAATGGCCGAGGTCTGCGTCGTCGGCAATGATGCGAGCGCGATCGGTACCGGAGCACCATTGCAGCGGAGAACGTGGGTACTCAACTGCGGTACACCCTCCTTGAACCCGGCAACTGCCCCGACAACTGCCCTGGCAACTGCTTGTCCTCGCTGCGCTCGGGCGGGCCCGGTTCGGCTCGCCTCCCGAGCCACCATAGCTGTGTTTATTCGGGCACGCTCCGCTCGGCCGGGGGGTGTGCGGCGCCGGTCACGGTGGCCGCGGTCGCTGCCCGAATGGGCCGCAACCGCCATCTATTAGACTGTGCTCCCGGCCACCGCCTCGGAAACGGCAGGTAGCTGCAGCGTCACGGATGCTGCGCGTCGAACCGTAGGAGACTCCACATGCCGGCAATCGTCCTGATCGGCGCCCAATGGGGCGACGAGGGTAAGGGCAAAGCTACCGACCTGCTCGGCGGTCGAGTCCAGTGGGTCGTGCGCTACCAGGGCGGCAACAACGCCGGCCACACGGTGGTGCTGCCGGGCGGCGAGAACTTCGCCCTGCACCTGATCCCGTCCGGCATCCTCAGCCCCGGCGTGACCAACATCATCGGCAACGGCGTGGTCGTGGATCCGGGTGTGCTGCTGGACGAGCTGGCGGGCCTGGAGGAACGCGGTGTCGACACCTCGCGCCTGCTGGTGTCGGCCGACGCGCACCTGATCATGCCGTACCACGTGGCCATCGATAAGGTCACCGAACGCTTCCTGGGCAATAAGAAGATAGGCACCACCGGACGCGGCATCGGCCCCTGCTATCAGGACAAGGTGGCCCGGGTGGGCGTGCGCATCGCCGACCTGCTGGACGAGAAGATCCTCACCCAGAAGGTCGAGGCGGCACTGGAATTCAAGAACCAGGTGCTGGTGAAGATCTACAACCGCCGCGCCCTGGACCCGCAGCAGGTGGTGGACGAGGTGCTCACCCAGGCGGAGAGGTTCCGGCACCGGATCAGCGATACCCGGCTGCTGATCAACCGGGCGCTGGAGAGCGGCGAGACGGTGCTGCTGGAGGGGTCGCAGGGCACGCTGCTCGATGTCGACCACGGCACCTATCCCTATGTGACGTCCTCGAATCCGACCGCAGGCGGCGCCGCGGTCGGGTCGGGTATCGGGCCCAACCGGATCGGCGCGGTGCTGGGCATCCTCAAGGCGTACACCACCCGCGTCGGGTCCGGCCCGTTCCCGACCGAGTTGTTCGACCAGTCCGGCGAGTACCTGGCCAAGACCGGCGGCGAGGTGGGCGTGACGACCGGCCGCTCGCGGCGCACCGGCTGGTTCGACGCCGTGATCGCCCGCTACGCCAGCCGCGTCAACGGGATCACCGACTACTTCCTCACCAAGCTGGACGTGCTGTCGAGCCTGGAGCGGGTGCCGATCTGCGTCGCCTACGAGATCGACGGCGAGCGGGTCGAGCAGATGCCGACCACGCAGACCGAGTTCCACCACGCCAGGCCGATCTACGAGGAGATGCCCGGCTGGTGGGAGGACATCTCCGGCGCCCGCACCTTCGAGGACCTGCCCGCCAACGCCCAGGCGTACGTGCTGCGCCTGGAGGAGCTGTCGGGTTCGCGGATCTCCTGCATCGGCGTCGGCCCCGGCCGCGACGAGACCATCGTCCGCCACGACGTCCTGGGCTGAGCGCCGAGCTGTATCAGCGCGGCGTCTCACTGCCGAACAACGCGCAGCGCGAAACCGTGCATCGCGCAGCGCGCACTGCCCACCGGCTTGCGAATTATGCGGTGCCGCAGGTGATTTCGGTCAGTAGCAGGTGAAGGGGGCCAGCGGCTCCGCGGCGTGGGGGGTGAGGGCGGTGTAGGCGGCGGCGATGGCCTTGACGGCCAGGCGGAGGTCGTTCTCGTCGTGGGTGAAGGGGATGCGCAGGAAGCGCTCGAAGGCGCCCTGGACGCCGAAACGTGGTCCGGCGGCGAGTAGTACGCCGTGGTTGGGGGCGGTGGCGGCGAGGGCGGTCGAGACCGGGGTGGGTAGCTGGACCCAGAGCGACATGCCGCCGGCGCCGGGGACGGCATGCCAGTCCGGCAGTTCCTCGGCCAGGGTGTCGAGCAGCGCGGCGCGGCGGCTGCGCAGCTGGTCGCGGCGGCGGGACAGGATGGTGTCGGCCTGGCCGAGCAGGTGCGCCGTCGCCAGCTGGTCCATCACGGGGGTGCCGAGGTCGACCGTCGAGCGGGTGCCGAGCAGCTTGGTGATCAGCGCCTGGTTGGCCCGCACCCAGCCCACGCGCAGGCCGCCCCAGAACGACTTCGAGGCCGAACCGATCGTCACGATCTCCGAACCGCGCGCGAAAGCCGCTGCCGGAAGCGGGGTCTCACCGTCGAGCTGCTGATCGGCCATGGATTCGTCGACGATCACCGTCATCCGGGTCTCGCGGGCGATGGCGGCCAGTTCGGCGCGGCCCTCGGCGCTCATCAGCAGGCCGGTCGGGTTGTTGAAGTCGGGCACCAGATAAGCGGTGCCGGCCGCGGTCTGCCGTGCGGCACTGCGGATTCCGTCGAGATCCCAGGCGGCGTCGGGGTGTTCCGGGCACAGCGGCACCGGCACCGGGCGGGCGCCGACGTCGCGGATCGCCTCGATCGCGTTCGGGTAGGTGGGGTGATCGATGAGCACCCGTTCGGCCGGCGCGGTGAGCACGTTCAGCAGCAGCCGCAGGCCGTGCTGGGCGCCGAGGGTGACCAGGATCTGGTCCGGGTCGGTGGGCAGGCCGCGCTCGGTGTAACGGCGGGCGATCGCCTCGCGCAGCGGCAGCACGCCGACCGGATCCATGCCGTGCGTGCCCAGGTAGATCGGAAGACCTTGCAGCGCGGCCGAATACGCGTCGTTCATCTCCGGTGGTGCGTACATCGCGGCGTAGGTCAGATCGATCGTCGGCAGCTCGCCCGGTGACATCGTCACGAGGATGCTGCGGGACGGCTTGCTGCCGTCGTGCTTCACGTCGTCCGGGAGCGCCACCGTGCTGCGCGAGCCCTGCCGGCTGATCAGGTAGCCGTTCTCGCGGAGCAGCGCGTACGCGGAGGTGACCGTGGTGCGGCTGACGCCGAGGGTGGTGGCCAGATCGCGCTCGCTGGGCAGTGCGACGCCCAGCGGTGCGCGGCCGTCGTGGATCAGCAGCCGGATGCTCTCGGCCAGCGCGAGATACGCCGGGCGCGACGTGCGTCGCTGCGCGCCCGCTTCGTCCTGCCGCCACCGGCCGAGATCGCGGGCCAGGGTGGCAGCGCCGATCACACGTATCGCCATGCAGGCCAGTATTGCGCTGCTGGATATGTATTTCAAGTCCAGTTAGGGCGCATGCTCAGGGCATGGCTGCACTTCTTGTGATCGGGATATTCGTCGTGGTGTCGGCCGCCGCCGTTCGTGACTACGCGCCTCGGCCCGGCGAACGCCGGGCTTTCCAGCGCGCCGCGTTGCGGGCCCGGCACTCGCTCACCGACTGGGACGCGTCATACGCCGACGGGCGGCGAGAGGGGCCGGCATGATCTCCTTCTGCGCGACGCTGGCGGTTGTCGTGCTGTTCGCGGTGGTCGTGTACCACTACGCGCCCAAGCGCGGCGAGCGCGCCGCGGAGCTGTTCGAGCGGTACCGCCCGCACGCGCCGATGGCCGACTGGTCGCTGTCGTACTATGACGACCAGCGCCAGTACTCGGAGCTGACCGCGATCCGGGCCCGCCGGGAGTCCGAGCCGGACGAGGGCGGGGAGGCCGGCCGGGCGGTGCGCGGCACCGATCGCGAAGAGGTCCAGTTCTGAACTACTGGCCTGGTCGAGTCGGAATTGTCGGTGTCAGGGTGCAGACTGGCCCCATGCCAGCATCGGGTCGCCTCGCCGGGGCGCTGTTCGATACCGCGATCGGCCCCTGTGCCGTCGCGTGGGCCGAGACCGGCGTCGTCCGGTTCCTTCTTCCCGAAGCCACCGCCGAGGCCACCAGGTCGCGGCTGCTGCGGGGCTCCGGAGTACGCGAAACCGAACCGCCCGAGCCGATCTCGGAGGCCATCGCGGGCGTCCGCGCCCACCTGTCGGGCACCCTGGACGATCTGCGGTGGATCCGGCTGGACCAGAGCGGGAGTCCGGAATTCCACCGCGCCGTCTACGAGGTCACCCGGGCCATCGATCCGGGCCACACGCTCAGCTACGGCCAGGTCGCCGACCGCATCGGAATGCCCGGCGCCGCACAGGCCGTCGGCCAGGCATTGGGCCGCAACCCGATCCCCCTGATCGTCCCGTGCCACCGGGTCCTGGCCGCCGACCACGGCCTGCACGGCTTCTCCGCCCCCGGCGGCCTCACCGCCAAGCAGCACCTGCTCGCGATCGAGCGCACATCGGGTTTCGGCGAGCCGACCCTGTTCTGAACGCCGCAGAGCCTCGCCATACCCTTGCCCCGTCCTCCCCGGCGCGACGCATCCCGTCATACCGGCACGCTCCGACCGGGATCTCGCTGCGGATTCCGGGCCACACCGACTTCGGGCCGAAGCCGGGAAGCCGGACCGGCGACAACACCGGCGTGCGGGATGACTGTCCGATCCTGTTTCACCGGGACCTGGCCTCGGAACTGGAGAGTCGCGGTCGGGGCAACCGGGTGCACTATATGGTCAGCACAACCGCTCGGTAAGCGGCAATACAGTGCGTTCGGTCGTGCCGAAGGCCGTCGCCGCGCGCAGGCTGAGCGCTGCGGTTCTTCGACGACCTCCGGCAGGCCGGCATTGATCAGTTGGCGAGCGGGGCGAACCGGTAGACGGTGGGTGCATCGGAGTCGACCGGTTCCGGCATCGCCGGCGTCGTGTATCGGTAATTGCCGGTGGTGTCGGTGCGGCAGGTCAGCGTGATAGTGAAGTCGGTCGGTTCCGGCGTGGTGTGTTCGGTGCTGTTGAATACCGCGACGCCGGGCGCGGGGTCCTCGCGGGCGTAGGTGGCTTCACGCCATCCGCTGACCCCGACGACCGAGTAGCGGTATGCGGCGGGACCAGTGAATCGGACCAGCGTCAGGTTGTCGCCGCGTACCCCGGCCGGAACAGCCGCGGCATTGCCCCACAGAACCAGCATCTGGCCGGTCGGGTCCGCGGGCACCATGCAGGTGGGCGTGGTTTCCGGTTCGGCGTGTGCGGCGCCTGCGGCCAGGGGCAGCGCGGCCAGCATGGTCACAGTCGATACGGTCACAGTCGATGCGAGGGTGTGTGCGAGGGCCTTCATTGCAGCTCCTTCGTCGTGAGGGCGGCGCGAGGGCCGCCGGGTCGTTACACAAGGCCGAACACGCTGAGGATGTAGACGATGTTGGCGGCGATGCTGGTGACCTCGTCGGCCAGAACCAATGCCGCAGAACCTAACTCGACCAGCCCCGCGGATAGCGATGCTGACATGGTTGTCTCCTCCTGGTCGTTGGACGCCGATGACCGTTGACAGATGCCGGGGTGGTCGGTCTAGTTCTTGCTGAGTGCGGCGGCGTCCTTCTGCAGGTCGGCGAAGGATTCCTTACCGGTGTCGATGGTGACGCTCTGGATGGTTCCGCCGGCGAAGGTGCCGGGTGTGCGGTATTGCGAGGACACCGCATCGCCGCTGTCGTAGCCGACACACAAGCCGTCACCGGCGAGGGTGAACTTGCCGGTCTGCGCACGCATGGGGCCTTGGCCGACCGGGTTTCCGTCCAGATACAGCGTGGTGGTGCCTACGGATTCGCCGTTGTCCCCGCTCTTCTCGCGGGTGAACTCTATGCCCAGGGTGTGTTTACCCGGCGTCACCGGTGTCGAAGAGACGAAGTCTTGTTCCGGTGCGATGCCCAGGAAGTTGTAGACATAGTGCAGCTTCTCGTCCTTGACGAACAGCGCGTGACCGCCGAAGCGGGAACCGTGGGCGAAGACGACACCTTGGGCGTCGGGCCGGATGTCGACATTGGCCAGAATCTTGTAGGACTTGCCGCGGATATTGACCGCGACGCCTTCGGGGACCGGGGAGGTGCCGGGGTAGTAGACGTAGCGGTCACGCGGCGGCTCGGACTGCGGGCGTTCGTTGCCGAGTTGCTCGACCGCCGTGCGGTCGTCGAGGGGAAGCACGTAGTTGTTCTCGGCTTCCTCGTTCCACGCGGCGATCAGCTCTTCGAGCTTGTCGGGATTCTCATCGGCGAGATTCTCGGACTCCGAACGGTCCTCGTCGACGTGGTAGAGCTCCCACGTGTCGTCATCGAAATGCCCCTTGTCGGACAGGGCGGCATGCACCGACGAGGCTTTCCAGCCGTCGACCCAGATGCCGCGGGTGCCCAGCATCGCGTAGTACTGGCGTTGCTTCCTGGTGGCGGCGTCGGCGTCATCGAAGCTGTAGCGCATCGAAACGCCATTGAGTGGATACTGTTTCACCCCGCGGAACTCTTCGGGCATTTTCAGGCCGATGACGTCATAGATGGTCGGCACGATGTCGGTGCAGTGATGGTATTGGTGGCGCAGTTCGCCCTTGGCCTTGATTCCCTTGGGCCAGTGGATGACCAGTGGGTCGCAGGTGCCGCCGGAGAACTGGGCGTAGCGCTTGAACATCTGGAACGGAGTGGAGAACGCCGCGGCCCAGCCGGTCGGGTAGTGGTTGTAGGTGTCGGGAGTGCCGAGGGTGTCGATGTATTTCATGTTCTCGGCGAGGTCGTCGGGGTAGCCGTTGAAGAATTTGTTCTCGTTGACCGAACCATTCGGCGACCCCTCGCCGGAAGCACCGTTGTCGGCGGCATACATCACCACGGTGTTGTCCAGCTGCCCGGTCTCTTCCAAGAAGTCGATGATTCGCCCCACCTGGGCATCGGTGTATTCGGAGAACCCGGCGAACACCTCGGCCATCCGAGCGAAGAGCCGCTTCTCGTCGGCGTTGAGCGAATCCCACGGGCGCACCGCATCAGCTTCCACCGCAACATCTTTCGGCAGCGGATCGAGTGGGGTCAGGGCGGTGCCCTTGGGCATGATGCCCTTATCGATCATCCGCTCGAGCACCCATTCGCGGTAGGCGTCATAGCCGTCGTCGAACTGGCCCTTGTACTTGTCGGCGTACTCGGCCGGACTGTGGTGCGGGGCATGGTTGGCGCCCGGGCAGAACCACATGTACCAGGGCTTGGACGGATTGGACGAGCGCTGATCGCGAATCATCTTGATGGCGTTGTCGGCCAGATCCTTCGACAGGTGGTAACCCTGTTCGGGACCGGCCGGCTGGTCGATGAACCGGTTGTCTTCGACCAGATCGGGGTACCAGTTGTTGGTTTCCCCGCCGAGGAACCCGTAGAAGCGGTCGAAGCCCTTGGCCAGCGGCCATTCCGATTTCGCGCCACCACTGGAGACGTCTTCTTCGGGGACGTTGTGGTTCTTGCCGACCCAGAACGTGCTGTAGCCGTTGTCCTGCAGGATCTGCCCCACTGTCGCGCACTGGGCGGGCAGGCGACCCGCCGCGCCCGGGAAACCGTTGGTGCCCTCGGTAATGGCAGCGAAACGGTTCACGTGATGATTACGGCCGGTCAACATGGTGGACCGGGTCGGCGAGCACAGCGCGGTGGTGTGCCACTGGGTATAGGTCAGTCCGTTGTCGGCCAGGCGCTGCAACGTCGGCATGTTGACCCGCCCGCCGTAGGGGGACCAAGACGCCAAGCCGGTGTCGTCGAAGAGCACCACCAACACATTCGGCGCGCCATCGGGCGCCTTCTTCACCTCGAACGGCCGCCAGTCGGGCTTGGAATCGCGAATATCGAGTTCGATATCGCCGTCGAAGCCGTCGTTGATTCCAGTCCCGTAACCAGGCGGGCCGTTCTTGTCGTCGCTGCTGCAAGCGCCGAGCAGCGGCATCGCCGCGGCCCCCACGCCTGCCGCGGCGAAACCACCCAGGATCGAGCGCCTGGAAATGCGGGGCCGAGTGGCGGCCTCGGATTCGGACTCGTTAGGCGAATGATGCTCATCCGGCGTCATAGCGGAAGACTATGGCTTGGGGGTGGGCGTTTCACGACGCCACTCCGACGCCGAATCGCAGTCGCCGGTGCGAGCCGAAACGCTGTTCAGAGAACGTCTGCGCGCAGGATGCAGCGGAAGCCGAGGTGGCAGGTGGCGGTGTCTTCGGACTGGCTTCGGCGTGCGGCCGGGCGGTATCGCAGGCAGTAGTTCGGTGCGCACAGATACGAGCCGCCCTTGATCACCCGGTGCGGAAATCGTTCGCCGGGCTCCGGCGGAGCAGGCGCACTCGGTGCGCAGCACGAGCCCGCGACGACGCTGTGGCCGGGCACGTAGTAGTCGGTGGTCCATTCCCAGACGTTGCCCGTCATATCGAACAACCCGTACCCGTTGGGTGGATAGGTTCCGACCTTGGTGGTACAGGGCTGCGACGCTTGCCCTTTGCCGGGCACGAACTCCCAGGGGAAGCGGCCCATCCAGGTGTTGGCCATTCGCCGGCCGTGCGGCGCGAATTCCTCGCCCCACGAGTAGGCCGCCTCCTCCAGCCCGCCGCGGGCCGCGAATTCCCATTGCGCCTCACTGGGCAAGGTCTTGCCCGCCCACTCGGCATAAGCCGCCGCGTCGGCGTAGGCCACCTGGGTCACCGGGTGCCGATCACGCCCGTCCAGGTTCGTCCCCGGTTCGCCGGGGTGACGCCAGCTCGCTCCCGGAACATAAGCCCACCACCGCCGCCAATCATTCAACGGCACAGGCCCGTTCGTCGCCCGAAACACCAAGTCCGCCCGGAAGCAGATCTGCCGGGTCGGCTCCGGGGAAGTCCGCGGGGTCGAGTTCGCGTTCAGCGACCGTGACGTACCCCGTGTCCCGGACGAAGCGGCCGAACGCGGCAGTGGTGACCGGATGGGTGTCCATCCAGAACGGCTCGACGGCGCCGCCGAGGCTTCGCTTATCGGCTGGGCGTCCACGGCGGCCCCGAGCTCTTCAAGCTCCACCCTCGTCGGCGAGAAATCGCGCGAACTCTGTCCGGCCGGCCGGAGCAACAACACATAATCGGTATTTGAGGACGTCTTCCGGCACAGCGGGTCTGGTTCGGCAGAAGCGGACGTTCGCAGCGAGACGATGCTCTCGGTCCGGCCCGTGTCACTCGATCTGCTCGGCCAGCGCGACGAGGATGCCTGCGGGGCCGCGGAGGTAGCAGAGCCGGTAGCTGTTCTCGTACTGCACCAGCTCGCCGAGGAGTTCGGCTCCGTGTGGCCGCAAGCGGTCGAGGATGTCGTCGATGTCCTCGACGGCGAACATGATGCGGTGCATACCCAGCGTGTTCGCCGGAGCGCGCGGGTCACCGTCTCGGGTCGGCGGCGTCTGGTACTTGGTCAGCTCGAGCCGTCCGTGGCCGTCCGGGGTGCGCATCATCGCGATGTCCGATCGGACTCCCTCGAGGCCGACGAGGCGATCCACCGCGCTGCCCTCGACTGTCGCCTCACCTTCCAGTTCCAGTCCGAGTGCGGCGAAGTACGCCGTAGCAGCCGCGAGGTCGTCGACGACGATGGCGATGTTGTCCATCCGCTGGATGGTCCCGCGCCCGGGTCGGGGGCCTCGCTGGTCGGTGTCGTCCACAATGCTCTCCTTTTCGGGGCCGGTCGCCGGGTTCGGCGGTGTGTGCGTATTCAGGCGCGCTGACGTTTCTTCTGCTGCTGCACAAGTTTTCGATGGTGGTGGGCAGGGTTGGCTCGCGCGAGTGGGGTTGATAGTGAAAGTTATGGGGTCCGAGCCTCAGACAGGCCCGTGGGGATGAGCGAGATCGTAAGCGCGGGAGAGTTTCTCGGGGACGACCATGCGCCAAGCATCGACGACGAGTTCACGGGCCTCGGCCGGGTCCAGGGCCGCGAGGTCGGCGTGGATCCAGTGGAAGCGCATATCCGATGCCGACGGCATCTGAAACTTGTGCGGCTCGCTCGCGACGAGCGCCGCTCGCTCCTCCTTGGGAAACGCGAAGCCCATCACGGTCTCGTCGATCGGCGAAGCCGACACCCCGCCCGTCACGCCGTCCTGATTGGGCCCCGCGCGAGGGCGCTGGTCGGAGAACCCGGGGCCGGGGGCGCTATTTCTGCTCGGGTTGTGCCTGCGGGGCGCCCGGGACGAGGGCGTTCTGGAGGCCCTCGGCGGTGCGGTTCACGCCGTCTACGACCTCGTTGGGGACAGCGTCCGGGACGGGGGCGCGGAACTCGCCGATTCGCACGCTGCGCGGTTCGGGTGCCGGGGGTGCCTCGGGCTCCTCCGGCTTCGGGGCCGGGCGCGGTGCGGCCTGCGGCTTCGGCGCGGGAGCGCTGTTCTGCGGTGCGGCGGGGCGCAATTCGGCGGGCTGTTCCGTGTTCTGCTCGGCCTGTGGTGAAGTCACCCCCGGCTGCCCGGGGCCCGGGGCGGCCATCGCCACACCGGCGCCCGTTATCGCGATCGCTACCGGCAGCGCCACAAGTGCGGCGCGAATTCCGGTCTGCACGTTCCGCTTACGACGCACCACGTCGGACACCATCCTCGCTGTGATCTCCCGACCCCGGCGACCCTGTGCCGCCAGGCAAGATCGTAGCGGGCCGAGCGGCTTCCGCCCAGTGCCCCGTTGCGGCGGCCCGCCGGTCCGGCCGGGTGCGCCGCGGCCCGTGGTCTCGCGACGACACGCCCCCGTCGTGCCGGTGCGCCGGGCCGTGCCGTGTGCGAGTCGCCCGATCAGTCGGCGCCGGATACGTGCCGCGCGTACATGGCTGATCGGGCCCGTGCCGGATGCCTGGCCGGCAAGTGGCCGATCGGCCGGTGCTGGATGTCTGCCGGGTGTACGTGGCTGGTCGGCCGGTGCTGGATGTCTGCCGTGTACGTGGCTGGTCGGGCGGTGCTGGATGCCGGCCGCGTGTTGGTGGCTGATCGGGCGGTGTGGGTCGGTTGCCCGCCGTGCAAGTCGCACGGCGGGCGGTGCCGGGTGCCTGCCGTGCCGTCGGGACGTGGGTTGTGCCGCTCGACCGAGATTGTGGGTGTCGTTGCGGCACAGCCTGTTTCAGTTGCGCTGCTTGCCGCTCGGCGGCTCGCCCCGCATCAGTTCCGCCAGTGCCTCGCGATCGGTCACGTCCAGCTTGATGCAGGCCCGATACAGGTGGCCCTCCACCGTGCGCACCGAGACGGTGAGCCGGTCGGCGATCTGCCGGTTGGTCAGGCCCGCCGCCACCAGGTTCGCGATCTCGCGTTCGCGGGCCGTCAGCGGGAGCGGCTGCGCGGACTGCCGCAGTGCGGGGGTGCTGGCCCCGCCGCACGCCGCGGCCAGCCGGTTCGCGGTCGCGGCCGACTCCAGCAGCCGGCGGCGATCGCCGGAGCGCTCGTGCGCCGAGGCCGCCTGCGCCGCCGCGTCGGCCGCCGACAGCAGCGAGCCGATCGTCTCGAATTCCGCTGCGGCGGTATCCAGTCCGGGACCGTCGTTGGAGGCGACCGCCACCGCGTGCCGGGCCTGCGCCTGCACCAGCCGGCCGTCGATGCGGGCGGCGATATCGGCGAGCCGCCCCGCTACGGAGTGGTCGCCGAACCGGGCCGCGGTGTGCAGCGCCATCGCCTCGATGGCGTGCTGATTGGAGCGGGCCGCGGCGTCGGCGGCCGCGATGGCCAGCCGGACCGCCGGAGTGACGGTGCCCTCGGCCGCCGCCTGCCAGGCGCGCGCGATATCGAGTTGCGCCTCGTATATCGCCGAGTGCCGGCCGCCGCGGCGATCGGCCTCGGCGATGGTCTCCTTGGCCTCGGCGGCACGGCCCAGCGCGGAATACGCCTCGGCCAGGCGGACTCTCGCCGGGTACATCCACGCGGCGGCGCCCTCGGCGGTGAGCGCGGCCAGGGCCTGCTCGAGGTTCTCGACGCCGTCGGGGAAGCGGCCCTGGGCCACATCGACCGTGCCCTGCAAGATCTTCGACAGCCCCCACGCCAGATACTGCCCGGGCGAGGAGTAGCCGAAATACGCGGAGGCGCACCGCCGCGCGGACTCCAGATCGCCGGTGAAGGTCAGCGCCAGCACCTCGGCGTGCGCGGACATGAACCGGTTCAGGCCGTCGATGTGGGACTCCACCTCGTGCCCGCGCGCGGCGTACTTGCGGGCGGCCTCGCCGCGGCCCATCAGCGCCAGCGCCAGGCCACCTCCGAACGAGGCCCACCACACCGCCCACGGCGGCGATTCGTCGTCCGACATCACCTTCTCGGCGTCGATGAACGCGTCCTCCAGCCGGTTCTCGTTCACCGCGCACGCGGAGGCCAAGCCCTGCAACGTCAGTCGCAGCTTCGGATGGTCGACCTTGCCGCGGACCAGCGCCAGCACCTCGTCGGCGCGGTCGGCATCGCCCATGGACCACAACAGGTTCGCCACCCGGGTGCTGCCCCAGCGGACCAGTTGCAGTTCGTTCAGCTGATCGGGATCGAAACTGGCCAGGGTGCGCTCGGCCTCGATCCGATGGCCCTGGTACAGCAGCGCGCGGGCGAGCAGGTCGGCCGATTCGACACCGCCGCGGCGCTCCACGGCGGCCCGGGCGAAGCGCTCGCCGAGCGGGATGTTGGCCAGCCCGATGGCGTCGGCGGAGGCCGCCTCGAACAGCTCCAGATCGGCGGATTTGTCACTGTCCAGGGCCAATTCGGCCAGCCGGATGCGATCGGAGGCGGACTTGATCGGCCGCTCCCGCAGCGAGGAGTACAACCGGCCGCGTAATCGCCGCGCCGAGGCGATGCCCAGCCGCCGCCGGATCACCTCCCCGAACAGCGGATGGTTGTAGCGCACCAGCAGCTGGTGGGCGTTGTCGGTGAGGCTGACGATCCGGATGACGCCGCGGGATTCGGCCGACTCCACCGATTCCTCGCCGGCCAGTTCGGCCAGCACGTCCAGATCGATCGGCTCGCAGAAGGTGAGCAGTTCCAGGACCCGCAGCACGTCCTCGGGCAGCTGCTCGACCCGATCCTCCAGCAGCGCGGCCAGTTCCGAGGTGACCGCGGCCCGGCCGCGCAGCTGCCAGACGCCGTTGACCTGCTTCAGCGATCCGGCCTCCAGCGCGCCCTCCACCAGATGCCGCAGGAACAGGGCGTTTCCGCCCGAGGACTCCCACATCAGGTTGGCGGTGAAGCCCTCCAGCTGCCCGCCGAGCATATTCTCGACCAGCTCGACGCTCTGGCGTTCGGTGAAGGGGGACAGGTCGATTCGTAGCAGGTGCCCGTCTTTCCACAGCGATGTCACCGCGTCGGGCACCGGGACGCCGCTGCGCACGGTGCACACGATGTGCGCCGCCTTGTCGATGGCCAACTGCAGCAACAGGGTTGCCGACAACTGGTCGAGCAGGTGGGCGTCGTCGACGCCGATGATGGTGTGGCCGTCGGCGAGCAGCGCCTCGCGCGCCGCGGCCATGAACGTCACCGGATCGTGCGCGGTGTAGACGCCCACCATGTGCGCGAAGACGCCGAGCGGAATGCTGCGGGCCGACTCGGTGCCGGCCACCCACCGGACGTTGCCGCCCACGGCGGCCGTCGCCTGTCGGGCCAGCGTCGTCTTCCCTACGCCGGCATCCCCCGTCAGCACGGCGCCGACGAAATCCGTGCCGGTGAGAGCCGCGCGGATCGACTCGAGTTCGTTTCCGCGTTCGATCATCGGCCAGTTCCGAGCCATGCGGATTACTTTAGTGCCTCATCTAATGTGAGCGGAGCGAACGAACCCCGAACGGACCCAGGCAGATCCAGGGCGGATGTTCACCTGCTATCAACCATCGCGCGATCGGCGCCCAGTCAACTGTTCAGGCGACCAGGTTGTTGGTCTCCGGTCCGGCCGCATTCGCTCGGTGGTCAGCGCCGGGCCGCATGGGGAATGGCGTGCCCCGGGGGATGTGCGGTGCTCCCGGGTGCGGCCACGGCGGCGCACCGCGCAGCCTGTGAAACGCAGGCGAACCCGGGAGCGGGCACGTGGAACGGTCAGCGGTCGGCCCACACCTCGTCGATGGGGGTCGCCTCGGACGGTGGCGGGGTGGGGGTGCCGCTGGGCGTCCGGGAGAAGCGGGGGGCCGGGGCGTGCTGGACCACGCCGTCGATCTCCACCAGCGATTCGCGGGCGGCGATGTGGCCGTTCTCGGTGGCCTCGGTGAAGGTCAGGACGGGGGTGACGCAGGCGTCGGTGCCCTCGAATACGGCCGCCCACTCGTCCCGGGTCCTGGTCTTGATCCGCTCCGCGAACAGCTTTTTCAGCTGTTCCTGGCCGTTCGGGTCGAGCTGCGCGGGCAGGCCCTCCGGATCGACCTCGAGGCCCTTCAGGAATTCGGCGTAGAACTGCGGCTCGATGCAGCCGACGGCCAGGTACTTGCCGTCGGAGGTCTCGTAGGTGTCGTAGAACGCCATGCCGGTGTCGAGCAGGTTGGTGCCGCGCTCGTCCGACCACAGGCCCATGCCACGCATACCCCAGATCATGTGCGACAGCGCCAGCGCGCCGTCGACCATGGCGGAGTCGATGACCTGTCCCTTGCCGGAGCTCTGCCGCTCCACCAGCGCCGCGAGGACCCCGAACACCAGGAACATCGAGCCGCCGCCGAAGTCGCCCACCATGTTCAGCGGCGGCACCGGCCGTTCGCCCTTGTGGCCGATGGCATTCAGCACGCCGGTCAGCGAGATGTAGTTGATGTCGTGGCCGGCCCGGTCGGCCATCGGGCCGTGCTGGCCCCAGCCGGTCATGCGGCCGTAGATCAGCCGCGGGTTGCGCGCCAGCGCCTCGTCCGGGCCGAGGCCCATGCGCTCGGTGACGCCGGGCCGGAAGCCCTCGAGCAGGACATCGGCCCTCTCGAGGAGTCCGAGCACCTTCTCGATATCGGCCTGCTCCTTCAGGTTCGCCTCGACGATGGTGCGGCCGCGCCACTGCGGGCGCTCCATGAACCCCGGCAGCATGCCGGGCCGCTGCACCCGCACCACGTCCGCGCCCAGGTCCGCGAGCAGCAGCGCCGCGTGCGGACCGGGGCCGATGCCGGCCAGCTCGACAACTCGGATGCCCGCCAGCGGGCCCTGCCTGGAAGCCATGGATGGAGTGCTCACGCCCTACCTCGCTCGTCGTCAGTAATTGACAATACGACAATAACTCGGCTCCCCGCGAGGATGTGAGCCGCGGTCGGCCCCGATTCCGAGGGCCGCGGATCCGGCCCGGTGGTGGCCGCTATTCGACCACCGGGAACGGCAACGTATCGCCCGGCGAGGGTTTCGGCAGGTCGGCGCGGCGGATGCGGAGGGTGGGCGTCGGCTCCTCGGGCGCCGGGGGCACCCGCACCGGCAGCCGATAGCAGGCGCGGGCATTGTTCTCCAGGACCCGATACATGTCGGTGCCGATGGCGTCGGCGATCAGCTCG
This sequence comes from Nocardia sp. BMG51109, assembly GCF_000526215.1. Lineage (NCBI taxonomy): Bacteria > Bacillati > Actinomycetota > Actinomycetes > Mycobacteriales > Nocardiaceae > Nocardia > Nocardia sp. BMG51109. The sequence goes on from NZ_JAFQ01000004.1 coordinate 2,699,208, forward strand.
ATATCCGAGTCCCGGAACGGCCGCCCGGCGCGGTTGCCCGGCAGATCGGAGCCGAACATCAGCGCCTCGGGATTGACCGCGTGGATCCGCCGCAGCGCCGTGACGACGTTCATCGACACCCGGCCGAATCCGGACGCCTTCACCTTGACGCCCCGATCGACCAGATCCAGCAGATACGGCAGGCATTCGTCGGACATGCCGAGATGGTCGATCGACAGCGCCGGCAGCTTCGAGATGACCGGTTCCAGGGAGCCGAGCATGGACCCGTCGATGTACAGCTCGACATGCCAGCCGGCGATCTCGTAGGCGCGCAGGGCCTGCATGGTCAGCGTCACGATGTCGCCGGCGGCGCGCTTGAGGTTGAACCGGATCGCGCGCACGCCGGCGCGGTCCAGGTCGGCGATGTCCTCGTCGGTGGCGTCCGGGTCCAGGTTCACCACGCCCACCCAGTCCGGGCCGAGCTCGGCCAGCGACGCCCGCAGGAAGTCGGTATCGGTGCCCTGGAACGACGCGGCCACCACCGCACCACCGTCGATATCGAAGCGGGACATGCGCTTTCGATAATCCTCGATGGTGAAGGGCTCCGGCAGGTAGCCCTCGTTCTCGACCAGCGGGTACCGCGGATCGATGATGTGGAGATGGGCATCGAACACGTGATCAGCATGCCTCACGACGATGACGAATGCGTAAGAGCCGGGGTGAACGTCCCGGGCGGCGGCCCGATGAACCCCGGTGGCAGCGGCCCGAACTCAGTGGCGGCGCATCCTCGTCTCAGGCCTTGTGCGGCTCGCTGGCGGCGAGCATCTCGTGCCGCTCGACGACCTTCACGCGCTCGCGGCCCTGGGGCTCGCCGAGGGAGCGTTCGTGGGCGTCGAGGCGGTACCAGCCGGCCCAGGTGGTGAACGGGATGCCCTTACTTTCCAGCCACGTCGTGACGGCTTCCGGCTCCCGCTCGGGGGCGTGGGTGAAGCCGGCGGCGTCGTCGAGCAGGCAGGCGATGGTCTCGTTGGCGTCGCCCTTGGTGTGGCCGATCAGGCCGACCGGGCCGCGCTTGATCCAGCCCGTGACATAGGTGGCGGGCACGAACCGCTGCGCGTGCTCGTCGGCGTTCTCGTCGGCCAGCACCCGGCCGGCCTCGTTCGGGACCGTGCCGGCCTGCTCGTCGAACGGCAGCTGCGGGATGTTCTGCGACAGGTAGCCCACGGCCCGGTAGACCGCCCGCACGTCCCAGTCGTTGTAAGCGCCGGTGCCCTTCACGTTGCCGGTGCCGTCCAGCTCGGTGCGCTCGGTGCGCAGGCCCGTCACCTTGCCGTCCTCGCCGACGATCTCGTGCGGCGACTCGAAGAAGTGCAGGAACAGCTTGTGCGGACGGTCGCCCGCATCGCGGATCGCCCACTGCTCGAGGGTGTTGCAGACCATGTCGACCTGCTTGGAATGCCGGCGCGCGGCCTCCGAGCCCTCGTCGTAGTCGATGTCGGCGGGGTCGACGATGACCTCGACGTTCGGCGAGTGGTCGAGTTCGCGCAGCTCCAGCGGGGTGAACTTGGCCTGCGCGGGTCCGCGGCGGCCGAACACGTGCACCTCGAGGGCCTTGTTGCTGCGCAGGCCCTCGTACACGTTCGGCGGGATCTCCGTGGGCAGCAGCTCGTCACCGGTCTTGGCCAGTACCCGCGCCACGTCCAGCGCGACGTTGCCGACGCCGAGGACCGCGACCTTCTCCGCCTCCAGCGGCCAGGACCGCGGCACGTCGGGGTGGCCGTCGTACCAGGACACGAAGTCGGCGGCACCGTAGGAGCCGTCCAGGTCGATGCCCGGCACCGGCAGCGCGCGGTCGGCGTTGGCGCCGGTGGAGAAGATCACCGCGTCGTAGAACCGGCGCAGATCCGTCAGGGTGATGTCGGTGCCGTAGTCGATATTGCCCAGCAGCCGCACCTGCGGCTTGTCGAGGACCTTGTGCAGCGCGGCGACGATGCCCTTGATGCGCGGGTGGTCGGGAGCGACACCGTAGCGAATCAGCCCGAACGGGGCCGGCATCCGCTCGTACAGGTCGATGTTCACCTCGGCATCGGACTTCATCAGGGCGTCGGCGGCGTAGATTCCGGCCGGTCCGGCACCCACGATCGCAATGCGCAGTGGGTTGGTCGCACTGTATTCCGTCATTCTTACGCGCACCCTCTGGTCGAGAACTCTGTCCGTCATGTACTCAGCCGTGTATTTTCAGCCGTCGTTCTTAGCTTAGGCTAAGTTGACGTGTGGGCCGGGCGGCACCCGGCGGATCCGACTCCTATCGATGCTGCCTCGTTGCTCCGCAGGATGTCGTTCGTTCCTGGCCGGGGCCAGGAGGTTCTGCCGAGTCTATCGGTGGCGGCTATCGCGGTTATTCCCGGGATCCGGCGGGAAAACTCGGGTGTGATCTCGCACACCCGCCCCGACCGGGGATGATCGACGCATGACCGACGACGCCCACGACCCGATTCCGATCGACCAGCGCGACACCACACGGTCCGCGGTGCCGTTCCTCGCGGCCGCGGCGGTCGCGGTGGTGGTGATCGGCGGGGGCGTGGCCCTGGCCCTGGCGCGGCCGACGGAGAAGTCCGTCACACCCGAGGACCGGATCGGGGTGGCCGTCGGCAATTTCGCGACGGCGCAGGCGGATACGGATGCCGAGCGGCGCGCGACCGCCGCGTGCCAGGGATTCGATCCGAATCGGTCGCCGCTGGGCCCGGACGCGCTCGGCAAGAAGGTCGAGATCGCGCGGATCACCGATACCGCCGTCGACGGCGATCGCGCGCACGCGACCGTGACGAGCAGGATCGATGGCCGCGAGACGACCGCGACGTGGACCCTCGTCCACTCGGGCGGCTCCTGGCTGGTGTGCCAGTGATAGCGCGACCAGGTTTGACACACGGGCCTGTGACCAGGCACTCTCTATTTTCAGGTCATGAGCGCCAGCGCCAAGCCCCGGCTCGCTGGCCGGCAACCCTCCTCCGCGGTGGGGTGCTCCGGGTGACGACCAGGCCACGCATCGAAGTCTCCACGATGCGGCAAGTGCGGATTCTCAGGAGGTACGAGAAGTGAGTTACGCGGGCGATATCACCCCGCAGCAGGCGTGGGATCTGTTGCGCGACAACCCGGACGCGGTGCTGGTGGATGTGCGCACCGAGGCCGAGTGGCGGTTCGTCGGGGTGCCGGACACCAGTTCCCTCGATCGGCCGACCGCGCTGATCGAATGGGTCGACATCGCGGGCGCGCCGAACGGGCGGTTCGTGGATCAGCTGAAAGAGGTGCTCGCCGAGCGCGATTCGGACGGGAGCGGGCCGGTGATCTTCCTGTGCCGGTCCGGTCAGCGCTCGCAGGGCGCCGCGGCGGCCTCGACGGCGGCCGGATTCGCGCCGTCCTACAACGTGCTCGAGGGGTTCGAGGGTCCGCTGGACGCCGACGCTCATCGCGGCGGCGCCGGGTGGCGGGCGCACGGGCTGCCGTGGAGGCAGTCGTGATCACCGGGGGCGCCTTCGACAAGCCGCTGCCCGACGGCGTCGGCTCGGCGACGCTGGGCGTGCGCGGCGGCCTGCGGCGGTCCGGGTTCGAGGAGACCTCCGAGGCGCTGTATCTGTCCTCCGGGTTCGTGTACGAGAGCGCCGAGGCGGCCGAGGCCGCATTCACCGGCGACGTCGAGCATTTCGTGTACTCGCGCTACGGCAATCCGACGGTCGCCATGTTCGAGGAGCGGATGCGGCTGCTGGAGGGCGCCGAGGCATGCTTCGCGACGGCCAGCGGCATGTCGGCCGTGTTCACCTCGCTCGCGGCGTTACTGGGCACCGGTGACCGGCTGGTGGCCGCGCGCAGCCTGTTCGGCTCCTGTTTCGTGGTGTGCAACGAGATCCTGCCGCGCTGGGGCGTGGAGACCGTCTTCGTCGACGGTGAGGACCCCGCGCAGTGGGAGGAGGCGCTGTCGAAGCCCACCCGGGCGGTGTTCTTCGAGACGCCGGCCAATCCCATGCAGAGCCTGGTGGACGTCCGGCGGGTGGCCGAGCTGGCGCATGCCGCCGGCGCGAAGGTGGTGCTGGACAACGTCTTCGCCACGCCGCTGTTACAGCGCAGCCTGGACCTGGGCGCCGACGTGGTGGTGTATTCGGGCACCAAGCACATCGACGGTCAGGGGCGGGTGCTCGGCGGCGCGATCCTCGGCACGGCCGACTACATCGACGGTCCGGTGAAGCACCTGATGCGGCACACCGGCCCCGCGCTCAGCCCGTTCAACGCCTGGACCCTGCTCAAGGGCCTGGAGACCATGCCGCTGCGGGTGGGCCGGTCGGCCGAGTCGGCGCTGCGGATCGCGGAGTTCCTGGAGGGGCATCCGGCGGTGTCGTGGACGAAATACCCGTTCCTGCCGTCCCATCCGCAACACGAGCTGGCCACGCGGCAGATGTCGGGCGGCGGCACCGTGGTCACCTTCGAGCTGGCGTCGCTCGCGGACGAAGGGAAGAAGCGCGCGTTCGAGGTGCTGAACCGGTTGCGCATCGTCGACATCTCCAACAACCTCGGCGATGCCAAGACCCTGATCACGCATCCGGCCACCACCACCCACCGGGCGATGGGGCCGGAAGGCCGTGCGGCCGTGGGGATTACCGACGGCGTGGTACGGATCTCCGTGGGCCTGGAGGACGTCGAGGATCTGCTCGGCGACCTGGATCAGGCGCTGAGCTGATCGGCCGGGGGCCGGGCGTCCGGCGTCCGGCCCTGGCTCGGGAGCCGGTCCGGGTTCAGAAGTCCGGGTTCAGAAGTCCCAGTCGGCGTCCTCGGTCTGCTGCTGCTTGCCGATGACGTAGGAACTGCCGGAGCCCGAGAAGAAGTCGTGGTTCTCGCCCGCGCCCGGATCGAGCGCGGCGAGAATCGCGGGATCGACCCGGCAGTCCTCGGCGGCGAAGGCGGGCTCGTAGCCCAGATTGCCGAGTGCCCGGTTGGCGTTGAACCGCATGAACGGCAGCACGTCGGCCGTCCAGCCGACCTCGTCGTACAGGTCGTGGGCGTAGTCGATCTCGTTGGCGTACAGGGCGTGCAGCAGTTCGTAGGTGTAGTCGCGGTGGTCCCGGCGCTCCGCCTCGGTCAGCTCGGCCAGGCCGCGCCGGCATTTGTAGCCGATGTAGAAGCCGTGCACTGCTTCGTCTCTGATGATGAGCCGGATGAGATCGGCCGTGTTGGTGAGCTTTCCGCGCGCCGACCACCGCATCGGCAGGAAGAAGCCGGAGTAGAACAGGAACGACTCCAGCATCACCGAGGCGGCCTTGCGCTTCAGCGCGTCGTCGCCGCGGTAGTAGTCGACGATGATCTGCGCCTTGCGCTGCAGGTGCGGATTGTCCTCCGACCAGTCGAACGCCGCATCGATCTGGCGGGTCGAGCACAGCGTGGAGAAGATCGAGCTGTAGGACTTGGCGTGCACCGACTCCATGAAGGCGATATTGGTCAGCACGGCCTCCTCGTGCGGGGTGAGCGCGTCGGCGAGCATCGCCACCGCGCCGACGGTGGCCTGCGCGGTGTCCAGCAGCGTGAGGCCGGTGAAAACCCTTGTGGTGAGCTGTTGTTCGGTCGAGGTGAGCTGTTCCCAGGTGTGCAGGTCGTTGGACAGCGGCACCCGTTCGGGCAACCAGAAGTTCCCGGTCAGCCGGTCCCAGACCGCGGCGTCCTGGGGATCGGGCAGGCGGTTCCAGTTGATCGCGTGCACGCGGTCGACGAGTGTGCTCATGCGGCTCTCCGATCGTCGAAACTGGCCGCGCGCGGCGGCCGTGCTGGTGACAATTCGGCGAGGCTAACATTGGATTCAGGGTTGCCGAATTACCGCGAGGGCCGTGTTGCGCCGTCTGTTTCTCCAGTCTGCTCCCGATCCGGACGTGGTGGGTCGACGCCGCGCGCATAGCACCTGGTCGCCGCGGCGCGGTGGCCCGGAACCTGTGCCAGGCTCGACGGAGATGATGTGACCAGGTGTTCGGCGGCGTCGGACTGGGTGGTCATGTCCTCGGCGTAGCAGGATTCGGTGCCCGGCCGGAGCGCTGCGACCGGTGGGGATCCGCTGCCGATGTGGCCGCCGGCGGATCAGGGCGACTGTGGAATGACAGGTGTTCAGACCGAGAACGGGTTCGAAGTGTGGCCGACCAGGTCCGCGACGGAGTCGATGACCGTCGTCGGGCGGTACGGATAGTGCTCCACGGACTCCTTCGTGGAGATGCCCGAGGTGACCAGGATCGTGCGCATGCCCGCCTCCAGGCCGGCGATCACGTCGGTGTCCATGCGGTCGCCGATCATCACCGCCGACTGGGAGTGCGCGCCGATGCGGCGCAATGCCGAGCGCATCATCAGCGGGTTCGGCTTGCCGACGTAGTACGGGTCGCGGCCGGTGGCGCGGGTGATGAGGGCGGCGACGGAACCCGTCGCGGGCAGCAGGCCCTCGCGGGACGGGCCGGTCGCATCCGGATTGGTGGCGATGAACCGGGCACCGCGCTCGACCAGCCGGATGGCGGTGGTGATCGCCTCGAAGGAGTAGGTGCGGGTCTCGCCGAGGACCACGTAGTCCGGGTCGCTGTCGGTCAGCACGTAGCCGATTTCGTGCAGCGCCGTGGTCAGCCCGGACTCGCCGACCACGTAGGCGGTGCCGCCGGGGCGCTGCTCGTCGAGGAATGTCGCGGTGGCCAGCGCCGAGGTCCAGATCGCCTCCGCCGGAATGTCCAGGCCGGTGTGCCGCAGCCGGGCCTGCAGGTCGCGCGGGGTGCGGATGGAGTTGTTGGTCAGCACCAGGAACGGGATCTCCGCGGCGCGCAGTTCGGCCAGGAACCTGTCGGCGCCCGGCACCAGATGGTCCTCGTGTACCAGCACCCCGTCCATATCGGTGAGGTAGGAAAGGATGGGTTCGTCGTCGGCGGTCACCAGTCAATTCTGAGCTATCGGTTGTTCGGATGTGGACAACTCGGGAAGTTGCGACCATTCACACAGCGGCCGGCCGCGCTGACTATGTTCGAGAAGAAGGTCCGGCCCGAGTGGCCGGGCGCAGGCGGCGGAGCGCTACATGCGGGCCTCTGCCGCCGCGAGGGCCCGGGTGCGTGCCGCGGTGATCGCCCGCCGCGAAATACGGCGGGATCGCCCGGCGCTGCATTCGATCGACGGGGCATGTGCCCCGCAGCAGGCAAGCGACAGCGAACAGGAGTGGCGCAGTGAGTGGACTCAAGCTCGGGTACAAGGCGTCGGCGGAACAGTTCGGTCCCCGGGAGCTGGTGGAGCTCGGGGTTCTCGTCGAGGAGCACGGGCTCGACAGTGCCACGGTCAGCGACCATTTCCAGCCGTGGCGGCACGAGGGCGGGCATGCGCCGTTCTCGCTGGCGTGGATGACCGCGGTGGGCGAGCGCACCCGGCGGATCCAGCTCGGCACCTCCGTGCTCACCCCGACCTTCCGGTACAACCCGGCCGTGATCGCGCAGGCGTTCGCGTCCATGGGCTGCCTGTACCCCGATCGCATCATGCTGGGCGTGGGAACGGGGGAGGCGCTCAACGAGATCGCCACCGGGTACAAGGGTGAGTGGCCGGAGTTCAAGGAGCGGTTCGCCCGCCTGCGGGAGTCCGTCGATCTGATGCGGGCGCTGTGGACCGGCGACCGGGTGACGTTCGAGGGCCAGTACTACACCACCGTCGGCGCCTCCATCTACGACGTGCCGAAGGGCGGCATCCCGATCTACGTCGCCGCGGGCGGGCCGCTGGTGGCCCGGTACGCCGGTCGCGCCGGGGACGGCTTCATCTGCACCTCCGGCAAGGGCATGGACCTCTACACCGAGAAGCTGATGCCGGCCGTCGACGAGGGCACCGCCAAGGTCGGGCGCACGCGCGACGACATCGATCGGATGATCGAGATCAAGATCTCCTACGACACCGATCCGGAACTGGCGCTGGAGAATACGCGGTTCTGGGCGCCGCTGTCGCTGACCGCCGAGCAGAAGCACAGCATCACCGACCCGATCGAGATGGAGGCCGCCGCCGACGCGCTGCCGATCGAGCAGATCGCCAAGCGTTGGATCGTGGCCAGCGATCCCGATGAGGCCGTGGCACAGATCAAGCCCTACCTGGACGCGGGGCTGAACCACCTGGTCTTCCACGCACCCGGACACGACCAGAAGCGCTTCCTGGACCTGTTCCAGCGCGATCTGGCGCCGCGGTTGCGGGCGCTGTAAAAGTATCGGGCCCGGTCGTCGAGAATGCTTGTCGGCGACCGGGTTCGGTACGAGACGGGGCGAGTTCCGGCCGTGCGGATCCCGCCTGAGCGCGTGGCCGACCCACGTGCTGCCTATACCGCTGCCCTGTCGTTGCCGCAGCGCTGCCACTGGTCTATTTCGCTGTGGCGCAACCGAAGCCGGGCCTTCTACCGTGAGGGTGAGTCCGAGGGGGCCCGCGGTGAAGCGCTTACTGTTCCTCATGATTGCGTTGGTAGTCGGCGTATCGACCTATGACTACGGCAGATCGGCAGGTCACTACGGGTTCATCGTCGTGGCCGGTGTTCTCGCCGCCTTGCTGCTGGCCGCCAAGTTCATCGAGTAGGTACCGGTGCCCGGCGGGATCGGGACCCGGGGTGCACCGATGGGAATCGTTGCGGTTCACCAGGAGACGTGACGGCGGCGACGCTTCGGGTCGGCGAGTACGGCCGCGCCGTAGCCGGTGTCTTCGGGGTTGAGATCGACACCCGGCGCGACGATGCGATCGATGCGGTCGAGTACCGCAGGGTCCAGGACGATGTCCGCGGCGGCCAGTTGGCTCTGGAGGTGTTCGGCGGTGCGGGGACCGATGATCGCCGCGGACACCGCCGGATGGGTGGTGACGAAGGCGAGTGCCAGCTGGATCAGAGTCAGGCCGGACTCGTCGGCGAGGGCGGCGAGTTCGGTGGCGGCGGCGAGCTTGGCCCGGTTGCCGGGGATGCTCAGGTCGTAGTGGGCGAGCGTGGTCGGGAAGGACATCGTCCGGGTGCGGTGGCTGGTCGGGTCGGTCGCGTCGCGACGCCAGCGGCCGGACAGCCATCCACCGGCCAGCGGGCTCCACGCCAGTACTCCCATTCGACAGGTCTCGCAGGTCGGCAGCACGTCGGCCTCGATGCCCCGGGTCAGCAGGGAGTACGGGGGCTGTTCGCAGACGAAGCGTTCGCGGTGCCGGCGCTCGGCGGTCCACTGGGCCTGCACGAGCGTCGAGGGGGAGAACGTCGACGAGCCCGCGTAGCGGATCTTGCCCGCGCGAACGAGGTCGGTCAGCGCGCCCAGGGTCTCGTCGAGATCGGTGGCGGGATCGGGGCGGTGCACCTGGTAGAGGTCGATGTGATCGGTGTCCAGGCGGCGCAGGCTCGCCTCGCAGGCGCGGATGATCCAGCGTCGGGACGCGCCGCGTTCGTTGCGGCCCGGGCCCATCGGGCTGGATACCTTTGTCGCCAGGACGATTTCGTCGCGCCGCCCGGCGAGTGCCTTCCCGACGATCACCTCGGACTCGCCGCCCGAATACACGTCGGCCGTGTCGATGATGTTGATGCCCGCGTCCACCGCGGCACGGATGATGCCGATCGACTCGCCGTGATCGGGATTTCCCCACTGCCCGAACATCATCGAGCCCAGGCACAGCGAGCTGACCTGGACTCCGGTACTTCCCAGCGTGCGGTACTGCATGAACGGCCCTTCTGCGGATGTGGAAGCGCGACCGGCGGGTGCTACCGTCGCAGCAAGCGGAGTAGGCTCCGCTTACCGTCCCACATTAAGTGGAGCCGACTCCGTATAGCAACCAGGGAGGCGACCATGGCCGATCCGAGCGCCCGGCCGACCCGGGCCGATGCGCGAGCCAACGAGGACAAACTGCTCGCCGCGGCCGCCGCGGCCTTCGCCCGGGACGGCGCCGCCGCGACCTTGAAGCAGATCGCCAAGGACGCCGGCGTCGGCATCGGCACCCTGTACCGCCGCTTCCCGACCCGCGAGCAACTCGTCGACGCCACCTACCGCTACGAGACCGCCCGCCTCGCCGCCCGGCCCGCGGCCCTGCTCGGTGCGCTGCCCGCCGACCGAGCCCTGCGGACATGGATGTCCGAGGTGCTGGACTACCTCGCTACCAAGCACGGCATGGCCGACACGCTCAAATCCCTCCTCCGGAGCGATGAGCGGCTGAGTTCACAGACGCGCGAGCAGCTGACCGGTGCGGTCGAGGAGTTCCGCCTCGCGGGAATCGCCCAGGACGTGATCCGGCAGGACGTGCCCGCCTCCGACATTCTCGCGGCCCTGGCGGGTGTCACCCTCGTAGCCGGGTCCGGCCACCAGCGGGGGCAGGCCGAACGCCTGCTCGATCTGCTGATGGACGGCATCACCCGCCCGAACGGATGGGGCGGGACCGAACTCGCGGAGGCGCCGTGATGATTGATCGTGCCCGCCCCGGCGGCCGTGCTCGCGCAGACTCGGCGAACCGACCTTCGGGGAATTACAAGGCGGACTTGACTTTTGCGATGAACTCGTAGACACGACGCCAGTCGTCGAAGAACGGTGCGACGATCACCCTCTCGACGCCTGCGGCGGCGTACGCCGATATCTTGTCGGTCGCCTCGGCGAGGTCCGTGGGCAGCGCGGTGACGACGGTGACGGCGGGGGTGGGGCGGTTCACCGCCGCGGCCCGCTCGGCCAATTCCGCCTTCGCCGTAGTCAGTTCGTCGGGAGTCGGGTCCATGCCGATCCAGCCGTCGGCATGGGTCGCGGTGCGGCGCAGGGCCGCGGTTCCGTTGCCCGCCACCAGGATCGGCGGGACGGTCGCGCCCGGGGACAGCGCCACCTCGGTGCCGTCCGGCAAGACCGCCTGACGCCCGGCGATCAGATCGGGGAGGACGGCCAGCGCCTCGTCGGTGCGCCGTCCGCGGCCGGTGAACTCCTGTCCCGCCGCTCGCCAGCCGATGTCACCGTGCGCCGGGTTGCCGGTGCCGACGCCGAGCAGGATCCGGTCGCCGGACAGGTATTGCAGCGTGGCAACCTGCTTGGCCGCCCAGGCGGCCGGGCGCAGGGCCAGCAGCAGCACGCCGAACCCCACGCGGATCCGCTCGGTCACCGCCGCCGCGGTGGCCACCACCGCGGTGCTCTCCAGAATCGGCGCGCTGGCCACCAGGTGATCGGTGGACCATACCGAATCCAGGCCCCCCGCTTCGGCCAGTCGCGCCGCGGCTCGCACGTCGCCGAGGACGGGGTGGTCGGGATCGGGCGTGGAGGTCGGGAGAAACGCGCCGAGATCGATCGTCATGCCGAGTGGAACCGGCGGTGGCGGCGGATGATTCCGGCATGTCGGACATAACGATGCGTGGCCCGAGGGAATGTGATTTCCGGAAATTCGCCAGTTCGCCACCGGGCCGGCCGGCAATCGGTCACTAAGCTCTCGGGCATGGCCGATACCGCTCCGTCCACCGTGTACATCGCCTCGCTCGAGGGCGACACCGGCAAGTCGACGGTGGCGCTGGGGACGCTGCAGATGCTGTCCGCCACGACGCCGCGGGGCGGGGTCTTCCGGCCGATCATGCGCTCGGCGACCGAACCGGACTACATCCTGGAGCTGCTGCTCGAGTACTGCACCGCGGATATCGACTACGAACAGGCCTGCGGCGTCACCTACGAGCAGGTGCACGCCGACCCGGACGCGGCGATCAGCGAGATCGTCATGCGGTTCCACGAGATGGCCAAGGTCTGCGACGCCGTGGTGGTGGTCGGCAGCGACTACACCGATGTGGCCAGTCCCAGCGAGCTGCGGTACAACGCGCGCATCGCGGTGAATCTGGGCGCGCCGGTGTTGCTGGTGCTGCGCGGTTCCGGGCGCACACCGGAGCAGATGGTGCAGGTTGCCGAGCTGTGCCAGGGCGAGCTGGCGCAGGAGCACGCCCACCTCACCGCCGTCGTGGTCAACCGATGCGATCCGGACCGGCTCGACGAGATCGCCGATGCGGTGCGGGTGGCCGGCCCGCCGGTGTGGACGCTGCCGGAGGTGCCGCTGCTCACCGCGCCCACCATGTCCGAACTGTCCGGGGCGATCGGCGGCGAGTTGTACTCGGGCGATCCGGAGCTGTTGCAGCGCGAGGCGCTGTCGGTCATGGTCGGCGGCATGACCGCCGAGCACATTCTGGAGCGGCTCACCGACGGCGCCGCCGTCATCGTCCCGGGCGATCGCTCGGACGCGCTGCTGGCGCTGGTGAACGCCCATGAGGCGGAAGGGTTTCCGTCGTTGTCGGGCATCATCATGAACGGCGACATCCGGCCCGAGCCCACGGTCGCGCGGCTGATCGACGGCATGCGGCCGAAGCTGCCGATCCTCACGACCCCGCTGGGCACCTACGACACCGCCAATGCCGCCGCCCGCACCCGCGGCCGGGTCTCGCTGTCGAGCATCCGCAAGGTCGACACCGCGCTCGCCCTGATGGAGCAGCGGGTGGACGGGCGCAAGCTGCTGGAACTCGTGGCGGTGCCCGAACCGGCGGTGGTGGTGACCCCGCAGATGTTCGAATATCAGCTGGTGGAGCGGGCCCGGGGGGACCGGCGCCGGATCGTGCTGCCCGAGGGCGACGACGACCGCATTCTCCGCGCCGCCGGCCGGGTGCTGCAACGCAAGATCGCCGATCTGACCATCCTCGGCGACGAGGCCGCCGTCCGCGGGCGGGCCGCCGAACTCGGCCTCGACCTCGAGGCGGCGCAGGTGCTCGATCCGCGCACCAGCGATCTGTGCGAGGAGTTCGCGGAGGAATACGCAAAGCTGCGGGCGCACAAGGGGATGACGGTGGAGCGGGCCCGCGAAGTGGTCACCGACATCTCGTATTTCGGCACGATGATGGTGCACGAGGGGATCGCCGACGGGATGGTGTCCGGGGCGGCGCACACCACCGCGCACACCATCCGCCCGTCGTTCGAGATCATCAAGACCGAGCAGGGCGTTTCGACGGTTTCCAGCGTGTTCCTCATGTGCCTGGCCGACCGGGTGCTCACCTACGGCGACTGCGCCGTGGTGCCCGACCCGACCGCCGAACAGCTGGCCGATATCGCCATCTCCTCGTCGCGGACCGCCGAGCGGTTCGGTATCGATCCGCGAGTGGCGATGCTGTCGTACTCGACCGGGGAATCGGGCACCGGCGCCGATGTCGACAAGGTGCGCACGGCCACCAAGCTCGTGCACGAGCGGGCCCCGCAGCTGCTGGTGGAGGGGCCGATCCAGTACGACGCGGCGATCGAGCCCACGGTGGCCAGCACCAAATTACCGAACTCGGAAGTCGCCGGGCGCGCAACGGTTTTCATCTTCCCCGACCTGAACACCGGCAACAACACCTACAAGGCCGTGCAGCGCAGCGCGGGCGCGGTGGCGATCGGCCCGGTGCTCCAAGGGCTGCGCAAGCCGGTCAACGACCTGTCCCGTGGCGCCCTGGTCGCCGACATCGTCAACACCATCGCCATCACCGCGATCCAGGCGCAGTCGGAATGAGCGCGAACGCCGGTGCCGGCACGAGAGCGTCACGCAGGCGTGCGGACGCGCTGCGGCGGGCGTGGCGTGCGCAGTACGGCTCGGCACGACAGTGCGGGACGCCCGTTCGAGCAGGGCAGGGCACGGAATGAGGGGCACCCCCTCGGCGTTGCCCGCGACAGGGGCACACGGCAGACAGGAGGCGCGATGCAGGTCCTGGTGATCAACTCCGGCTCGTCGTCGATCAAATATCAACTGCTGGATCCGGATTCGGGGGAGATGGCGGCGTCCGGGCTGGTGTCGCGGATCGGAGAATCGGTCGCGGAGGACGCGACGACCGTCGAGCATCGCAGTGACGGGCGCACCCTCGAACACCAGGGTGCGATTGCGGATCATGCCGCCGGGCTGCGCATCGTGTTCGACCTGTTCGCCCGCAGCGGGCACGATCCTCGCACCGCCGGGCTCACCGCGGTCGGGCACCGGGTGGTGCACGGTGGTGAGGTGTTCTACCGGCCCACCCTGATCGACGACTCCGTGGTGGAGTCGATCAGCGAGCTGTCTTCGCTTGCGCCGCTGCACAATCCGGCCAATGTGACCGGCATCGAGTCGGCCCGCACGCTGCTGCCGGAGGTCCCGCAGGTCGCGGTGTTCGACACCGCGTTCTTCCACGGCCTGCCCGAGGCCGCCAAGACCTACGCGATCGACGCGAAGGTCGCTGCCGCGCACGGGATTCGGCGATACGGATTCCACGGCACGTCGCACGAGTACGTGTCCGGGCGAGCGGCCGAGCTGCTGGGCCGCGATCCGGCCGAGCTGAACCAGATCGTGTTCCACCTCGGCAACGGCGCCTCGGCGTCGGCGATCCGGGGCGGTCGCGCGGTGGACACCACGATGGGCCTCACGCCGCTGGAGGGCCTGGTGATGGGCACCCGCTCCGGCGACATCGACCCGGGGATCGTCCCGCACCTGGTGCGCACCGCCGGGCTGGACATCGACGGCATCGACAACCTGCTCAACCGGGATTCGGGCATCAAGGGCCTGTCCGGGGTCAACGACTTCCGAGAACTGTTCCGGCTCATCGACACCGGGGACGAGGCGGCCCGGCTGGCCTACGACGTCTACGTCCACCGGCTGCGCCGGTACCTGGGCGCGTACCTGGTGGAACTGGGCCGGGTCGATGCGATCATCTTCACGGCCGGTGTGGGGGAGAACAATGCCCGCGTCCGCGCCGATGCACTGGCCGGTCTGGAGCGCTTCGGCATCGCGGTGGACCCCGATCGCAACGAGTCGAAAGACCGTGCGGCACGGTATATCTCGCCGGACGGCAGTGAGGTGGCCGTCCTCGTGGTACCGACCGACGAGGAGCTGGCCATCGCCCGCGCGGCTGCTCGCTTGGTGGCCTGAACGGATGCACGGCACAACCACCGAGTGCCCGCAACAGGTTCTGTCTCGCGTCGAGAACTCGGCAGCTCCGGCCGGTCGCATAGTTGATGCCACACCTGGCGAGATCACCCGAGAGTGCCCGGCAACAGCCGATCAGCGGGAGACCGCGCGAACCGGCCTTGCCACAGAGCTGCTCACGACCGCGAATCCTGCGCTGCGCAATTCCGAACCGGCGGATCAGCCGTCTTGGAGAGCGTCGCCCTCGTCGTAGTCGGGGGTCGGGGTGACGTCGCGTGACAGGGCCGTGTGGTCGGCCACGCGGAGCCGTAACGGAGGAAGAGCCGTTCGGTGCGGCGAGATATGAAGTGGCCCTAAATGGTTTGCGCCGGATCCGTGTGCGCGGGGATGCTCGGTCAACAGCCATAGAGAGGCACAGCGAATGGCCGCAGCCAGCAAGCCGTCCGAGTCCGAGCCGGAGGTCCGCACGGCGGCCGGTGTGCTGCGCGGCGGCCGGGAGGCGGGGCTGGCGGTCTTCCGCGGCATCCCGTTCGCCGAACCACCGGTCGGCGGCCTGCGTTTCGCCGCGCCGCAGCCGGTGCGCGGCTGGGATGGGGTGCGGCCCGCCCTCGCCCACGGCCCGCCGCCCCCGCAGTCCGCCGTGCTCGCGGTGTCTCAGGACACCGCCGGAGGCGACTGGCTGACGGTCAATGTCTGGACGCCGGAACCGGATCCGGCCTCCGGGCTCCCGGTGATGGTGTGGATTCCCGGCGGTGGTTATGCCATGGGCAACTCCGGCCTGCCGGAATACGACGCCGGGCACCTGGCCGCGATCGGAACCGTGGTCGTGACCCTCAACTACCGTCTCGGCATCGAGGGGTTCGCCCGGATCGAGGGCGCCCCGGCCAACCGTGGACTGCTCGACCAGGTAGCGGCCCTGGAGTGGGTGCGGGACAACATCCGGATGTTCGGCGGCGACCCCGACCGGGTGACGGTCTTCGGGCAGTCTGCGGGTGCCGGATCGGTCGCCGCGCTGCTCGCGATGCCGTGCGCCGCCGGGCTCCTCCGCCGGGCGATCGCGCAGAGCGTGCCGGGGACGTTCTTCTCTCCCGAGCTGGCCGCCGACCTCGCCGCGGCCTTCGCCGCCGAGCTCGGGGTGGCGCCCACGGTGGCCGGGCTGTCGGCGGTGGCGCCGGACCTGCTGTCCGCCGCCGGCGACGAGGTCTTCGCCAAGATGGACCAGTGGCGGGAGCGCTGGGGGCAGATCGCCCACCGGCCGATTCCGTATGCGCCGGTTGTCGACGGTGACGTGCTGCCCACGACCCCCTGGCGGGCGCTGGCCGAGGGCACCGCCCGGGACGTCGAGCTTCTCGTCGGGCACACGCGAGACGAGCACCGGTTGTTCAGCCTGATCGACGGTGTGCTCGGCCAGGTCACACGCGAGCACACCGAAACCGCGCTGCACGTTCTCGCCGCCGGGCCGGACGGTGCGCGCCGGTACCGGGAGGCGTTCCCGGCCGCGGGCGATGAGGAGCTGTACGAGCTGGTCAACGCCGACTGGTTGTTCCGCATGCCGAGTGTCCGGCTCGCCGACGCGCAGATCGCCGGCGGCGGCCGAGCCCACCTCTACGAGCTGACCTGGACTGCCCCGGGCATGGGCGGCGCACTCGGCGCCTGCCACGGTCTGGATGTGCCGCTCGTCTTCGGCAATCTGGGCAGTGGGCAGACCGCGACGCTGATCGGCGACCCGCCCTCGCCGGAGGCAACGGAGCTGTCGGCGCGAATCCGGGGGTCGTGGACGTCATTCGCCGCGCACGGCGACCCGGGCTGGCCGGCGTACGACGCCGATCACCGCCTCGCCCAGATCTTCGACACACCGTCGACGGTCACCGCCTACCCGGAGGAGGCATCGCGGCTGCTGTGGCAAGATTTCACCTTCCCGGCGCTGCCGCTGCTCGCGCGGTGAAGTTGAACCACCTGCGGGATAACTTGTCCATCTGCCCACGCGGACAACAGCTTTCAGAACCAGTTGCGGGGCGGGACCGCGCAGCGATGCCACCCCCGATTCACTCGGACACAGAACCTGGTCGCGGTGGTAGGCCGCCTGGGCCTGCTGGATGATGTCGATATTGGTCTCGAGCGTCACGATCAGGGCCTCGAGGTGTTCGGCGACCTGGGCGCCGAGGGCAGTGCGGGTGTATTCGACGCGCGGCGGGATGGACTGCTGCACCTCGCGGTGGATCATGCCGTCGCGCTCGCTCGGCAAGTGACGGGCCGGGGTTCCCGCCGGCGGAAGCTCCGCCGCCGGGAACACCCGTCGCACTTCAGGATTCGGCGCCGGTACCACCACGCTGATCCACGCCACCGACGCCGTCCGTCAAGCGCCGTGACCCGGCCACCGACCGGTCCTTCCTGGTCCATTGTGCTCGGAGCGTGAGCCGAGCGACTCTGCCAGGACGTTTGACAGCGAAGATGTATGTGCCGGGTAGGTGCGGACGGGCAGTAGGGCGGCGATCAGTCAGCGTGCAGAACGAAGAACAGGAAGCACAGGAACCTGTTGTCGGCGCTCTCGCCGAGCACCTCGGGGATCAGATCGCGGGCGGCGGGCAGGGCCGGCGGTTCGCTGATGGCACTGATACGGAAGCCGGCGGCGGTGAAGGCGTCGGTCATCGCGTGCAATGGCCGGTCCCAGAAACTCAGCTGGGCAGTCTGCCCGCCCATGGTCCATTCGTCGATCCGGTTGCGGGTCTGGAAATAGTCGGTCGTGTCCCCGGCCAAGCGCTGCCCCAGGAAATTGGCGAAAGGATGCTCGACCGAGACAACGAGCCGACCGCCGGGGATCAGCACGCGCCGCAGCTCGGCCAGCGCCGGTCCCCAGTCCCGCAGGTAGTGCAGCACCAGAGACGCGACAACGTCGTCGAACGCGCCGTCGGGAAAAGGGAGCAGGTCGGCCAGGTCACCGAGCCGCAGGTCCGCCTCGGCGCCGAGGCGTTGTCGCGCCTGCTCCAGCATCCGGGCGCTCGCGTCGATTCCGGTCAGGACGGCGCCACGATCGCGCAGCGCGGCGAACAGCGGACCCGAGCCGCAACCGACGTCGAGGATCCGCCGCCCGGTCACGTCCCCGGCGAGTTCCAGGATCGCGGGCCTGTTGTAGTACGCGTGCAGGACGCCGGTCTCGTTCTCGGCCGTGTAGCCCTCGGCGATGCTGTCATAGCCGCTTACCCGGGCCGGATCAGGGGGAAGTGCATGGCCTTCTGGAACCTGAATCATGCGCTCCATCCTGGCACGCCGGCATGGGGGATGCGTTGTAAACCCTTGTCACCCAATAATTCCGGATGATTCACCTCGCACCATGCGGCATGAGAGTGCGTTCGGGCGCCACGACTAGGGCGCGGCCGACCAGCTCAGGTCGTCAATCATCCTGTTCGCTTCGGCTTCGGATCGGCTACCTGGCCTATCGAGATCTCGCTACTTCTTCAAGTCGTTCGAGCAGTTGCCGTGCACCGTCAGCAGCCTGGAAATCCTCCAGATGGCGTCGACGGTCCTCATCCGATGCGTAGTACGAGCGCAGCGTCACGCGAGTTCGGGATACGCCTTGGTCCTCCACATCTATCAGCATGACGGAACGCGATGGGGCAAGCCCCCACTCCTCCGATCCTTGATGAACGTAGGCGACTCGCCGGGCCGGTTCGACTTCATCGAAAATGTAGACGTTAGCGAAATCGGTGCCGTCGGGACCATGCATAACGACATCGAATCGCCCGCCGTCAGCGACGTTGAGTTCACGCACCGTGCTGGTGAACTCGGCCGGTCCCCACCACTGAGCGATGCTGGCCGGGTCGTTCCACGCCGACCAGATGGCGTCAGGGGACGCAGCCATCACCCGTGTCAGTTCTAGATCAGGCACGTCACCCGCATGAGACATGCAGGCAATCCTATTCGAGCAGGTACATCACGATCTGACCGACCCGTTCGCCGGACCCACCCCGCCCCACCTACCGGCGCCGTGCGAGGCACGCGACGCCGCGGTACTCGCCGAGCTGCGAGCACTCCAGATCGAAACGGCTACACACTCACCGACCTAAACCGGTTCGCCACCTTGCTGAGCGGCATCGAGATCCCGCCCGCGACCTCCACACCGAGCCCTTCTGACACGTCCAGCGACCAGACACGCCGACCCGGGGTGACGCCAAAATTCACGGATAGACCCGCCCCGGATCGGTCCCGAGTGACGCCAAAATTCATGTCCGCTGCCAGCGGGGTTGAGCCGTTGCCATCGAAAATGAGCCATCGGCTCGTTCCTGCCATTACAGTTGCGCCGATCCTAGCGGTTCGACTTGTGTTGGCGGGAGGATGTTTTGGGCTCGGCACTGCCGGTAGCTCGCGATTCTGTCAGCGTGGCGGACCTTTTCACTGTCGAGTTCTTCGCGAATCCCGGCAAGCGGTCGACTGTGGTGTTGTCGCAGTGCTGGGATGTCGCGTTCGAGTGCTGTTCACCGGCTCGCCGGTTTCCGTCGTATCGAGGTCAGAGGAGTTTCCGGGGTGGTGGTGGTTCGCCACGACCGGTGAGCATGTCGGTTACGAGTCGTGGCTGGAGCGGGATCATCTGATCGCGCTCGACGCCGATGTGGATGTGACCGGTGTTGCGTCCCAGCCATTTTCGCTGCGATGGCGCGACGACGGCCGGATCCGGCGGCACGTGCTGGACTACTTCGTGCGGATGCGTGATGGGGGTGCGGTAGTGGTTGATGTTCGTGCCGACGACCGGATCGAGCCCGCGGATGCTGAAGCGTTCGAGGCCGCTGGTCGCGCGTGTGAGTCGGTGGACACCTCCCCGAACCGGACAGCCCGTGCACGCACTCGACTCGGCATGAACGTGCATCAGGAAGCGCTGTCGGCCAACCTATTTGGACGACCGATCAACGCACGGGTTGCGGCAAGAGAAGTGCGGTCGGCCGAAGGGCGTGGCGTTGCATCCACCCAGGTCTGTTCCGCTGTAGCGTGCTTCTGCTGTGAAGTAATCCCTGGTCGGTTTGGTTCCGAATTGCTTTGCGTAACCAGTGGTCCACGCGTGTCGTTGATTATGAAATGGAGTGTGGCAGTATGGGAGTCGCACGGAGACTGGGTCGTTCGATCGCCGTGGTCGGGCTGACGATGCTGACCGGCAGCCTGCTGACCGGGACAGCCTCGGCCGAATGGCCAACAGGGAAGACACCGTTCCGCATCCAACTCGGGGCAAACTCCGAGTTGTGCGTGGCCTTGAAAAGACCGAAAGGGTTCGCGCCGACTGTGGACCTCGCGCCCTGCAACCCTGATGCCGTCGACCAGAGGTGGGAAGCCATCGACGATGCGGGGGCGTCGCGACTGCAGAACGGGGAGCTCCGCAATACCTGCCTGGATGTGATACAGGTCGACACCGACGAGCCCACGGTTTGGGGACGATCGTGCAAGTCAACGCAAGCCCGCAAAACGGCGGCCCCCAAGTGGACATATCAATCCATCCCCGGCAAACCCGGCACGGGCACGATCGGCCCGGACAATCCGCCCGGGAAGTTCTGCTGGCAGAAGGGCCAGTTCAACGGCACTACCAATGCCGCCACCGGCGAGATGAAGGGCGGCACCTGGTCTGTCCATTTGATGCCGTGCAAACCTGGTGACGCGGAGCAGTCGTGGATCTTGATCCCTCTGTGAGGGCCCACGGACAATCGTCTCGTCCGGGGCCCCGACCGCCTTCTGTCCACGCGGATCACTGGTACATGCCGCGCGTTCACCGGGCAGCCTGAACGCACTCAATTCGGCATTATCGAGCGCTCTCAGGACCGGGCCAGAGTGTCGACTACCCAATGGTGCACTGAGCGAGCGCTCACTCCTGACCTCGCAGACGACCCGATCAACCACCCCGCACGTGGCGCGAGAGAATAGAGCAGGTAGCGAATAGCACCGCCCACCAGTGGTCGCAGTCACCCTCCGTGCCCGTAACCATCACGAAGACGTCGGCTTCTCTGGGGGTCCCGGAGAGTTGATGCCTGGATCTGAGAACATTGTTGCAGCTCAGCGTCTTTCGTTAAGATGTAGCAGACCACCACATATGTGGTGGAAGGACTGGCGTCGATCGCGTCGATGGTGCGTGGTTGGCCGGATGCCCGAATGCGCCCTTGCCCGAACTGGGGCGAATTTGTAGAGATGCAGTGGCCGGCCTGCGACGGTCGCGCAGGGCGGTGGCATCCGATGGACCGTTGACCCTCGTCTGGTGTCAGTGCAGAACGGGTGAGGGAGTGATCCGGTGGGTGGTCTCGATGATTCTTCCTCGCGCCCTTCGTTCTACCGCTTTTGGGCGGCTGCGGCGATTAGTTCGTTCGGTTCGGCGGTGACCGCGGCTGCGATGCCTGTTCTGGTGGTCCAAGTACTCGGTGCGACACCGTTCGAGGTCGGCGTCGTCAGCGCCGCTCAGTTCGTGCCATACGCGGCGCTAGGACTCATCGCAGGCGTTTACGCCGATCGGTGGCGTCGCAAACCCATTCTCGTGTGGGCAAGTATTGGGCGTGCGCTCTCTCTGGGGGCAGTCCCGGCGTTATGGCTCACGGGACTATTGCAGATCTGGGCATTGGTCATCGCGCTGTTGTCGTTCGGCGCTTTTTCGGTTTTCGGGTTCGCGGCAACCCAGTCGCTGCTTCCTCGCCTCGTACCCCGAGCGAGTCTGGTCACGGCCAATGCGCGCCTCGATCAAACAGACGCCGCCGCTACGACTCTCGGACCAGCAATCGGCGGCGGACTCGTCGGTCTGCTCGGAGCCCCTGTGGCGGTCGCCGTCGACGCGATCAGCTACGTCGTCGATGCCGCACTTACCGTGAGCATCCGAGTCGACGAGCCCCGACCCGTGGCTCGTGCCCGCAATCTTCGTGCGGAGATCCGCGACGGTTTGCGGTGGACTTATCGCCATCGCACGCTCGGCCCACTGGCGGTGTCGACGCATGTCTGGTTTCTCGCCAATGGCGCTGCTATGACGGTACTTTCCCTGCTCGCCTTGCGATCGCTGCGATTCACTGCTTATACGTTCGGGATATTGCTGGCAGTCTTCGGAATCGCCAGCCTGGTCGGCGCGTCGATCGCGCCCCGGTGCGGCAGTTGGATCGGATCAGGACGGGTGATCATTGCCGCGCGTGTGGCATACCCGATCACCTGGCTTCTCGTGGCCATCGCCCCTGCCACTGACATCGGCGCTGCTCTACTATTTGTCGCACTGGTCTTACAGGGACTCGCCGCCGGCACAGAGAACTCCAATGAAATGGGCTTTTGGCAGACGCTCACCCCGGACGAGCTTCTTGGCCGAGTGAACGCCACCCGGCGTTCGATCAATCGAACGATAGCTGCGTTCGGCGCACTCATTGCAGGCATCCTCGCCGGGCAGATCGGGAATCGCCTTACGCTCGTCTGCACCGTCGTTGTCTTCGCGGTCGCCGCACTCGCCGCAGCGCTATCCCCTCTAGGAGACGCACCCCGTGCTGTTGATGACCATAGGCACAGCGGCTTGCGCGAAGGAACACCAAGCCATTAGGTGAAGCGGCAGGACTGACCGCGACGCGCGTGGAACATGGTGAAACACAGCTAGTTGCAGACCGGTTCGGGCTGCTGCTCGTAGCAACACGGAACAATAGAGGTACGCGTCCCAGAGAACCGTCGCAAAACTCCACCGGAGTGTGTGCGACACAACGCCACACCACAAGTCTGAATCCCCGAGAGAAGGTGACGTCTTGGTGCTGGTTGCGCGCCTGGAGGGTGATGGCGACCACGTACCAGCAGGCGCCGGTGGTATAGAGAAGTGCCCAGCTGTACAACGTGCCGGGCAGCCATTCTCCGTCTGCTGGTTGGGTTGCGAAGGCGCGGGCTCGGAGCCGCAGCGAGGACACCTCGCCTGCGCCACGACAATCCAGCGTAAGCCCCGGGCCAGCCCGCGCGCGGCGGACACCGGCCGTCAGCCAGCCTCGCCCGAGTAGCGGCTTGTATAGGTTCTAAACAGACACGCGCTTCAAGTGCCGGCATACCGCTGCAACCAGGCAAAAGCGAGCGATAAGCGGCATGACCGACCCTTGACCGGCCTGTAGTCGGCAGGGCATATAGGGGATGGAATCGCGTTCATTTTGAGACGCCGTCTCGAGTGGTCCTCAGCTGAGTACCGCAAGAATGCGGTGGGCGCATTGCCGCTATGCGCGCCAGGCTCGTCGGTTTCGCTGGCCGGTAGGTGAGTCTGGTATCGGCGTGGTTTCCGGGGATGGCCGGTTCGGCTGGTTCTGCGGATCGCTGCCGAAGGCCGCAGGCCAGAGGATGCTCGCCTACTGGTGGGCGGGGAGGAGTCGACCCGATGGCCGAGACCGTGAGTGTCCCCGTCAACACTGCCGCCCAGCAGCTGATGACGGAGGCCCGGCAGTTGTGCGAGTCGGCGCTGCGGGACGCTGTCGAGTCCTTGCCGCGGTCGCTGCGCGACATGGCGCGCTACCACTTCGGCTGGTGCGACCGGACCGGTGTCCCGATCCGGGCGGGGTGGGGCAAGGGGCTGCGGTCCGCGCTGGTTTTCGCCGCAGCGGCTGGCTGCGGTGCGGACCCGATGGTCGCGGTGCCCGTCGCGGTGGCGGTCGAGCTGCTGCACAACTTCACGCTGATCCACGACGACGCCATCGACGGCGACCGGACGCGCCGTGGTCGCGCAACAATTTGGTGTGTCTGGGGTGTTTCGCACGCGATCTGCCTGGGAGACGCCCTTCACGCTCTGGCCGTCCGGGTCTTGGCAGATGCCCTGCCGGATGCGATGGCCAGCCGTGCAGTGGGGCTGCTCGAGTCCGGGGCGCTCGAGGTCTGCGGGGGACAGTGCGCCGACTCCCAAACCATCGCTGCGTTCGACGAATTCGGCCGCCAGCTCGGGCTAGCGTTTCAGATCTCCGACGACGTCCTCGGCATCTGGGGAGATCCGGCCGTAACCGGCAAACCCGTTGGTACCGACCTGCTCCGGCGTAAACGATCGTTCCCTGTGGTGGCTGCGTTGGCATCGGGCACACCTGCCTCGCAGGAACTATCCAGTCTGTACTGCGCTGACCAACCGATCACCGAAGCCGGAGCGGCTCGCATCACAGCGCTGATGGAGGCCACAGGGTCTAGATCGTGGGCGCTGCAGTACGCCGAGCAGCGAGTTTCCGCAGCGATTGCGGCACTGCCGGACCAAATGACGACCGAAGATTTGACTACCTTGGCCGGACTCATCGCGATCAGAGAATCGTAGCGCGACCCACCCATGAGAGCCGCGGAACGCACCAGCGGCCAACGAGGACACGGCCATGGCAAAACAACCGGCGGAAACCCGCAACTCATTCCAGCACAAGCCAATACAAGAGCGGTGGGGGCACCTTTTCTGCTGGGCATCCGCAGTGGGTGCTCCGTTTCAACCCGACGTACTGGAGTTGTCATGACCTCTGCAACAACTACAGTGCCGACAGCCCCGGGACGATTGCCGCTGTTCGGGCATGTCGCCCGGCTGGCCCGGCATCCGCTGGCCTTCTTGGCCGACGTCCGAGCGCGTGGGGAGATCGTCAAGATCTTCCTCGGCACGCGCCCGGTTTTCGTGGTGAGTTCACCGGCGTTGATCCGCACGATCCTGCTGGCGGAAAGCAACAAGTTCGACAAGGGCACCCTGATGGACAAGACTCGCCCTTACCTCGGGAACGGCCTTCCGAACTCCTGCGGCGCATTCCACCTGCAGCAGCGGCGCCTGCTGCAACCGGCCTTTCACCGCGACCGAATCCGCGGTCACCTCGAAACCATGCGGACGCGGGCCGAACACCGTACTGCCAACTGGCGTGGCGGGCAACAGATTCCGTTCTGCCAGGAGATGCACGACCTGACATTCGACATCGTGACACGCACGATGTTCTCGACCAGTCTGGGACCGACACGCAGCAGTGAGTTCCAGCAGGCTCTCCCGGTGGCGATCAACGGGTCGGCTGCACGGGCGCTGGCGCCGGCAAGCTTCTGGGAAAAGCTGCCACTGCCGAGCAACCGCCGTTTCGATGCAGCCGTCGCAGCCGTCCACCGGATCGTCGACGAAGTGATCGGCTCGTATCACGCCGAAGGGGTCGACCACGGTGACCTGCTCTCGACGCTGCTGGGTCCACTCGGACCCGACGCAGACAGTCGAATGCCCGACCAGCACGTGCACGACGAGGTCATCTCCATCATCATGGCCGGGACCGAAACCGCCGCCACCACCTTGTCGTGGTTGTTCTATGAACTGGCCTTACAACCCGAAGTCGAGCAACGGCTCGCGACGGAACTGCAGGCAGTACTGCACGGTCGGCCGATCGAATTCGACGACATCCACGCCCTGGAATACACCAATTGCATCCTGACCGAAACGCTACGGCTACACACCCCGAATTGGGTGTTGATGCGGCGAGCCATCGAACCGGTCGATGTAGGCGGCATAAGACTGGAACGCGGATCGGAGGTGCTGTTCAGCCTCACCACATTGCATCGTGATCCCGAAATATACCGCGACCCAATGCATTTCTCTCCCAACCGCTGGCTGCCTGAACAGGCCGACGCGCTTCCGCGCGGCGCATTCATTCCATTCGGGCTCGGAAACCGCAAATGCATCGGCGACTCCTTCGCCTTGACGGTCATGACCGTCGTCGTAGCCGCCATCGCAACACAGTGGCAGATGTCCCTGGCGCCAGGTTGCCGAGTCCGCGAGACCGCCGGCGCCACCGTGCAACCGACCGGACTCGTTCTCCGCGCCGATAACAGAGACCAATCGCTATGAGCAGCACAGTATTTACAGCACTCGGCAACGATCTTACCGCTCACAAGTGCCCAATAGTCCCGGCAAAGTGAGCGGTCTGCGATCGGACTTTTCGACGAGGACCACATCATGACACCGCCGACCGACCCGGTGACGGCCGAGTACCCCCGGATCTATTGCCCGATACCGTCCGCTGTACACCCCGAAGCGAGAAGGATCGAACAACGAACGGTCGACTGGATGCGAAAGCGCAAGTTCTACAGCAACGAGTCAACCCGTCGCAAGCTGGAACAGGCCAATGTCGGCGGCCTGGTGGCGAGGCTGTTTCCCTACGGCACCACCGCGGCGCTCGAGGCAATCTCCCGACTACACTGCTGGGGTTTCGCATTCGACGACGAGATCGAGCAGGTCGCGACGCACCAGCTGATCACGGTGGCCGACCAGCACTTCGGGTTGGTACGGATGCTCGACGCACCATCATCGGATGCAATGGACGGCCCGCACGCCTCGGCTTTTCAGGAGATCTGTCAAACATTCCGGAACCTTGCCACACCCGCAGTGTTCGGGCGCTGGGCCGATCTCTATCGCGGATTCACACTCGGAGCGGTCTGGGCATCCATTTACCGGCAGGCAGGTGCGGTGCCGAGCATGAACACGCTGACCACGATAAGACAATTGGACTCCGGGGCTCTTGCCTACGGCATCGGCCTGATCGAACTGGCCGGCGGCTTCGAGCTCACCTCCGCACAATTGGCCCGGCCGGCCGTGCGTACGTTGACCGACATCACCGCGGCGATCTTGGCCTGGGACAATGACATCTACTCGTACCGCACAGAGGTACAGAACAGCATCGACCATATCAACCTGGTAACCGCCATCAGCAGTCATGAGGCGTGCAGCCCGCAGCAGGCGTTGACCAAAGCACTCCACATGCGCAACCAGGCGATGCGCCAGTACCTGCACCATCGCGGCGCACTTGCCGCCGAGGACAACCTTTCTCACTACCTGCGGGGCCTCGACCACCAGCTCCGCGGAAACCTCGATTGGGGACTTGCAAGCCGCCGCTACGACACCGCGAACCGCCACCAGTTGTCGACAACTCTCGACACGATCGACGAAGTCGGAGCAAAAAGCATCACGCCGCCCTGTCTCCCCACCATCCAATGGTGGTGGGGAGCTGAGAAACGCACACCGCGACTGCACCCCTCCAACGAACCGACTCTCGACTGATCAACTTGTAGCGCTCGAACATCCGCTCATCGGCATGTGCGAGCGTTCAAAGGTCGTGCCACCAACCATTCTGGACGGCAGACCAACGCCCGCGCAGCGGCATGAGCGTGCATCCGTCGCTGGAGGACGCGCGGGAGGGACAACTGCCTCCGCACCAGTCGGCCGTCCAGGGAATCTGCCCGTGGGACTTCTCATCCCACGCCAACTTCGATACAGTTTGTTCCATAACTTTGGAACAAACTGTCGCATAAGGGGGTGTTGTGCGACCACCAGATCCGCGAACGGTGCGCAGTCGTGATAACGCGCTGGCATCGGCCCGGGAACTGTTGATCGAGCAGGGATTGGCCGGACTGACCCATGGTGCTGTCGCCGCACGTAGCGGTATCAGCCGGGCCACGCTGTACCGGCTATGGCCCGAGCCGCCTGATCTGGTGCGCGCCACGGTCGTCTTGCACATCATGTCGGCGCAGTCGCCGCCGACCGGTGACCTGCGCGCAGATTTACTGACCGCACTCGCGGCGACCCGCGCGATGCTGCACGAACCCGCCACTGAGCAGGGAATGCGGGTGATGATCGAACGAGCCGGTGTCGACCCGAAATTCGCGGAGGTCAAGGAGGCGCTGTATCGGTCTGGCACCCGGGTTGTACGCGAGATTCTGGCTGCCGCCATCGCGCGCGCCGAGCTGCCCGCGGAGCTGGATATCGATGTCGTCGTCGATCAGCTCCACGGCCCGCTGTTCTTCCGGCGACTGGTCGCCAACCAACCCTTCGAACTCGATTACGTGCGCGCCGTCATCGATGACTTCCTGCGCTGCCAATCCGCGAAAACCATACGCCAGCAAGGAATCTTGTAAACATGATGACCTCGACAACCAGGTCCTTCTCCGCTCCGCGCCTTCTTGCCGTACTCGTCACGATCATCACCGCGGTCGGTGCGGTGCTCGCAGACCTGGTCATCCCGGCGAGCGCCGTCCAGCACCTACGTAACGACGCGTGGCCGCCGCACGCGAAATTCCATGACGCCCAGTACATCGTCATGACTGTTCTGCTCAGTGCGGTCGCACTGACACTGCTACTTCAGCGAGGGAACCCAACTCGCTCTCGAATGTGGGCGGCCTGCGCGATCCTGGCCACGCCATGGCTGGGTCTGCTGGGCGCCACGCTGTTCCCCGGCACGGCGGTGCACGACCCCGAGTTCGACAACGGGTCGATCCTCGGCCTACACCCCCAGGTTTTCATGGCCGTGATCCTGCTGACACTGCTCGTTGTTGCCGCCGCCATCACTGCCCGACCCGAAGCCGGCACGGAATCGTCAGCACCATCGCGAAGTCGCTGAAATCGGCATGTGCGGACGTGCGAGCACTTCGCGCGGCAGGCGCGGCGACCGGCCAGCGAACCCGGCCGGCGCACAGCTCATTTGGGCTTGACGGTCTATAGGACCATCGCGCTAGAGTTCGAACTGCGCGATACCGTTTTCGATGGTGTCGGTGAGCCACGCCATGAATCCGGCGTAGTCGACGTCGGTGGCGACCCGCATCAATCGGCCGCGCCTGTCCCGGTAGATACGTGCATCGGGCTCGATGCGTACCCGCACTTCATCGAATCGGACGAACGGCAGGCCGAGGGTCGCGGACAGGAGCAACGGGTCGTGCATCTTGCTCGCCGGTTTCCGGTCACACCATCGTTCCAGGCTGACGGCTATCCATCGGGCCCAGTGCGGCACATCGGGTTTCGACATCAGCCGGAACAGATCCGAGTCCGGTGTGATTGCCAGCCGATCGTCGTTCGTCCAGTCCGACAACAACAATCGCGGTGCGAGCGCGGTACGCAAGGCGAGCCCGGCCGCTACCTGATCGAGTCGCAAATTGTGTGATGCCCTGCGCAAATCTCGGTACTCGTCGAGCCATCCACCTTGTTGCCACACCTCGATCAGCTCCGAACGGTGCGGCTCGACGGTGAAAACGTGGGCGAGGTTCGACATCAGACCATACCGACCCAGTCGACTCCGCTGCCGGTGTCACACACGCGGGCGACCATCCCGGCCACATCGGTCGGCTGTGCGGGTGTGTCGGCAATGTAGTCGTCGACCAGGAATCTCTCGGCACTGTCGGCAAGGCCGCGGCCGGCGACGACGGGAACGTCGGTGCGGCCGAACGAATCCAGGAATCGGCGGGTAGCCCCTGCGCGCCGCCCGCCGGTTTCATCCGATGTGACGATCGATAGTGGGAGCACGGTGAGTGCGGCGATTGCGACCGCGATCACGTCGTCGGCGTCGAACCATATGTCAGTGTCGATGATCACCGACCGTGGTGTTCTCATTCCGCCCCCACCTTTCTCCTGGTCTTGCATCCGTCACGGACAGCATTGTCCGCGTGTTCTTTTCGGCCTATTGCTGCGTAAGTGCAGAACTGGGGATCGGTGTGCCGCCATGCCCCATCGAGTTCCGGCTGATACCACGAGGTGTTCGAGGAGTCGGGCCGGTTACGCGGTTGCGGTGGCCGGGCCGGGCATCGTGTCGTCGCCCAGTTGTTCGGCAACGAAGTTGGCGGCCAGGGTCAGCGCTGCGTCGTGTCCGTCGGCGGTGAGAGGCAGCCACGGCAGGGCCAGCTCGCCCAGCACGGCTCCGACGTGGTGGTCGGCGAGGGTGCGGAATTGGTGGTTGCCGTCGCGGGTTTTGTTGGTGCCCAACGGGATGTCGGGGTCGAGCTGGGTGCGGAAGATCAGGTGGTAGCGGTCGCTGTGGGCGCGAGCGAGGGTGTCCAGATAGGCCCACCCGTCGGGGTCGGTCGTTTCGCCGCGATAGTCGAGGGCGGCCCGGTAGTAGCCCAGTGCGTCGGGGACGGCGCGGTCGACGAGTACGACGTCGCCGTGTAGCCATGCCTCGAGTTCGTTGCTGATGCCCCTGGTCATGATCCACAGCGTGGAGGTCCAGGTGTGGTTCCACAGGATCGGCATCCCCATCCGCTGGGCTTGTTCGCCCAGGTCCGCGACGGTGGCGACCTGGAGACCGGTCCGGCGTAGTTCGTGGGCCAGCCGGGCGAGGAAGGTGCTCTTGCCGGTGGAATGGGTGCCGACCACCGCGATGGTGACCGGTTGCTCATCGGTGTTCACCACAAGCCTCCTTCGGGTTCGGGTGCGGGCAGGAAGTCGGGCAGACCGGCCGCCGCGACCAGGGCGGGCCAGTCCAGTTCGCCGTCGGTGATCAGCGCGCACAGCAGCTGCCACGCCGCCCAGCTGTCGTACCCGGCACGGTGGTAGCCCTGCCCGGCAACAGGGGTGGTGTCGAGTCGGCCGCGTTCGATGAGCTTGTCCAGGGCGTAGGAGTCCAGGCCCGGCCACACCTGTTTCGCCAGCCGCAACGTGTCCAGGATCAGCGGCGGATTCCAGTCGGGCAGATGCGCGGTGAGGACCTTCCGCTCGACGGTTGCGTTGTGGGCCACCAGCACCCGCCCGCACAGTGCTTCGTCGATCTCGTCGGCCACCTCGTGCCACCGTGGGCAGTCGGCGAGGTCGGTGTTGCTGATTCCGTGTACCTTGCGGGTCACGATCGGCGTGACCGGTTGCTGTGGCTGGATCAGCCACGACCGCAACGCATCCGGCGTGACCGGCCCGTCGACCAGCAGCACCGCGATTTCGATGATCTCGGGCGGGTTCTGCCCGTTGCCCTCTACATCGGCCACGGCCAGCTGCCGCGCGTGCAGGGCGGCCGGGAACGGAATCGGGTTCGTCATCGTGGCGTGTTCTCCCTCGTGGCAGGCCAGCCGAGGTCGGCGCGGCCGTGGCGGCGGTCGTGGTGGGGCTTGGCGATGTCGTGCACCTGGTAGCCGTGACCGTGCTGGAGAAAGTAGCGGCGCTGCTCGTCGAGCCCGGCGACGACCACGGCGCGATCATCGATGCCGATGAGCTTGCCGCCCAGCTCGGCGGCCTGTTCGGCGACATGCCGACC
Organism: Nocardia sp. BMG51109; assembly: GCF_000526215.1. NCBI lineage: Bacteria > Bacillati > Actinomycetota > Actinomycetes > Mycobacteriales > Nocardiaceae > Nocardia > Nocardia sp. BMG51109. Next base: position 2,730,023 of record NZ_JAFQ01000004.1, read on the forward strand.
GTCGGGGTGTCGCCACGCCCGGGCGCAGCGCCGTAGCTGGGCTGCCGGGCAGATGTCGCACAGCTCCCGAATCCCGTAATGGCCGTTGTAGTCCGCGACACCGTGCGCGTAGGCGACCGCGCAGCTGGTCTTGCGGAACAGCGGGGAGCCGGGCCGGCCGATGTCGGCGGCATCGAGAATCCGCCGTTCCAGCGCCTCGGGGAACACCTTGCGCCGCGCGCCCTCCGCATAGGGTTCGGGCAGCCCGTTCGCGCGGTAGTAGTCGCGGATCTGGTCTTTGAAGAACAGGCCGGTGAACACGGTCGCGTGCGCGTGCCGGCTCAGCGTGAGCGCACGACACAGATGCGCATCCGAGTCGTTGAGACCGGGCACGATCGGCCGCCAGTACAACACCACCCGATACCGGTCGGAGTGCTCGAACGCCGTCACCAGCGACCGCGCCGCGATCGCCGAGTCCACCGGCTCGATACGCGGATCATCGATACCCGAATGAGTCACCAGCACAGTAACTTTCAAGTTCTCGATCGAGTTCAGAACCTTGCAGTCCTCGGGATCGATCCGCCACCGGGTGATCACGAGAACATGGTTGGTCAGCCCGCGCGCGTCCAGCAGTTTCAGCATGCCGAGCGTGTGCTGCTTGACCCTCGGCAACATCGGATCGGTAGCCCGATTCAACAGCTGAATCGGGGTGACGTGCGGCCGGAAATACCTGTGCCCGGTCAACAGGTCGGCCGCCTCCTCGTCGCTCATCAGCGCGCGCGGGACCTTCATCGCGAAGTTGTCGAACAGGTGCCGCACGCAGTACCCGCAGTCCAGCGGGCACCCGACGATCCAGTTCAGGCTCAAACCGGACTTGCGGTACTCGACCACGTCCAGCAGTTCCGGCCGCATCCTCGCCCGCTGCTCGGCGGCCAACAGCGGAACACCGTGCCGGGTCGTCGTTGTCATGGCTCGCGCCTCCCACTCGATTCCGGGCCGCCGGTTCCGCGGTGCCCACATCGAGCAAAACCCCGCCCCCGCCAGGCAAGAAAGATGGCAAGTCGCCCGAAAGCCGACTTGCCATACCCGTTCGGTAGGCCAGAATGGACCCATGAGCAGGGGGCCAACCGGTGACCCGACCACCGAACCCGAACCGCTGGACCGCGCGAAACGCTGTGCGGCCGTGGCCAATGAGCTGGCGCGCGAAATCAAGCGCTTCCGGAATCAGGCAGGCATGAGCCAGCGTGTACTGGCATCCAAGATCGGTTACTCGCGCCAATACGTCACCATGACCGAATGGGAGGACGCAAATCTCCCCTCATACGAACTCGTCGCCGCTATCGACAGCGCCCTGAGCGCAGAAGGGGCACTGATTTCCCTCCGCGCCCAGGCCAAAATCAGTCAGCCATCCACAGCACTTGCGGTCACTAGGACTTCAACGCCAGCGGATGACAGTTCGATACGACAAAGATCGCCCGCGATCATGGAACTATGTGCTGTACTGACGGATTACGGTTTCAACCCCGACCGATTCGGATCGAGTCAGTCAGGTCAAATTCCCTCGGTCGAGTGCCTGGAACGTGATCTGGAAGTCACTTTCGTCGCGTACCAACAGTCACGTTTTGCGGCTGCAGCCGGTCGGGTTGCGATGTTGCTTGCCGATATACAACTTGTTTTGCGGCAGTGCAAGGAATCGGAACGAGACAGGCTGTATCGGGTACTCGCGTTGGCCTACCAAGCCGCCGCGTCGGTGTTGATCAAAGCGGGTGAAGTCGATCTTGCATGGATTGCGTCCGAACGAGGTTTGAGCGCATCGGATTCCGCTAGCAATTCGGCGATTCGAGGCTCCTTGATCCGGTCGGTTGCCTTCTCATTGCTGTCGACCGGGCGCTTTGAATCCGCAATGAATCTGGTGGAGTCTGGTACGGAATTACTGAAGACGGAGATTTCGGGGAACGACAGCGCGCTTTCAGTATACGGGACACTTCTTCTTGTCGGCTCAATGGCGGCAGCACGTTTCGGTGACGAAGCAAGAACAGTAGGCTACCTGGATGAAGCTAACGACGCGGCGCATCGCCTGACGAGAGACGCGAATCATCTGTGGACCGCATTCGGGCTCACCAATGTTGCTATTCACAGAGCGAATACTGCGGCGGAACTCGGCGACATCAAGACCGTACTCGGCTCCACGGTTGATTTGAGTAGCGTTCCTGTCGAACGGCGGGTGCGCTACCTGCTGGATGTTGCGCGCGCCCACAGCCTGGCAGGTAATCGCGATGATGCGCTCAGTACGATGCTGGCCGCCGAGAGAATGGCCCCTGAACAGGTACACCAACATTATCTGAGTAGAAAGGTGGTCGCTACATTGGTACGAAGCACTGTTAGTAGACAGGTCGAAATCGATAGGTTGGCGCGTCGCGTGAACGCGGTAGAGTCGATCTGATGGATGATCCAGCCGCAAAGTTCGCGACACCTCGACTTGCATCCGGGGCGCTCTTTGTCAATGGTGAGGATATCTTGCTGGTTCGCAAGACCTATGGTATTCGATGGGACATCCCCGGAGGCTACGTCGACCGGGGAGAATCCCCTGCATCAGCCTGTGAGCGTGAGCTGCGAGAAGAATTGGGCCTGAACAGGTCTGTCGATCGGCTGCTGGTTCACGACTGGGCACCAAGTGACGCCGAAGGCGACAAAATACTGTATGTATTCGATTGTGGTGAGCTGGGCGACGACGAGCACAACATTCACCTCGATGGCATCGAAATAGACAAATTTGAATGGGTGAACGTAAACAACCTGTCCAACTATGTAATTCAGCGACTCGCGCTACGTCTCACCTGCGCCTACCGCGCGTACACGTCGGGCGCCGTCACGTACCTCGAACACGGTCAGCCCCGCATGTGAAAGTTGCGGCACCGGACTGGACGATGCCGAGATCGCGCATGGTGTCGCTAGGTTCGGCCTTGAACACGGTGCATCCGTTGGCGGGTCGTCGTTGTCATGGCTTGCGCCTCCCACTCGATTCCGGGCCGCCGGTTCCGCGGTGCCCACATCGAGCAAAACCCCGCCCCCGCCAGGCAAGAAAGATGGCAAGTCGCCCGAAAGCCGACTTGCCATACCCGTTCGGTAGGCCAGAATGGACCCATGAGCAGGGGGCCGACGAACGACCCGACAGGCCAACCAGAACGGCAACGAACCACCGTTGCCGATGAACTGGCGCGCGAAATCAAGCGACGGCGGCTCGAGGCGGGGTTCAGCCAGCGCGCACTAGCAGCCAGGGCCGGATACTCACGCCAATACGTCTCCATAACCGAGTGGGAAGACGCCACCCTCCCCTCACAAGAACTCGTAGCAGCGCTCGACACCGCGCTGAGCGCCAACGGCGCCCTGATCGCCCTTCGCGCCCAAGCAAAAACCGATCAGCAAACAAGACGGCGTAATCGCACGAACGAAGTTGACCGGGCAGACGAGCCTCGCGCTTCGCTTACCGCAAATGTGTTCAGCCCCTTCAATTTAGAGGTCGCGCCTGCCAATTATGTACCTGAGACCCGGCTCGCCAGCAGTGTCGTTTGGTCCGATGTCGACGCAGTAAGGGAAGCTGCGCGACGTGCCGCGACCACCGGAAACCTTCATGGCGGCGGATCGGCCACCACTACCGCCGACCAAGAGCTTCACCGGTTCGCGCCCCTCCTGCGAGGGCAAATCGCACCCGCGACACAGCGTGCGTTGTTCGAAGCCATCGGAAATCTCAGCGGCGTCGCGGCGTTCGCTGCCTTCGACATTGCCGACTTCACCGCTGCCGAACAGCATGCCCGATTTGCTCTGTGGTGCGCAGACGCTGCCGGATCATGGGAGCTACGGGCAAGCACACTCGCCGACATGGCTCGTATGACCGCCTACACCAACAGCTCCGATGATGCCTTGTCCTTGATCGAACTTGCCCAAGTGCGGTCCGACCGGCTCTCCGCCACCACTCGCGCCATGCTCGGGGCATTACGGGCACAGTTTCTCGCCACCCTCGGCCGCACCGATGAGGCGCTGCACGAGGTTGCGTGCTCAGACGAGCATTTCGCCGACCGTACGTCGGGTGAAGATGCACCCTGGATGTGCTACTACGACGAAGCCGAGCACATGGGCAGTACCGGTAAGGCTCTCATTCCGGTTGCCCTCGCACGCAAGCAGATCGATCTGGCTGCGCCTCGGATCGGCCAGGCAATACGGCGACAAGGCCAAAACTATCCTCGGTCACGAACATTCTCGCTGACGCGACTTGCCACCCTGACCATGCGTATCGGGGATCCCCGGGAAGCAGCCGCGATCGGTTCGCAGGCTGCGAACAGGGCGAAAGACTTTGATTCCCAACGAATCCGAGACGAGCTGCGGACGCTGGCTCGTGTGTCCGTCAAACATCTGTGCATCCCGGAAGTAGACGAACTGTATAGCACTCTCACCACCGATTCGGACGAGGTACTTCCGTGAGTCGTTCCGCAGCGCCAACGGCAGGCGAGATACTCGTTCGGGCGGCGAAGCTCAGTGGTATCGAAGTCAACGGCGCTGTGACAATTCGTGACGGTTCTCATGCAATCTTCGAGTTGGCCAACGGGATCGTGGCCCGGATCGGCAAGCCGCACAGTTCCGAGACTGCACAGCGGGAGCTGCGTATCTCGCAATGGCTTAATCGTTCCGGCATCGCCACGGTTCAGGCTGTGCGTGGAACGACGCAACCGACGGTGGTGGCCGAGCGGCCCGTAACCTGGTGGGAACTAATTCCCGATCACAGGCCATCGACGCCTGAGGAGCTGGGCGGGATGCTCCAACGGTTACATGCTCTGACACCGCCGACCGACTTCAGGCTACCGAGCTACAACCCATTCGCCGGACTACGAGAACGCATCGACTCCGCAGCCACGATCGACGACAGCGACCGATCGTGGCTTCTGGACCACCACGCGCGACTACGGCGGCAGTACAACGAGATCGACGATATGGCGGCACACTGTGTGATACACGGAGACGCTTGGCAAGGAAATCTCGTCGTACCATCCTCGGGCGATCCCATCGTGCTCGACCTCGACAAAGTGTCGATGGGGCGACGTGAGTGGGATCTCGTTCAGCTGGCGGTCGACTACACCGATTTCCGGCGGATCACCGACAGTGAGTATCAAGGCTTTGTCGCCGCCTACGGCGGCTACGACGTAACTCGATGGTCGGGCTATCGAGTCCTCGCCGATATACAAGAACTCCGGTGGGTCGGATTCGCAATCGACCGATCGGATGCCGGGCAATCCGTTGCCACCGAAGCCGAGCACCGCATCGCGTGCCTGCGTGGGCTGGTACCGAAGCCCTGGACATGGACCGCACTCTAAGTCGACTGCGACCATGGGGGGGAACCGAAAACCGATTCGGGAGCTGCGGGAGCGAATGGAAGCCCTCACAGACTCCTAACGGCTTCCTGCCAATTCCGTCACGGTCGAGAGCACCATATTTGTATCCAGTCGATCCAGGGCGGCATCGGGAGAATGCTCCTCCAGCTCGTTTCGGGGCATCCGATGCGCGACAGCGATAACGTGAAAACCTGCGTGACGGGCACAGGCAATATCGTTCGGAGCATCACCAACGACAACAGTCCGACTCGCATCCGGCGTAGTGCCGTACTGAGCGGCGAACCGCTTGATGACCACGGCAGGAAGCTCGAATCGGTTACGCGCATCATCACCGAACGCACCGATACCCAGATCCAGGTATCGGTCCAGACCGGATACGCGAAGCTTGACTTCCGCTGCGACACGCAGGTTTCCGGTCAAGACAGTCTGGACAAGCCCATGCTCATGCAGCGCGGCAATGGAATCGGCCGCGCCGGGATACGCAGGCTGATCGCGGGCAAGCTCCCGCTCCCCCTCGGACATGACGCGGGCCATCACCTCGTGAAACCGCTCGACGCCGCCTTCGGCGACTTCCGGCCGGACCCCCGAAGCCATAGCGGTATCCACAACTATCGATTCATCGGTGTACCCATGCACGCGCGCTTTCGGGAAGACGATCGACTCTTCCTCGAGACCGTACGTGCGAGCGACAGCCCTTCGGAGCCAACGTAAGTCGGCCGGTATCAAGGTGCCGTCGACGTCCCAAACGACCAGACCCGCGTACGCCGCACTCATACCCAGCATTCTGACATGGCTGTCCGCCTTGGGAGCGGGGCCCGCTCCGCCGCAGAGCCCATCGCATGATCAGCTATTGCGGGGCGGCAGTGTTCGACATCCGGGAGTGTTCGACGGAATTGAACGTTTCCGGACATTGAACACGACCGGTGCTCGGCGGCCGCCCCGCTCAGAACCAGGTCTTGGCGCGCATGGCGTTGGCGAGGTCGACGAGGGCGTAGCGGTGGGTGCGGTCGGGGGCCGAGCGGGCCAGGCTGCGTAGTTCGATCTCGGCGCCGTGGCGTAGGCCGCGTTCGGTGAAGGGTTCGCCGAACAGGGTGGCGTCGGGCTGTTTCGGGGTGTTGCCCGACCGCAGCCAGGCCAGTGCCGAACCGAGTACCAGGACGCGCATCTGGGTGGTGCGGTGCTCGCTCGGCGGGAGGGCCTGTACGCGGGCCGCGGTGATGTGCAGGGTGGCCTCGTCGAGGTCGCCTACCGGGGCGGCGGTGAGCAGCATCAGGACGGCGGTCATCCGGGCCTCGGTGTAGTGCCGCGAGGCCGCCGGGACCTCGTCCAGCGCCCGCACCGCCTCGACCACGCGGCCGGTGGCGGCCAGCTGCCTCGCCAGGCCGAACGCCGCGCTCACCACGCCGCGGTCGGTGCGCCACACGCTGGCGTAGAACTGTTCGGCGAAGGTGCGCCACTGTCCCGGATCCGGCGAATCCCAGTGCTGCAGTATAAGTTCGGCGGTCGCGGCCAGCGCCAGCTTGGGGGCGATCTCGCCCGGCAGCGCCCGCAGCACGGCATCGAAATGGCCGAACGCCTGCTCGTAGTCCAGCTCCAGCAGTCCGGCCAGACCGAGGAACCAGTCGACCCGCCAGTCCGAATCCAGCCGGTCGAGCAGCTCGCGCGCGGTCGCCGGCCGGCGCAGATCCAGGTTGATGCGGACCTCGATGAGGGTGCATTCGGTCTCGAAGTTTTCCGGCGCCCCGCCCGGCTCGGCCGCGGCCCGCGAGCGGGCGGTGCGCACCGCGTCGAGCGCGTGCCTCGGCTCCGGGTGCACCGCGCCGGCCAGGAGCGCGGCCGACGGGTCGGCCGGATCGATCAACGGAACCGGCAGTGCCGCAGCGGCATCGCGGGCGACCAGATCGGCGCTGCGCGCGATGCCGTCGGCGTAGGAGTCCGTCTGGGCGAGCAGTTCTTCGGTGCCGAAGCTCGTGCGCGGTGGGCTGAATGTCGTCGACAACTGCGGGTGCTCGTTGCCGGTCTCGGCCGCCAGGATCTCGCGCAGCACGCCGGCCAGCTGCGTCGCCGTCACCCGGGCCGACGGGAAGCGCTGTGCGGGATCGGAATCCGTGGCGCGCATCAGCAGCCGGTGGAAGAATTCGTGGCTCGCCAGCAGCGGTGCGGATTCCGGATCGGGCAGGCCGTCGAGGTAGCGGCCCATCGTCATCGGCATCGGCAGCGTGAGCACCGCCAGCGTGCGGCCGACGGTGTAGATGTCGGATGCCGCGGTAGGACCGGTCTTGGCGATCTCGGGGGCCTGGAATCCCCTGGTGCCGTACAGGTTTCCGTAGGCTTCGAAGACGGTGACCGCGCCCAGGTCGATCAGCTTCACCTGGTCCTCGGTGATCATGATGTTGTCGGGCTTGAGATCGTTGTAGGCCAGTTCGAGCGAGTGCAGATACTCCAGCGCCGGCAGGATCTCCAGCACGTAGGCGATGGCCTCGGTGATCGGCATGCGGTCGGGCCGGGAGTAGTCGTCGAGCATGGTGCGCAGCGAGCGGCCGCCGACGTATTCCATGACGATGTAGCCCACCGGAACACCCTCGGGGCTGGGATGTTCGACGAAGTTGTAGATCTTGACGATGCTGGGATGGGCCAGCTCGGCCAGGTACCGGCGCTCGGCGACGGCCACCGCCTGCGCCTCGGCGTCGCCGCTGTGCAGCAGTCCCTTCAACACCACCCAGCGATCGCTGACGTTGCGGTCGACGGCCAGGAAGATCCAACCCAGCCCGCCGTGCGCGATGCAGCCCTGCACCTCGTACTGGCCGGCGACCATCTCGCCCGGCTCCAGATAGGGCCGGAAATCATAAGGCGCACCGCATGTTTCGCAGGTTCCGGTGGTGCTCGCCGGTCCGGTCGCGGTGGTCCGCCCGACCGGTTTACCGCACCGCCAGCAGTACCGGCGCCCCTCGGACACCATCGGGTCGGTGAGCACCACCGTGCGCGGATCCACCGGCGGCGCCGTGGTGATCGGCACCAGTCCGGCGCCGAGCCGCCGCACCGACGTCCGGCTGCGGCCCGTTCGCCCGCTGCGGCCGGACGGCTGTGTCGCCGCGGTACTTTCGGCCCGCGTGGGCTCCGGCCCGGCGGCAGTATCGGGTGACACCACGGCGGTGCCGGGCGGTTCGACCGCGGTGGTGCCGGGCGGTTCTACTGCGGTGGTGCCGGGTGGTTCGACTGCGGCGGTGTCGGGGGAAACGGCCGGGGTTCGGGTGGTGTCGGGCGGCACGGCCTGGGTCTGCGGCGGTTCGTGCCGCTGGGTGCCCGCGAACTCCGGATCGGGTCGAGGCGGTCCGGGCACGGATTCGGCGGGGCCGGAGAAAGATTCGGCGGGGCCGGAGGCGGATTCGTCTCGGTCGGGCACGGTCGTCAGTCCCGGTATCTCGGCTGCGGTGGTCCGGGGGAGGGGCCGAGCACCGTCAGCCAGTTCTGGTACATGCGCTCCCAGGTGCCGTCGGTGCGCAGGCGCTCCAGGGTGCGGTTGACGAAGCGCACCATGTCGTCGTTGCCCTTCGGGATGCCGACGCCGTACGGCTCGTCGCTGAGATTGTCGCCGACCATCTCGGTGTACGACCGGTCCTGCGCCACCAGGCCCGCCAGCAGCGCGTCGTCGGTGCTGATCGCGTCGACCTGACGCTGTTGCAGCACGACCAGGCAGTCGGCCCAGGCGGGCACGGTCATGATGGACGCCGCGGGCTGGTTGCGCCGGATCAGATCCAGCGACGTCGTCCCCGACGCCACGCACACCCGCTTGCCCGCCAGGTCGTCGAGTCCGGTGATGCCCGAGTTCTTCACCGCCAGCACCCGCTGGTGCGACAGGAAATACGTGCTCGAGAAGTCGACCCGCTGCCGGCGCTCGCAGGTGATCGTCATGGTCTTGACCACCACGTCGACGGTGTGCTCCTGCAGGGCGCGCTCGCGGTCGGCGGAGCCGAGGATGCGGTACTCGATCCGTTCCGGATCGCCGAACAGGTCGCGGGCGATCTCCCTGGCGATATCGGTGTCGAACCCGACCAGCGCGCCGCTGATCGGATCGCGGAAGCTGAACAGGTTGCTGCCGGGATCCAGGCCGACCAGCAACCTGCCGCGGGCCCGGATGGCGTCCACCGTGGGGCCGCCCGTGCCGGGCCGCAGGCTGGCGGTGGCGTCGCAGCTCTGATCGACCGGCGGCGGGGGCGGCGAATCGGTCTGTGCCATAGCCGCTTTCGCCGGCAGCGGCGCGGAGTAGCCGACGGTGCCGCCGGTCGGCGTCGCCGGACGGTCGCCGCAGCCGGTGGCCACGGCGGCGACCGCGGCCAGCACCAGCGCCGTCATTCGTCCCCTCATCGGTACTCCCGGAGCCGGGGCCACAGTCCCGCCACCACGAATACGGCGGCGAGCACGGACAGCGTGAGCGCGCCGGGCGACAGCAGATCGAGCGAGCGGGCCGCGTCGGAGATCTCGCCGCGCAGCTCGTCCCGGGTATCGGAGATGCCGTCGCGCAACGCGTTGTCGAGCGAATCCACCTGGGCGGCGGCCCCGGTGGCGCCGGGACCGATCGCCACCATGCCGGCGCCGGGGAAATCGCCGCGGGTCAGCGCGTCGTTCATGCGCTGATGCGCCTGCTGCCAGCGGTCCAGCGCGCCGCGCGCGGTGGTGACGTCGCCGGAACCCGGTGCGTCGCCGGGATATCCGGCCATCCGCGTGGTCAGCTGCGCGATCGCGTCGTTGTAGGTGTGGTCGTAGTCGCCGCCGGTGTCGCGGCGCACCAGTTTCAGGGTCTCCGCCGCCCGGGCCTGCTGGGTGAGGATGCGGCTCTCGGTCAGCTCCGAGGTCGGCACCGCGCCGTCGTCGCGGCCGCGCATGGTCGACACCGCCGAGATCGCCCCGGCGGCCACGGTCCAGGTCAGCAGGATCACCAGCGTGCCGGAGGCCAGCAGCAGGCCGGGGTTGAGTAATCGGCGCCAGCGCCGCGCGAGGTACAGCTGCGCGGTGAGCAGTGCGCCCAGCGTCGCGATCGGCAGCACGATCGCCGCCCAGGGCGGCTGTACATGGCGGTGCTGGGTGGCGGTGATCGCGTCGGCCCGATGCTCCTGTAGTCGGCGCGCGTTCGGCAGCATCGTCGTCTGCATCAGATTGGACGCCTCGCTGAGATAGGCGGCGCCGACGGGATGCCCCTCGCGGTTGTTGGCGCGCGCGGTCTCGATCAGGCCCGTGTAGACCGGGAGCTGGGTCGCGATGCCGGTGCGCAGCGGCAGGTCCGGATCGTCGGCGCCGGTGCGGGACTGGACGACCAGTTCCGCGGCGGCCTGGCCGATGGCCTGCGTGTAGCGATCACGCACGAGTTCGGGCTCCAGGCCGCCGGAGATGAAGGCGGTGCCCGCGGCGGCGTCGGCCACCGACAGCGAGGTGTACAGGCGCTGCGCGGAGTTCGCCTCCGGCTCGGACTCGTCGAGCAGCCGGTCCAGGGCGTGCTGGCGGCTGCTCACCGCGGACGCCGTCACGATCCCCGCCGCCAGGCACAGCAACAGCAGCAGCAACCCGATCGCGATCAGCTTGGCCGGTGAGGAGTGCACGAAGGTGCGCAGTTCCGTGGCGTCGAGCCGGCGGCGTACCGCGGCCGCGGCGGCGCGTGGCGACAGCTCGTCGAGCCGCGGTTGCGCGGTGCGAGTCATGGCCACCTCCGATCGCTGTCCGGGCTGCGTGCTCGCGGACTGAGCTTATTGTGGTCGTATCGGCGCCGTCTCGTGGTGTTTGTCCTCGCATGGCGGTGGCTGGGCGACGGTGCCTGCGAGGATGGGACGGGACGAGCATGCGTGGTGACGGAGACGGCTTCCTGAAATCCCCGGACGGGACGCGGCAGTGGGGCCTGTTCGGAGCGGCCGGACTGTTGCTGCGGGCCCCGCGCGCGGGCGGCGGTGCCGTGGTGTTGCTGCAGCACCGGGCGCCGTGGAGCCATCAGGGCGGCACCTGGGCACTGCCCGGCGGCGCCCGCGACAGCCACGAGACCAGCGTGCGGGCGGCGGTGCGGGAGGCGCACGAGGAGGCCGGAATCCTCCCGGCGGCGGTGCGGGTGCGCGGCGAGCGGGTGACGGCGGAGGCGCCCAGCGGCTGGACCTACACCACGGTCGTCGCCGATGTGCCGGAACCCCTGCCCACCACCGCCAATCGGGAGAGCATGGAGCTGGCCTGGGTGCCCGAGGAGGAGGTGGACGCGCGTCCGCTGCATCCGGGTTTCGCGGCGGCGTGGCCGTCGCTGCGGGCCGAGTCGGCCCGGGTCAGCCTGGACGAGGTGGGCGATGCCGAGGCGGTAGCGGCGGCGTTGCCGCGCACCATCGACCTGGCCGACGACGGGTTCGTCTGGCTGCATTCGAACGGCCTGGGCGGGCGGTCGGCACGGATCTGCGCCCCGGCGGACGACGTCTCGATGGATGTGGCCGGAAATGTGTTGTTCCTCACGATGGCGCAGGTGTTGTCTTGAAACATGACAGCACGCGAGGTTGCGACGTACTGCCGAATCTGTGAACCGCTCTGCGGATTGATCGCCACCGTCGAGGACGGCCGGCTGGTGCGGTTGCGGGCCGACAAGGACCATCCGCTGTCGCGGGGTTTCGCCTGTCCCAAGGGAATCGCGTTCACCGAGGTGCAGAACGACCCGGACCGGGTGCTGTATCCGTTGCGCCGCACCGCCGATGGCTCGTTCGAGCGGGTGTCGTGGGAGACGGCCCTCGACGATATCGGCGCCCGGCTGCGCGCGCTCATCGATGCGCACGGACGGGAAAGCCTGGGCTGGTATTTCGGCAATCCGTCGACGTTCTCCTATTCGCACACGCTGTGGACGGCCGGGTTCCAGATCGCCGCCGGGCTGCGGCACGTGTATTCGGCCGGTTCGCAGGACGTCAACAACCGGTTCGTGGCCAGCCACCTGCTGTACGGCTCGCTGACCAGCGTCCCGGTGCCGGATCTGGACAGCACCGACTTCCTGCTGATGGTCGGCGCGAATCCCGTTGTGTCGCACGGCAGTGTGGTCAGCGCGCCGCGCATCCGCGACAAGCTGGCCGATATCACCAAGCGCGGCGGCCGGGTGGTCGTGGTCGATCCGCGGCGCTCGGAGACGGCCCGGATGTTCGAACACGTCGGGGTGCGGGCGGATACGGACGCCTGGCTGCTGGCGTCGATGCTGCAGGTGATCTTCGACGAGGGGTTGGAGGACGCGGCCGTGCTGCGCGAGCAGGCCGCCGGGGTGGACCGATTGCGTGCCGCGGTGGCCCGTTTCACGCCCGCGGCGACCGCGCCGGTGACCGGGCTCGATCCGGATGTCGTGCGCACGCTGGCGCGGGATCTGGCCGCGGCCCCGCGGGCGGCCGTGTACGGGCGCACCGGAACCTGCCTGGGGCGGCACGCGACCCTGGTGTCGGTTCTGCTCGACTCGCTGGCCGTGGTGACCGGAAACCTGGACCGCCGAGGCGGTTCGGTGTTCGGTAAGGAGCTGGTGGCGGTCTCCGAACTCAATGCGCGACTGGGACTGGTCGGATACGGCTCGAGCCGTTCGCGGATCGGCGATTTCCCGGATGTGCTGCGCACCTTCCCGGCCGCGATCATGGCCAAGGAGATCACCACCCCCGGCACGGGGCAGCTGCGGGCCCTGTTCACCTCGGCCGGCAATCCGGTGCTGTCGGTGCCGGGGAGCGACGAACTCGCCTCGGCGCTGCGGCAACTCGACCTGTTCGTCTCGATCGACCTGTATCTCAACGACAGCAACCGCATGGCCGACTACGTGCTGCCGGCCACCACCTTCCTGGAACGCGACGACGCGCCGCTGCCGTTCACCGCGCTCGCCCCGATTCCGTTCACGCAGTACACCGAGGCGGTGCTGGAACCGTACGGCGAGGCACGCCAGGAATGGGAGATCGTCGACGAGATCGCCCGGCGGATCGGCGTGCAGCCCTTCGCCTTCGGTCCGCTCGCCCGGTGGATCGGGGAACTGCGCAGGCGGGTTCCGGGCGGTCGCGCCGCGCGCCTGTCGCCCCGGCTGCTGCTGGATCTGGCGCTGCGCACCGGGCCGTACGGCGACCGGTTCGGCCTGCGCCGCAACGGGATCAGCCTGCGCACGCTGCGCCGGCACCCGCACGGCATGGTGCTGGCCGACCGCGTCGAGACCGGCGTGCTGCGAAAGGTGGTGCAGCACAAGGATCGCCGCGTGCAGCTGGCCGACCCGCGGATCATCGACGAACTGCGCGAGCTGTCCGCGCCGCCGCACGATCCCGCCTACCCGCTGCGCGTGATCGGGATGCGCGAGCTGAAGTCCCACAACTCCTGGATGCACAACGCCGAGTCGCTGATGGGCCGCCGCGAGCACGCCGCCCGCATCCACCCCGAGGACGCCGCCGTCGCCGGCATCGCCGACGGCGACCGCTGCCGGGTCAGCTCCGCGCACGGCTCCATCGAGGTGACGGCCCGGCTCAGCGAGGACATGACCCAGGGCACCGTCGCCATCCCGCACGGCTGGGGCCACACCGGCGGCGGCTGGCGGCGCGCGAACGAGGCCGGCGGCGCCAACATCAACGTCCTGATGTCCACCGAGATCGTCGACGTGGAACGCCTCGCCGGCATGGCCCACCTCAACGGCGTACCCATCCGCCTCGACCCGGTCACGGCCGCCTGAGAACCGGGGCCGGGGCGAGCACGCACGGCGGCAACAGTGTTGGTGCTCGTCGAATACCGCGCAGGACATGCCGGGATGATGACGGTGCCGCTGCCGGACGAGGACTTGCCGTCGTCGACGGGCAACGGGCCGCGGCGTGAGCCCGCTCAGTTCCCGGCGTTGCCGGCCAGCCGCTGCTTGAGTTCGCGGGCGGCCGCCTCCGGATCGCCGGCCTCGGTGATGGCGCGGACGACCACGACGCGGGTGGCCCCGGCGTCGAGAACCTCCGGGAGGCGCTCGTGGTCGATGCCGCCGATGGCGAACCAGGGGCGGGCCGGCGAGGACTCGGCGGTGGTGTGCACCAGGTCCATGCCGGCGGCGCTGCGGCCGGGCTTGGTCGGCGTGGTCCACACCGGGCCGGTGCAGAAGTAGTCGATGTGCTCCTCGGTTGCCGCCAGGCTCGCCTGCTCGCGGCTGTGCGTGGATCGGCCGATCACCACGTCCGGGCCGACGATCTTGCGGGCGTACCAGGGCGGGAGATCGTCCTGGCCCAGATGCAGTACGTCGGCGCCGGCGGCGAGCGCGATATCGGCGCGGTCGTTCACCGCGAGCAGCGCGCCGTGGCGGCGGGTGGCGGCCTTCAGCTCGGCCAGCGCGCCGAGTTCGGCGCGCGCCTCCAGCGGGCCGAACCGGGCCTCGCCGGCCGAACCCTTGTCGCGCAGCTGGATGATGTCGACCCCGCCGGCCAGCGCCGCCTCGGCGAACCGGGCGAGGTCGCCTTTGTCACGTCTGGCGTCGGTGCAGAGGTAGAGCAGGGCCGAGGCCAGGCGTTCTCGGGGAGCGGTGGGTCGGTTCGGACGGGACGGTTGCACCCGACCGACCGTAGTCGCGGTACCTTGGGTAGGCGAAACATCCGGATGTCCCCGCAGCGAAGGCGGCCGCGCGGGGAGGCGGTTCGGCACTGCAAGGGCGTGCCGAAACGGGCCCGGGTAGTCGAACGGATCCCGGGCATTCGGGACCGAGCGAGGTGGAAGGTATGCGAACTCTGGCCGTCGTGGGTGGGGGTGTGATCGGGCTCTCGGTGGCGTGGCGCGCCGCCGAGTCGGGGTGGTCGGTCACCGTCTTCGATCCGGCCGCCGGTTCCGGTGCGTCCTGGGTTGCCGGTGGCATGCTCGCCCCGCTGTCGGAGGGCTGGCCCGGCGAGGACGAGGCCCTGGAATTCGGCGCGGCCGCGCTGGCGCGCTGGCCGGAGTTCGCCGACCGGATCCGGGCCGCGACCGGTGTGCCGGTCTTCGTGGCCGAGCAGACCCTCACCGTCGCGCTGGACGCCGCCGATGCGGCCGATCTGCGGACCATCGCCGATTTCGTCACCGGGCACGGCCACGAGCTGCGGCTGCTCGATCGTCCGGGGGTGCGCGAGGTGGAGCCGGACCTGGCCCGGACGGTGCGGGCGGGCCTGCTCGCGCCCACCGAACCGGCGGTGGACAACCGGGCGCTGGTCGAGGCACTGCGGCGCTGTTGTGCGCGGGCCGGTGTGCACATCCGCGCCGAATCGGTCTCGGCCGTGGACGATCTCGACCACGATCGGATCGTGCTGGCCACCGGCGCCGCGGCCGCGCGGCTGTGGCCGTCCCTGCCGGTCCGTCCGGTGAAGGGCGAGATTCTGCGCCTGCGGCACCGTCCCGGCGCGCCCCCGCCGCCGCGCCGGGTGATCCGTGCCCGCGTGCACGGCCGGCCGCTGTATCTGGTCCCGCGGGGCGACGGAATAGTCGTCGGCGCAACGCAATACGAGGCGGGCTTCGACACGGCCGTCACCGTCGCCGGGGTCCGCGACCTGATCGCCGACGCCGAGGCCGTGCTGCCCGCGCTCGGCGAATACGAACTGTGGGAGACGAGCGCGGGCGCCCGCCCCGGCACCCCCGACAACCTGCCGCTGATCGGCCGGCTCACCGACCGCGTGATCGTCGCCGCCGGGCACGGCCGCAACGGCATCCTGGGCGTGCCGATCACCGCCGAAGCGGTCGCCGCCCTGCTCGCCGACGAGGTCCTCGCCGAAGCGAAAGCGGCCGAGCCGCACCGATTTTCGGAGGTCTCGGCCCCATCATCATCAGGAGGTATTCGATGACAGCAACGATTCCGATCGGGGTCACCGTCAACGGGCAGGATCACGAATTCGCCGAGCAGCTCACGGTGCGTGAGCTGCTCGACCGGCTGGGGCTGCCGTGCCGGGGGATCGCGCTCGCCGTGGACGGCGCCGTCTTCCCCAAGTCCCGCTGGGACGAGCCCGTCGGCCGGGGCTGGGAGATCGAGGTGCTCACGGCGGTGCAGGGTGGCTAGCGCGCCGGGCATCGAGACCGCCGCCGCCGTCGAACCGCTGCGGATCGCCGACCGTGCCTTCGGTTCCCGGCTGATCATGGGCACCGGCGGCGCCGAGAACCTCGCGGTGCTGGAGGAGGCGCTGCTGGCGTCGGGGACCGAGCTGACGACGGTCGCCATGCGCCGGGTCGACGCCGCCGGCGGCACCGGCGTGCTCGATCTGCTGAAACGACTGGATATTTCGCCGCTGCCGAACACCGCCGGATGCCGCACCGCGGCCGAGGCGGTGCTGACCGCGCGGCTGGCCCGGGAGGCCCTCGACACCGAGTGGGTCAAGCTCGAGGTGATCGCCGACGAGCGCACCCTGCTGCCGGACGCCATCGAATTGGTCGGCGCCGCGGAGCAATTGGTCGACGACGGTTTCGTCGTGCTGCCCTACACCACCGACGATCCGGTGCTGGCCCGGCGCCTCGAGGACGCCGGATGCGCGGCCGTGATGCCGCTGGGCTCGCCGATCGGCACCGGGCTGGGCATCGCCAATCCGCACAACATCGAGATGATCGTCGCGGCGGCGGGCGTTCCGGTGATCCTGGACGCGGGCATCGGCACCGCCAGCGACGCCGCGCTGGCGATGGAACTGGGCTGCTCGGCGGTGCTGCTGGCCACCGCGGTCACCCGGGCCCGCCGCCCGGCGCTGATGGCCGAGGCCATGGCCCGCGCGGTCGAGGCCGGATATCTGGCGCGCGAGGCCGGCCGGATTCCCAAGCGCTTCTGGGCGCAGGCGTCGTCACCGGAGCTTTGAGGGGTGTCACCGGGGCTTCGACGGGGGCGGGACCGGAGTGCTGACGGGTCGGGGTTCGCCCGGCCCCGGGTTCGGGGTTCGTTCGGCCGGGATGCGGGTGTCCGTCATCCCGGAGGACTACCCGACTCGCGACCTTCGAGCGATGGTCCGCGCGCCGTTTCTCGGCAAGACTGGGTGCCATGATCGAAGTGACTGGCCTGACCAAGCGGTTCGGCACCTCCGTCGCTGTCGACGATCTGACGTTCACCGTCAAGCCCGGCCAGGTGACCGGATTCCTCGGCCCCAACGGCGCCGGTAAGTCGACCACGATGCGCATGATTCTGGGCCTGGATCGGCCCACGGCGGGCACCGCCGTGATCCAGGGCAAGCCGTACCGCGAACTGGACCATCCGCTACGCACCGTCGGTGCGCTGCTGGAGGCCAAGTGGGTACATCCCAACCGTTCGGCCCGCGCGCACCTGCGCTGGATGGCGGCGACGAACGGCATTCCGCAGTCCCGGGTGGAGGAGGTGCTGCGCCTGGTCGGCCTCAGCGAGGTCGCCGGTAAGAAGGCCGGCGGCTTCTCGCTCGGCATGTCGCAGCGGCTGGGCCTGGCGGCCGCCCTGCTCGGCGACCCGCCGGTGCTGATGTTCGACGAGCCGGTCAACGGCCTGGATCCGGAGGGCATCCTGTGGATCCGCCGGTTCATGCAGCGGCTGGCCGGCGAGGGCCGCACGGTGCTGGTCTCCAGCCACCTGCTGTCGGAGATGGCGCAGACGGCCGACCATCTGGTCGTCATCGGGCGCGGCAAGTTGATCGCCGACACCGGTACCAAGGAATTCATAGAGCATGCCTCGGAAGCGACCGTGCGCGTGCGCAGTCCGCAGCTCGATCAGCTGCGCAGCCTGCTCACCTCCCACGGCATGACGGTGCGCGAGGACGAGGCGGCGCTGCTGGTCGTCGGCCAGACCAGCGACGACGTCGGCAAGCTCGCCGGCGAGAACGGCGTCACCCTGTACGAGCTGGCGCCGCAGCGGGCCTCGCTCGAGGACGCGTTCATGCGATTGACCGGTGATGCCGTGCAGTATCACGGTGGGGGTATCGAATCGGCGGGAGCGACGGGCCCGGAGGCGGCAGCTCGCGTAACCACGGAGGGCCCCGCGGACGCCGGATCCTACACAGCGATGGGAGGGGCGCTCTGATGGGCGTGTTGACGGCGGAACGAATCAAGCTCACCTCCACCCGCTCGCCCTGGTGGTGCACCGCGTCGGTGGTGGTGATCGGCCTGGGCCTGGCGGCCGTGTTCGGCCTGGTGGCCAACGCCTCCTACGGGAAGGAGGGCGGCCTCGAGATCACCATGTCGGAGGCGGTGTCCGGCCTCACCGGCCTGGGCGTGATGATCCTGATGATCATGGCGACGCTGACGGTGACCAGCGAATACCGCTTCGGCATCATCCGCACCACCTTCCAGGCGACGCCGAACCGGATCCAGGTGATCGCCACCAAGGCCGGTCTGGTCGCCGTGTTCGGCGCCGTGCTCACCGCGGTGCTGGCGGTGCTGGCCTTCGGCATCGCCAAGATGATCACCGGTTCGGATGCCGGGGCGCATCTGACCCTGTCCACCGCCGCGGACTGGCGCGGGCTGATCGGCGTGCCGCTGTACGCCTTCCTCGGCTCGGTCCTGGCCGTGGCCATCGGGGCGCTGGTGCGCCAGTCCGCCGCCGCGATCGCGCTGATCGTGCTGTGGCCGATGCTGGTAGAGCCCTTGGCAGGCGCTTTCGGCAGCTTCGGGCGCAATGTGCAGCCGTTCCTGCCGTTCGCAAACATGCAGCGCTTCCTCGGCGGCGAGGGCGCCGGAAACTGGCACTGGGGTCCCTGGGGCGGCCTGATCTACTTCACGGTCTTCGTGGCCGTCGTCCTCGGTGCCGCGCTGTATACCGTGGAGAAACGAGACGCCTGAACCTGCCCGAGCCCCCGGGGAAAGCAGACCCTCGCCTACCCGGGGACGGGAGGGCGGTCCTGTCGGGGGACCGCTGCGCCCGAGTCGCGCGGGCCACTGCCCGGCCCGCGCGACGTGATACCGGCCCGATGCGAACCGATTCGCATCGGGCCGGTGCACGTCTGGAAAACCTCGGTTAACTGTCCGGCACGAACTTCCCCTCGGCGCCTACCGGTGCGTAGCATCGGCGGCAGCGACCCCAGCACGTTTTTGTCGGCGGACCCACTGTTGTGCCCGCTCCGCCCGATCGAGAGGTGGCAGGTGGCGTTAATCGGTAATCCGCCCATCGACGATGGGCTGAGATACGCTCGTGACGTGAGCGAGCGCAGCGAGCGAGCCAAGGACACCCCGCGCCTCGCGCACAGTGACGCCGAGCGCCCGCGCGGCGGCGCCGAGCGCGAAAAGCCTTCCGGTGAGGGCGAAAACGCGGCTCGCGCGACACAGGCCGACCGTTCGGAACGCCGCCGGGGAGACCCCGCGGGCAACGGTGTCTCGCCCGGTGCCGCGTCCGTTCCCGAAGCTGTGATACCGCCCACCCCAACGGATGCCGAGGATTCCCCGCCCCGTCCGAGCGGCCGGTTCCGGGCCGGGCAGCTGTCGTCCCTGATGGTCTCCGCCAACCAGCGCGCCGACGTGATCGGCGCGATCCGCCGGGCACGCGAAAACCTGCCCGGCGACCCGGCTTTCGGCGATCCGCTGTCGGTGTCGGGCCCGGGCGGTGCGCGCGCGGTGGCCCGGGTGGCCGACCGGCTGGTCGGTGACTCACCCAGTGCCGCAAAGGAGATCGGCCTGGGCGCCCTGCAGGTCTGGCAGGCGATGCTGGAGCGGGTGGGCCGCGGCAAGGGCGGCCAGGAGATGACGGTGATGTTCACCGATCTGGTGGCCTTCTCCAGCTGGTCGCTGTCGGTCGGCGACGAGGCGACCCTCGAGCTGCTGCGCCGGGTCGCCAAGGCCATCGAGCCGCCGATCGTGGATCGCGGCGGCCGGGTGGTGAAGCGAATGGGCGACGGCGTGATGGCGGTGTTCGCCTCGCCGGACCGGGCGGTGCAGGCGGCGGTCGCCGCGAAGGAGAGCCTGGCGGCCGTGGAGGTGTCGGGCTATCGGCCGCGGATGCGCATCGGCCTGCATACCGGCAGCCCGCGCGAGATCGGCAGCGACTGGCTGGGTGTCGACGTGACGATAGCCGCCCGGGTCATGGAGGCCGGTGGTAACGGCAACATGATGCTGTCGGCGCCCACGCTCCAGGCACTGCATCCGGAAACGCTTGCGGCACTGAGTTATGCGCCCAAGCCCTATCGGCGCAGCTTCTTCGCGGCACCGCTGAGCGGGGTGCCGGAGGATCTGCGGATCTACCGGCTGGACGAGGACTGACGCGGGTCAGAGCATCCAGGCGACCGCCCCGGCGGCGGCCAGCACGCCGCAGACGCCGAGCGCGATCGCCAGTCGGCGGGCCTTCGTCCAGTTGGTGTAGGCACCGCCGAGCAGGAACCCGGCCAGGGCGAACAGTAAGACCACGAGCACGGAATGGGGCACGTGTGCCATCTTGCCGTGCCGGGAGCCGACCGCTGCCGCCGACCTCTCGTACCCCGCCTCAGCTGCCACTTTGCCGAACCTCCGCCAATTAACAAGCACGCGGGCTTGATTTTTTCCGGGCTCGATGTGACCCTGGACTCCGACGCGGCGAGGAGGCTGCGCCCAGTCACCACAGGAGGCGCCGGGCGATGACGAGGCTGGCCGCCGACCCGGAGGTCATCCGGATCGGCAACTGTTCCGGATTCTACGGCGACCGGCTGAGCGCCATGCGGGAAATGCTCGAGGGCGGGCGGCTCGACGTGCTCACCGGCGACTACCTCGCCGAGCTCACCATGCTGATCCTGGGCCGGGACCGGATGAAGGATCCACAGCTCGGTTACGCCAAAACCTTTGTGCGCCAGCTGGAGGACTGCCTCGGGACGGCACTGGAGCGCGGCGTCCGCGTCGTCGTCAACGCGGGCGGGCTGAATCCGGCGGGGCTGGCGCGGCGGATCGGCGAGCTGGCCGAAAAGCTCGGCGTGACAGCACGAGTCGCGCATGTCGAGGGTGACGATCTGCTGCCGCGGGCGGCGGAGCTGGGGCTGGGCACGCCACTGGCCGCCAACGCCTATCTCGGCGGCTGGGGTATCGCGGAATGCCTGACCGCGGGTGCGGATGTGGTGGTGACCGGCCGGGTCACCGACGCCGCGCTGGCGACCGGTCCGGCGGCCGCCCATTTCGGCTGGGCCCGAGACGATTTCGATGCGCTCGCCGGTGCGGTGGTGGCGGGGCACATCATCGAATGCGGTACCCAGGCGACGGGCGGCAACTTCGCGTTCTTCACCGAGATCGCCGACCCGGACCGCCCCGGGTTCCCGATCGCGGAGGTGCGTCGCGACGGCAGCAGCGTCATCACCAAGCACGAGGGCACCGGCGGCGCGGTCACCGTGGATACCGTCGAGGCGCAGCTGATGTACGAGATCCAGGGCGCGCGGTACGCGGGGCCGGACGTCACGACGCGGCTGGACAGCATCCGGCTCGGCGCGGCGGGTCCCGATCGAGTGCTGGTGACAGGAGTGACCGGCGAGGCGCCGCCGCCGCGGCTCAAGGTGTCGCTGAATACGCTCGGCGGATTCCGCAACGAGATGACCTTCGTCCTCACCGGACTGGATATCGAGGCCAAGGCCCGGCTGGTGCGCCGGCAGCTGGAGAATTCGCTGCCGGCGCGGCCGGCCGAGCTGGAGTGGACGCTGAGCCGGACCGATCGGCCCGATGCCGACACCGAGGAACGGGCGAGCGCGCTGCTGCGGTGCGTGGTCCGGGATCCGGATCCGAAGGTGGTGGGCCGCGGATTCTCCGGCGCCGCCGTGGAATTGGCGCTGGCGAGCTATCCGGGGTGCACGCTGACCTCGCCGCCCGGCAACGGTGCGCCCTACGGGGTCTTCACCGCGGGCTACGTCGATGCCGCCGAGGTGCCGCACACCGCCGTGCTGCCGGACGGGCGTCGGGCGGAGATCGGTTCGGCCGCAACGACACTGGAGCTTGCCGAGGTGGCCGAGCCGGTGCTGCCGGAACCGTTGCCGCCCAGCGAGACCCGGCGGGTTCCGCTGGGCGCCATCGCCCTGGCCCGCAGCGGTGACAAGGGCGGCAACGCCAATATCGGGGTGTGGGTGCGCACCGATGCGCAGTGGCGCTGGCTGGTGCGCGCGCTGACGGTGGCCGAACTGCGGTCGCTGCTGCCGGAAACCGCGAAGCTGCCGGTCACCCGGCACGTGCTGCCCAACCTGCGTGCCGTGAACTTCATCGTCGAGGGCATCCTCGGCCAGGGCGTGGCCTATCAGGCCCGCTTCGATCCACAGGCCAAGGGGCTCGGCGAATGGCTGCGGTCCCGGCACATCGATATCCCCGTGGAGTTGCTGACATGAACGTGTGGGAGACCCCGGAACGCCGCGCATTGCGTTCCACCGTCAGAGGTTTCGTGGAGCGGGAGATTCTGCCGCAGCTGGACGAGTGGGAGCGGGCGGGCGAGATCCCGCGCGAGCTGCACAAGAAGGCCGGTGCGCTGGGACTGCTGGGGATCCAGTTCCCCGAATCCGCGGGCGGCGCGGGTGGTGACGGCATCGACGCGGCCGTCGTGTGCGAGGAGATCCATCAGGCCGGCGCGTCCGGCGGCTTGTTCGCCTCGCTGTTCACCTGCGGTATCTCGGTGCCGCACATCATCGCGTCCGGCAATGCCGGCCACATCGAACGCTGGGCGAAACCGACGCTGGCGGGCGAGCGGATCGGCTCGCTGGCCATCACCGAGCCCGGCGGCGGATCCGATGTCGGGCACCTGACGACCAGTGCGGTGCGCGAAGGTGACCACTTCGTCGTCAACGGCGCCAAGACCTACATCACCTCCGGCACGCGCGCCGACTTCGTGGTCACCGCGGTGCGGACGGGCGGTCCCGGTGCGGCCGGTGTGTCGCTGCTGGTGGTCGAGAAGGGCACGCCCGGCTTCACCGTGAGCCGCAGGCTGGAGAAGATGGGCTGGCTGGCCTCGGACACCGCCGAACTGTCCTATGTGGACGTACGCGTGCCGGTCGACAATCTGGTCGGCCCGGAGAACAGCGGATTCGCCCAGATCGCAGCGGCTTTCGTCAGTGAGCGGGTGGGTCTGGCCGTGCAGGCGTACGCGCAGGCACAGCGCTGCCTGGACCTCACCGTGCGGTGGTGTCGGGACCGGGAGACCTTCGGCCGCCCGCTGGTCGGCCGGCAGGCCGTACAGAACACGCTGGCGGAAATGGCACGGCGCATCGACATCGCGCGGGTCTACACCCGCCGGGTGGCCGAGCGCGCCGCCGACGGCGAGACCGATCTGATCGCCGAGGTGTGCTTCGCCAAGAACACCGCGGTGGAGTCCGCCGAATGGGTGGCCGACCAGTCGGTGCAGCTGTTCGGCGGCCTGGGATATATGCGCGAGTCCGAGGTGGAGCGGCAGTACCGCGACATCCGCATTCTCGGCATCGGCGGCGGCACCACCGAGATCCTGACCGGTTTGGCAGCAAAACGATTGGGGTTCACGGCATGAGCGGTCAGGCGCGGAGGCGGGAGCGGAGCGTAACCACGGAGCGCCCCGTTCATGCCGGAATGGATGCAGTATGAGCGGTCAGGCGCGGAGGTGGCAGCGGAGCGTAACCACGGAGCGCCCCGCTCGTGCCGGAAAGGATGCAGCGTGAGTGTGTTGCGGACTGCCATTGATGCCGGGGCGGCGGAGTACCGGGCCGCGGCGGAGGCCATGGAGGAGAAACTTGCCGAGGTCGAGGGCGAATTCGCGAAGGTGATCGCCGGCGGCGGCCCGGAGAAGCTCGCCCGGCATCGCAAGCGGGGCAAGCTGACCGCGCGCGAGCGCATCGAGCTGCTCATCGACGAGGATTCGCCGTTCCTCGAGCTGTGCCCGCTGGCCGCGTGGGGCAGCGACTTCCACGTCGGCGCCAGCGTGATCACCGGGATCGGCATCGTGGAGGGCGTCGAATGCATGATCGTCGCGCCGGATCCGACGGTGCGCGGCGGCACCTCGAACCCGTGGACGCTGCGGAAGAACCTGCGTGCCAACGACATCGTCATGCAGAACCGGCTGCCGGTGATCGGCCTGGTCGAGTCCGGCGGCGCCGATCTGCCCACGCAGAAGGAAGTCTTCGTCCCGGGCGGGCGGATGTTCCGCGATCTCACCCGGGCGTCGGCGGCCGGAATTCCCACCATCGCACTCGTTTTCGGCAACTCCACCGCCGGCGGCGCCTACATCCCGGGCATGTCCGACTACACGGTCATGATCAAGGAGCGGTCGAAGGTGTTTCTCGGCGGCCCGCCGCTGGTGAAGATGGCTACCGGCGAGGAGTCCGACGACGAGTCGCTGGGCGGCGCCGAGATGCACGCGCGCGTCTCGGGACTGGCCGACTATCTGGCCGCCGACGAGCAGGACGCCATCCGGATCGGCAGATCCATTGTGCGGCGGCTGAACTGGCGTAAGCAGGGCCCCGCGCCGCGTGCCGAGGTCGTCGAGCCGCTGCACGACCAGGAGGAGCTGCTCGGCATCGTGCCGACGGATCTGAAGGTGCCCTTCGACCCGCGCGAGGTGATCGCCCGCGTCGTCGACGGCTCCGACTTCGACGAGTTCAAGCCGCTCTACGGATCCAGCCTGGTCACCGGATGGGCGGAGCTGCACGGTTATCCGGTCGGCATCCTGGCCAATGCGCGCGGCGTACTGTTCTCCGAGGAGTCGCAGAAGGCGGCCCAGTTCATCCAGCTGGCCAACCAGTCGCAGACGCCACTGCTGTTCCTGCACAACACGACCGGCTACATGGTCGGCAAGGAGTATGAGCAGAAGGGCATCATCAAGCACGGCGCGATGATGATCAATGCCGTCTCCAACTCCACGGTGCCGCACATCTCGGTGCTGATGGGCGCCTCCTACGGCGCCGGGCACTACGGCATGTGCGGGCGCGCCTACGATCCGCGGTTCGTCTTCGCCTGGCCCAGTGCGAAATCCGCGGTGATGGGCGGAGCACAGCTGGCCGGGGTCATCTCGATCGTCGGCCGCGCGTCCGCGGAGGCCAAGGGGCAGCCGTTCGACGAGGAGGCCGATGCCGGGATGCGCGCGATGATCGAGGCGCAGATCGAGGCCGAATCGCTGCCGATGTTCATGTCCGGGCGCCTCTACGACG
Source organism: Nocardia sp. BMG51109 (assembly GCF_000526215.1). Classification (NCBI taxonomy): domain Bacteria; kingdom Bacillati; phylum Actinomycetota; class Actinomycetes; order Mycobacteriales; family Nocardiaceae; genus Nocardia; species Nocardia sp. BMG51109. Next base: position 2,755,359 of record NZ_JAFQ01000004.1, read on the forward strand.
ACGGCGTCATCGATCCCCGCGACACCCGCACGGTGCTGGGTATGGCGTTGTCGGCCATCCACAACGCCCCGATCAAGGGCGCCGAGGGCTTCGGCGTCTTCCGACTGTGAGGGCCGGCATGATCACGACAGTCCTGGTCGCCAACCGCGGCGAGATCGCGCGCCGGGTCTTCGCCACCTGCCGTCGCATGGGCCTGGGCACGGTCGCGGTGTATTCCGCCGCCGATGCGCGGTCCCCGCACGTGGCGGAGGCCGACGCGGCGATTCCGCTGCCGGGGAACACGCCCGGCGAGACCTATCTGCGCGGTGACCTGATCATCGAGGCGGCGCGGGCCGCCGGAGCCGATGCGATCCATCCCGGTTACGGCTTCCTCTCCGAGAACGCCGATTTCGCTCGGGCCGTGCTCGAGGCCGGGCTGGTGTGGATCGGCCCGCCGGTGGCCGCCATCGAACAGATGGGCTCGAAGGTGGAGTCCAAGAAGATGATGGACGCCGCCGGGGTGCCGGTGCTGGCCGAGCTGGATCCGGCGGAGATCACCGCCGACCGGTTGCCGGTGCTCATCAAGGCCTCCGCCGGTGGCGGCGGCCGCGGCATGCGGGTGGTGCGTGCGCCGGCCGACCTGCCCGGGCAGCTGGAAGCCGCACGGCGCGAAGCGGAATCGGCCTTCGGGGATCCGACGGTGTTCTGCGAGCGCTATCTCGAGACGGGGCGGCACATCGAGGTACAGGTGATGGCCGATACGCACGGCACGGTGTGGGCGGTCGGCGAGCGTGAGTGCTCGATTCAGCGGCGGCACCAGAAGGTCGTGGAGGAGGCGCCGTCGCCGCTCGTGGAGCGGCTGGACGGCGGGCGTGCGCCCGAGGCGGACAGTATGCGGGGGCGGTTGTTTCGTGCGGCACGGCTGGCCGCGGAGGCCATCGGGTACGAGGGGGCGGGAACAGTGGAGTTCCTGGCCGATGAGACGGGCGAGTTCTTCTTCCTGGAGATGAACACTCGCTTGCAGGTGGAGCATCCGGTCACCGAGAACACCACGGGCCTGGATCTGGTCCGGCTGCAATTGCAGGTCGCGCAGGGGCATCGGCTGCCTACCGCCCCGCCACCGATGCGGGGGCATTCGATCGAGGTCCGGCTGTACGCCGAGGATCCGGCGCACGACTGGCAGCCGCAGAGCGGCACGGTCCACAAGCTCGACATCGGCCGTGCCGCAACGGTATCCGATGCAGCGGTCGGCTCGCGGCCGTCCCGGACCGGTACGGGGCACACCGCCGAGTTCACCGTGCTGACCGAACCGGGAATCCGTCTCGACTCCGGCGTGGTCGACGGTTCGGTGGTCGGGGTGCACTACGACCCGATGCTGGCAAAGGTCATCTCCTACGCGGACAGTCGCGAGGAGGCGGCGCATCTGCTGGCGACGACGTTGCAGCGGGCGAAGATTCACGGCCTGGTCACCAATCGCGATCTGCTGGTGCGGGTGCTGCGGCACCCGGCATTCCTGGCCGGCGACACCGATACCGCGTTCTTCGACACGCACGGGATCGAAACCCTTTCCGCACCGTTGGTTTCCGAGCCGGACGAGCGGCTGTCGCTGGTGGCCGCGGCGCTGGCCCAGGCGGCCGCCAACCGGGCCGGTGCCCGCGTGGGCGGTGGCCTGCCGAGCGGTTGGCGCAACCTGCCGTCGCAGCCGCAGACCAAGTCCTACGAGGGCCGGGTCGGCGGCGCCTGCGAGGTGCGCTACCGGATCACCCGCGCCGGGCTCGCGGTGGACGGCTTCGACGGGCTCGAATTGGTCGATGCGACAACGGATTCCGTAACCCTGCTGGTGCCCGGTGCGGACACCGGAGCCCGGTCGGTGCGCCGCCGCTTCGACGTCGCCCGCTACGGCGCGCTGGTCTGCGTCGACTCGCCGTTGGGTCCGGTGTCGGCGCGCCGGCTGCCGCGCTTCGAGGATCCGTCCGAGCAGCTCGCCGAGGGGTCGCTGCTGGCGCCGATGCCGGGCTCGGTGATCCGGCTCGGCGCGGAGGCGGGCGGCCGGGTCGAGCAGGGGCAGCCGATCCTGTGGCTGGAGGCGATGAAGATGGAGCACACCATCACCGCGCCGGTCACGGGCGTGCTCGCCGAGCTGAATGTGACCGAGGGACAGCAGGTCGACGTCGGCGCCGTGCTGGCCGTCGTGCATCCCGAAGAGACCACCGGCATCCAGGAGTAGAGCCATGAGTTTCCGAGAAACCGACGAACAGCGGCAGCTGCGGGCCGCGGTGGCCCAGCTGGCCGCCAAGTACAACTTCCGCGACTACGTCTCGCCCAAGGCCCGGGCCAACGAGCCGCTGCGCGAACTGTGGGACGAGGCCGGGCGACTCGGCTTCCTCGGCGTCAACCTGCCCGAGGAGTACGGCGGCGGTGGCGCCGGGATCTACGAGCTGTCGCTGGTGATGGAGGAGTTGTCGACGCAGGGGGCGGGGCTGCTGCTGATGGTGGTCTCGCCGGCCATCTGCGGCACCATCATCACGAAGTACGGCACCGAGGAGCAGAAGCGGAACTGGTTGCCGCGCTTGGCCGACGGGTCGTCGACCATGGTCTTCGGCATCACCGAACCCGATGCGGGCTCCAACTCGCACCACATCACCACCACCGCCCGCCGCGACGGCGGCGACTGGCTCCTCAACGGCCGCAAGATCTTCATCTCCGGCGTGGACCAGGCCGAGGCGGTGCTGATCGTGGCGCGCACCGAGGATGCCAAGTCGGGCACGCTGAAGCCGGCGCTGTTCATCGTCCCCACCGACGCCCCGGGCTTCGAGAAGACCCGGCAGGAGATGGACATCATCGAGCCGGACAACCAGTTCACGCTGTTCCTGGACGATGTGCGACTACCCGCGGAAGCGCTTGTCGGACAGGAGGATGCGGCGCTGGCGCAGCTGTTCGCGGGGCTGAACCCCGAGCGCATCATGGGCGCCGCGATGGCCGTCGGGATGGGCCGCTACGCCATCGACCGCGCCGTGGAGTACGCCAGGGAGCGTCAGGTGTGGAAGACGCCGATCGGTGCGCACCAAGGCATTGCGCATCCGCTGGCCCAGGTCAAGATCGAGCTGGAGCTGGCGAAGCTGATGATGCAGAAGGCGGCCGTGCTCTACGACTCCGGCGACGACTTCGGTGCCGCCGAGGCCGCCAACATGGCGAAATACGCCGCGGCGGAGGCCAGTATCAAGGCCCTGGACCAGGCCATCCAGACGCACGGCGGCTCCGGCCTGACCCGTGACGTCGGGCTGGCGGGGATGCTGGCCGCGGCCCGGATCGCCCGCGTGGCCCCGGTGAGCCGCGAGATGATCCTGAACTTCGTCGCGCAGCATTCGCTGGGCCTGCCGAAGTCGTACTGATGAGCGAGACATCCGGCACCGATGCGCCGTTCGTGCGGTACGACGTGCGGGACGGGTTCGCCGTTCTCACACTGGATTCCCCGCACAATCGCAATGCGCTGTCGTCGAGGCTGGTGCGGGAGCTGCTGGAGGGACTGCAGCGGGCCGGCGCCGACGATCGGGTCCGCGGCGTCGTGCTCACCCACACCGGCAACACCTTCTGCGCCGGTGCGGATCTGAAGGAAGCCCTCGACGCCGATCCCGCGGCGGCCGCGGATATCCGCACCCGCTGGCTGGTGGAGGTGCTGCGGACCGTGCTCGAGCTGCCGAAACCCGTTGTGGCGCAGGTGGACGGCAACGTCCGCGCCGGAGGTATGGGCCTCGTGGCCGCCTGCGATATCGCGGTGGCCGGGCACGGCAGCAGCTTCGCGCTCACCGAGGCGCGAATCGGGTTGGCCCCGTTCATCATCTCGCTGACCCTGCTGCCGCGCCTGACGTCGCGTGCGGCCGCGCGCTACTACCAGACCGGGGAGAAGTTCGATGCCGCCGAGGCGGAGCGGATCGGGCTGATCACCGCGGCCGCCGACGATCCGGCCGCCGAGGTGAGCCGGCTGCGGGACGAACTGCGGCAGGGCTCGCCGCAGGGTCTGGCCGAGAGCAAGCGGCTGGTCAACGCCGCGCTGCTGGCCGAATTCGGGCGCAGCGCCGACGACCTCGCGCAACGGTCCGGCAGTTTCTTCGGCACCCCCGAAGCCGTCGAGGGGATAACGGCCTTCTTGCAGCGCCGCCCGCCGGACTGGGCACAATAGCCGATCATGGGCACACCGCACGAACCCAAGCAGGACCGCAGCCGGGCCACCCGGCAGCGGCTGCTCGAGGCGACCATCGACTGTCTCGCCCAGCGCGGCTGGGCGGCCGCCACCGTGGCCGTGGTCGCCGAGCGGGCCGGGGTGTCGCGCGGTGCGGCGCAACATCACTTCCCGACCCGGGAGGAGCTGATCACCGCCGCGCTCGAGTACATGTTCGACACCCGGATGGCACAGGCGAAGGCGGAGGCCGAGGCGCTCGGCGAGGTGGCCGAGGGCGTCGGCCGCACCGAGGCGGTCGTCGCCGGGCTGGTGGAGTCCTACACCAGCCCGTTGTTCAAGGCGGCGCTGCAGGTGTGGACGCACGCCGCCGCCGATCCCGCGCTCCGCGAGCGGATCGTGCCGCTGGAGGCCCGCTTCGGCCGCACCTCGCATCGGCTGGCGGTGGAGTCGCTGGGTGTCGACGATGCCGATCCCGTCGCCCATCACCTCGTCCAGGCCACCCTGGACCTCGCCCGCGGTCTCGGCCTGGCCGATGTGCTCACCGACGATTCCGTGCGCCGCAAGGAGATCGTCCGGCAGTGGTCGGCGACCCTGCACACGGTGCTGGGTCCGCGCCCTGCCGCGGACTGAAGAACCGTCTGCAACGGGAGCCGGCCTCCGCGATTTGGCCGCGCGCCGACCGGCGGCTAAGCTGGCCGGGGTCTTCCGATCGGAAGACATGCCGGTCTTTCCGAAGATCGAGTCCTGGCCCCGTCGTCTAGCGGCCTAGGACGCCGCCCTCTCAAGGCGGTAGCGCGGGTTCGAATCCCGTCGGGGCTACTTCGCCATCGCGCGCTTTGCGTGTCCGGCAACCGAAAACCCCTGTAAGGTCGGGGGACCGAGGCCAGTCAGGTCTTGCGAGCAAAGGACCCTCATGTCCGATAAATCTCCGCGCAAGAGTATGTCCAAGAAGTCGGGAAAGTCCCTCAAGGAAAAGCGAGCGGAGAAGAAGGCGAAGTCGGCCCAGCGAGACAGCGACGACGGTAAGCAGCGGTAGCGCCCGGCCAGGCCGGTGCAGCGGTCACCGATTGACGAGGGAGTTCGGTTGCGGCGCCAGGTCTTTCATCACCGGCTCGGTGCCGGATCCGCTCACCGCATTGCGAAATACCCAGCGCAGTCCGACGAATCGGCACAGCGTCGCCACGGCGTTGGCCACCACCAGCACGATCAGCTCCAGCTGCACCGGCGCGTCCGGTGCCCAGCGGTGCAGTGCGAACAGCGACCCGCTGGTCAGCACCCAGGCGAAGACGAACAGTAGCAGTCCCTGGAAGTGGTGGGAGACAACCGAGTTCGACCCGCGCACGCCGAACGTGAAGGCCCGGTTGGCGGCGGTGTTGGCGATCGCGGTGAGCAGCAGCGCGAGGAAGTTCGCCGGCTGCGGCCCGGTGAACGGCTGCAGGATCACATACAGCAGCATGTAGGCCAGCGTGGACGCCACCCCGATGATGCCGAACCGCACCAGCTGGCCCACCATCCCCAGCGGGACGCCGTCCACCAGCGGTTCTCGGCCGATCGCCCGCCGCAACTCGTTGACCGGCAGCGAGCCGGAGGCCAGGCCCCGGCCCACCCGCCACACGCCGAGCAGATCCTTGCGGGCGGTGTCGGCGATGTCGACGCGGCTGTCCGGATCGTCGATCCAGTCCACCGGCACCTCGTGGATGCGCAGCCCGGCGCGCTCGGCGATCACCAGAAGTTCGGTGTCGAAGAACCACTCACCGTCCTGCACCAGCGGCAGCACCCGGCGCGCGACGTCGGCGCGCATCGCCTTGAAGCCGCACTGCGCATCGGAGAACCGGGCCTGTAGCGACGCCTTCAGAATCAGGTTGTAGCAGCGGGAGATGAACTCGCGCTTGGGCCCGCGCACCACCCGCGACGACTTGGCCAGCCGGGTGCCGATGGCCAGATCCGAATGTCCCGACACCAGCGGGGCGACCAGCGGCAGCAGGGCGTTGAGGTCCGTCGACAGGTCCACGTCCATATAGGCGACGACCTGTGCGTCGGAGGCATCCCACACCGCGCGCAGCGCGCGGCCGCGGCCCTTGCGGTCCAGGTGCACCACTCGCACGTCGGCGAGTTCGTCGGCCAGCAGCCGGGCCACGTCCAGCGTGCTGTCGGTCGAGGCGTTGTCGGCGATGGTGATTCGTGCCGAGAACGGGAATCCGGCGTGCAGGAAATCGTGCAGTCGCCGCACGCACACGCCGAGATCGCGTTCCTCGTTGTAGACGGGAATCACCACGTCGAGCACCGGTGTCAGCACGACACCGGCCGGTTCTGCCGCCGGAGCGGCCGTCACTGTGTCGGTCATGCCGATGACGATCGGCCCCCAGCCTGCGGCACGGCTGCGCCCAGCCTGGGAGCTTCCTGGGAGGGCGGCTCCCAGGAAGCTCCCAGGAAATCAGCCCTCGGCCAGCCGCCACAGCGGCGACACCGGCCCGTGCCCGGCCCCGAGCGGATAGGCCGCCTTCAGGCAGCGGGTGGTCCACTCCTTGGCGAAGGCGATCGCCTCGGGCACCTCGTAGCCGTGGGCCAGGGCGCACGCGGTGGCCGCCGCCAGGGTATCCCCGCCGCCGTGGTCGTTGCCGGTGTCGATGCGCGGGGCCGACAGCTCGTGCAACCGGTCGCCGTCGAACAGCAGGTCGGTGCTGAAATCGGAGGACCGCAGGTGTCCGCCCTTCACGACCACCCACCGCGGGCCCAGCTCGAGCAGCGCCTCGGCGGCCCGGCGGGCGCTGCCGTCGTCGGTGACGTGCACGCCGGACAGCAGCCGCACCTCGTCCAGATTGGGCGTGATCACGGTCGCCATCGGGATCAGCACCTCGCGCAGCGCGTCCAGCGCCTCGGCGTGCAGCAGCGGATCGCCGTGCATCGACGCCGCCACCGGATCCACCACCAGCGGGATCGTGCCCGCGCGTCCGATGCCCACCTCCCCGCACACCGCGGCCACCGCCTCGATGATCGCGGTGGACGCCAGCATGCCGGTCTTGGCCGCGCCGATGCCGATATCACCGATCACGCAGCGCACCTGATCGGCCACCACCTGCGGCGGAATCTCGTGAAAACCGCTGACGCCCACCGTGTTCTGCACGGTCACCGCCGCCACGGCGACACAGGCGTGCACGCCGAGCAGGGCCATCGTGCGGGAGTCGGCCTGAATTCCGGCGCCGCCGCCGGAATCGGTCCCCGCGATGGTCAGCGCGCGAACCGGTGTCCGGCCGTCGGGTGTCAGTGGCAGCAGTTTCACGAGGCAAACCCTACGGTTCCGGCAGACGGGTACCCGATACACCCGGCCGGTACCCGAATGAGATCGGTGGACGGTCGCGTGCCCGCGTAACGTGGCAGCCGGCCGTTGCCCGGTCGACCTTCACGCCCTGCTCGCCGCCGATCGTCGGCCGCGGACCGGTCGCCCCTCGTGGACAGCGATGAGTCTCCTCCGGACACGCCGTCGATAGTCGTGCCGGTGTCGCTCGAACGAAGGGAACGCTCATGAACTGGACGCTCGAGGTGGTCATCGTCCCGGTCTCGGACATCGATCGCGCCAAGGACTTCTATCGCGACAAGCTCGGCTTCGCCGTCGACCACGACACCGCCGGCGCCGGCGGTACGCGCATCGTCCAGCTCACACCGCCGGGCTCGGGCTGTTCGATCGTCCTCGGCGAGCGGGACTTCGCGAAGATGGAGCCGGGCTCGCTGCACGGCCTGCAACTCGTCGTCGCCGACCTGCCCAGGGCGCGGGCGGAATTGATCGAGCGCGGGCTCGAGGTCGGCGAGATCCAGCGGGTCGCGCCGAGCCCCGACGGATCCCTCGACAACATCGGCTTCCTGTTCTTCGGCGATCCCGACGGCAACGGCTGGGCCGTACAACAGATTTCGTCGCGATCCTGATCCGGACCGCACCCGTCGGCCCAGCGGAGGCCGAGGCCAGGCGGGACCCCGGCCTCCGCTGGGACGACGGAAGGCGGTCTGCGGCATCGGGATTCGTGCCGGCTACGACACGATCGGCAGGTACACCGAGTTGCCGGCGTCGGCGAATTCCTCGGACTTCTCGGCCATTCCGGCCTCGATCGCCTCGACATCGGTCAGCCCGTGCCGCTCCGCGTATTCGCGGACATCGGCCGAAATGCGCATCGAGCAGAACTTCGGCCCGCACATCGAGCAGAAGTGTGCCGTCTTGGCCGGTTCGGCGGGCAGTGTCTCGTCGTGGAACTGGCGGGCGGTGTCCGGATCCAGCGACAGATTGAACTGGTCGAGCCAGCGGAACTCGAAGCGCGCCTGGGACAGTGCGTCGTCGCGCTCCTGGGCGTGCGGATGCCCCTTGGCGAGATCGGCGGCGTGCGCGGCGATCTTGTAGGTGATCACGCCGGTCTTCACGTCGTCGCGGTCGGGCAGGCCCAGATGCTCCTTCGGCGTGACGTAGCACAGCATCGCGGTGCCGGCCTGGGCGATGATGGCGGCGCCGATCCCGGAGGTGATGTGGTCGTAGCCGGGCGCGATATCGGTGGCGAGCGGGCCGAGGGTGTAGAACGGCGCCTCCTCGCACCACTCCTCCTCCAGCCGCACGTTCTCCACGATCTTGTGCATCGGCACGTGGCCGGGGCCCTCGATCATCACCTGCACGCCATGCGATTTCGCGATCTTCGTCAGCTCACCCAGGGTGCGCAGCTCGGCGAACTGGGCCTCGTCGTTGGCGTCGGCGATCGAGCCCGGGCGCAGGCCGTCGCCGAGCGAGAAGGTGATGTCGTAGCGGGCCAGGATCTCGCACAGCTCCGCGTAATTCGTGTAGAGGAACGATTCCCGATGGTGCGCCAGGCACCACGCGGCCATGATCGACCCGCCGCGCGAGACGATGCCGGTGACGCGCTTGGCGGTCAGCGGCACGTACCGCAGCAGCACGCCGGCGTGCACGGTCATGTAGTCCACACCCTGCTCGGCCTGCTCGATCACGGTGTCGCGGTAGATCTCCCAGGTGAGCGCGGCGGGATCGCCGTTCACCTTCTCCAGCGCCTGATAGATCGGCACGGTGCCGACCGGCACCGGTGAGTTGCGCAGGATCCACTCCCGGGTCTCGTGGATGTTCTTGCCGGTGGACAGGTCCATGATGGTGTCGGCGCCCCAGCGGGTGGCCCACACCATCTTCTCCACCTCCTCGGCGACGGACGAGGAGACCGCCGAGTTGCCGATGTTCGCGTTGATCTTCACCGCGAACTTCTTGCCGATGATCATCGGCTCGGATTCGGGATGGCGGTGATTGGCCGGAATCACCGCGCGGCCCGCGGCCACCTCGTCGCGCACGAGTTCCGGTGCGACGCCTTCGCGCGCGGCGATGTAGCGCATCTCGGTGGTGACGATGCCCTGCCGGGCCCAGGCCAGCTGGGTGCGGGGGCCCGCAACCTGTGGCTTGGACCAGGTGTCGCGAAGCTTGGGCAGGCCGGCCTCGACGTCGATGGCGGCGGTCTCGTCGGTGTACGGGCCCGAGGTGTCGTAGACGTCGAAGTGGTCGCCGGTGGTCAGGTTGATCCGGCGGACCGGGATGCGCAGCGCGGCGCCCTCGGCATCGACGTGCCGATAGTGCTTGACACTGCCCTGGATCGGGCCGGTGGTGACGGTGTCGACGGCATGGTTGTCGACGGCATGGTTGTCGACGGCATGGTTGTCGACGGCATGGTTGTCGACGGCATGGTTGTCGACGGCATGGTTGTCGACGGCATGGTTGTCGACGGCATGGTTGTCGACGGCACGGTTCGATGACACGGAAATCCTCCCTACGCCGGCATTACCCGGTCAGGTTCGAACGGTCGACGGCCCTGAATCGCCCGAATGGGCTAGCCGTCCTCTCAGCCCGCTGGTGCGAGCCCCCGTAGGCATGTGCGGTTGTCCCGGCCGAGGGTACATGGCGCCGCCCGGGCCTGTCACCGGATCCCGGAGACGGCGATCAGGCCTCGCGCAGGGCGCGATACACGGCCGCGCCGACGAACGCACCCAGACTCTCCGGCGTCCAGAGGCCGTCGCCGGTCAGCAGCGTGCGCACCGCGCCCTCGCCGGCGGAGACCCAGAGTTCCACGAGGGCGGGCAGTTTGCGTTCGGCATCGCCGGTCCCCCAGGCGTGCAGCGTGGGCCGCAGGCGGCGGGTGCAGCGCTCGACGGCGAGCCGCCGGCCGCGGCCGAACGAGCTCGCGACGGCCGGATCCGGGTTGCCGTACAACAGTTTCCACGTGTCGGGCCGGGTGGCCACGGTCGACAGCAGGGCGCGGAAGCCGTCGACGAAGACCTCCTCGTCTGCCTCGACGCGCCGCCGCGGCAGCGCCTCGGTGATGCCGCTGAGCAGATACGACTCCTCGCGCTGCAGCAGCGCGTCGAGGAGTTCGACCCGGTCGGCGAAGCAGGCGTAGACGACGGGGCGGGTGACGTTCAGCCGTTCGGCGACCGCGGCGATGGTGACGGCGGCGATGCCGTCGTCGACGGCGATGCGCAGCGCGGCGTCGAGCACCTGCGGGCGGCGTCGTTCGGGTCCGAGATGTTGCGCGCGCCGACGCGGCCGCACCGCCGAGTCCGAGGCCATGCGCACCAAGATAGCAGCGGCAACGGCGGCGGCTCGGCGGTCGTGCCGGCCCCGCTCGGAGCGGACGTTTCCGGTCCCGGATCGCACGCCTCCCACTCGGTGCGCGGAGGGGCTTCGGTGTGGGAAAGCATATTTCTGGCAAATGTGGCGAAGCGGTGCCGGGCCGCTCGGTGCCGCTTCGGGATGTGCGCGGTTTCCGCTGATGTATCGAATTTGTACAAGGTACAAAGAATTCATTTTTCATCGTGGACCCTACGGTTGCGTAACCGAACGGACGTACGGCAACCTCCAGGGATAACGTCAACCGGCGTGTGGTCAGTCGGCACACGCTGCTATTCCACTCAGTCGAGGAGGCCGGTCCGTGTCGCACTACAAGGCGAACCTTCGTGATATCGAGTTCAACTTGTTCGAAGTGCTGGGAATCGGGGCGCTGCTGGACGGCGGCGCCTATGGGGATCTGGACGTGGAGACCGCGCGCGGGATGCTCGCCGAGGTGCTGCGCCTGGCGGAGGGGCCGATCGCCGAGTCGTTCGCCGACGCCGACCGCAATCCGATCGGGTTCGACCCGGCGGCACATGCCGTCACCGTTCCGGAACCGCTGCGCAAGACCGTCGCCGCGGTGAACGAGGCCGGCTGGTCGGGGCTGGGGATGCCGGCCGAGATGGGCGGGGTCGACGCGCCGTCGCCGCTCGTCTGGGCGACACAGGAAATGCTTGTCGCCGCGAACAATTCGGCGAGCTTCTTCAACATGGGCCCGCTGATGCACACCGTGCTGTTCGCCGAGGGCACCGAGGAGCAGCGCCGCTGGGCCGTGCACGGGTGGGAGAACCGTTGGGCCGGAACGATGGTGCTCACCGAGCCCGATGCCGGATCGGACGTGGGCATGGGCCGCACCAAGGCGACGCAGCAGCCCGACGGCAGCTGGCACATCGAGGGCGTGAAGCGCTTCATCTCCGGCGGCGACGTGGGCGAGACCGCCGACAACATCGTCCACCTGACCCTGGCGCGGCCGGAGGGCGCGGGCCCGGGTACCAAGGGCCTGTCGCTGTTCGCCGTGCCGAAGTTCCTGTTCGACCGCGAGACAATGGCTCTCGGCGAGCGCAACGGGGTGCTGGTCACCAACCTCGAGCACAAGATGGGGATCAAGTCCTCGCCCACCTGCGAGCTGACCTACGGGGGCGACAAGCCGGCCGTGGGTTATCTGGTCGGTGAGGTGCACAACGGCATCGCCCAGATGTTCAAGGTGATCGAGAACGCCCGCATGATGGTGGGCGTGCTGTCGGCCGGCACGCTGTCGTCCGGATACCTGAACGCGTTGGAGTACGCCAAGACTCGCGTGCAGGGCGCGGATCTCACCCAGATGGCCGACAAGACCGCGCCGCGCGTCACCATCACCCACCACCCCGACATCCGCCGCAGCCTGGCGCTACAGAAGGCGTACTCGGAGGGCCTGCGCGCGCTGTATCTGTACTGTTCCGCCTATCAGAGCGACGATGTGGCGCAGGCGAACTTCGGGGCCGATCCGGAACTCGCGGCGCGGGTCAACGACCTGCTGCTGCCGATCGTCAAGGGCGTCGGCTCCGAGCGGGCCTACGAGACGCTGACCGAATCGCTGCAGACCTTCGGCGGTTCCGGCTATCTGCAGGACTACCCGATCGAGCAGTACATCCGCGACGTCAAGATCGACTCGCTGTACGAGGGCACCACCGCCATCCAGGCCCAGGATTTCTTCTTCCGCAAGATCGTTCGCGACAAGGGCGTGGCGCTCGGGCACGTGTCGGGCCTGATCCAGAAGTTCGTCGACTCGGGGGAGGACCGGTTGAAGCGCGAGCGCGAACTGCTCGGCGCCGCCCTCGCCGACGTGCAGGCGACGGCGACCGCACTGACCAACTATCTCGTTGCGGCGCAGCAGGATCCGGAGGAGATCTACAAGGTCGGCCTCGGCTCGGTGCGCTTCCTGCACGCCACCGGCGATCTGGTGATCGGCTGGCGGCTGCTGGAGCAGGCCGCGGTGGCGCAGGCGGCGCTGGACGGCCGGCCGTCGGAGCAGGACCGGGCCTTCTACACCGGAAAGATCGGCGTCGCCTCGTGGTTCGCGAAGAACAAGCTGCCGCTGCTGAGCGGAGTGCGCACCGTCGTGGAGAACCTCGACACCGACATCATGAAACTGGACGAGGCGGCGTTCTGACCGATCCCGGCGACTCGCCGTCCGGCGCGCAAGTGACGGTGACGTAATTCGCTCATTCCGGGTACAACTACCGCATGGTGTTCCCGGTGAACTTCGGCTGGATCCAGGCCTTTCTGATCGTGCTGTTCGTCCTCGCCGCCGTGCTGGTGATCACCGCGGTGGTCAAGGCACGCAAGGTCGGCTGGAAGGTGCTGGCGGGCCGGGGAACCGGGGCGCTGGTGCTCGTGCTGGTGGCGGTGGTCCTGCTGTGGGCCACCACCCTGTTGCAGACCTACCTGGGCCTGACCGGTGAGGTGAAGGCCGCGCATGTGGTCGCGAAACCGGTATCCGGCGAGGAACACATGCTGGATGTGGAGCTGACGCTCTACGGCGACGACGACCACCCCGACCAGCACGCGACGTACCGCGTCGAGGGCGATATGTGGGTGCTGCAGGCCGGCATCGTCGAACTCGAGCACTGGGTGAACACCCTCGGCTTCCACTCCGGCTACAAGGTGACCAGGCTGTTCGGGCAGCGCCTCGACGGCGTCGCCACCCGGCAGAACCACATCTTCCTCAACGGCGGTGACCGGGACTTCTTCGAGGACATGCGGAAGGGTCGCTGGTACACCGATCCGTTCGTGCGCTCGGCATACGGCAACGCGGTGGTGGCCACCGCGGGCGACTACGACGTGTACATCTCCCAGGACGCCATCAAGACCCGTCCGGTGTAGCCCGCGGCTCGGCCGGTGAACCGGGTGGTGAAATCGGCATGGGTGGTGAAATCGGCGGTTCAGTCGGCGAAATCGGCGATGACGGGCGCGTGATCGCTGGGGCCCTTCCCTTTTCGCTCCTCCCGGTCGACCGACGCATCGGTCGTCCGGGCGGCGAGCGCCGGTGAGGCGAGGATGAAATCGATGCGCATGCCTTCCTTCCGGGGAAAGCGCAGCTGCGTGTAGTCCCAGTAGGTGTAGACGCCCGGACCGGGTGCGAACGGCCGCATCACATCGGTGAACCCGGCCTCGGCGAGGGCGTTGAAGGCGTCCCGTTCCGGCTGCGAGACATGGGTTTTGCCCTCGAAGAACTCCGGCGACCAGACGTCGGCGTCGGTGGGTGCGATATTCCAGTCGCCGACCAGGGCGATCCGCGCCGCGTCGTCCTCGGCCAGCCAGCGTGCGGCCGTATCCCGGAGCGCGGCAAGCCATTCCAGCTTGTAGGCGTAGTGCGGATCGTCGAGCGCGCGGCCGTTGGGCACGTACAGGCTCCACACCCGCACCCCGTCGCAGGTGGCGCCGATCGCGCGGGCCTCCACCACCGGCGCGCTCAGCAGCGAGGTCTCGGCCTCCTTGTCGAAGCCGGGCTGGCCGGGAAAGGCGATATCGACATCCTCGAGGCCGATCCGGGAGGCGATCGCGACGCCGTTCCACTGACTGAACCCGACGTGCGCGACCTCGTAGCCGGCCTCCTCGAACCGTTCGGCGGGGAACTGGTCGTCCCGGCACTTGGTCTCCTGGATGGCCAGCACGTCGATATCGGCGCGGTCGAGCCAGCCGATCACCCGATCCAGCCGGGAGCGAATCGAGTTCACATTCCACGTGGCCAGGCGCACAGTCGCAGTCCTTCCTCTTCGCCGAACCGGCCGCCGCGCGGCGTCACTTCGGTGCCGCGTAGCGGTAGTCGTGGTGATCGACGAAACCCATCTCCCGATACATCGCCAACGCCCTCGTATTGTCCACCGCCACCTGAACATAGGCGTGGGTGGCGCCGTGCCGGTGCCCCCAGCGGATCAGCTCGGCGCAGATCAGCGTGCCGAGGCCGTGGCGCCGGTGCGGTGCGGCGACCGCGACGCAGGTGAGGCCCACCCAGCGCCGGCCGTCGGGCGCGGTGGTGACCGCGCCCCGGCCGACGGCCAGCGGTGTCGGCAAACCCAGTGCGGCGAAACCGATCTCGCCGTCGTGCACGGCGGTCAGCACGGCCTCGTCCGGCTGCGGCGGCGGCACCGGCGTGGTGTCCTCGCCCTGGAACCGATGCAGTTCCAGCCATGCCTCGTGCGGGCTCGCGTCGATCCGCACCATCGACGGTCCCTGCGGGAACCGGAAATTGTCCAGATCGATCCCCAGTACCCGGGTCTCGCTCCAGGTCCGCCAGTCCGGCGGCGCCTCGGCAAGCCGGTCGGGCAGCCGCAGTTGCAGCGGCAGGCCGTGCTCGGTGTACCACTCGCCGATCCGGTGCAGGACATCCGGGTCGATCCGCGCCGCCCCGGCCGAATCGCCCAGCGGCACGGCCGAATTGGCCCGGTTGGTGTATCCGTTCCCGGCGGTGACCAGCCAGCCGTCCATCCGGGCCCGGGCGACGCCGGGCCAGCCGTCGCTCGCCGCCGCCTCCAGCGCGCGGATCTCGCTGGTGCGAATCGGCCTGGGCCCCAGCGCCTTCATGGCCACGATGTGGTCGCGGGCGATGGCCACCGTCTGCCCGTCCGCCGTGCGGATCGTCGGTGGCTCCCGCGCCACCAGTTCGCCGATCACATCGGTGAACCGCTGGGGATAACCTTCCGGTAGCCGGTATCGGATCACCACCCGGCGGCCGGGCGGGATGTCGGGGAGTTCAGTCGTCATGGCCGAACGGATCCGGCATGCTGCCCGGCAGCCAGCTCAAACCCGGTACGCCCCAGCCGTTCCGCTTGATCGCCTTCTTGGCCGAGCGGGCATTGCGCCCGATCAGCACGTCCACGTACAGATAACCGTCGAGGTGGCCCACCTCGTGCTGCAACATCCGGGCGAAGAAGCCCTTGCCCTCGATCTCGACCGGTTCGCCGCGTTCGTCGGTGCCGGTGACGCGGGCCCAGTCGGCGCGGCCGGTCGGGAACTGCTCACCCGGCACCGACAGGCACCCCTCCTCGTCGTCGTCCGGATCCGGCATCGTCTCGGGGATGTCCGACGTCTCCAGCACCGGATTGATCACCGCGCCGCGGCGGCGGTTCATCGAGCCGTTCGCGTCGACGTCCGGGCAGTCGTAGACGAACAGCCGCAGCGGTTCACCGACCTGATTGGCGGCCAGGCCGACGCCCTTGGCGGCGTCCAGGGTCTCGTACATGTCCGAGATGAGCTCGGCGAGTTCCTCCGGCGATCGGGTGACCTTCTCGGTCGGATTGTGCAGAACGGGGTCGCCGACGATGCGGATGGGGAGAATCGCCATGGTCGGTCACTTTACGCGGACCCCGGAATCGGGCGTGGCGACGGACACTCGGTGGCGCCGCGACGGACGTCCGTGGTGTGGCGACGGACACGGCTCTGGTGCCGCGACGGACACGGCTCTGGTGCCGTGACGGACACGTCGGCGGCATCCGACACGCCGTACGACGCGGTGGGGAACGCCGCCGTTCGTGGTTGAATGAGCGGCGACGTGCAGCAGCTCGGCGAGAGCCTTGCGAACCGGTCGGCGCAGTCGGCCACGGCGGCCCGCTCGCGCCGCGGTGAACACAGTCGTCAGGAGTAATTCGGCGAGGGAGCGATATGGACAGCGCAGCGGCCCGGAATCTTTCCGCAAGCGAGGACAGCTCTTCCGTGAATACGGAGAACGCGGCGGATGCGGACAACGCGGCGGATACCCCCGACGGCCTCACCCGCCGCGAACTCGACATCCTCGATTTCGAGCGCAAGTGGTGGAAGTACGCGGGCGCCAAGGAAGAGGCCATCCGCGAGCTGTTCTCCATGTCGCCCACGCGCTATTACCAGGTACTCAACGCTGTCGTCGACAAGCCGGAGGCGCTGGCCGCCGACCCGATGCTGGTGAAGCGGCTGCGGCGGCTGCGGGCCAGCCGGCAGAAGGCCCGTGCGGCCCGACGCCTGGGCTTCCAGGTCTGATGCGGGCGTGGACCCCCGCCTACGACTAGGGTCGAGCCGGTGAGCAACCCCAATCCGCCCTCCGGTGGACCGCCGCTGCGAGCGCTCGCGATGGTGCTGATCGCACTGGCCATCGTGTTCGTCGGTCTCGGTGCGATGTCGCTGTCGAGTTCCGAATCCACCGGCGAGGACGTCGCGACACAGGGCCAGGCGACGCAGGGCCAGCCCACCGGCACCACCTCGGCGCAGGCCCCGGCCACGTCGGCCGCCGCGCAGTCCTCGACGACCACGGCGTCGCCGACGGCGACGTCACAGACGACGACCACCGCCCCGACGACGACGGCGGCCTCGGACAAGGCCGTCCCGGTGCGGGTGCTCAACAACAGCACCGTCGCGGGCCTGGCGGCGACCACCGCAAACCAGCTCACCTCCGAGGGCTGGACCATTGCCGAGACGGGCAACTACCCCGGCGGCGTGATCGCGAAAACCACGGTCTACTACGGGAATTCGCCGGGCGAGCAGGCCGCGGCGCAGCAGATCGCCGACCAGCTGGGTGCCGCGGCCGAGCCCCGATTCGCCGGAATAGCGAGTTCGCCACCCGGCGTGATCGTTATCGTGACAGGCAACTGAACAGTCGCGGCCCGACACCTGAACTGCACAGCGGCTCTGGCATCATCTTGTCCGGTAATGAATTCGTACACCTGGCTCCACTCGTAAACTCGGTACTCGTAAAGGAGTTCCCCGATGACCCCGTCCACAACTCGTCGCCCCTCCTGGTGGACCGTGACCCCGATGGTGGCGGTCGCGATTTTCGGCCTCGCGGCCTGCACGAACAGCCAGGAGTCGAGCGACGCCAAGGGCACCACGCCGCCGGTGTGGACGGGTTCGGCGGAGCCGGGCGGCGAGACCGTCGGCGGTGAGCACGGCAGCGGCGGGCACACCACCACCGCGCCGCACGGTGAGTCGGTCGCGGTGCAGTTGCGGGATCCGGCGGGGGTCGAGGTCGGCACGGCGTCGGTGGCCAAGTCCGGCAACCATCTCGAGATCACCGTCGAGGCGCACGGCCTGAAGCCCGGCTTCCACGGCCTGCACATCCACCAGGTCGGCAAGTGTGAGGCCAACTCCACCGCGCCGTCCGGCGGCCCGGCAGGCAACTTCCTGTCCGCGGGCGGGCATCTGCAGGTCGGCGACCAGAACGCGCATCCGTCGAGCGGCGATCTCACCTCGCTCGAGATCCGGCAGGACGGCACCGGCAAGCTGGTCACCACCACCGACACGGTCACCCTGGACGACGTGAAGGGTAAGGCCCTGATGGTCCACGCCGGTGCGGACAACTTCGGCAACATTCCCAGTCGATACACCCAGGCGGGCGGCGCCGGACCGGACGCCGAGACCCTGTCGACCGGTGACGCCGGCGGCCGGGTTGCCTGCGGGGTCATCGGGTAGCGCGGGTAGGCCATGGGCGGGGCAGGCGTCGGACAAGTTCACTGGAACAGCTCGCCCCGCCCCACGCTGGGGGTCGAGTGGGAGATCGCGCTCGTCGACAAGCAGACCCGCAATCTGTCCAATACCGCCGCCGCGGTCTTCGACGGCGTCGGCGACCGCCGCGCCTATGACGGCACACCCCAGGTCACCAAGGAACTGCTGCGCAACACCGTCGAGATCGTCAGCGGTGTGCACGACACCGTGGGCGAGGTCGTCGAGGATCTGAGCGGCACCATGAACGCCGTCCGCTGCGCGGCCGACCGGGTCGGAGTGGATCTGTTCTGCGCCGGCACCCACCCGTTCGCGCAGTGGTCGACCCAACAGCTCACGCGCTCGGAGCATTACGACGAGCTGATCGAGCGCACCCAGTGGTGGGGCCGGCAGATGCTGATCTGGGGCGTGCATGTGCACGTCGGGGTTTCGCACCCGGAGAAGGTCTTTCCGATTCTCAACACGCTGCTGCTGTCGTATCCGCATCTGCTGGCGCTGTCGGCGTCCTCGCCGATGTGGGCGGGGATCGACACCGGTTACGCCAGCAACCGGGCGCTGATGTTCCAGCAGCTGCCCACCGCCGGGCTGCCGTTCCAGTTCGAGAACTGGTCGCAGTTCGAGGGTTTCGTGCACGACCAGATGAAGACCGGGGTGATCGAGCAGCTCGGCGGCATGCACTGGGATATCCGCCCGGCGCCGAAGTGGGGCACGATCGAGGTGCGGGTCTGTGACGGAATCCCCACCCGGATAGAGCTTTCCGCGCTGGTCGCGCTCATCCACTGCCTGGTCGTGGACCTGGACCACCGGGTCGAGGCGGGGGAGATCCTGCCCACCATCCCGCCCTGGCACGTGCAGGAGAACAAGTGGCGGGCAGCGCGTTACGGCCTGGACGCGATCATCATCACCGACGCCGCGAGCAACGAGCGCCTGGTCACCGACGATCTGTCGGAGCTGCTCAATCGCCTGGAGCCGACCGCGAAGCGGCTGGGCTGCGAGGAGGAGCTGGCGCTGGTTCCCGGCATTCCCGAGCGCGGCGCCTCGTATCAGCGCCAGCGCCGGGTCGCGGCCTCCGCCCAGGGGGATCTGGTGGCCGTGGTCGACGCTCTGGTCAAGGAGCTCGACGGCTGACCGATCCGGTCCGGCTGCGCGACAACGGCATCGTGGCGGGTTGCCACCGGGCGAGCTGACGTCGGCGGTGGTCACGTCGGCGATTGGTGGTCGAACGTTCAGCTGTCCGGGCGGGTGGCGTTCAGCATCCGTTTACTATGGTCGTCGTGCTTCTCGACGACCCGCGTTCCGGCTTCGGTGACGCCCACCGTAATCGGATCCGGATGCCGTCGCGGCGTACCCGGGTCGCGGTCGCGGTGGCGGCCGTGCCCCTGTTGTTGCTCGTGCTGCAGATCGTGTCCTCCTACAACGGTTTCCAGGGGCCGCTGGCGAGCCTGTGGAGCGATTACGCGGGCACGCCGAAGTCGGTGTCGGTGCCGTGGGCCGGGCTGGCGCTGGCTCTGGTCGGGCTGTCGTGGCGGCGGCGATTGTGGACGGTCGGGATCGCGGTGGCGATCGATGTGCTGTGCGCGGTCCTCCGGTTGCTCCTGGGCGGCGAGCTGACCAGTGGCAACGGCGCGGTGATCGCACTCACCGGGCTGGCGCTGGTGGCCTGGTTCGGCTGGGAGGGCGTGCAGCGCCGCAACGCACTGCGCGCGGCCGCGCTCGGCGCGCTGCTGATCCTGGCCACCAAGGTGGGCGACGTCTGGCTGCACATCACCGTGCTGGCGGGGCCGAATGTGCTGGATCGGTATGCGGCGCTGGCCGATCACGCGCTCGGGCAGCCGTCGTGGCTGTTCGGTCAGGCCATCGATGCGCTCGGCCCGGGGGTGTACGCGGTGCTGCACTGGGTCTACATCGAGTTGCCGGTGGCGGCGATGGTGGTCGCGGCCTGGCAGCTGCGGCGCGTCGTGCCGACGGGAGTGTGGCCGAGCCACTATCTGGTGCGCACCTTCCTGGTGCTCGGCCTGGCCGGTCCGGCCGTGTATCTGCTGTTCCCGGTGGTCGGGCCGATGTTCGCGTTCGGCCCGGACGGGCACGGGCTGCAGATCGGGAACTTCTGGCCGCAGCTCATGCCGTCGCCCGACTACCGCCCCGCCCCGCTCCCGTTCGATCGGTCGACCCCGCGCAACTGCATGCCCTCCATGCATACCGCCTGGGCCACCGCGGTTTTCCTGCATTCGCGCCGCGCCGCCGACGGCTCGCCCGCGCCGCGCTGGCTGCGCTGGGGCGGTGCCTTCTGGCTGCTGGCCACCCTCACCGCGACGCTCGGATTCGGCTATCACTACGGCGTGGATCTGCTCGCCGGCGCCGTGCTGTGCCTGACCGTCGAGTCCGCGCTGCGCGCACCCGAGCGCGGCTGGGATCGCGCCCGCGTCGGGCTGGTGGCCGGGGGCGCCGGATTGCTGGCCGGCCTGCTGCTGACCTATCGCTTCCTGGCCGAACGGATGGCGGAGCATCCGCTACCGGCCGGCATCATCCTGCTCGGAGTCTTCGCCGGCTATGTCTGGGTGTTCCATACGACGTGGTTCGGCCGCCGGCCCGCTCCGGCGGGCGAGGGGGTCATCGATCCGGGTCGTCACCGCGTTCGTTGATCACCAGCAGGCCGTCGCGGTGCCGTTGTTCGCGGTGGGCGGTGCGACCGATCAGGTGCGCGACGGCCGGCACCGTGAGCAGCGTGAACAGGCCGACCAGCGGCAGCATCCAGATATTGGGATGGCCACGCAACTCGACGGTGCTGCCGATCAGGACCAGCACCAGGCCGACCACCTGCGGCTTGGTGGCGGCATGCATGCGGGTCAGGATGTCGGGAAAGCGGACGAACGCGATGGCGGCCGTCAGGGCGAAGCCGGACCCGAGCAGGATGAGGACATAGGAGAGCCAGTGCAGCGCCGTATCGAGCCAGGCCGTCATCGGTCGTCCCGCACCCGGAACCGGGTCACCGCGGCGGAACCGAGGAAGCCGACGAGCGCCAGCGCCACGGTGGCCGGCAGCACCGTGGCGTCTCCGCTGTAGGCGGCCCAGACCGCCAGGCCCGCGGCGGCGATGCCGACTATCGAGTCGATGCCCACCACCCGGTCCAGGGTGCTCGGTCCGATCAGTGTGCGGTAGGCGGTCAGCACCGCCGCCGCGGACAGCAGCACGGCCGCGACAATCGCGACAACTGTCATCACTCCTCCTCCGAAAGGTTTGCGGGAACGGTCGATTCGCGCCATTCCTCCGGCCGCTCGAAGGACCGGATCAACAGCCGTTCCAGTCGGTGGGTGACGTGATAGAACTTCTCGACCGCCGCCTCGCTGCTCACATCCAGCACGTGCACCCAGACGGTGTGCGTGCTGCGGTCCAGTTCCAGCACCATGGTGCCGGGAATGAGGTTCATCAGGTCCGTGCACAGCACGAGGACCAGATCGGACCGGATCGACAACCGCACCCGCAGCACACCCGACACCGGCGCCCCGGCGGGCCGGATCGCGAACCACGCGATCTGCGCACTGGATTCGAGCGCGTAGTACGACGCCACGACGATCAGCGCGATCAGCGACAGCGGATGCAGCCGCCCCGATACGGGCGCCCGGGGCAGCGGCAGCGCGATCATGATCAGCGTGCCGATCGCCAGCCCGGCGAGCGCGTTGCCGAAGCTCAGATCGCCCCACAGGGCCATGTACACCAGCGTCAGCCACAGCAGCACGCCGATCCGGACGATGGTCTCCCGGCTCACGATCGCCCTCACCGGTCGCCTCCCGTCTGCCACGAATCCGGCGTGCCCAGTACGGTTTCCAGATAGAGTCGGCGATCGGTGAGATCGTCGGCGGCGCGCGAGGCGATGCCCAGAATCGGCCCCGCGAACACGGTGAGCGCCAGCCCGACCGCGAGCAACGCGACCGTCGGCACCACCATCAGCCGCGGCATCCGGCCGGGATCGACGCGATCGTCGAACGAGACGTCGGTCGACTCGTCGATCAGCGCCGACGGGGCGGCATCGGCCAGATCGCCCTCGGGCGCCTGGGCCCGCGGCCGCCAGAACGCCTTGCTCCACACCCGGGCCATCGCATACAGCGTGAGCAGGCTCGTCAGGATGGCTCCGGCCACCAGGATCCAGGCCAGCACGCTGCCGTCGTCCACGCCCGCCTCCAGCAGTGCCACCTTGCCGATGAAACCCGACAGCGGCGGAATACCACCGAGATTCAGCGCGGGAATCCCGAACAGCAGCGCCAGCGCCGGGCTGGCCGCGAGCAGGCCGCCCAGCCGGCTCAGCGAGGCCGAGCCGGCCTGCCGTTCGATCAGCCCCACCACCAGGAACAGGGTGGTCTGCACCAGAATGTGGTGCGCCACATAGTAAACCGTGCCGGTGAGCCCGGTGGCGCTGCCGATCCCGACCCCGAACATCAGATAGCCGATGTGGCTGACCAGGGTGAACGACAGCAGGCGCTTGATATCGCTCTGCGCGATCGCGCCGAGGATGCCGATCAGCAGTGTGAGCAGCCCGCAGACCAGCAGCACGTTGTCGAATCGGCCGGACGGGTACAGCAGCGTGTGCATCCGGATGATCGCGTACACGCCGACCTTCGTCAGCAGGCCCGCGAATACGGCCGTGACCGGCGCGGGTGCCGTGGGATACGAGTCCGGCAGCCAGTTCGACAGCGGGAACACCGCCGCCTTGATCCCGAACGCCACCAGCAGTACGGCGTAGATGGCGCCGCGGACGCCGAGGGGCACCTCGCCGATCCGCACCGCCAGCTGCGCCATGTTCAGGGTTCCGGTGGCGCCGTAGGCCAGCGCGATGCCGACCAGGAAGATCAGCGACGAGACCATCGACACCATGACGTAGGACACCCCGGCCCGCACCCGGTCGGCGCTGGCGCCGAGGGTCAGCAGCACGAACGACGCGGCCAGCAGCACCTCGAACCCGACGAACAGATTGAACAGGTCGCCGGCCAGGAAGGCGATCGAAACACCCGCGCTCAGCACGAGATACGTCGGCTGGAAGATGGAGGTCGGCTGCCGCTCGGCGCCGTCGCTGATACCCTGCCCGACCGCGTACACCAGCACCGCCAGCAGCACGATCGACGACACCAGCAGCATGGCTGCCGACAGCCGGTCCACCACCAGCGTGATGCCGATCGGGGTGTGCCAGCCGCCGACCTGCACGGCCACCATCCCGTCCCGGTCGGCGAGGTAGAGCAGAACGCCCGCGATCACCACCATCGCGGCGAGCGCCGCGATGGAGATGATCTGCTGTGTCCGCGGCTTGCGCCCGACGATCAGGGTGACGGCCGCCGTGAGCAGCGGAATCAGCACCGGCAGGGCGGTGAGGCCGGACATCAGGCCGGGAGAGAGGGTCATTGGTCGGGATCCTCGCCCTCGCGCCGGGCGGCGACCTTGACGTCCTCGGGATCGTTCTCGACCTGTTCGGTGGTGGTCAGGGCGTAGGAACGGTAGGCGAGCGCGAGCACGAACGCCGAGATTCCCATGGTGATCACGATCGAGGTCAGCACCATGGCCTGCGCCAGCGGATCGGCCGAATCCTGGTGCACCCGATCGGTTTCGCCGAGGATCGGGGGGCTGCCGTCGGGGCCGCCGACGGTGAGGAGCAGCAGATTCACCGCGTTACCGAACAGGATCAACCCGAGCAGCATCTTCGACACCGCGCGCTCCAGCAGCAGATACACCCCGCATGCGACCAACGCGCCGACGAGGACCAGGAGGGTGATATTCGCGGTCATCGGATCTCCTGTGCGGCCGCGACCGCCGCGCGATCGTCGCTCATCGTTCCTCCGATGCGGATTTCGGTACCGAGGGCAGTTCGGGTGTGGCGGGCGGTTCGGGTGTGGCGGGCAGTTCGGGTGTGGCGGGCACTGTGGGTACGGTGGGCATCGGCCCCGTCGGCTCCTCGGTGTCCAGCCGCGCACCGAGACTGCGCAGCACGTCCAGCACCAGGCCCACCACGATCAGGTACACGCCCAGGTCGAACAGCAGCGCGGTGACGAATTTGACGTGGCCGATCAGCGGCAGCGTCACCTCGATGATCGCCGAGGACAGCGGCGGCGCGCCGAGCAGCAGGGAACCGGTCGCGGTGCCCGCCGACAGCGCCAATCCGGTACCCAGCACATGTCCGGCGTCGACCGGCAGTGCCTCGGCGAGCTCGTAGCGCCCGCCCGCGAGATAGCGGAGCACCAGGGCCAATCCCGCGGTGAGGCCGCCGGCGAACCCGCCTCCCGGGGCGTTGTGCCCGGAGAAGAAGAAAAACACCGACATCACCATCATGGTCGGAAACACCATGCGGGTGGTGATCGCCAGCACGATCGACCGATGGCGCGGTGCGATCAGTCCGGCCGCCGGAAGCCAGTAGGCCCGCGCCGGGTCGGGCGTGTAGCCCGGCGCGTCGGCCACCCGCGGCAGCGTCCCGAAGCGGCGGCTGCGGAACATCAGCGACGCGACCCCGGTCGCGGCGACCACCAGCACCGAGATCTCACCGAGGGTGTCCCACGCCCGGATATCGACCAGCAGCACGTTCACCGCGTTCTTCCCGCCGCCGAATTCGTAGGCGGCCGACGGGATCCGGCGCCAGATCGGGTCGGGTCCGCGGGCGGCGACGGCGAACGCCCCGAGCACCGCGACCGCGGTGCCGACCAGCGCGGCGAGCAGCGCGCGGCGCGCCTTGAACGGCGTGGCGCGGTCGGGCTCGACCTCGGCGGGGAACTTGCGCAGCACCAGCACGAAGATCACCAGCGTCAGCGTCTCCACCAGGAACTGGGTCAGAGCCAGATCGGGCGCGCCGTGCAGGGCGAAGATCACGCCGCAGCCGTAACCGGTGACGCCGACCATCAGCACCCCCGCCAGGCGGTTGCGCATCACGGTGGCGCCCACCGCCATGACGATCATGATCAGGCCGATGACCAGCTGCAACGGCGAATCCCACAGCCGCAGTTGGACCTTCGTGCGCGCGTCGATGGCCAGCGTCGCGGTGGGCAGCAGGATCAGTGTGATCAGGATGAGTGCCTGGCTCAGCGGCAGCGAACCCCGTTGCGTGGCACCGGTCATGCGCAGCGACAGCTGATCCATCGCCCGCAGCGTCTTGTCGTAGACGCGGTCGGCGTTGCCCAGCCGGGGGTTCGCGGTCTCGCCGATGCGGTCGCGGATCTCGAACAGCACCAGACCGCACGCGATCACGATCATGGTCAGCGTGAGCGGATGCCCGAAGCCGTGCCACAGCGCCAGATGGGTGGGCTCGCCGCCGGGCAGGGTCTCCGCGTAGGGCCGCAGCAGCCGGTCCATCCAGGGCGCGGCCGGACCCGCCACGAGCCCGGCCAGGGCCAGCACGGCAGGCGGGGCCAGGAACCACGCACCGGGCCGATGCCACTGCCGCCGCGGTTCGGGCGCACCCATGGTCACCGACTTGGTGCCGAACGCGCCCCACAGGAATCGGAGGCTGTAGCCGACGGTCAGAATCGAGCCGACCACCACGGCGATGCCCACGGCCACCTTGACGGACGAAGACAGGTTGTTCGCGTTCAGCACCGCGCCGAGCGCGGTCTCCTTGCCGACGAAGCCGAGCAGCGGCGGTATCCCGGCCATGCTGGCCGCCGCCAGGATCGCGACTCCGCACAGCACCGGCGCCCGTTTTCCCAGACCGGACAGCCGCCGCAGGTCCCTGGTCCCGGCGCTGTGATCGATGATGCCGACCACCATGAACAGGCATCCCTTGAACAGCCCGTGCGCGACGATCAGCGCGGCCCCGGCCAGGGCCGCGTCGGGTGTGCCGATGCCGACCAGCGTGATCAGGAAGCCCAGCTGGCTCACCGTGCCGAAGGCCAGCACCAGTTTCAGATCGGTCACCTGCAGCGCGCGCAACCCCGCGAGCACCATCGAGACCAGCCCCAGGGTGAGGATGAGCGGATGCCACGGCGGCGATACCGCGAACGCCGGTGCGAGCCGGGCGACCAGATAGATGCCGGCCTTCACCATCGCCGCCGCGTGCAGATACGCGCTGACCGGCGTGGGCGCCGTCATCGCGCCCGGCAGCCAGAAGTGCAGCGGCACGATCGCCGATTTGCTCAGCGCGCCGATCAGGATCAGCACCACCGCGACGCAGGTCGACCAGTCGTGCGGATCGGCCCGGGCGAGGGTCTCGGAGAGCAGGTAGGTGCCGCAGCGCTGCCCCAGCAGAATGAGCCCCACCAGCATCGCCAGCCCGCCCGCGGTGGTCACCAGCAGCGCCTGCAGCGCCGCGCGCCGCCCGGCCTGCTGCTCGGCGTGATGGCCGACGAGCAGGAACGACAGCACGGTGGTGGCCTCCCAGAAGGTGAACAGCAGCATCGTGTTGTCGCTGACGACCAGCCCGAACATCGTGCCGGCGAAGGCGACCAGGTAGGCCGCGAAGATGCCCAGCCGCTGCCGGTCGTCGTCGTCGAAGTAGCTCGCGCAGTAGCCGAGAACCAGCGCGCCGACCCCGAGGATCAGCACCGACATGATCGAGGCGAGCGAATCGAACCGCAGGTCGAGGTCCATGTGGATGCCCGGCGCCCAGGTGACGCGCACCGTGCTGTCGCTGTTCCAGTTCGCGATCACCCAGCCCAGGCTCGCCAGTGGAACCAGCGCCAGCAGAGCGAACCCGCGTCGGCCCAGCACCCGGATGCAGGGAGGCGCGAGCAGAGTCGCGACGGCATGGGCTATCAAGACAGCGAGCAAACTTCACTCCGTCGGTCGGCGGCGGGGTGGCGGAGTCGATACTACTGTTGCCGCCAGGCGCCCCTGCGCACGGGTTATATGGTGTCAACCATTTTCGCGGCGTTTCGCTATATGTCGGCTATCAATTCTCGGCCGTTCTTCCCGGCGGTTCGGTCGCCGGTGCGACGGCGGGCGCGCGCAGGCGGCGCAGTGCGACGAGGCCCGCGACGCACCCGATCGTGACCGCCAGCGCGGTCCAGTACGGCGCGGGAGAATCCGAGGTCGGGACCGGGCAGACGTGCCAGTGCCCGGACTCGACCGTGAGCGTGGTGAAGTCGCCGCGGTCGACATGGTCGCGCAGGGCCAGCACCACCGAGGGCATGAAGACGATCGCGATGCCCAGCACCCGGGTCGGGTTGTAGCGGGGCGCGGCGCTGCCGAAGCAGTACCCGGCCGCGAGGGCCAGCAGCACCCCGCACACCGCCGCGCGCACCCGGCCGTGCGACGGGACGTCGACGGTGAGCGCGGCGTACACCACCAGCGCGGTCAGCAACAGCAGCGCGAACAGCGGGCCCGGCCGCCGGAAACCCAGCACGATCCCGGCCGCCAGCAGCACCAGCAGCGGGGCCGTCGACCAGGCCGGCAGCCCGGACGGCATGATCGCGCTGCCGACGGCGGACAGGGCGACCGCCAGCAGCACCAGGGTGCCGTCGCGGCGGGGCAGGAGCATGGCGGCGAGCAGCCCGGCGACCACGGTCGCGCCCACGCCGAGGGCGATGTCGATCGGATCCGCGGCGCGGCGGGTGAGCCACTCCGTGGCCAGCAGGGTCACCATCACGTACAGCAGCCCGGCCAGGATCGGCGCCATCGGCAGTTCGACCGACCGCCGCTCCACCTGGGTGCGGTGCCGGTTGGCCACGGTACCCACGGCGACCAGCGCCAGCGTCACCGCGATGAGCCACAGCGGCGGCGAGTCGGCCGCCGGGAAGCGCCCGAATCCGGTCGGATCGCCGATCTTGTCGCCGTGTGTCACCGGCTGCGCCGAGCCCACCACGATGGCGGCGAGCCCGCCGAACGTCCAGCCGAACACCTGTGGCCGCCCCCGGAGCACCGCCGCGGCTATGCCGCCGAGCAGCACGCCGCCCGCCATCGCGTCGAGGAAGTTCAGGGTCGCCAGCGAGGTGCCGGGTCCGCTGTGCCGGCCGGCCAGGTGGGTCACCAGCAGCAGCGCGCTGCCGCACAGCGCCGATCCCCAGGCGGCGAGCCCGTGATTGACGGTGGTGGCGAACACGGCGACGGTCAGGGCGACGACGGCCCCGGCGGCGATGGCGCGGGGCACGCTGTGCGCGAGCAGGTCCAGCTGTAGCGCGGTCGTCTTCGTCGTCCACGCGAAATCGATCGGGAGGGTCAGCGACATTCCCGCAATCAGGGTTGCGAGGCCCGCCGTCACCGTCTCGAAGGCCCCGACGCTGGTCCGCACCAGCCGAAAATACCCATGATCGGCGCCCGAGCGCCGTAGACGTGCCGGTTGCCGTGTGTGTGCGGATTATTCTTTTTCCGGCCGATCCGGTCGCGTCCGCCGCGCAAAGCACCGAGCGACCGGGGATCCCGCTACCGTGCTTCGGCGTAGCGCCGCAGCGCTACCGTGCCTCGGCGTAGCGCCGCAGCGCTACCGTGCTTCCGCGTAGCGCCGCAGCGCCTCCACCTGATCCGGATCCAGCGACGGCCGGACCGCCGCGCGGGCGGTGCCGACGTCCGCGGCGGTGATGTCGGCGGTGTCGACATCGCGCCGCATCGCGGCCAGCGCCGCCTCCCGCAGCAGCGCGGAGCAGTCGGCGGCCGAGTATCCGTCCAGGTCGGCCGCCAGCGCGGGCAGGTCGACGTCGGGGGCCAGCGGCACCGATCGGCTCGCGGTGCGCAGAATGTCGGTGCGCCCGGCGGCATCCGGGGGCGGCACGAACACCAGCCGCTCCAGCCGGCCGGGCCGGGTCAGCGCCGGATCGATCAGCTCCGGCCGGTTGGTGGCGCCCACCACCACGACATCGCGCAGCGGCTCCACCCCGTCCAGCTCGGTGAGCAGCGCCGCGACCACCCGGTCGCCGACCCCGGAATCGCTGCTCTGGCCGCGGCGTGGCGCCAGGGCGTCCACCTCGTCGAGAAAGATCAGCGACGGCGCGGAGTCGCGGGCGCGCTGGAACAGTTCGCGGACCGCGCGCTCGGACGAGCCGACCCACTTGTCCATCAGTTCGGCGCCCTTGACCGCGTGCACGCTCAGCTGCCCGGTGCCGGCCAGCGCGCGCACCAGGAAGGTCTTCCCGCACCCGGGCGGCCCGTACAGCAGCACGCCGCGCGGCGGATCGATGCCGAGCCGGGCGAACGAATCCGGATGCCGCAGCGGCCACAGCACCGCCTCGGTCAGCGCCTGCTTGGTCTCGGTCATATCGCCGACGTCGTCCAGGGCGAGGCTGCCGATGGCCAATTCCTCGGTGCCCGAACGCGACAGCGGGCGGATCACCTCCAGCGCGCCGAGCAGGTCGGGCTGCGTCAGCACCGGCTCGGTGTGGTCGCGGCTGGCCCGCGACGCGGCCCGCAGCGCCGCCTCCCGGCACAGCGCCGCCAGATCGGACACCACGAATCCCGGTGTGCGGTCGGCGATCTCCTCGAGTTTCAAATCCTCGGTGGGTACCTTGCGCAGCAACTGCTCCAGCAGGTCCTTGCGGACGGCGGCGGTGGGCAGGGTCAGCGCGATCTCGCGATCGCACAGATCCGGTGCGCGCATCCGGCTGTCGATCCGGGTGGGGTCGGAGGTGGTGGCCAGGAACGCGACCCCCGGCGTCGCGACCGCCGCGCGCAACTGGTCCAGCACCAGCGCGGCGACCGGCTCCGGATCGGCGGGCAGCAGCGCATCGATATCGGTGATCAGCAGGACTCCCCCTGGGCCCGAACAGATCTCGGACACCGCGAGCCCGACCTCGCGCAGCCGGGTGCCGCTCTCGGTGGCCCCGACCGTGGGGCCGTCGAGTTCCACGATCCGCCGCGGCGTGGCCACCGCGCGCGCCAGCGTCGCCTTCCCGGCCCCGGCCGGGCCGGTGATCAGCACGCCGAGATGCGGTGGGGCGCCGAGGGTTTTCAGCAGTTCAGGTTCGTCGAGGGCGAGGCTGAGCCACTCCGACAGCTTCGCCGCCTGCCCGCGCACGCCCGCCAGGTCGGCGACGTCCACCGCGGAGGGCCGCTCCCGCACCCGCATTCGGGTTCCGGGAGCGCCGTCCTGGACGTCGGATCCGGCACCCGGGTCGTGCGAGGCCGCGGCCGGCGGCACGCCCGCGCCCCACACCACCGCGCTGTTGGGCTGCACGCTGACCGGGCCGCGGACCGGGTCGGTCGCGGTGACGGTGAGCAGCTCGGAGGTCCAGGCGATCCCGAAGGTGCGCGAAAGTGCCTGTGTCGCAGCCGCGGTGCTGGTGCCCGGCCCGAGGTCGCGGGGCAGCAGCGAGACCGCGTCACCGACGGTGACCACCTTGCCGAGCAGCGCCTGCCGCAGCGTGGACTCCGGAATGCTGTGGGCGGCCTGCGCCGATCCGGTCACCGAGATCTGCCGCGCCCCGAACACGTTCGCCGGCGCGACCACCAGCGTCGCGTCCTCGCGCACGCCGGCGTTGGACAGCGTCACATCGTCCAGCAGAATCAGGCCGGCGGGCGTCCCCGCCGGCGCGACACCCGCCACCGCGGCGGTCCGCCGCGACCCGATCAGCGCGATCCCGTCCCACTCCCGCAACCCCAACGCCGCCAGGGCCTCCGGATGCACCCGCACCACCCCCCGGCGGGCATCGGCGGCTGATCGGTTCAGGCGAGCGGTGAGCGACAGATCCGGCACGCCTGCCATTGTGCCCGCGGCTCAGGTGTCGGTCGGCCGGACATCCTCGGCGTGCGAGCACGTTCGAGCCAGACGCCCGTCCGTCGTGATCAACGGCATCTTCAACTGCTCGGAGAGTTCGACGTAGAGCGCATCGGCGAGTCTGATCGCCGCCCGTTTCGACCACGCGCCGATCGTCAGGTTCATCAACGGATGCCGGGTCAGCGGCGCACGGGCGAGCCGGCTCAGGGCGGTGTCGACCGCGACATCGGAGAGATCGCCGGTGCGGTTCAGACGCTCGAGCGCGGACAGGACTTCGGCATCGAAATGCGCCGGCACGTGCAGAATGGCAGAGGTGATCCGTGCGCTCACGGCCGCCGTGCGATTGTTGTGTATAAGAACATCGACCATGGCGCTGGCATCGAGAACGATCTGCTCCGGTTCGTTCACCGGCCGAACTCATCTCGCGCGGCCTCGAGAGCGGCGAGTGTTGCCTCGTGAGGTACCTCGGGGCGGTCCTCGGCCAACTCCGCCAGCCACGCGGCGGTAGCGTTTTTGTCCAGCTCCGCCATTATTGCCTCCTGGGCCAGCGCGGACACATTGAGACCTCGCTCGCGAGCACGCTGTGCGAGCTCATCCGGGACATAGACGTTCAGGCGTGCCATACAGCAACTATACACACATAGATGTGTATAGTTGTTCTCCGAGGTCAGACCGAGATGTGGGGGACCCTCGTGATCCGGCGATCGTCATTCACGGGGCCCCGGGCGGCGCAGGCGCAGGCGGGACGTCGACACCGACACCCGCAGGGCGGGGCGGCGCAGCCGTAACGACGACGCCGGTACGCGCAGGCCCGGGCGGCGGCGGGCGGCGCGGCGCTGGGCGCGGCGTTCGGCGGGCTTGTGGTGCCAGGTCTCGGGGCGGGCGGCGACCCAGCGCTGCGAGCGCCACGCGAACGGGATGTGGCCCAGGTACAGCGCGATCAGCACCATCAGCAGGATGAGCGGATAGGTGACCAGCGCGGCCGCGGCCAGGGCGGTCAGCACCAGCAGCAGCGCCGCGGCCTGCGGCGCGACCGACACCGACTTCATCGCGAGCGTCGGGATCGTGCTGACGGCCAGCAGCGCCGCGAAGATCGTCCAGGCCGCCACCACCGGGAAGTTGTTCCACCAGCCGCTGTGGAACTGTTCGTGCAGCGTCAGCGGCAGCATCGCGATCAGCGCCGCCGCCGGCGCCGGCACCCCGACGAAGTACTCGCGCTGCCAGTCGGGGCGGGTGTCGTCGTCCATCAGGGTGTTGAACCGCGCCAGCCGCAGCACGATGCTCACCGCGTAGAGCAGTGCGATGATCCAGCCCGCGCTGTCCTGGCGCAGGAACGTCACGTACAGCACCAGCGCGGGCGCGACGCCGAACGAGATCGCGTCCGCGAGCGAATCGAGCTCGGCGCCGATCTTGGTGGTCGCCGACAGCATCCGGGCCAGCCGGCCGTCGAGCGTGTCGAGCACTGCCGCCGCACCGATCATCGCCACCGCGGTGGCCAACGAGCCCTCCAGCGCGAACTTCACCGCCGACAATCCGGCGCACAGCGCCATAATCGTCACGATGCTGGGCAGCAGGCGCACCGACCGGCGCCGCTTCCCCTCTTCGGTCACCGTTTCCTCGATCATGAGAGCAGTTCGGCCAGCACCGTCTCTCCGCCGACGGTGCGCTGCCCCGGCGCGACGAGCAGGTCGGTCCCGGACGGAAAGTACGTGTCGACCCGCGAGCCGAATCGGATCAGCCCATAGGTGTCGCCGATGCCCAGCTTGTCGCCGACCCGGGCGTCGCAGACGATCCGGCGGGCCAGCAGGCCCGCGATCTGCACCACCGTCACGACCTGGCCGCCGGCGGTCTCCAGCACCATGCTGTTGCGCTCGTTGTCGGTGCTGGCCTCCGGCAGATCGGCGGAGCGGAACCGCCCGCGCCGGTAGACGATCTCGCGCACGGTGCCGTCGACCGGCGTGCGCTGCACGTGCACGTCCAGTACCGACAGGAAGATGCTCACGCGCGGCAGCTCGGCCTCGCCCAGATTCAGCTCGGCCGGCGGCACCGCGGTGTCCACCAGCGCGACCTGCCCGTCGGCGGGCGCGACCACGGCACCCGGCCGCTGCGGCGGCACTCGGTGCGGATGCCGGAAGAACGCCGCCGACCCCGCCGCGGCCGCGAAACCGCTGCGCCGCAGCCACGTCCGCCGCCGGCCCAGCAGGGCGACCGCCAGTGGAGCCGCCACGAACGGCAGACCTGCGGGATGCAACGGCGGAATCGCGTCGCGCACCAGATCGGCGATGTGACCGAGGCCGGTGCGTTCGGGCGTGCCGGGCGGGGTGGGGCGGCGGGCCACGGGCTCCTCTTTCGTGCGCGGACAAGTCGCTCACACCTTACGGGACGTGCCGCGTCCGAGCCTGTGCTACGACAGCACGCAGCCGCGGCGACCGGATGGCCGCCGCGACAGCGTGATCGAACCGGTCAGCCGACCTTTCGACGCCCGGTGACCAGTCGCACCAGCCACAGCAGGATCGCCGCACCGGCGAGGCAGGTGAGGAAGCTGAAGATGATTCCGCCGCCCGCCACGTCGACGCCGAGCAGGTTCAGCAGGAAGCCGCCCAGCAGGCCGCCGACGACCCCGACGACGATATTGAGGAGGATGCCCTGCTGGGCATCCGTCCCCATGAACTTACTGGCGATCCAGCCGGCCAGGCCGCCGATGATGATCCAGCCGATAATTCCGAGACCGAGCATGGTGTCCTCGAATCACTCGTGGGAACAGAGAGGCGTGCCGCCGGTCGAAGCAACCGGCACGCGAACTGGCAGTACCCGATCGATTGTGACAATACCCACGACTCCCGTTACTGTTCCGGCTAATATGAGGGGGCCTCATGTCTATCGGCTCAGATGCGAGTCGCCGGTGAGGGCCCGATGAAGGAACGTTCGATGCGCGGGTGAGGGCCGCAGGCCCGGACACGCCTGCCGGCAGGTACCTAGGAGAAGCACGATGGCTGCTCGACTCGCCCAGATCACAGGGGTGGAGCACACGGCGATGCTCGGGCTCGGTGTGTACCGCCCGACCAGGGTCGTCACCAACGACGAAGTTGCCGGACCGATCGACTCCAGCGACGAATGGATCCGCACCCGCTCGGGCATCAAGACCCGGCGGTTCGCCTCGGACTCGGAAACGCTGATCGAGATGAGCGTGGCCGCGGCCCGCGATGCGCTGGCCGCGGCCGCCGTCGCGCCCGATCAGGTCGGCTGCGTCATCGTCGCCACCTCCACCTGGCTGCTGCTCACCCCGGCGGCGGCGCCCCAGATCGCCACCGAACTGGGCATGGACAATCCCGCGGCGTTCGACATCTCGGCCGGTTGCGCCGGGTTCTGCCACGCCGTCGCGCTGGGCTCGGATCTCGTCAAGGGCGGTACCGCCGGCCACGTTCTGGTGATCGGCGTGGAGCGGCTCACCGACGCGGTCGACCCGGCCGATCGCGGCACGGCGTTCCTGTTCGCCGACGGCGCGGGCGCCGTGGTCATCGGCCCGTCCGACGAGCCGGGGATCGGCCCGACCGTCTGGGGTTCCGACGGCGACCAGCATCACGCCATCCGCCAGGACAAGGACTGGATGGAGTTCTTCGACGAGATCGATGAGCGCGGCCTCGATGCCGTGCGCCCCTACCTGGCGATGGAGGGTACGGCGGTGTTCCGCTGGGCCGCGCATTCGCTCAAGAAGGTCTGCCTGGACGCCATCGACCGGGCCGGGCTGACCCCGGGCGACCTGGATGCGATGGTCCCGCACCAGGCCAACGGCCGCATCATCGAGATCATGGCCCGCGAGCTGGAGCTGTCGGCCAACTGCGCGCTGGCGGGCGACATCGAGGAGGCGGGCAATACCTCGGCCGCCTCGATACCGCTGGCGATGGAGGCGCTACTACGCCGGGGCGAGACCAAGCCGGGCGCCGACGCGCTGCTGGTCGCCTTCGGCGCCGGCCTCTCCTACGCCGCCCAGGTAGTGAAACTGCCCAACTGGCAGTAACCCGTCGGCAATCAGCTCCGCTCGGCGGCGGTCTTGATCTTGCCGAGGGTTTCGTTCATACCGTGCACCAGATTCGACTCGAACTGCTGTTCGCCGCCGAGAAACTTGTCGATCAACAGGCGAATCGGCTTGCGCACACCGTTGGGAACGTCGCGCCGCTCGGTCAGCCGGGTGCCGGATTCGGTGGGCTCCAGCGTGAAGCTCCACACCGTGGCGTTCTCGTTCATGCGGAAGGCGAACGTCCGGTTCGGCTCGAACCGGACGATCCGCGAGGTGGTCGGGTAGTACCTGCGTCCGTCCCGATTGAGGTTGACCGTCCAGGTGCCGGGGCCCAGGGTGCCCAGCGGCACCATGCGGACGGTGTTCGGGCTGAATTCGGGCATCCGCTTCAGATCCGACACCACCGCCCAGACCCGTTCCGGTGCGGCGGAGATGTCGACGGTGGTTTCGAGAGTGTTCGGCAACGCTGCCTCCGAGAGAGGTGGGTGTTCGGTATCGGAATCCTACTGTCGCGCCCCCGTTGTGACCGGCGACCGGTGATGCGGACCACATCCGATTGAAAATCAACTAGATCACATTCTGATGTGAGGGCTACCCCTCCTCGTAATAACCGACGCACAATGGCAGATAGATGAGGGAGAGGTGACGAAGTAGCCGACCCGAGCCCGAGTTTCTTCCGACGTGAGGTGATCCGCCGTGAATTTGCGCTTTCTCCTCCCCCGCAGGCATCCGGATTCCGTTCCGCTCCTTCCGGTCCCCGAATCCGAGGCCACCGCCGTCGCGGCGGTGGCTCGCGGCGAGAGATCCAGACGTACCGCCGCCGAACGCGAGGAACGGCTCGAACGACTGCTGACCCCTACCGAGCTGGACCTGGTCCAGCACCATCGGCTCTGAGCGAACACGTGCGCCGACGCCCCATACTTTCGAGGTGACTTCACCAGCTGCCGCCAAGCCGGCAATACTCAGCGTCGACGACGATCCGGGTGTCTCCCGGGCCGTGGTCCGCGACTTGAGGCGCCGCTACGGGGCGGATTATCGGATTCTGCGGGCGGAATCGGGGCCCGCCGCGCTCGACGCGTTGCGCGAGATGAAACTGCGGGGGCAGCCGGTCGCCGTGCTGATCGCCGATTACCGGATGCCGGAGATGGACGGCATCGAATTCCTGGAACAGGCGATGGATCTGCACCCGTACGCCCGCCGGGTGCTGTTGACCGCCTACGCCGACACCAACGCGGCCATCGAGGCGATCAATGTCGTCGACCTCGATCACTATCTGCTCAAGCCGTGGGATCCGCCGGAGGAGAAGCTGTACCCGGTCATCGATGCGCTGCTGGAGGCATGGCGCGGCGATGAGCACCGGCCGGTGCACGAGACGAAGGTGATCGGCCACCGCTGGTCGGCGCGCTGCTCGCAGGTGCGCGAATTCCTGGCCCGCAACCAGCTGCCGTACCGGTGGTATCTGGCCGACGAGCCGGAGGGTGCGCGGCTGCTGGAGGCGGCGGGCGCGACGCAGGACCAGTGCCCGGTGGTGATCGACGCCGCGGGGCAGGCGCTGATCACACCCTCGGACAGCGAGTTGGCCGGCAGCGTCGGTCTCAGCACCGACCCGGTCGGCGACTTCTACGACCTGATCGTGGTCGGCGGCGGACCGGCCGGGCTGGGCGCCGCGGTGTACGGCGCGTCGGAGGGCCTGCGCACGGTGCTGGTCGAACGCACCGCCACCGGCGGCCAGGCCGGGCAGAGTTCGCGCATCGAGAACTACCTCGGCTTTCCGGACGGATTGTCGGGAGCGCAGCTGGCCGATCGGGCGCGGCGGCAGGCGGTCAAGTTCGGCGCCGAGCTGATCACCGCGCGCCGGGTGGTGGGACTGGAGGTGTGCGGTTCGGCCCGGATGGTGCGCTTCGACGACGGCAGCGCCGTCGCCGCGCACTCCGTGCTGATCGCCACGGGCGTCAACTACCGGCATCATCCGGCGCCGGGCGTGGACGAATTCACCGGGCGCGGCGTGTACTACGGATCCGCCATGACGGAGGCGGCCGACTGCGCCGACCGGGAGATCTACATCGTGGGCGGCGCGAATTCGGCCGGCCAGGCGGCGGTGTTCCTGTCCCGCAACGCGAAGACGGTGCACATTCTCGTGCGGTCGGACTCGCTGGAGCGGTCGATGTCGCATTATCTGGTCCGGCAGCTCGAGCAGATCCCGAACATCAAGGTGCACACCTGTACCGAGGTGGCCGCGGCCGACGGCGACGATCACCTGGAGCGCATCGTGCTGCGCAACAACGCCACCGGGGTGGAAGAAAAGGCGGACGCGGAGCGGTTGTTCCTGTTCATCGGCGCCGCACCGGAGACCGACTGGCTCGACGGCCTGGTGGTTCGCGACGCGGCCGGATACGTGCTGGCCGGCCCGGATCTGCTGGTCGACGGCAACCGCCCGGCCGGCTGGGAGCTGCCGCGCCCGCCGCATCACCTGGAGACCAGCGTTCCGGGAGTGTTCGTGGCCGGCGACGTGCGCGCGGAGTCGGCGAAACGGGTCGCGTCCGCCGTGGGCGAGGGCGCGATGGCGGTCATGCTCGTCCACCGATACATCGCGAAACAGTAGGAGGTGGCACCGTGGCCGAGGAAGCGGTCGCCGACCAGGCGGCGGACACCGATGTGATGTGTGATCCCGAGGAACTGCGCACGCTGTTCCTGTTCGAGAAGCTCGACGACGAGCAGCTGGCGTGGCTGTGCCGGGACGGGCGGGTACGGCATTTCGAGCCGGGCACGGTGTATCGCGAGGGCGACGCCGCGACCTGCTTCTACGTGCTGATGGACGGCGAGGTCGTGCTGACCAAGCTGTCCGCCGGCGAGGAGATCGAGCTGGTACGCACCGATCACCGCGGTTCCTATGCCGGCGCCTGGACCGCCTACATGGGTGACAAGGCCGAGGAGAACTACGTCGGCACGCTGACGGTGACCAGGCCGTCGACGTTCTTCGTGCTCGACGCCGGCACCTTCGCGCGGATGATGCAGGAGTGGTTCCCGATGGCGCTGCACCTGCTTGAGGGCGTGTTCTTCGGCAACCGCAACGCCAACGAGATCATCGGCCAGCGCGAGCGGCTGCTGGCGCTGGGGTCGTTGTCGGCCGGGCTGACCCACGAGCTGAACAATCCGGCCGCCGCCGCGGTCCGGGCCACCTCGTCGCTGCGCGACCGGGTCGCCGGGATGCGGCACAAGCTGAAGATGATGGCGCACGGCACGTTCGACTCGTCGGCGCTGGACGCGATGGTGCAGTTGCAGGAGGAGGCGGCCACCCAGGTCGCCAAGGCCCCGACGCTGACCACGCTGGAGGCCGCCGACCGCGAGGACGAACTCGGCGACTGGCTTGCCGACCGCGGCATCGCCAACGGCTGGGATATCGCGCCGACCTTCGTGCAGGCGGGCTTCGACACCGCCTGGCTGGAGCGGGTGGCGGCCACGCTGGAGGGGTGCGACGCCGGTGTGTTCGAGGGTGCGATCCGGTGGCTGAACTACACCGTCGAGACCGAACTGCTGATGAACGAGATCACCGACTCGACCGTCCGGATCTCGTCGCTGGTCGACGCGGCCCGGCAGTATTCGCAGATGGACCGGGCGCCGTTCCAGGTGGTCGATATCCACGAACTGCTCGACAGCACCCTGGTGATGCTGGGCCGCAAGATCGGCGACGGCATCGAGGTGGTCAAGGAGTACGATCACGCCCTGCCCGAAGTACCTTGCTACGCAGCGGAATTGAATCAGGTGTGGACCAATCTGGTGGACAACGCGGTCGCCGCGATGGACGGCCGGGGTACGCTCACCGTCCGCACCTATCACGAGAACGACTGTGCCGCGGTCGAGATCTGCGATACGGGTCCCGGCGTGCCGGACGATATCCGGAGCCGGATCTTCGAACCCTTCTTCACCACCAAGCCGGTCGGCGAGGGAACCGGTCTGGGACTGGATATCTCGTTCCGGATCGTGGTGAAGAAACACGGTGGCGATATCCGGGTCGAGTCGGCGCCCGGTGACACCCGGTTCATCGTCCGGCTGCCGCTGCATCCCGCCGGACGCGGGAACGACGCGGAGGAGAACATCGAAGGTCGAGCGGCGCAACCGAATTCTGGAGGTGAGTGATGTCGCAGGCGATCGAGGGCATCGACCCGGCGGTGCCGCCGAGCGGCCCGGGTTGCGCGGAATGCGAAGCGGACCAGGGCTGGTGGGTGCATCTGCGCCGCTGTGCCCAGTGCGGGCACGTGGGGTGCTGCGACTCCTCCCCGGCGCAGCACGCCACCAAGCATTTCGCCGTGACCGGGCATCCGTTCACGCAGAGCTACGAGCCGGGCGAGGCATGGTTCTGGAACTTCCGGACCGGCGAGGTATTCGACGAGGGACCCGAACTCGCGCCGCCCCAGCATCATCCGCTCGACCAGACCGTGCCGGGGCCGCGTGACCGGGTGCCGCGCGATTGGCAGAAACGGATTCACTGACGCCTCCGCCGGGTTTCCAATCCCGCCTCCCGCCCGGTACGCTGCGACGCGCGCCGGACCGAACCGGCGCTTGCGAACACCGGGGATAGACGTCCATGAAACGACATTCGGCGATCGCCGTCGCGCTGTGCGCGCTGGCACTGGGACCCACCGCCTGCGGCGGTGACGACTCGGGCACCGACGCCGCCGGACTGCGCAGGAACGCGCCGCCCAGCACCGCCACCTCGTCCGCCCCCGCCCCCTCGGCGACCACTGCGGCCGCCGAACCCTCGACCGATGGCCCCACCACCGCACCCTCCTCCGAATATGCCGCGCTGGGCCCGGCCTCGCGGACGCCGTGCTCCGAGTTCAAGAACCTCGACACCGAGGCCGAGAAGTCGACGATGGAGCAGGTGCTCGCGGAGAACCCGGGTTCGAAGTTCGAGGGCAGCCCGAATGTCGCACTGGGCACCGCGAAACTGGTGTGCCTGGCCGAGAGCCGGGCCGAGACACCGGTGGCGGTCGCCATCGGCATCGCCGAAGAGTAGCCTGCCGAAAAGTAGCTTGTAGCACGGCCTTTCGCCGTCCGCAGTGGCCGGGCGCGGGCGTGGCGTTTACCGATCCTTAGGCAGTCGATAAGCCCTGCGGCGCACCGTTTTCGCATGCGCCGCGACTGGAGTGGCGCCCGATCGGTGGGAGATCTCGTGCAGAAATTGGTCATTGCGGTGCTGGCCGCCGGTGCTCTGGTCGCGCCGATCGCGGCCTGCGATCCGGATACCGGTTCGGGCGGTAACGAACTGCGCAGAAATGCGCCGGCCACCACGACCGCACCGCCGACGACCACCGAACATCGACTGCCGCGTATTCCGTTGCCGCACATCACGCTGCCCGGCGAGCTACGTGGCGGTCCGGCGGAATCGAGCGCACCGGAGGCGTCCACCGGCGCCGCGACCGAGCCCGCCGTCCCGTCGGCGACCGCGCCGAACTGATCGGCACGACGCACGCCGCCGGGCGCCGTGCGGCCGCCGACCCCGCGTGAGACAAGTCAACTACCTGTTGACGATTGCGGCATCGTCAACCTATTGTTGACGCATGGCAGACAGTATCAACGTACGCCTCGACGACCTGATCGAGGGCATCAAGAAGGCGCGTCCCGACAACGTGCTGGAGCAACTCTCCGACGCGGTGGTCGTCGGCGGGCACCTGGGCGAGGTGGCCGATCATCTGATCGGCCACTTCGTCGACCAGGCCCGCCGCACCGGCGCCTCGTGGACCGATATCGGCGACAGCATGGGGGTCAGCAAGCAGGCCGCCCAGAAGCGGTTCGTCCCCAAGTCGCCGGCCGACCCGGCAATGGATCCCAACGCGGGGTTCGCGCGATTCACCTCGCGGGCCCGCGCGGTCGTCGTCGCCTCCCAGGAGGAGACGCGGAGTGCCGGCAACCCCGAGATCCAGACGGAACATCT
Organism: Nocardia sp. BMG51109; assembly: GCF_000526215.1. Classification (NCBI taxonomy): domain Bacteria; kingdom Bacillati; phylum Actinomycetota; class Actinomycetes; order Mycobacteriales; family Nocardiaceae; genus Nocardia; species Nocardia sp. BMG51109. Next base: position 2,796,161 of record NZ_JAFQ01000004.1, read on the forward strand.
GGTGCTCGGGCTGCTCTCCGAGCCGAACAGCCTGGCGGCCCATGCGATCGTCGCCAAGGGTGTCACGCTGGAGGCGGTACGCCGGGTCGCCACGGCGGCACTTCCTCCGGCCGTCGATGATCTCCCCGCTCTGATTCCCTTCGGCGCCGCCGCACGCAAGGCCCTGGAGCTGACCTTCCGCGAGGCACTTCGCCTGGGCCACAACTACATCGGCACCGAACATATGCTGCTCGCCCTGCTGGAGCAGGAGGACGGCGCCGGCGTGCTGTCCGGTCTCGGCCTGCGCAAGGCGGAGGTAGAGGCGGACATCGTCGCGCAGCTGGCCGACTTCGTCACCGCGGCAGAGGCTCCGCCTGCTCCCGTCGCTCCGACACCGCCTGCTCCCGTCGCTCCGACACCACCCCAGCCCCCGGCCGCCCCGGCGCCGCCCGCGCCCCCGGCCGCCCCGAGCCCGCCGTCGCCACCGGAGCCGCCGACCGCGAGCCGGTGACGATCCGGTGCGAGACCGTCCCACCGCCGACGAGAGGTGAAGAGTCCCCGTCCGTTTCGGTCGTTCCGCCGAGCCGACTGCGAGAAGCACTGTGTTTCTTAAGCTTTCGGCAAGGCCGACGAAACATGCTGCGACCATGAAAATTATCGCTTCGGGTTCCGCCGCGTCGTTCGCCCGGGTCGGCATCGTTGCCGCGACGGTCGCCGCCGGGGTCGCCTTCTCGACGGCCTCCGCCTCCGCGGACGACACCCGGTACGCCGCGATCGCGGTATCGACATCGAACGGCGCCTGGGCATCGGTCCGGGACCGGGCCTCGGCGGAGGATGCCCAGAACGACGCGGTCGCCGCGTGCAACGAGCGGAATCCGGTGGTCGCCCATCCGCCGACGGGTTCGTCCGGGCCGTACACCACCGGCGGCGACTGCGGCTGGAAGGTGCGGGTCGGCTCCGGATGGTGCGCAGCGGTGGTCCGGTCCGACAGCCTCGACGACGACGGTGAGCCGGACGGGAACCACCGCTACACCTCCGGGTGGGGCCGCACTCGGGAGGAGGCCGATTTCAACGCGATCCAGAAGGGCAGCGGGGTGCGGTCGCAGATCCTCGAATCGGTGTGCCAGAACTAGCCGTGTGCCCCGACCGGGTCAGGGCGTGCGGGCGACGGTGAAGACGCGGCGGAACGGCAGCCAGGTGGTGCCGTCGGGCTGTCCGGGGTAGGCGGCGCGCAGCAGCGGGGCCAGTTCGGCGACGAACCGGTCCCACTCCGCGTCGTCCAGGGCGTCGCGGATCGGCCGTAGCGCCGTACCCGAAACCCACTTCAGCACCGGGTCGTCCCCGGTCAGGCGCTGGACATAGGTTGTCTCCCAGGCGTCGACGGCGCAGCCCGCCTCGGCCAGTACGGTGGCGTAGCCGGTCGGGTCGAGGACCGCGCGCTCCTCCAGGACGCCGGTCGCCGCCAGGCGCTCCCGCCAGTTGTCCCGCCCGGCCAGCTCCCGGATGCACCGATGCGACGGGGCATCGAAATTGCCCGGCACCTGGACGGCCAGCCACGCCCCCGACGGTAGCTTCGCCGCCCAGTCGGTCAGCAGCGCCGGGTGTCCGGGCACCCACTGCAGCACCGCGTTGCAGACCACCACATCGGTGTCCGGCTCGGGCTCCCACTCGCGGACATCCAGCAGCGTGGCGTGCACGCCGCGGGCCCGGGCGGCGGCGACCATCTGCGGCGCGGAATCCGACGCCTCCACCACCGCGTCCGGCCAGCGGTCGCCGAGGGCGCCGGTCAGGTGTCCGGGTCCGCATCCCAGGTCGACGACGCGCCGCGGCCGCTCGGCGCCGATGCGCCCGAGCAGCTCGAAGAAGGGTCGGGAGCGGTGATCATCGAAGGCCAGATACTGCTGCGGATCCCACATGGGCGGCTCCAGAGGTCGCGTTCTCAAACCGTACGTCCGTACTGTATGACCCGGATGTGAGTTCTACAAGGGTTGTCAAGATACGATGTGGCTATGGCGGATGACGTGGATTCCGACCTAATCGCGGGGGAATTGCGCGCTGACCTGCTGCGCGCACTTTCCTATGTGCAAACCGAGGACGGTCCGGACGGTAGCTACATCGTCAACGGGGATCTCCCTCCGGAGGTGGCCCCGCCGTTCATTCGCGCCATCATGCGCATCGAGGCGGAGCTCCTGTTGCACGACGCCGAGCAGGTCACGGTCGAACGAGGGGAGCCGCGCTCCCCGGACGAGCGGCGCACCGATGCCTTCCTCGCTCTGGCGCTGCGCGTCACCGATACCACCTAGCCTCATAACCGCTGCCCGGAGTCGCCACCCCTGACCTTGCAGTCGACACCCCTGAGTGCTAGAAAGGGACTGGCACTCTCGACCTGTGAGTGCCAGGTCGGGACGGTGAGAGCGGGAGCCACGACACACCTGCTCGTCCGTCGCGGGCACCGAGCCTGGCCAGCATCGTGTCACCCCCAATCCTGGAGGATCACTTCGCAATGGCCAAGACGATTGCGTACGACGAAGAGGCCCGCCGCGGCCTCGAGCGGGGTCTGAACAGCCTCGCCGACGCTGTCAAGGTGACGCTGGGCCCCAAGGGTCGCAACGTCGTTCTGGAGAAGAAGTGGGGTGCCCCCACGATCACCAACGATGGCGTGTCCATCGCCAAGGAGATCGAGCTGGAGGACCCTTACGAGAAGATCGGCGCCGAGCTGGTCAAGGAAGTCGCCAAGAAGACCGACGACGTCGCCGGTGACGGCACCACCACCGCCACCGTGCTCGCCCAGGCGCTGGTGCGCGAGGGCCTGCGCAACGTCGCGGCCGGTGCGAACCCGCTGGGCCTGAAGCGCGGCATCGAGAAGGCCGTCGAGGCCGTCACCAACCGCCTGCTCGAATCGGCCAAGGAGGTCGAGACCAAGGAGCAGATCGCCGCCACCGCCGCCATCTCGGCGGGTGACCAGTCCATCGGTGAGCTGATCGCCGAGGCCATGGACAAGGTCGGCAAGGAAGGCGTCATCACCGTCGAGGAGAGCAACACCTTCGGTCTCCAGCTGGAGCTCACCGAGGGCATGCGCTTCGACAAGGGCTACATCTCCGGTTACTTCGTGACCGACCCGGAGCGTCAGGAAGCGGTCCTCGAGGATCCGTACATCCTGCTGGTCGGCTCGAAGGTCTCCACCGTCAAGGACCTGCTCCCGCTGCTGGAGAAGGTCATCCAGGCCGGTAAGCCGCTGCTGATCATCTCCGAGGACGTCGAGGGCGAGGCCCTGTCCACCCTGGTGGTCAACAAGATCCGCGGCACCTTCAAGTCCGTCGCCGTGAAGGCCCCGGGCTTCGGCGACCGCCGCAAGGCGCAGCTGGCCGACATCGCCATCCTGACCGGTGGCGAGGTCATCAGCGAAGAGGTCGGCCTCAACCTGGAGAACGCCACCGTGGACCTGCTGGGCCAGGCCCGCAAGGTGGTCGTCACCAAGGACGAGACCACCATCGTCGACGGTGCCGGCGACGCCGACGCCATCCAGGGCCGGGTCGCGCAGATCCGCACCGAGATCGAGAACTCGGACTCGGACTACGACCGCGAGAAGCTGCAGGAGCGCCTGGCCAAGCTGGCCGGCGGTGTCGCGGTGATCAAGGCCGGCGCCGCCACCGAGGTGGAGCTCAAGGAGCGCAAGCACCGCATCGAGGACGCGGTGCGCAACGCCAAGGCCGCCGTCGAGGAGGGCATCGTCCCCGGTGGTGGCGTGGCGCTGCTGCAGGCCGGCCCGGCTCTGGACGACCTGAAGCTGACCGGTGACGAGGCCACCGGCGCGAACATAGTGAAGGTCGCGCTGGCCGCGCCGCTGAAGCAGATCGCCTTCAACGCCGGCCTCGAGCCCGGCGTGGTGGCGGAGAAGGTCGCGGGCCTGCCGAAGGGCCAGGGCCTCAACGCCGACACCGGCGACTACGAGGACCTGCTGGTGGCCGGCGTCGCCGACCCGGTGAAGGTGACCCGTTCGGCCCTGCAGAACGCGGGCTCGATCGCGGCGCTGTTCCTCACCACCGAGGCGGTCGTCGCCGACAAGCCGGAGAAGCAGGCCGCCCCGGCGGGCGACCCGACCGGCGGCATGGGTGGCATGGACTTCTGAGTCCTGCCTTCCGGCAACCCCTTTCGAACCGGCGGCCGGTTCACTCTCCGGAGTGAACCGGCCGCCGGCCGTTGTTAGGGCTTCCGTAAGTCCGGCCCAAGGCGTCGTTCGTAGCGTCGTCGGCGATGGGCACAGGGCCCATCACCGAGTGGGTGGGAAAGATGAAGAAGACTCTGATCGCCGCGTTCGCTCTGATCGCCGTGGCCACGGCACACGTGCTGGGCGCCGGATCTGCACGAGCCGTCTCGGGCTCCGAGAGCGTGACGTGCTCGGGTTCGGTGAAGCCCTGGGGATGGTTCTCCGCGCAGACCTACCAGTACGCGTCGCTGGACTCCGACGGCGACGTCTCCAACGAGAGCCACACGCTGAACTTCTCCGGCTTCCTCGAAGGAGCCGAGGATGCTCAGCTGTTGCACGCGACCGGCGACAAGTGGTTGATGTACCGCGCGGGCGATTTCGATATCGCCGTCCCGTTCGAGGACGACGCGGGGCTGTTCGTGGTCGACAACCGGTACCGCGAGACGAAATGGGTCAAGCTCTGCGACAACTGACAGCGTCCGTCGGTGCGCGAAGGTCGGCTCTGTTTCCGGGTCGACCCCCGCTCCCGCGTTGTCCCGATCTTGCCGCTTGGCCGTATGACCAGGCGATTTGACACTGAAAGCGATTGGCACGTAACTTATTCCAGGTCAGAGCGACACGGACGCCGACCCGGCTGTGAGGCGGGGACACGAGGTTGGACGGGGAGCGCCTGATGGTCACACTGGTTCGGTTGAGACTCTGATTTGGTTCGGGGTGGATGGCTGAGCTAAGCTGGGAAAGTTGCCTCATGATCGAGCGGGCGGATGCCTGGGAGATGGTGTGTGCGTGTGTTCTTTGAGAACTCAATAGTGTGTCGATGAATGTCAGTGCCAAATATTTTTTGGTTCCTGTTCTCATACCCCCGTGTGAGGGCAGGGCATTGTTTTTTAGTCAGCTTAATTCCGGCTGGCGTTTTAGTTAGGTTTTCGGACTCCTGGTTCGAGAGTTACTTCCGATTACACCCCTTTTCGGGGTGTGGTTGAGAGTCTTCAACGGAGAGTTTGATCCTGGCTCAGGACGAACGCTGGCGGCGTGCTTAACACATGCAAGTCGAACGATGAAGCCTTCGGGTGGATTAGTGGCGAACGGGTGAGTAACACGTGGGTGATCTGCCTCGTACTCTGGGATAAGCCTGGGAAACTGGGTCTAATACCGGATAGGACCGTGCCTCGCATGGGGTGTGGTGGAAAGATTTATCGGTGCGAGATGGGCCCGCGGCCTATCAGCTTGTTGGTGGGGTAATGGCCTACCAAGGCGACGACGGGTAGCCGGCCTGAGAGGGCGACCGGCCACACTGGGACTGAGACACGGCCCAGACTCCTACGGGAGGCAGCAGTGGGGAATATTGCACAATGGGCGGAAGCCTGATGCAGCGACGCCGCGTGCGGGATGACGGCCTTCGGGTTGTAAACCGCTTTCGACAGGGACGAAGGGGAACTGACGGTACCTGTAGAAGAAGCACCGGCCAACTACGTGCCAGCAGCCGCGGTAATACGTAGGGTGCGAGCGTTGTCCGGAATTACTGGGCGTAAAGAGCTTGTAGGCGGTTCGTCGCGTCGATCGTGAAAACGTGTAGCTCAACTGCACGCTTGCGGTCGATACGGGCGGGCTAGAGTACTGCAGGGGAGACTGGAATTCCTGGTGTAGCGGTGAAATGCGCAGATATCAGGAGGAACACCGGTGGCGAAGGCGGGTCTCTGGGCAGTAACTGACGCTGAGAAGCGAAAGCGTGGGTAGCGAACAGGATTAGATACCCTGGTAGTCCACGCCGTAAACGGTGGGCGCTAGGTGTGGGGTTCCTTCCACGGGCTCCGTGCCGTAGCCAACGCATTAAGCGCCCCGCCTGGGGAGTACGGCCGCAAGGCTAAAACTCAAAGGAATTGACGGGGGCCCGCACAAGCGGCGGAGCATGTGGATTAATTCGATGCAACGCGAAGAACCTTACCTGGGTTTGACATACACCAGAAAGCTGCAGAGATGTGGCCCCCCTTGTGGTTGGTGTACAGGTGGTGCATGGCTGTCGTCAGCTCGTGTCGTGAGATGTTGGGTTAAGTCCCGCAACGAGCGCAACCCTTGTCCCGTGTTGCCAGCAAGTCGTGTTGGGGACTCGCGGGAGACTGCCGGGGTCAACTCGGAGGAAGGTGGGGACGACGTCAAGTCATCATGCCCCTTATGTCCAGGGCTTCACACATGCTACAATGGCTGGTACAGAGGGTTGCGATACCGTGAGGTGGAGCGAATCCCTTAAAGCCGGTCTCAGTTCGGATCGGGGTCTGCAACTCGACCCCGTGAAGTTGGAGTCGCTAGTAATCGCAGATCAGCAACGCTGCGGTGAATACGTTCCCGGGCCTTGTACACACCGCCCGTCACGTCATGAAAGTCGGTAACACCCGAAGCCGGTGGCCTAACCCCTTGTGGGAGGGAGCTGTCGAAGGTGGGATCGGCGATTGGGACGAAGTCGTAACAAGGTAGCCGTACCGGAAGGTGCGGCTGGATCACCTCCTTTCTAAGGAGCATTCTCCAGTGAGGCTTCCGCGTCGGTGGGAGTTCTTCTGGCAGAGGCCATTACGGGAGCATGTGTCTTCCGGTGGTTGCTCATGGGTGGAACGCTGGCATGCGCCTCGGTGAGGCTCGGGTCTTGATGGATCCGGGTTCGGGGATGTAGTCGACACACTGTTGGGTCCTGAGGGAACACGCGGTGTTTCTTCTAGGCAAAAAATGGATCCGCTCGGATCTCCGGTTCGTACCGCAGGATGTGTTCCTGGTCTGGCGTCGGGTTGTTCCGGGTCGGGTGTGTTGTTTGAGAACTGCACAGTGGACGCGAGCATCTTTGTTTGTAAGTGTGTAAGAGCGTTCGGTGGATGCCTTGGCACCAGGAGCCGATGAAGGACGTGGGAGGCTGCGATATGCCTCGGGGAGCTGTCAACCGAGCTGAGATCCGAGGATTTCCGAATGGGGAAACCCAGCACGAGTGATGTCGTGTTACCCGCATCTGAATGTATAGGGTGTGTGGAGGGAACGCGGGGAAGTGAAACATCTCAGTACCCGCAGGAAGAGAAAACAATTGTGATTCCGTGAGTAGTGGCGAGCGAAAGCGGATGAGGCTAAACCGGTTATGTGTGATAGGCGGCAGTCGTTGCATGGCCGGGGTTGTGGGGTCTTTCTTCTCATCACTGCCGTGATGGGCGACAGTCAGAAAGGTTCGTGTTAGCTGAATTGGTCTGGGATGGCCGACCGTAGACGGTGAGAGTCCGGTAAGCGAAAACATGTTCCCTGTCGTGGGAGATACCCGAGTAGCAGCGGGCCCGTGGAATCTGCTGTGAATCTGCCGGGACCACCCGGTAAGCCTGAATACTACCTGGTGACCGATAGCGGACTAGTACCGTGAGGGAAAGGTGAAAAGTACCCCGGGAGGGGAGTGAAATAGTACCTGAAACCGGGCGCTTACAATCCGTCAGAGCTCACTTGTTGGGTGATGGCGTGCCTTTTGAAGAATGAGCCTGCGAGTCATTGGTGTGTGGCGAGGTTAACCCGTGTGGGGGAGCCGTAGCGAAAGCGAGTCCGAAGAGGGCGGTGGAGTCGCATGTCATGGACCCGAAGCGGAGTGATCTACCCATGGCCAGGGTGAAGCAGCAGTAAGATGTTGTGGAGGCCCGAACCCACTTAGGTTGAAAACTGAGGGGATGAGTTGTGGGTAGGGGTGAAAGGCCAATCAAACTCTGTGATAGCTGGTTCTCCCCGAAATGCATTTAGGTGCAGCGTTGCGTGTTTCACACCGGAGGTAGAGCTACTGGGTGGCCTAGGGGGCCTACAAGCTTACTGAAGTCAGCCAAACTCCGAATGCTGGTGTGTGAGAGCGTGGCAGTGAGACTGCGGGGGATAAGCTTCGTGGTCGAGAGGGAAACAGCCCGGATCGCCGGCTAAGGCCCCTAAGCGTGTACTAAGTGGAAAAGGATGTGGGATCGCTGAGACAACCAGGAGGTTGGCTTAGAAGCAGCCATCCTTGAAAGAGTGCGTAATAGCTCACTGGTCAAGTGGTCCTGCGCCGACAATGTAGCGGGGCTCAAGTACACCGCCGAAGCCGCGGCACTCAGTCATATGATCGCCTTCGGGCTAGTCGGCTGGGTGGGTAGGGGAGCGTCCTGCAGCCAGGGAAGCGCCGGAGTGATCCAGGTGTGGAGGCTGTGGGAGTGAGAATGCAGGCATGAGTAGCGAAAGACGAGTGAGAAACTCGTCCGCCGGATGACCAAGGGTTCCTGGGCCAGGTTATTCCGCCCAGGGTGAGTCGGGACCTAAGGCGAGGCCGACAGGCGTAGTCGATGGACAACGGGTTGATATTCCCGTACCCGTGTATCCGCGCCCAATGGCGAATCAGCTGTGCTAACCGTCCTGAACTGGCGGGATCTCCTTCGGGGGACCCAAGAGGGATGCACGGGATCCTGGTTGTAGTAGTCAAGCGATGGGGTGACGCAGGAAGGTAGCTGGGCCCGGTGGTGGATTACCGGGTGTAAGCCTGTAGCCCGTGACATAGGCAAATCCGTGTCACATGGAGGGTGAGAGGTGATGCGTAGCCGGTTGAGGTGAATTCAGTGATCCTATGCTGTCGAGAAAAGCCTCTAGTGAGTTGGTACACGGCCCGTACCCTAAACCGACACAGGTGGTCAGGTAGAGAATACTAAGGCGATCGAGCGAACTGTGGTGAAGGAACTCGGCAAAATGCCTCCGTAACTTCGGGAGAAGGAGGGCCCGTTCTGGTGAACCGTCTTGCACGGGGAGCTGGGGTGGGTCGCAGAGACCAGAGAGAAGCGACTGTTTACTAAAAACACAGGTCCGTGCGAAGTCGTAAGACGAGGTATACGGACTGACGCCTGCCCGGTGCCGGAAGGTTAAGAGGACCGGTTAACGGATTTGTTCCGTGAAGCTGAGAATTTAAGCCCCGGTAAACGGCGGTGGTAACTATAACCATCCTAAGGTAGCGAAATTCCTTGTCGGGTAAGTTCCGACCTGCACGAATGGCGTAACGACTTCTCTGCTGTCTCCACCATAGGCTCGGCGAAATTGCATTACGAGTAAAGATGCTCGTTACGCGCGGCAGGACGAAAAGACCCCGGGACCTTCACTATAGCTTGGTATTGGTGTTCGGTACGGTTTGTGTAGGATAGGTGGGAGACTGTGAAGCTTGGACGCTAGTTCGGGTGGAGTCGTCGTTGAAATACCACTCTGGTCGTATTGGGCTTCTAACCTCGGGCCGTGATCCGGTTCAGGGACAGTGCCTGGTGGGTAGTTTAACTGGGGCGGTTGCCTCCTAAAGGGTAACGGAGGCGCCCAAAGGTTCCCTCGGCCTGGTTGGTAATCAGGTGTTGAGTGTAAGTGCACAAGGGAGCTTGACTGTGAGACGGACGTGTCGAGCAGGGACGAAAGTCGGGACTAGTGATCCGGCACCGGCGTGTGGAAGCGGTGTCGCTCAACGGATAAAAGGTACCCCGGGGATAACAGGCTGATCTTCCCCAAGAGTCCATATCGACGGGATGGTTTGGCACCTCGATGTCGGCTCGTCGCATCCTGGGGCTGGAGTTGGTCCCAAGGGTTGGGCTGTTCGCCCATTAAAGCGGCACGCGAGCTGGGTTTAGAACGTCGTGAGACAGTTCGGTCTCTATCCGCCGCGCGCGTGAGAAACTTGAGGAAGGCTGTCCCTAGTACGAGAGGACCGGGACGGACGAACCTCTGGTGTGCCAGTTGTTCCGCCAGGAGCATGGCTGGTTGGCTACGTTCGGGAGGGATAACCGCTGAAAGCATCTAAGCGGGAAGCCTGTTCCAAGATGAGGTTTCTTTCCCCCTTCGAGGGGTTAAGGTCCCCAAGAGATGATTGGGTTGATAGGCCGGAGCTGGAAGCCCTGTGAGGGGTGTAGGTGACCGGTACTAATAGGCCGAGGGCTTATGAACGAAGGTGCTACGCGTCCACTGTGCGGTGTTCTGAAACAACACACCACACCCCCGCCTGCTCGGCAGAGCGTGTGTGGTGGGTGGTGGATAGTTTCATAGTGTTACGGTGGTTATAGCGGTGGGGAAACGCCCGGTCCCATTCCGAACCCGGAAGCTAAGCTCGCCTGCGCCGATGGTACTGCACTCGACTGGGTGTGGGAGAGTAGGTCACCGCCGGAACATACTTCGAGGGAGGCCTCCAGCAGCAGCTGGGGGCCTTCCGTCATTTCCGGGCCCTTTCCCATGGTGGCTTACCGGATGGTGGGCTCCGGGGGCACCGGGCAGGGTGTGGTCCGGGTCGTGTCAGGCTGAGGCATGACACTACGGACGGCCTTTACCGAACACCTGGGGATTGCTCATCCGATCGTCTCGGCACCGATGGGAGGCGTGGCCGGCGGTGCGCTGGCGGGTGCGGTGTCGGAGGCGGGCGGTCTCGGACTGATCGGTGGTGGCGCCGGTGTACGCGGTGGCGTCGAGCCGGAGCTGCGGCTGGTCCGATCGGTGACCGAGAAGCCCTGGGGTATCGGCTTTTTGAGCTGGGCGGTGGACGTCGACACGGTCGCGTGGGCGCTGGAGTTCGGGCCCGCGGCCGTACTGCTGTCGTTCGGCGATCCGATGCCGTTCGCGGAGAGGATCCGGGCGTCGGGCGCGAAACTGATCCTGCAGGTCACCGATCTCGACGAGGCCCGGCGGGCGCTGGACGCGGGCGCCGACATCATCGTCGCCCAAGGCGGTGACGCGGGCGGGCACAGCGGCGGGAACGCCATCGGCACCATGTCTTTCGTGCCCGCGGTGGTCGATCTTGCCGGTGCCACACCGGTTCTCGCGGCCGGGGGCATCGCCGATGGCCGCGGGCTCGCCGCCGCGCTGGCGCTGGGCGCGGCGGGAGCGTTGATCGGCACCGGATTCGAGGCCACCTCGGAGGCGCTGACATCGGCGGAGGAGGTCGAGGCACTACTCGCGGCCGAGGGGCGAGACACCGAGCGCAACCGCACCCTCGATATCGCCCGCGGCTCGGCATGGCCGGACCGGTACCCGGCGCGAACCCTGCGCAACGAGTTTCTCGACAAGTGGCGCGGCCGGGACGACGAACTCCGCGAAGACACCGAGGCCCGGGGCGAATACCAGGATCTGGCGGCCCGCAACGACCTGTCGGCCGTACCCGTCTGGGCGGGCCAGGGCGTCGGCCTGGTGACGGCCGTGCAAGGTGCCGTCGACCTCGTCGAGGCGATCGCGAGCGCGGCCGATCGTGTCGTCGACCGTGCTGCCAGGATGAGAGACGTGTCGTCACCGTACTGATTCGCGTCTCCGGCGGATTCCGTATCGAGCGTGGCTACGGTGGCGAAGTTCCTTCCCTCCACTATCCCGCCGGCGGCATTCCCCCGGGCAGTGCCGCGGCAACGGCGGCGGCGGGATCGGGGACGGCGATGGTCGCGGCGAGCGGGTTGCCGTCTTCGTCGAGGATCTGCCAACCGCCCAGGGAGACAACGGGAATGCCGCGGCGACGGGCGAGGGCCAGCTCGGAGAGGGTGCCCCAGGAGCCGCCGATGACGATGACGGCGTCGGCGGAGGACACCAGGATGGCGTTGCGGGCCTCGCCCATGCCGGTGTAGAGCACCGCGGACAGTCCGGCGCAGGCGGTGGAGCGGTCGGTGTCGGGGCGGATCCCGATCACGAGACCGCCTGCGCGCGAGGCGCCTTCGGCGACGGCTGCCATGACTCCGGTGCCGCCGCCGCAGAGGACGGTCGCGCCGGCCTCGGCCAGCAGCCGACCGGCCTCGGCGGCCCGGCCGGCGTCGGCATCGGTGCAGTCGCGCGGTCCGCAGACCGCGATCTGAGGCGGCGGAACGCTCATCGGGCGGCGAGTTCCTTGCCGAGAGCGTCGAGCTGGTCACCGGTGCCCTGCTCGCGCCGGGCGGGCTGCTCGTGGCCGTCGAGATAGGCGGTGAGAACGAGGCGCGTACCGTCCTCGGCGGCAACGAATTCCACCGTCGTCAGGGATACCGTGGCCACCGTGCCGCCGGTGCTCGGTGCCGAGGTGTAGACGATCCGCTCGTCCGGAACGATCTCCTGGTAGGTGGTCTCGAAGCCGAGTTCGTGGCCGTCGTGCGTGCCGCCGGCGAACCAGCGCGCCTTGGTGGCCGGGTCGGGCCAGGCCGCGAAGACCCGATCCGGGGCGGCGGGGTAGTCGCGTTCGATCGTGAACGTGGCATGGGTGACGGACTGTTCCGGCATGGCCTACTCCTCGTGATCGGTGGTGGTGTAATCGGTTGTGGTGTGGTCGGATCGGACCAGCCCCGCATCCTGTAGTACCCGCAGGTGCTGGACCACCGTCGCCAGCGACATGTCCAGCGGCTCGGCCAGCGTGGCTGACCGCAGCCGGACCGCTGCTCAATCGCTCGAGCAGGTGCCGGCGGGCGGGGTCGCCCAGGGCGCGAAAGATGTGATCGAGCCGGTCCGATTGGTTGAGCACATGCTCGAGTTCATGCCGATCCGTCGGTTGGTCAAGTAATTGCTCAACTTTTCGTTCGCGATCCGATCGTCACGCGGCGCGGGGTGTGATCACCCTCGCTAGGCTGGATGTATGGCCGGTATCCGGGGCGTACTGTACGACATCGACGGCGTGCTGGTGACCTCGTGGCGCGCGGTCCCGGGCGCCGCCGACGCGGTACGCGCGGTGCACGAGGCAGGGCTGCGCCGGGCGTTCCTCACCAACACCACCTCCGCCAGCTGCGCCGAGATAGCCGAAAGGCTGTGCGCCGCAGGCATTCCGGTGGACATCTCGGAGATCGTGACGGCGGCCCGGCTGACCGTCGAATATTTGAGCCGCCACCATCCGGGTGCGCGGGTGTGGGTGCTCAATCACGGTGCCATCGAGGACGATCTGACCGGGCTCACCCTGGACGCGGAGCATCCCGACGTCATCGTGATCGGCGGTGCCGGAGCGGAATTCACCCATCGCGCATTGAGCCGGGTGGTCGAGTCGATGCTGGACGGCATTCCCGTGATCGCCATGCAGGGCAGCATGACGTGGGCGACCGCCGACGGCCTGCGGATCGATACCGGCACCTACCTGCCGGGCCTGGAGGCGGCCGGGCACGCGCGCATCACGGTGATCGGCAAGCCGTCCCCGACCGGCTTCCATGCCTGTGCCGGCCTGCTGGGCCTGCGCCCGGAGCAGCTGCTGATGATCGGCGACGACCTGCATTCGGATGTGCTCGCCGCGCGGGCGGCCGGAATGACCGGAGTGCTGGTGCGAACCGGGAAATTCCGGCAGTCCGTACTCGACGCCGCCGCATCGGCACCGGATCACGTGCTCGATTCGGTGGCCGAACTCCCCGCGCTGGTGCCGGCCGTGGCTCTCCCCGATACCGGCGATTAACCAGAAATACTTCTAGAAAATTCCGTCAAAATGTCGCGAAATCGGTTCGCGATGAGTATCGTCCTTCATGGACAGGCAAACCGCTGGTAACTCCGGTTCCGGAGATGCTGTGCCGGCGGTTCTCGCGAGGGCCTGATCCAGATGAGGGGGTTGGGCCCTCGCGAGTCCGGGAAGAGTCCCGGGAATGGAATTGAATAAGCGTCACCGCGCGTACCGCGGAATCGGCTCACGTCCGGTAGTCAACTTTCAGCTATCACACCGAGATTTCTCGCGATAAATGAGCGGCCCGATCCATCCCTTACGGATCGAACGTTTAGGTATTGTCTGGCGCGATGTCACAGGAGACGAACGCGGGCAGGATGTACGCCGGGCAGCCCGTAGAAGACCGGCAGCGGCAGCGACGTGCGCGTTTTCTGGAGTCCGGGCTGACCGTGTTCGCACGTGACGGCTACGCGAATAGTTCGGTCGGCGCCATCTGTAAAGATGCCGGACTCTCCTCGCGGCAGTTCTACGAGGAGTTCACCGGTCGTGAATCGCTGCTGTTGGAGCTCTACGAACAGATCGATGGGCAATCGCGGGAGGTGGTGACCGCGGCCCTGGCCGATCACGCCGACCGCGGCGCTCCCGAGGTGATCGATGCGGCCGTGCGGGCCTACGTCGAATCCATCGGAAGAGATCCGCGTAAGGCCCGGGTCGCATTGGTCGAGGTGGTCGGCGCCGGGCCGAATGTGGAAAAGTTCCGATTGGAATTGCGTCGCGCCTGGGGTGCGCTATTGGCCGGTGCGGCGGAGGGCGCCGCACAACAGGGAGAAATCCCGCCCGGCGATTACGAGATGCGGGTGCTGGCGATCATCGGTGCGGTCAACTACGTGGTGGACGCCTGGAGCGGCGCGGATCCGCAGCCGTCGCTCGACGATGTGATCCGGGTGCTGCGCCGGGTGATCATCGGGGCGGTGAGTTCGTGAGCAGATAGGCGGCCCCGGTGGTAATCGGCAATTCACCGGCCGGACGAAAAGGGGCGGTTTGCCTGGCCGTATGCTGACGATTCGCTTTAGCATCGCACTGTGAGTGTCGACAAGGCGGGGGACCGCGCATCGAGTTTCGTTGTCTGCGGGCATAATCCGCTCGTGTATCAGCTGGCTGCGCAGCTGGTCGAACGGTTTCCGGAGGACATCGTCACCGTTGTCATCCCGGATCGCCGGGGCAGCTATGTGCCGAAGCTGGAGCGCCTGGACCGGGTGCGCATCCTGTGCGCCGAGCGGCTGGACGAGGAGACGCTGAGCACCGCCGGGGTCGCCGGGGCGCGGGCGCTGGCGCTGGTCGATCAGGCCGATGTGGAGAACTTCCACGCCGCGTTGCAGGCGCACGAGCTCAACCCGGATATCCGGCTGGTCATCCGAATGTTCAATACGGGCCTGGGTTTTCGCATCCGGACCCTGTTCGCCGACTGCGTGGTGCTGTCCATTTCCGAGATGGCGGCGCCGTCGTTCATCGCGGCCGCGCTGGGCGAGAAGGCCATGGAGTACCTGCGGCTGGGCGAGCGCACCCTGTATGTCACCGGTCCGTCCGGCATTCCGGACGCGACGATGGTGTGCGGGTTGACCGAATCGGCCTCGGGCGATGTTCGCATGCTCGCCTCCACCCGTAGCGATGCGCGAGCGCTGGCGCTGTCCGGCCGGCGCACCCCACACGTGCTGAACAGCCGCAGGCGATGGCTTTTGCAGTTCCGATATCTGTTCCGCCACAACCTGGTTCGGCTGGTGCTGGTGTTGCTCGCGCTGATCCTGCTGGGCTGCACCCTGATGGCCGCGTTCGGAAACGCCTGGGGCGATGCGATATACGAGACGCTCCTGGACGCCGCCGGCGCGGCGCAGCCGGAGCGCGACCGCGACCCGATCTTCAAGGTGTTGCAGGTCGCGGTCGTCTTCGTCGGTCTCACCCTGACACCCGTCGTCACCGCGATGGTGGTGGGCGGGGTGCTGCGCGCCCAGTTGTCCGAGCAGATCGGGCCGGAGCCTGCGGATTTCAGCGGCCATGTGGTGGTCGCCGGTCTGGGCAACGTCGGCATGCGCGTCATGGAGCAGCTGTGCGATCTCGGGGTGCCGGTGGTCGGGCTGGACTACGACGAGAATGCCCGCGGTATCGCGCTGGCGCGCCGGCTCGGCGTTCCGGTGGTGATCGGCCAGGCCACCTGGGAGAACACGTTGGCGGCCGCGGGCGTGTCGCGAGCTCGGGCGCTGGTGCTGCTCACCAGCAGCGACGCGGTGAATCTGGAGGCCGCGCTGCTAGGCCAGTCCTATCACAAGCGGACGCATCGCGAGGATCTGCAAGTGGTGCTGCGGGTTTCGGACGACGACCTCGCCGAGCGGGTGCAGCGCAGCCTCGGCCCCTCGGTGGTGGTGAACAGCGTCTTCCAGTTGGCCGCCGAGGGTTTCGCCGCGGCGATGGCCGAGCGCCGGGTGATCGCGACGCTGCCGATCAACGAGGCCACGCTGATGGTCGCCGAGGTGCCGGTGGAGGCCGGGTCGGCGCTGGTCGGCAAGCCGATCAGGATCGCGGGCCTGCCGGTGCACACCCGGGTGCTGGCGCTGCAGGCGACCGTCGGCGCCGAACTGGAGTGGCAGCCGGATCCGGAAAGCCTGCTGGCCGCGGGAAATCGGCTGGTGGTGGTGTCGAATCGGACCGGGCTCGACCATTTGCTGTCGCAGAGCCTGGAGCAGAGCGCGGGCAGTGAGCCGAGGGCATCGGGTGACGATCCGGCCGAGCCGGATTCGGTCACCGTCTGATCCGATCGGTCACCCGCCGGTCCGGCGTGGACCGGACACTGCCGGGCCCCGGCGGTCCGCGGGCAGGCGACGACATCGGTGCGCCGCCACCTCGGCGGGCCGGGATCCGGGTGTCGGTGGATGCCGGTCGGCGACGGCTGTGTTGGTGAGACGGCCGTGTCGGTGAGCGGAGCTGTCGGCCGGTACGGCAGTGCGTCGGCGCGGTAGCGTGCGCGCATGGAGACGATTCCGATCCAGGTGGCCGACGGCAGCGTCGTTCCGGTGCGGCTGGCGCCGGCGCGGGGTGAGCATCGGCACCCGATCACCGCGGACGCGCCGCGGGCGGTGATCGTGATCATCCCCGGTCTGGGTGTGCCGGGCGCCTACTACGAGGATTTCGCTCGGGAACTGGCCGGCCGCGGTTTCGACGCGGCGATCGGCGAGTTGCGCGGCAACGGCGACAGCCGCCCGAAGCCGAGCCCGACGAGTGCCTACGGCTACCAGGAGCTGGTCTCGGTCGACTTCCCGGCGATGTTCGAGGTGGTCCGCGAGCGCTTTCCGGACAGTACCCCGATCCTGTTGGGGCACAGCATGGGTGGCCAGCTCGGCACGATGTACGCCGCCCGGGTCAGGGGTCGGTTGGGTGGCCTGATCCTGGTCGCCTCCGGGACGCCCTACTATCGCGGCTACGGTGGCATCGCCCGCTCGGCCATGCGGCTGGGCCCGGCGGCCATCTCGCTGACCGCCAATCTGGCCGGCTTCTGGCCCGGCGACGTGATCACCGCGGGCGGGTTCGGACGGCAGTCCAAGGTGCTGATCTCCGACTGGGCCCGGCTGGCGCGCACGGGTCGCTTCGTCCCTGTCGACGCCGATATCGACTACGAGGAGCGCATCGCCCGCCTGAAGCTGCCGGTCCTGTCGATCACGCTGGAGGGTGACGACCTCACCCCGCCCGGCTCGGCCGCGCACCTGCTGGAGAAGCTGCCCGACGCCCGCGTCACCACCTGGCACCAGCCGGAACCCAGGGGCCACAACGGCTGGATCACCGACCCGCGCGGCACCGTCGACCGCATCGAGAAGTGGGTCCGGGAGCTGTGAGCGGACCGGTTCCGTCGTTCCGGTGTGACTCGGCCCGTCGTCCAGTGCTGCCCGGTCCGTCCCGGTTGGTCGTTCCGGCGTGTTTCTGCCGGAATCTCTGACGTTGGCCGGTGGCTGCGCAGGGAATTCCGGCCGGGAGAGCGTCGGGACGACCGAAACGGGCTCCATCGGGATGCCGGAAACAGGTCCTGTCGGGACGACGGAAAAGGTGTGGTGCCGAGGGTGATCCGGAACAGGACCCGCTGAGCCCGGCGTACGCGGCGGGGCGCGGGTCTCGCGCTCCGCGCGTGGTCTCCCGGCGCCCTGCGAGTCTACGGTGTAGATTTATGTCTACACCGTAGACTCGGAGGGTTGGTATGGCCGGTGGGGAGCGTGTCGTGCGGATGGTCGACGTGCCGGGCGCGAGGTTGTACACGGGATCGGTCGGGTCAGGTCCCGCGCTGATGCTCGTTGCGGGCGGTGGCGGCGACGCCGGGGTCTACGAGGACGTCGCGGCGCTGCTCGGTGCCCGGTACACCGTCATCACCTTCGATCGGCGCGGCAACTCGCGCAGTGCGTTCACCGAGCCGGGGGCGGCGATCGATAACCGCGCTCAGGCCGACGATGTGGTGGCCGTTCTGGATGCCTACGCGGTGGAACGAGCGCATCTGTTCGGCAGCAGTGGTGGTGCGATCATCGCGTTGGAAGTGCTTGCCCGGCACGGTGCTCGGTTGCTCGGTGCGGTCGTGCACGAGCCCGCGGTCGTGCAACTGCTGCCGGGTGACGATCCCGGCCGGCGGCAGCTCGCCGAGATCTGGCGGCTGGCGGTGGAGAAGAGCCCGCTGCGTGCCTTCGCCGCGTTCGGTGTGATGACGGCGCCGCACATGCCGGCCGTGTTCCGGTCCGCGGCAGGGCAGGCGGCCATGGCAGGCGCGACGCGGGTCGCACTCGCGCTGGATTCCGCGGTTCGCCGGGCGACGCGGAAACCGCCGTCGGTCATGACCCGCCTGCTCGGCAATGCCGACTTACCGATGTACCGGGAGCTGCCGGCACTGTGCTTCGATTACCAGCCGGATCTCGATGCCCTGCGCACCATTTCGGTGCCGTGGTCGATTGCCGTCGGAGCCGACAGCGCGGGCCGTCCGTACGAGGTCGCCGCGCGGGCGCTCGCCGCGGAGCCGGCCATGTCGTATGTGGAATTCCCGGGCGGGCACACCGCCTACCAGGTGCAGCCGGTGCCGTTCGCCGAGCGCCTGCTCGCCGTCGTCGAGGGAGCGCGACGGTGAGTGCGCGCGGCAGGAGGACTGCCGATCGTCCCGCACTGCACCGGGACCACATTGCGGCGGTGGCGCTTTCGCTGATCGATCGAGAAGGACTGGAGGGCTTCTCGATGCGCCGGTTGGGGAGGGAGCTGGGAGCCGATCCGATGGCGGCCTATCGGCACTTCACCGACCAGCAGGATCTGTTCGACGAGATCGCCGCCGCGATGTTCACCGAGCTGGCGATGGAAGAGTTGCCGTGGCACGGGGATTGGCGGGAACTCATGCGTGCCTACGGGCATCGGGTGCGTTCGGTGCTGCGGCGGCATCCGAACGCGGTGCCGGTCTTCGCCACCCGGCCGGTGCGCAGTCCGCAGGCCGTGGACACCGGAAACCGGATGATCACGCTGCTGCGCGACGCCGGGTTCGAACCGTCCGTCGCGCTGCGGGTGGCGCGTTGTGTGGGTGAATACGTGTCCGGGCACATGCTGAGCTGGACGGCGGCGGCCGTCGCCGCCGTCCGCAGCCGCAAGCCGGCGCCGGGCGGGCCCGACTACAACCTGCTCGCCGCCGCGGCCGACGGTTCGGCCGGGACGGATCATTTCGATCTCGGCCTCACGGCCATGCTGGACGGCTTCGACCGGTACCGGTCCGAAAAGAGTTCGCGCGACTAGCTTTTCCGGTCCTCGATCAGCATCTGGGTGAAGAACTCGTAGATCAGCGCGGCCTGGAAGGCCAGCTGCTTGTTGTCGGCGGCGCCGCCGTGGCCGCCCTCGATGTTCTCGTGGTACCAGATCGTGTGGCCCTGTTCGGTCAAGCGCGCGGCCATCTTCCGGGCGTGGCCGGGGTGTACGCGGTCGTCGCGGGTGGAGGTGGTCAGCAGGATCGGCGGATAGGTCCGGTCGGCGCTGGTGTTCTGGTACGGCGAGTACTCGGACAGGTACTCCCACTCCTCCGGGATGTCCGGATCCCCGTACTCGGCGACCCACGAGGCGCCCGCGAGCAGCAGGTGGTAGCGCTTCATATCCAGCAGGGGAACCTGACAGACGATGGCGCCGAACAGTTCCGGGTAGCGGGTGAGCATGACGCCCATCAACAGGCCGCCGTTGCTGCCGCCCACCGCGCCCAGCTGCTGCGGGGTGGTGATGCCGCGCGCCACCAGGTCCCGGGCGATCGAGGAGAAGTCCTCGTAGACCTTGTGGCGGTTCTCCTTCTGCACCTGGGTGTGCCACTCGGGGCCGTACTCGCCGCCGCCGCGGATGTTGGTCATCACCCAGGTGCCGCCGCGTTCGAGCCAGCCCATTCCGGAGGCGCCGCTGTAGGCGGGGGTGCGCGAGACCTCGAAGCCGCCGTAGCCGGACATCACCGTCGGGCCGGGCGCGCCCTTGTGGTCGCGATGGCGGATCACGAAGTACGGCACCATCGTTCCGTCGTCGGAGCGGGCGAAGAACTGCTCGGTCTCGATGCCGTCGGCGTCGAAGAAGGCCGGTTCCTGCCTGAGCGTTTCGGTCCGCCCGCCGACGGAACTGGCCAGCAGTGTGGCCGGTGTGGTGAAACCGCTGGTGGTGAGCATGAATTCGTCGCCGCCCTCGAGCGGGTCGAGATTCATGACGTTGGTCGTCGACATCGGCGGGGTATCGCCCAGGGGTGCGCGCGTCCAGCCGTCGCGGCCGGGGGTGAGCACGTAGAGCCGGGTCTGCACGTCCTCGAGGGTGATCAGCAGCAGATGGTTCTCGGTCCAGCCGTAGCCGTGCAGTGCGGTGTGCGCGTCCGGTGTGAACACCACCTCGAAATCCCGTGCGCCGTCCAGGAAGTCGTTCAGGTCGATGGCCAGCAGGGCGCCGGCCGGATAGGTCGTGCCGGCCACCTCCCACGGCGCCTTCACCCGCACCAGCAGCCAGTCCTTGAACCACGACTCGGAAGCATCGGTCGGCACATCGATGTGGAGTAGCGTGCCGTCGTCCTCCAGCAGGTACACCGATTCGTTGAAGAAATCGGTGGCCCGGGCGACGTAGTGGCGCTCGTATCCCGGCGTGCGGTCGTAGCCGGCGGCGACCAGGACGTCCTCCGGCTCGCCCTCGAAGACGGTCTCGGCCTCCGCCAGCGGGGTACCGCGCCGCCACTGCTTGGCCAGCCGCGGATAGCCGGACTCGGTGAGCGAGCCCGGGCCGAAATCCGTTCCGACATAGACGGTGTCGGCGTCGATCCAGCGGATCTGCGACTTGGCCTCCGGCAGTTCGAATCCGCCGTCCGCGGCCGCACGGAACTGTTTTGCCGCCATATCGAATTCGCGCACGACCTTGGCGTCGGCGCCGCCGCGGGACAGGCTGATCAGTGCCAGCGACTGGTCCGGCCGCAACACCGCGGCGCCGCCCCACACCCAGTTCTCCTGTTCGGCGGCGGCCAGCGCGTCGAGATCGATCAGCACCTCCCACTGCGGGTTCGGCTTGCGGTACTCGGCGAAACTGGTTCGCCGCCACAGCCCTTTCGGGTGCTCGGCGTCGCGCCAGAAGTTGTAGAGATGGTCGCCGCGCCGGCTCGGGTACGGAATGCGGGTGTCGGTGTCGAGCATGTCGAGGATGCGGTGCTCCAGCTCGGAGAACCGGTCCGCGGTGGCGAAGCGGTCGACCACCACCTCGTTGTGTGCCCGCGCCCAGTCCAGCGCGCGGTCGGAGGTCACTTCCTCCAGCCACAGGTAGGGGTCGTCGTTCCGGTTCTCCTCGGCGGCGCTCATGCCTGCCATTGTTGCCGACGCGGCGGTTCGGTGCGCCGGTGATCCGCCCCCGCCGGATTCCGGCGCTCGCCGGCACCGCCGCTCACCTCGGCTTACCGGGTGGGTGGCGGGGTACGCCGGGGGTGTGCTGCGGTGCGGGACCGCACGCGGGCCCGCCTACGATTGCGACATCGTTGCCGACGACCGATAGGAGGCCCGGTTGCCGCATTTCCTGTGGGAACAACACTGCTGTCTGCCGCTGCTGCCGTCGGCCGACATCGCCGAACTGGCGCGCTATCGGCCGGGCTCGTATCTGTCGGTCAATGTCGGCTATGCGCCGCACAGCACCGCGGACGCGCTGGGACTGGTGCGGCAGTTTCGCCGGGCCGCCTTGGCGGACGGACGTTTTCGGCTCGTCCGGTCGATCGAGGACGTGGTCGCGGGCGGTCCCGCCATGGCATTGGCGTTCGATCTGGAGGATTCCGGGCCGCTCGGCGGTGATCTCGACACGGTACGGGTCTTCCACGAGCTGGGCGTGCGTTCGCTGCTGCCGAGTTACAACCGCGCGAATGCGGCGGGCTGCGGCTGCCTCGACACCGAGGACACCGGACTGACCGGATTCGGCCGCGACCTGATCCGGGTGCTGAACGAGGTCGGCGTGTTCGCCGACGGCTCGCACTGTTCGCGGCGCACCGGTCTCGATATCGCCGAGGTGACCGGCGAGCCGATGATCTACAGCCACTCGAATTTCGCGGCGCTGTGGGAACATCCGCGCAACATCACCGACGATCAGGCCCGGGCCTGTGCGGCGACCGGCGGCGTGATCGGCATCAACGGCGTCGGAATCTTCCTCGGCCACAACGGTTCCGACGAGCGTGCGGCCCGGATCGAGGCGATGGCGGATCATCTCGCCTACGGGGCGGAGCTGGTCGGCATCGAGCATGTCGGCATCGGCTCGGACTTCTCCTTCGACGGCGACCAGTTCAATGCCGAGATCGCCGCCGCGCCGGAGAACTTCTCCGAGGACTACACCCGGTGGGGCCCGCTGCGGTGGACGCCGCCGGAGGATCTGCTGGGCGCGGGCGACGTGCCCGGACTGGACGCCGTGCTGGCACGCCGCGGATTCGGCGAGGCGGATCGGGCGGCCGTATTCGGCGGCAACTTCCTGCGGGCCGCGCGGCGCGTCTGGCGTTAGCGGTCGGGCGGTGGCAGCGGTTCGGCGGTGGCAGCGGTCAAGCGGTGGCGACCTCGAGCAGGCAGTCGGTGACCGCCTGGGGTTCGGTGATCATCAGATCGTGGCCGGTGTCGATGTCCCACAGGCGGCCGGCCGCGCGGGCCTTCGCGATCAGCTCCGGGTCGCGGGTCGCCAGCGTGACGGTGCAGACGATGTGGAACTGCGGGATCGCCCACAGCTCGTCCTCGTTGCGGAGATCGAGCGGTTCCTCGAAGCAGCGCCAGGGGTGGGCGGTCAGGCGCTCGGCCATCCATCGCAGGTCGTCGGGGTCGGTGATGCCGTACAGCATTCCGGCGTCGGCGCCGGGTTGCAGGACGAGTTCCACGCCGTCGACGACGGCGCCCAGCGGGCGGACCGCCTCGATGTACGGGCCGGCGACATCGACCAGCGACTGCCCGTTGGCCGGGGTGGCGGCGTCCAGGTAGACGAGTTTGCCGATCCGGTCGTGTGTCCGGTCGGCGGCGCCGGTGACCACCATGCCGCCGTAGCTGTGGCCGACCAGGATCACCTCGCGCAGATCCTCGTGGTTGATCAGCTCGGCGACGTCGTCGATGTGCGTGTGCAGCCCGATGCCGGGGCCGAGCACGTGCGCCCGGTCGGCCAGGCCGGACAGCGTCGGGGTGTATACGTCGTGACCGGCCCGGCGCAGCAGCCGGGCGACCCGCTGATAGCACCAGCCGCCGTGGCCGCCGCCGTGTACGAGGACATACGTTGCCATGCGGGCTCCCAACATCGTTCTCCCACATGAAAATAACATTCTCAATTGTGTTACTTGCTGATTTCGTGGAGCGGACGTGCCCGAGTGCCCGGGTGTGATGCCGAATTCACGCTGATTCGGCGGAGGTGGGTGGGCCCGCGATCGCCGGCGGAGTTAGGCTCGTGGCCGTGACTTCCCACTACGATGTCGTCGTTCTCGGCGCTGGTCCCGGCGGTTACGTCGCCGCGATCCGCGCCGCTCAACTCGGCCTGCGAACAGCGATCGTCGAGCAGAAATATTGGGGCGGTGTGTGCCTGAACGTGGGCTGCATCCCGTCCAAGGCCCTGCTGCGCAACGCGGAGCTGGCACACCTTTTCACCAAGGAAGCCAAGACGTTCGGGATCACCGGCGAGGCGAGCTTCGACTTCGGCGCGGCGTTCGACCGCAGCCGCAAGGTCGCCGACGGCCGGGTCAAGGGCGTCCACTTCCTGATGAAGAAGAACAAGATCGACGAATTCGACGGCAAGGGGTCGTTCACCGGTCCGAACTCGCTGTCGGTCGCGCTGACCAAGGGCGGCGAGGAGTCGATCACCTTCGACAACGCGATCATCGCCACCGGAACCGTCACCAAGCTGTTGCCCGGCACCTCGCTGTCGGCCAACGTCGTCACCTACGAAGAACAGATCCTGACCCGCGACCTGCCGGGTTCGATCCTGGTCGTGGGCGCGGGCGCGATCGGCATGGAATTCGCCTACGTGCTGAAGAACTACGGCGTGGACGTGCGCATCGTGGAATTTCTCGACCGCGCCCTGCCGAACGAGGACGCCGACGTCTCCAAGGAGATCACCAAGGCGTACAAGAAGCTCGGTATCACCATCACCGCCGGCGCGGCCGTGCAGTCCATCGAGGACAACGGCAGCAAGGTCACCGTCGCCATCAAGGACAACAAGTCCGGTGCGGTCGAGACCGTCACCGTCGACAAGGTGCTGCAGGCCGTCGGATTCGCGCCGCGGGTGGAGGGCTACGGCCTGGAGACCACCGGCGTGCAGCTGACCGAGCGCGGCGCCATCGCCATCGACGACTACATGCGCACCACCGTCCCGCACATCTACGCCATCGGTGACGTCACGGCCAAGCTGCAGCTCGCGCACGTCGCCGAGGCGCAGGGCGTGGTCGCCGCCGAGACCATCGGCGGCGCCGAGACGCTCGCGCTGGGTGACTACCGGATGATGCCGCGCGCCACCTTCTGCCAGCCGCAGGTCGCCAGCTTCGGCCTCACGGAGGAGCAGGCGCGGGCCGAGGGCTACGACGTGAAGGTCGCGAACTTCCCGTTCACCGCCAACGGCAAGGCGCACGGCCTCGGCGATGCGACCGGCTTCGTGAAGCTGATCGCGGACACCAAGTACGGCGAACTGATCGGCGGCCACCTGATCGGTCCCGACGTCTCGGAGCTGCTGCCCGAGCTGACGCTGGCGCAGAAGTGGGATCTGACCGTCAACGAGCTGGCGCGCAACGTGCACACGCACCCGACGCTGTCCGAGGCGTTGCAGGAGGCCATCCACGGCCTGGCGGGGCACATGATCAACTTCTGATCCGTCACTCGACGATCCGCGAAGGCGCCCTTCGGTTTTCGAACCGGAGGGCGCCTTGCCGTCGGTCTGGTACGGGGTGCGTGAATGCCGGAGGGGTGCGGGAATGTCCAAGGGGTGCGGGAATGCTGTTGAGCTGGGGTTTCGCGGTCCCTCCGGCTACGATTGCCGCAACAAGACACCTAGGGAGGGCATCGGAATGAGTGTCATGGCTGTCGTGCATCGTCATAGCGAGCTGCCCGGGGACCCGTACGACCTGTGGGTGCGGGACGAACTGGCGGACATTCTCGATCTGCCGCACGACGGAACGCGGGTCGAGATCATCGGGGGGGAGATCGTTGTGGCACCGGGGCCGGACTTCGCTCACAACATGATCGTGAGTGAGATTCAGGATTCTTTTGCGGCGGTCAAGGTCGCCGACGCATCGTTTCCATGGCGCTGTGTTCAGACCCAAGACCTCAATCTGAGCGAAATTCATGACGGCTATATCCCGGATCTTTGTGTGATCGACAAGGAGGTGGCGCGGCAGGCGCGAGTCGCGGCGCTGACGAAGATCCTGCCCGGACAACTGGCACTGAGCGTCGAGGTCACCTCACCATCGAATGCGGCCGAGGACCGGGAGCCGGGTGCTCGGCGAGTTCGCCCCAGTAAGTGGAATGGATATGCGCAGGTCGGCATTGCTCACTACTTGCTCGTCGATCGGGATCCGAAGACGGCCGCCGCGACACTGTTCACCGAGCCGGACCGCCGTTCGGGCAGCTACCTGGAGTCGATGAGCTGGAAGTTCGGGGAGACAATCGTGCTGCCGGACCCGTTCGACGTCTCGATCCCCACCGACGAGTGGGAGCCCTGGATGTCTTGACTCGTGCTGCCCCAGGCGCTCTCGGTTCCTCACCGGACGCGAGGCGCACCTCGGTGGCGGATCGGTGCGAAATGCTCGGTGGGCAGGGTCAGTGGTCGGTCTGGATGCGCAGCGTGGTGATGGTGCTGGCCAAGCTCTCGTATTGGTTGGTGAGCAGGACAATTTCGATGAGGCGGCGCTCGTCGTAGTGGGCAGCCAGGGCCGACCAGGTGGGGTCGTCGAGGTCGCGGGTCCGCACGAGTTGGTCGACGGCGGTGAGCAGGGCGCGTTCCTTGGCCGACCAGCCGGGGGCGTCGGGGCCGGTGCGCAGCCGGTCCAGGATCTCGGGGGTGACGCCGGCTCGCTTGCCGAGGCGGATGTGGTGGTCGGTTTCGTAGTCGCACTGGCGCAGATGTGCCACGCGCAGGATGACCAGTTCCGTCTCGTAGCGGGGCAGTTTGCCGCCGGGCATCAGCCGTCCCGAGAAGTGCAGCCAGCCGCGGAACAGGCCGCCGGTGCGGCCCAGGGTGCTGAACAGATGCGCGTCGGGGGTGCCCGCCGCGCGCGAAAGTACCTGCCAGACAACCCAGTTGACGGGGCCCAGCTCGCGGAGGCGGCCCGGCTCGATGCGCGGCTTCGTCGACATCATGCCTCACGCTAACAGCCTGGTCCGCCCGGGTGCCACAAGTGATGTACAGCCGTGTTCGTCACCGGTGCGGGCCCGTGCCGCGGCTACGCTCGGGCCGTGTCATGGCGAGGCACGGCCTGCCCCTCGTGACGCTCGGACCGCGACGCTCACATCCGGTTCGTGCCATGGCGCGCGGTCCGTGGGACGGCGATGCCCGGCCCACGCCGGAGGCCGCGCGCGGATGATCGTGCGCGGCAGTCATTCCCGCAGGGCCTGGCCGAGTTTGGTGAGCTCCAGGGCCTGGCGGGCGCGGACCAGGACGTGTGTGCGGGATTCGAGGATATGGGCGAGCAGAGTGCTCAGCGCCAGGTCCAGCTCGCCCGCCAGGATCTGCTCGGCGATGGCGATGTGGCCGGAGGTCATTCGGACGATGCGTTCGGGGGTCGGAATGTCCAGCGAGCGAATCGGGCGGACCTTGGCGTGCACGGCGGTGAGTGCGTCGGACAGGGACGAATTACCCGCTGCCAGTAGCAGATTGGTGTGGAACTGTTCGTCGGCGGTGATGACGTCCGGTGTCGGGGCGGGTGGTTCGTTCCGGAACGCCCGCCAGAGGGACAGTTCCCGACGCACCACGAGCTGATCGTGGACGAGGGCCTGCGGGCTCGGGGCGAGCGGGCCGGTCGATGCGGTGGTGGGCTGCGAACCGGTACCGGTCGCGGCGTTTTCGGGGTCCGCGGCCGGATATCCGAGGTGGGTGATTTCGCCGTAGGCCGGGACATCGGAGGGAATGCCGTGCTGCGCGGCGAACCGGACCCGCCGGATTCCCCGCGCTTCCAGTACTATTCGCAGCTCGTACAGGTCCCCCAGCTCGTCCAGCCGGGGGCGGTAGGGATACAGCCCGTCCTCGTGGCGTTCCACCAGGCCGTCGGCGAGCAAGCGCGCCAGCGCTTCCCGCACCGGCGTGCGGGAGACGCCGTAGGCTCCGGCGAGGCGCTCCTCGCCGAGGCGGACGGTGGGATCCACGGCGCCCGCGGCCAGGTCGTCGCGTAGCGCGCGATACACCCGCTCGCTCAATGAGATACGCCCCCGGCGCGTCATCTCGTGCGTCCCGGTCAGATCGCCATCGCCGCGCGGACGGAGGTGGCCGCGCCCGCGCCGCCGGCGCCCTCGGCGGCGACCCGGCCGGACTGCAGCACGCAGTAACGCTCGGCGGCCTGCAGCGCGAAGCCGATATGCTGCTCCACCAGCAGCACGCTCAGACCACCGCGGCGGGTGAGTTCCATGATGGTGTGCTCGA
The DNA here is from genome assembly GCF_000526215.1 of Nocardia sp. BMG51109. Classification (NCBI taxonomy): domain Bacteria; kingdom Bacillati; phylum Actinomycetota; class Actinomycetes; order Mycobacteriales; family Nocardiaceae; genus Nocardia; species Nocardia sp. BMG51109. Next base: position 2,823,811 of record NZ_JAFQ01000004.1, read on the forward strand.
TCTCGGCCACTACCGACGGCTGAATGCCCTCGGTGGGTTCGTCGAGAATCAGCAGCGTCGGCTCGGTGAGCAAGGCCCGCGCGATGGCCAGTTGCTGGCGCTGGCCGCCGGACAGCAGTCCGGCCTTGCGGTCGAGCAGGTCGCGCAGCGCCGGAAACAGTTGCAGCGCTTCGTCGATCGACGCCTTGCCGCCCGCCCGACCGCCGGCCACCACTTGCAGGTTCTCCTTCGCGGTCAGCTGTGGAAAACACTGCTGCCCCTGCGGAACATAGGCGATCCCGCGCCGCACCCGCCGCGACGGCGACAGCTTGGTGATCGGCTCGCCGTCGAAGCGGATCTGTCCCGATTTCACCGGGAGCAGCCCGACCGCGGCCCGCAGCAGGGTCGTCTTACCGGCGCCGTTGTGGCCCATGACGGCCGCGACACCGTCGTCCGGGACCGACAGCGACACACCGTGGATCACCTCGGTGCGGCCGTAACCGGCACGGATGTCAACGAGTTCGAGCATCGGCTGCCTCCTCGGCATAGGTTTCGACGGCGGCGGCGGTGCCCAGGTAGACCTCCTGCACCTTCGGATCGGCCTGCACCTGCTCGACCGTGCCCTCGCTGAGCACCCGGCCGCCGGCCAGCACGGTGACCGACGAGGCATACGCCCGCATGAAGTCCATATCGTGCTCGACGACGATGACGACACGGTCGGAACCGATGCGGCGCAACAGCTTCCCGGTTTCGTCCCGTTCCTCCGCGCTCATCCCGGCCACCGGCTCGTCCAGTAGCAGCACCGAGGCGTTCTGTACCAGCAGCATGCCGATCTCCAGCCACTGTTTCTGCCCGTGCGCGAGCACGCCGGCCGGCTCGTCGCGCAGGTCGGTGAGACCGGTTGTCGCCAAGGCGGACTCGATGGCCGGGGTCACCGATCCGCGCCGCCGCAGCAGGGTGCGCGCAGAGCGACCGGAGCCGGCCGCGATATCGAGGTTCTGTAGCACCGTGAGCTGTTCGAAGACGCTGGCGGTCTGGAAGGTGCGGCCGACGCCGAGGCGCGCGATCCGGTGCACCTTGCGGCCCAGCAGTTCCGTCCCCGATTTCCGGGCCGACCCGGTGGCGGGGGTCAGGCCGGTGATCGCGTCGATCAGCGTGGTCTTCCCGGCGCCGTTCGGGCCGATGAGGAACCGCAGGTCACCCTGCAGGACCGTCAGGTCGACGCCGGTCACGGCCTGAAATCCGTCGAAATTCACGGAGAGGCCCCGGATTTCGAGGTATTCGCCGCCCATGCCCGCCGTGCCGCCGAACTTCGGCCCGCCCGCTGCGGACTCGGCGCCGTCGAGGTGATCGCCGGTCATCGTGTCTCCACCGTCGTTTCCGTCCGGGGCCCTGTCGCTTCGGAGGAAGCCGCCTCCACGGACGAGGCCGCTCGCTCGGGTGCCGACTCCGGCCGGGCCGGGCGCCGGAACCGATCCACCGCACCCCGGAGGAGCGGCCACAGGCCCGCCAGCCCGGCGGGGATGAATCCGACGACCACGATGAACAGCACGCCCTGCAGGTACGTCCAGGCGGACGGGAAGTGCTCGGAGAACGTGGTCTGGGCCCACGCCACCCCGATCGCTCCGAGCACCGGGCCCAGCAACGTGCTGCGGCCGCCGATCGCGACGCCGATCAGGAATACGATCGACGGCACCACGCCGATGTCGGCCGGCGAGATGATGCCCACGATCGGCGTGAACAGCGCACCCGCGATCCCGGCGAAGAAGGCCGCCACCACGTACGCGACGATCTTGATATTGGCGGGATCGTAGCCGAGGAAGCGCACCCGTTCCTCCTGATCGCGCACCGCCACCAGCAGTTCGCCGTAGCGGCTGCGCATCAGCTGCCGCGCCACCGCGACCACCAGCAGCAATGCCCCGGCCGCGAGGAAGAACAGCATCCGCCGGTTCACCGGATCGTCGAGCCGGAAGCCGAAGAAGGCGCGGAAGTCGCTGAGCCCGGTGAACCCGCCCATGGTCTGCTGGCCGGTGAGGAGGATCGCCAGCGCCGCCGTCAGGGCCTGGGACAGGATCGCGAAGTACGCGCCCTTGACCCGGCGCTTGAAGACCCCGAAACCCAGCAGTGCGGCGAGCAGGCCGGGCAGCACCAGGATGGCCAGCAGCGCCACCGGAGCGGACGCGAAAGGCCGCCAGTAGGAAGGCAGTTCGGCGATGCCCGCGATCTGCATGAACTCCGGGACGTCCTGCCGCAACCGCGCCGCGTCGGCCAGTTGCATGTGCATGGCCATGATATAGGCGCCGATACCGAAGAACACGCCCTGGCCGAGGGTGAGCATTCCGCCTCTGCCCCAGGCCAATCCGATCCCGACGGCCACGATGGCGAAGCACAGGAACTTGGCGAGCAACCCGAGCCGGAAATCGCTCAGCACCGCCGGCGCGACGGCGAACAGCAGGATGGCCGCCGAGGCGAAACCGGCGAGGGTCCGTAGCGGGCCCTGACCGCTCATGCTGTGCTTGTTTCGGCCTGAGCGGGTGCCCTGCGTGGTGACGCGAGCTGCCTCCTCCGGGCCCTGACCGCTCATGCCAGGCTCCTTGTCCGGACGGTGAACAACCCCTGGGGACGCACCTGGAGGAATACGACGATCAGCACGAAGACGATCACCTTGGCCACCGACGCCGTGGTCGAGTACTCGATGAACGAATTCAGCAGTCCCAGTGCGAAGGCCGCGAGCACCGTGCCCCTGATCTGCCCGAGCCCGCCGATGACGACGACCAGGAAGGCGTCGACGAGATAGCTCTGCCCGATGGTCGGGCTGGTCGAACCGATCAGGGTGAGCGCGACACCGGCGACCGCGGCCAGCCCGGACCCGATGAAGAAGGTGCCGATATCGGTTGTCCGGCTGGATATTCCGCTGGTCTCGGCGAGGTCGCGGTTCTGCACGACGGCCCGGATGCGCCGCCCCAGCGGTGTCGTCTTCAGCGCGACGGCCAGCACGGCGACCGCGACGACGGCGAGTACCAGAATGAAGAGGCGGGTCTTGGGTACCACGGTTCCGGCGAGGGTGAGGCCGCCGGACAGCCATTCCGGGACGACGACGTTCTTGGCGGGTGCGCCGAAGATGTTGCGCGCCAGCTGTTGCAGGATCAGGCCGACGCCGAAGGTCACCAGCAGGGTGTCCAGCGGCCGGTCGTACATCCAGCGGATCAGCCCCATTTCCAGCGCCGCGCCGAGCAGCCCGCCGACCAGGAAACCGGCGAACAGCGAGACGATCAGCGCGACGCCGGTGGCGTGCACGACCTGCTGCACGACGAAGGTCGTATAACAACCCGCCATGATGAACTCGCCGTGCGCCATGTTGATCACGCCCATCTGACCGAAGGTCAGCGACAGGCCCAGCGCCGCCAGCAGCAGAATGGATCCCAGGCTCAGCCCGGTGAACAATTGTCCGACCGCGACTTCCATCGATATCACCTCCGATATCCCCTCGAATTCGATCGAACGGTGCGGTCCCGTCCTCCCGGCACCAGGACGGGACCGCACCTCCCCTCATCGATGGCAAGCGGCTACTTGAGGCCGGCGGCCCATTCGTAGGACTTCAGATACGGATCCGGCGGAATCGGCTTGCCGGAATCCCACACCGTGTAGATCAGTCCGTCCGGGTGGATCTCGCCGATCCGCGCCGTCTTGGTGATGTGATGGTTGGCTCCGTCGACGGTCACGGTGCCCTCGGGCGCATCGAAGGTGACGCCGTCGGCGGCGTTCTGGATATCGGGCACGGCGAACGATTTCGCCTTCTCCACCATGTTCTTCCACAGGAATACCGAGGTGTAGGCGGCCTCCATCGGATCGGAGGTGGGCTTGCCCGCGCCGTAGCCGGCCTTGTAGGCGTCGACGAACGCCTTGTTCTGCGGGCTGTCCACGGTCTGGTAGTAGTTCCACGCGGTGAGCTGCCCGGCGATGTTCTGCGGGCCGATGCCGGTGACCTCCTCCTCGGCGATCGACACCGAGATCACCGGCATCTCGGCGGCTTTCAGCCCGGCGTTGGCGTATTCGCGGAAGAAGGCCACGTTCGAATCGCCGTTGAGGGTGTTGAAAACCGCCCCCGCCTTGGCATTCCGCACCTTGTTGACGATTGTGGAGAAATCGGTGGAGCCGAGCGGGGCGTAGTCCTCACCCTTGATCTCGATACCGTTCGCCGCCGCGTACGCCTTGATCTCGCGGTTGGCGGTCTGCGGGAACACGTAGTCGCTGCCGACCAGATACAGCGACGTGACGCCCTTCTGCTTCAGATAGTCCAGCGCGGGGACGATCTGCTGATTGGTGGTGGCGCCGGTGTAGAAGATGTTCTTGCTGTCCTCCAGGCCCTCGTATTGCACCGGATAGAACAGCAGCGAGTTCAGCGTCTCGAACTTCGGTTTCATCGCCTTGCGACTGGCCGAGGTCCAGCCGCCGAAAACCGCTGCGACACAGTCGGAGCTGACGAGTTTCTCGGCCTTCTCCGCGAACGTCTTCGGATCGGAGGCGCCGTCCTCGGCGACGATCCGGATCTGCTTACCCATGACCCCGCCGGCGGCATTGATCTGGTCGACCGCCAGCTTGGTGGAATTGGCGACGGTGACCTCGCTGATCGCCATGGTGCCGGTGAGCGAGTGCAGCGAACCGATCTTGATGCTGTCCTTCGAAGTGTCCACGCACGAGGCCGCGGCAGAACCGGAGTCGGCGTCGTCGCGCGCGCCGCAGCCGGACAGGAGCAGCGCCGACAGCGCCAGTGCGCTCGGCGCGGCGACCATTTTCAGTAGCGGATGGGGGCGGGCGCGACGGGTGTCACGAGAATCTGACATGGGGCGGACCCTTCTTGCTCATCAGGTGTTCGGCGGCGCGGAAGCCGCACCGGATCGCGCGCTGAACTCGCCGAATCCCTTGCGGGACACCGGCGTTGTATACAGCGGTTGTATCCGTGCGCCGAAGAGTAAGCGCGAAGTGTTGCGCCCGAATATTTCTCGGTGACGGACCTGTTGCGGACGTTTCCGTGACGTGAACTTTCCCCGTGCCGGGACCGCCGGAACGGCGCGGGCCGAATGCTTTACCGCAGCACGTACGGGGAAATGGAGCTGCGGTGTTCGCTGATGTCGAGGGACTTCCCCAGCGGCGGGAAGGCGCGCTGCGGGCAGTTGGTGCGCTCACACACCCGGCAGCCCGCGCCGATCGGGGTGGCCTTGGGCTCGTTGAGATCCAGGCCGTCGGCGTAGACGACCCGGCCCGCATGCCGCAGCTCGCAGCCGAGTCCGATGGCGAAGGTCTTGCTGGGCTCGCCGTAGCGAGTGGCGCGCCGCTCGACGGTGCGCGCGATCCACAGATACTTGCGGCCGTCGGGCATCTGGGCGATCTGGGTCATGATCCGGCCCGGGTAGGCGAAGGTCTCGTAGACGTTCCACAGCGGGCAGGTGCCGCCGCTGGAGGAGAAGTGGAAGCCGGTGGCGGACTGCCGTTTCGACATGTTGCCGGCCCGGTCGACGCGCACGAACGAGAACGGCACCCCGCGCAGTTTCGGGCGCTGCAGCGTCGACAGGCGATGGCAGATGGTCTCGTAACTCTGCGTGAAGAACGCCGACAACCGCTCGATGTCGTACCGGAAATCCTCGGCGACCTCGTGGAAATAGGAGTACGGCAGCACCAGGGCGGCGGCGAAGTAGTTGGCCAGCCCGAGCTGGGCGAGCGTGCGCGAATCCTCGGAGGCGAAATTGCCCTCCTCGACCAGTTTTTCGATCAGGTCGCCGCATTCCAGGTAGGCCAGCTCGGCCGCGAGCTTGAACACCCGCTGCCCGCCGGACAGGTGCGGCGCGATCTCCAGCCGCCGCGCCTCGGGGTCGAAGCGGTGCAGCACGCCCTCGCCGAGGTCGATGCGCTCGACGATCTGCACCCCGTGCGCGGTGGTGAGCCGCCGGGCGATCTCGCGCTTGAGATCGCCGCCGTGGAAGCGCATCCGGTTGGCGAGTTCCTCGGCGGCGGTGTCGACCTCGTGGATGTAGTTCTGCCGCTGGTAGAAGAAGTCGCGCACCTCCTCGTGCGGGCGGGAGATGGAACCGGTGCCGCTGCCGTCGGCGAAGCGGTCCTCGGTGGCGGCGGCCAGCTGCGCGGTGGTGTTGCGGTAGCGGCGGTGCATGTTCACCATCGCCCGCGCCAGGCTCGGATGCGCCGAGACCATCTCGGCGATCTCCTCGGCGTCGGCCTCGACGGCGAGCTCCTGGTCCATCACCACCTCGCGCAGCTCGGCGATCAGCCGGGTGTCGTCCTGGGAGGAGAAGAAGCCGGCGTCGACGCCGAACTCCTCGCTGATCCGCATCAGCACCTGGACGGTGAGCGGGCGCACGTCGTGTTCGATCTGGTTGAGGTAGCTCGCCGAGATCTCCAGCTTCTTGGCGAGCGAGACCTGGCTCAGCCCTCGTTCGGTCCGCAGCTGACGAAGCCGCGCTCCGACGTAAGTTTTGGCCATTCGTCCAGTTTATGGCCGATTTAACAGGTCTGCAAACCTCCGATTAGCAAAATCTGCCCATGCCCTGTCGGGCCCTCGCGCTACCGTCGGATTCGTGCTGTTGTCGCAAGTCGTCGAGGCGTCGGAGGCCGTCCGGGCGACCTCGTCGCGCAAGACCAAGATTGCCACGCTGGCGGAGCTGCTGAGCCGGGCCGGGCCCGCGGAGCTCGCGCCGGTGGTGGCGTGGGTGTCGGGTGAGCCGCTGCAGGGCCGGATCGGCACCGGCTGGCGCACGCTGACCGCCGTATCCGTCGATCCGGCGGCCGAGCCGGGCCTGACCGTGACGGCCGTGGACGAGACCCTGGGCAATCTGGCGCATACGGGCGGTTCCGGGTCGACGGCCCGCCGTCGCGCACTGCTGGTCGACCTGCTGTCCGCGGCGACGGCGCCGGAACGCGACTTCCTGGTGCGCCTGCTGACCGGTGAGCTCCGCCAGGGCGCCCTGGCCGCGATCGTCGCCGAGGCGGTGGCGGTCGCCGCCGCGGTGCCGGTCGAGCTGGTCCGCCGCGCCCACATGCTGTCCGGGCGGCTGCCCGTGACGGCGATGGCCGCGATGACCGGCGGCGCCCCGGCGCTGTCGGAGTTCCGGCTGGAGGTGGGCCGGCCGATCCAGCCCATGCTGGCGTCGCCGGGCGCCACGCTGGACGACGCGTTCGCCGAGTTCGGCGGCGAGGTGAGCGTCGAACACAAGCTCGACGGCGCGCGGATCCAGGTGCACCGCAGCGGTTCCCGGGTGCGGGTCTTCACGCGCACGCTGCGCGACATCACCGGGAACGTGCCCGAGCTGGTGGAGCTGGTGACCGGATTGGACTGCGAGAGCGTGGTTCTGGACGGTGAGACCCTGGCGCTGAACGATGCCGGGCGTCCCCGCCCCTTCCAGGAGACGATGAGCCGGTTCGCCCTGTCGCCCGCGCCCGGCACCGATCCGGAGGCGAGCGCGGCCACCGCACTCGGCGAGGCCGTGCCCGCGGCGGCCTCCACCCGCGAGCTGTTGCTGCATCCGTACTTCTTCGACTGCCTGCACCTGGACGGTGCCGACCTGCTCGACGCGCCGCTGTCCGAGCGGCGCGCGGCACTGGCGAAAGTGGCGGGCGAGCACAGCATTCCGGCGCTGTTGCGGCCCGATGCCGAGGCGGCGGCGGACTACCTCGACGCCGCGCTGGCGGCCGGGCACGAGGGTGTCGTGATCAAATCGCTGGCCGCGCCCTATGCCGCCGGGCGCCGCGGACGGGCCTGGCAGAAGATCAAACCCGCGCACACCCTGGACCTGATCGTGCTCGGTGCGGAATGGGGGTACGGCCGCCGCACCGGATACCTGTCGAATCTGCATCTGGGCGCGCTCGATCCCGACGGCGGCGAACCGATCATGGTCGGCAAGACGTTCAAGGGCCTGACCGATGCGCTGTTGCACTGGCAGACAGCGGAATTCCCGCGGCACGAGCGCACCCGCGACGAGCACACCGTATTCCTGCACCCGGAGCTGGTGGTCGAGATCGCGCTGGACGGCGCGCAGGTGAGTTCCCGCTATCCGGGCGGGGTCGCCCTGCGCTTCGCCCGGGTGGTCCGCTACCGGCCCGACAAGGAACCTGCCCAGGCCGACACGATCGCCGCCGTGCGCGCGCTGCTCCCGCCGGGATCCGCTGCCGCGGAGTAGTTCTCCCAGCCGATTCACAGGCGAATGGACGGGGATCTCGAGGCAGCGGGCGCACGATGGGGTTCGTCGGTTCGACCGGCACGGATCAGCTGCCCTGATCCGGTCATCCCCGCCACGGCGGCGCCGCCCCCTCGCCGGCGCCGCCGTTCGGCGTCGGTCGTCGGTGTCCACAGGAAGCCGGTGTGCACAGGTCGCCGGTGTTCGCAGGAGTCAGTGTTCGTAGGAGTGGTATCCGCTGAGATCGGGCAGGCGGCACAGTCCGGCCGAGATCTCGCCGGCCAGATCGTCGTAGGCGACCGCCAGCTCCGACATGCGCCGCGTGGCATCGCGGACCACCTCGTCGGGTGCCTCGGTCAGCGTCAGATAGGTCAGCGCGGAGAACTGCGCCAGCCGATCCACCACGGTTCCCACCGTTTCGGTATGTAACCGCGCGCCGGCGTGCGCGCGGGGTAATTGCGTTGCGACCCACTGATCTACCTCGTGCACGAGCCGGGCGCGATCGCGATCGATATCGGATGCGGCGGTCGGTGACGTGGCGAGCCGTTGTTCGTGCAGTTCGGCCAGGCGGCAGGCGCAGCGCAGCACGAAGTTGTCGTCGTGCGCCGTCCCGCGGCATGCCTCCAGCAGGCTGTGTTTCGGTGGGAGCGATTCCACGGCGGTAATCCTGCACGGCGAATGTTTCTTATCGGCAACGACATTCGATGCCGGTTTGTGATCTTGTGCTCACACCAGCTCGACCCGCACGCCGGCCTGGCGGATCGTGGCGATCTCCGCCTCGTCGGCGGCGGTATCCATGACGAGGATGTCGACGTCCTCGATCGGGCAGATCCGGGCCAGGGCGGTGCGTTCCAGCTTCTCGGCGGTGGCCACGACGACGACTCGTCCGGCGCGCCGCGCCATTTCGGCGTTGATGCCCGCCTCGTCCAGATGGCGGCACTGCGCGCCGCCCTCCGCCGAGAGCGCGTCCACGCCGAGAACGACGGTGTCCAAGCGTAATTCGGCCAGCGCCCGCTCGGCCAGCGGCCCGTGCAGCTCGTAGGATTCGCGCCGGGCCATGCCGCCGAGGCAGATTGTGCGCAGATGCGGGCGCAGGACCATCTCGCCGGCGATGTTCAGGGCGTTGGTGACCAGGGTCAGCCGATTGTCGGCGCCGACCGGAAGGTCGGGCCGGCCGGCCAGTGCGCGTGCCACGGCCGTGGTCGTGGTGCCGCCGTTGAGCCCGACCACCTCGTCCGGATTCACCAGTCCCGCCGCATATTCGGCGACGCGCTGCTTGGCCTCGTCGCCGCCGCGATAGCGGGCGGGCAGTTGGTAGGCCACCGAGGTGGCGACGATGCCGCCGTGCGTGCGGGTGGCCAGCTGCTGGTCGGCCAGCGCGGTGAAATCGCGGCGGGCGGTGGCGGGCGAGACGCCGAGCCGCGCGGCGGCCTCGTCCACCGACAGCCGCCCGGCGTCGGCCAGCAGTTCCAGCAGCCGGTTCCAGCGCTGGGAACGGTCTGTCGCAGAAGTCATTTCACGCTTCCCGCGGTCAGCCCCGCGACCAAGCGCTTCTCGATGAGTGCGAACAGGACGACCACCGGCACGACGCCGACGGTCGAGATGGCGAAGACGTACTGCCAGGCCGTGTCGTACTGCCCGATGAATTTCGTCAGGGCCACCGACAGCGGCTGGTTCTCCGGCGTGGTCAGAATGACCAGGCTCGCGGCGAATTCGTTCCAGCACGAGACGAACGCGAAGATGGTGGCGGTGACGATGCCCGGCCACACCAGCGGCAGGCTGATCCTGGTCAGGATCCGCAGCCGGCTCAGCCCGTCGAGCTGCGCGGCCTCCTCGATCTCCACCGGCACCGACGCGAAGAAGCTGTGCATGATCCAGACCGCGAACGACAGGTTGAATGCGGCGTTCACCAGGATCATCGCCAGCCACGTGTCGTTGATGCCGAGCGTGAAGAACTCCCGGATCAGGCCGGTCACCAGCACGGTCGGCTGCAACATCTGGGTGACCAGCACCAGGCCCAGGAACGCGGCCTTACCCGGAAAGCGCCGCCGCGCCGTGTAATACGCGGCCGGGATCGCCACCACCAGCACCAGCGCCGTCGCGCACACCGAGATCACCGCGGTGCTGATCATGTTGAACGGCAGCGGGGCCTCCGGGGTGTGCCACATGGTGGCGTAGTTGTCCGGGCTCCAGTCCTGTGGCAGATAGGTCGGCGGGATGCGCAGGATCTCCGAGCGCGGCTTCAGCGAGCCCAGCACCATCACCAGATACGGGATCAGGAAGATCGCCGCGATCACGATGCCGGCCAGCGTGAGATCCCAGCGACGGCGTTTCCGGGCCTTCATGGCCGGTGAAATATGCTGCGCGGCAGCAAGTCCGGTGTTCGCTGACCGGGTTACGGTGTCGCTCATCGGGCCTCCTCTCCGGCCGGGCGGATCAGTTTCACGTAGACGGCGATGATGATCGCGATCAGCGCGAAGTTCAGCACGCTCATCGCGGCCGCCGTGGCGACCTGCTGGTTCTGCCGGATCAGCTTGAACGTCAACGTGGTTGTGGTGTCGGCGGAGAAACCCGCGATGCTGCCGGTCAGCACCTGCAGGATGGGCAGCGAGTTGAATACGTTGATGATGTTGATGACCGTCGCGACCGCGATCGCCGGGCGCAGCTGCGGCAGCGTCAGATGCCGGTAGCGCTGCCAGGCGCCGGCGCCGTCGACCCGGCCCGCCTCGTAGATCTCGGACGGAATCGCCTGTAGCCCGGCCAGCATCGTGTAGGTGGTGAACGGAACCGAGACGAACACCGCGACCCCGATCGCCACCAGGAAGGCCGGCCCCGCCTCCTTGGTGAAGCCGAAACCCCGGTCCAGCACGCCGATGTCGACCAGGAACCGGTTGACGAGGCCGACGTCCGGATCGAGCATGTAGGCGAAGACCGAGGTGGTCATCACCACCGAGGCCGCCCACGGCACCAGGATCGCCAGCCGCACCGCGGTGCGGCCGGGAAAGTCCTTGTGCAGGAACTGCGCCAGCCCCGCCGAGAGCACCAGCGTGATCACCACGACCGCCACCACCCAGAGCACGGTGTGCAGCAGCACGCTGCCGAGTTCATCGATGGCGAACAGCGTGCGGAAGTTCTCCAGGCCGGCCGAGCCGCGGTCCTGGCCGTAGGCGCTCAGCGCGCGGGTGGAGGTCCACAGCATGTAGCCCGCCGGGAACGCCACCACGCCCGCGATCAGCACCAGCACGGGGCCGATCCACGGCAGTGCGCGCAGCGCCGCCGTGGATCGGGACCCGGATCGTCCGGTGGCGGAGGTCAATTCGCCGCCTGCTGGATCCTGCCGAGCACCGCGGCCGGGTCGGCGCCCTGCGTGACGGTCCCCATCTGTTGCCGGATGGCGCCCTGTGCCGCACCCCATTGGGGGTTGTTGCTCGGGTAGAACTTGGCCACCGGCAGCGTGGCGGAGAAGGCCTTCACCACCGGGTCCTCGGCCATCGCCTGGGTGCCGCTCGCCGTGATCGGGATGAAGTGCTCGGCGGCGACGAACGTGGAATAGACCGGGGCCGAGTAGAAGTAGTCGAGGAACTTCTTGATCGCCTCGGACTTCTTGCCGTCCTTCTTGAACGCCATCAGATGGTCGGCGACGCCCAGGGTCACCGGATCGCCGGTCTCGGTGGGCGAGGGTGCGGTGGCGTACTTCAGATTCGGGTTCTTCTGGGCGATCATGCCGATCACCGGCGGCAGGCCCTCGATCATGCCGATCTTGCCCTGGATGAAGGCGTTGATCACGTCCTTGCGGTCGGTGGCGCCCGGATTCGGCTGTGTCACACCGGCGTCCGCGATCGACTTCATCGCGGCCACGCCCTCGGTATTGGCCGGGGTGTCGACGGTGACCTTGTCGCCCTCGGACCAGTTCCCGCCCGCGCCGAAGGTCCAGATCGAGGTCTCGCCCTGCGCCTCCTCGCTGCCCAGCGGCAGGCCGTAGCCGGAGACCCCGCCGCCCAGCGCCTGGATCTTCGTCGCGGCGTCGGTGAGCTCCGGCCAGGTCTTCGGCGGCGCCGCGATGCCGGCCCTGGCGAACAGGTCGCTGTTGTAGAACAGCGTGCGGGTCGAGGCGAACAGCGGTAGCGCCCACTGGGTTCCGCCGATCGAGGCGTTCTGGGCGAAGCCGGGCTGGATGTCGGCGAGCACTCCGGGGGAGACCACCTCGGATGCCGGATAGAGCTGGCCGTCGGTGGCGAAGGTGGAGTAGGCGTCGATGTTGAGGATGTCGGGGGTGGTCGACGGGGACTGCAACTTGGTGCGGACCACGTCGTTGATCGAGTTCCAGGACTCCACCTGGAGTTTTACCTCGATATCCGGATTCTGGCGCTGGAAGTCGGCGATGATGGTGTCCCACTCCGACTTGGTGTTGTCGCTGTAGCTCGGGGCCAGGAAGGACAGGGTGTTCGGGTCCGAGTCGTCGGCGTTGTTACCGCCGAACCCGCAGGAGGAGACGGCCAGGGCCAGGCCGGTGAGTAACGCTATCGACGAGAACGCGCCGCGGAGTGGACGTTTCACGAGTAGAACCTTTCCATGTGCGCACCCGGCGATCCGAACCGCGGATGAGGAAGCGAGACGAGTCGATCTGACGAAGGTTAGCGCTAACACTGATCGAACGTGACCGTTTCGACTGTAAATTTGACATGAACGATCACCAGGTCGATCCTGGTTTCGTGCCGACCTCTGCCGATCGAACCTTCGAAACCCATCTGGCTGCCGAGGTGGCCACGCAGCCCGACGATTGGGCCCGCGCCGCGTCGATCGCCGCCGACAATGCCGCGCTGCTGCCGGCGCCGGGTGAGCGGGTGGCCGTGATCGGTTGCGGCACCTCGCTTTTCATGTCCCGCGCGATCGCGTCGCTGCGGGAGTCCGCCGGCTGGGGGCTGACCGACGCCTGGCCCGCGAGCCACGTCCGCACCGGCCGCGACTACGACCGCTACCTGGTGATCTGCCGCTCCGGCACCACCACCGAGGTGGTCGACGCGATGCGGGCGATCCCGGCCGGGGTGCCGCGCACCGTGATCTGTTCCAGTCCGGGGACACCGGTACTCGAGCTGGGCGACGCGATCCTGATCGAGGAGGTCGACGAGCGGTCGGTGGTGCAGACCCGCTTCGCGACCACCGCGTTGGCGATCCTGCGCCGGCATCTCGGCGAGGACCTCGCCCCGGTGATCGCGCAGGCGCGGGCGGTACTGGCCGAGGACGCCGAGAGCGCCCTGGCGGCGGTGCGCGGCGCCGAGCAGATCAGCTTCGCGGGAACGGGTTTCGCGGCGGCCCTGGCCGAGGAGGCGGCGCTCAAGCTGCGCGAATCCTGCCAGGCGTGGACCGAGGGCTATCTGGCCACCGAATACCGGCACGGGCCGATCAGCATCGCGGCGCCCGGCCGGGCGGTGTGGGCACTGGGGCCGCTGCTTCCCGGCTTCGCCGACGAGATCGCGGCCACCGGCGCGCATTTCGAACATCGCGCTATCGATCCGATGGCCGACCTGGTGCGGGTGCATCGGCTGTGCCTGCTGCGGGCGGCCGACCTCGGGCTGGATCCGGATCGCCCGCGCAGCCTGAACCGCTCGGTGATTCTCGAGTGATGGCCGGGTCGTGACCGCCGTCGAACCGCCGGATCTGGTGCTCGCCGTGGATGTCGGCGGGACCACGATCAAGGGCGAGGTCACCGACGCCGCCGGGCGGGTGCTGTCGTCGGGCGCGGTCGCGACACCGCGCGGCGAGGCCGCGTTCGACGCCATGGGTGACCTGGGATCGTCCGTCCTCGCCGAACTGGCGGCGGCGCAGCGGAAATCGGTGTCCCGGGCGGCGGTCGTGCTGCCGGGCATCGTCGATCCCGGCCGCTCGCTGGCGGTGTTCAGCGGCAACGTGGGCTGGCGAGACGTGAAGGTGGGCAACCGTTTTCGGGACCGCTGGGGCCTGCCGGTGCTGCTCGAACACGATGTCGCGGTGGCCGGCTGGGCGGAGTGGCGCTACGGCGCGGGACGCGGCTGCGACGACGTCTGCGTGCTGATCCTCGGCACGGGCATCAGCGGAACGCTGTCGGTGGGCGGCCGGTTGGTCCGCGGCCGTGCCGGGCAGGCCGGTGAGTACGGCCATATCCCGGTGCGTCATCGCGACGGCGTGCCCTGCCCCTGCGGCGGCGTCGGCTGTGTGGAGACCGTGGCGTCCGGCGTCGCCATCGCCCGTGCCTACCGCGCCCGCACCGGTCGCGAGATCATCGGCGCCGAAGCGGTTTTCGCGGTACTCGACACCGATCCCGATGCGCGCGCGGTGGTCGGCGACGCCGTCGACGCCCTCGCCGAGGCCCTGCTCGGCATCGTCCACGCCACCTGCCCGGAACTGATCGTGCTGGGCGGCGGTCTGGCCGGTGCGGGGGCCGTGCTCACGGATGCCTTGCAGGACCGGCTGGAACATCTGCTGCGGCTCGCCCCGGTGCCGCGGGTGGTGCTCGGCGAGTTCGGAGCCCGCGCCGGTCTGGTGGGCGCCGCGAAGTTCGCGCGTGCGGGAGAGCTGGAATGAGCGCGGGAGTGCTGGAATGAGCACCGTGCGGCTCAGGGTGCAGCCGCGTCGTCGGCGTCCTCGCCTGGTGCTGCGTCACAAGCTTGCCGCGCCGGCGTTGTGCCCTCGGGCCGACGCGACGATGCTGGAGCGTATGTGGCGAAGGGCGGGGCTGGTCACGGGGCGTGACGGTGCGGGCGCGCGGGCGATCGGGGCGGTGCGATGAGCGGCGGCGCGGAACTGCACCTGCGCGGACGGATCGTCTCCGCGTCGCAGTCGCTCGACGACGGTGTCGTCTCCGTCCGCGGTGACCGGATCGCCGCCGTCTCGTCGTCGGCGGAATGGCGTGCGGCGCACCCGGAATCCACGCCGCCGGAGTATCTCGGCACGATCGTCCCCGGGCTGGTGGACATCCATAATCACGGCGGCTTCGGGCACCGGTTCGATACCACCGACACCGAGGAGGCCAGGGCCGCGGCGGAATTCCACCAGCGGCAGGGCTCCACCAGCGTGGTCGCGGGCATCGTCACCGGCGCACCGGACGACATGGTGGCGCAGACGGCCACGCTGAGCGTTCTGGCGAAGGACGGGAGCATCGCCGGTATTCACGTCGAGGGCCCGTTCCTGTCCGAGATGCGGTGTGGCGCACAGGATCCGCGATACCTGACCGATCCCGATCCGGCGCTGCTCGACCGGCTGCTGACGGCGGCCGACGGTCGGCTGCGCGTCATGACCCTCGCTCCCGAACGTCAGGGTTACGCCGCCGCCGCGAAGACGCTCGCCGACCACGGCGTAGTGGTCGCGCTGGGCCACAGCGACGCCGGGTACGAGGAGTTCCGGGCGGCGCTGGCGCCCAGCGGTTTCGGCACGCTGGTGACGCACCTGGCCAACGGCATGCCGCCGCTGCACCATCGCGCGCCCGGACCGGTCGCGGCCGGTCTGCTGGCCGCCGCGGAACGGCAGGTGATCACGGAGCTGATCGGCGACGGCGTGCATGTCGCCCCCGGCTTCGGCGCGCTCGTCTTCGCCACCGCGCCCGGCCGGGTCGCGCTGATCACCGACGCCATGCAGGCCGCGGGCCTGCCGGACGGCGACTACCGGCTGGGCCCGCAGCCGGTCCGGGTCAGCGGCGGAACGGCGCGGGTGGCGAACGGCTCGATCGCCGGCGGCACCGCCACCCTGCTGCGGTGCCTGCGCTGGGCGGTGCGCGAATGCGGGGTACCCCTGGCGGAGGCGGTGCGCGCGGCCACCGCGGCACCGGCGGCGGCGGTGCGGCTGGACGCCGTCGGCGATCTGCGGCCCGGCCTGCTCGCCGACGCCCTCGTGCTCGATGCGGACCTGGGTTTGCAACGCGTCCTGCGACGTGGACAGTGGTTGACGTGATCCTCACCGTGACCATGAATCCCGCCTACGACATGACCTACCGCGTGGAGCAGTTCGAGCGAGGCCGGGAACATCGGGTGCTGTCGGTCGAGCAGCGCATCGGCGGTAAGGGCATCAACGTGACCCGCGTCCTCAATCAGATCGGAAAATACTCCCGCGCAACGGGTTTCGCCGATCACGTCTTCGCGGCCGCCGCCGAGCTGGAGCTTCCGGTGGATTTCGTGCACGCGCTGGCCTGGGTGCGCCGCACGGTGGTGATCAGCGAGTCCGGCGACGGCACCGCGACCGGGCTGTGGGAACCGGGTGCACGGGTGGGCGATCCGTACGCCGTCGACCAGCTGCTGGTCCGGGTGTCGGGGCTGCTGCCGGACACCGG
Organism: Nocardia sp. BMG51109; assembly: GCF_000526215.1. NCBI lineage: Bacteria > Bacillati > Actinomycetota > Actinomycetes > Mycobacteriales > Nocardiaceae > Nocardia > Nocardia sp. BMG51109. The sequence goes on from NZ_JAFQ01000004.1 coordinate 2,840,275, forward strand.
CGGCATGGTGGTGGCCGGCTCGCTGCCCGGAGGTGTCGACCGGTCGGTGCCGGCCCGGCTGGCCCGCGCCGCCCTGGCGGTCGGGGTCCCGACGATCTGCGATGTGGAGGGCCGGGCGCTGCAAACGGCGGCCGAGGTGCCGGGCGTGGTGCTGATGCCCAATCGCGAGGAACTGGAGCAGCTCACTGGTGTCGCGGCGGGGACGCCGGCGGAGGTGGTGTCGGCGGTGCGGCCGCTGCTGGAGCGCGGCGTGCGCGCGGTGATCGCGACCCGCGGCGCCGAGGGGATGGTCGCGGTCACGGCCGCCGGTGCCTGGTTGGCGCGACTACCCGAGCCGGTCGCCGGAAACCCCACGGGCGCAGGCGATGCCGCGACCGCCGCGGTGATCGCGGCGCTCGCCGCCGGAGGCGAACCGGACTGGCCGGCGCTGCTCGCCGACGCCGTGGCGACCTCCGCCGCGGCCGTGGTCATTCCGGTGGCCGGCGAGATCGATCGGTCGCTGCGCGACCGGCTGGCGCCGGAGGTCGTGATCACCGAGCTGTCCGGCGCCCGGGAGAACGCCTCGTGACCGTCGTGCCCGTGCCGGATCTGATCGCCGCCGCCCGGCCCGGCGGGCTGGCCGCCTTCAACGTGATCACCTTGGAGCACGCGGAGGCGATCGCCGCTGCGGCCGCCGCCGCGAAACGTCCGGTGGTCCTGCAGATCTCCGAGAACACCGTGCGCTACCACGGCGGCCTGCGCCCGCTCGCCCGCGCCTGTCTGGCGCTGGCCGCCGCTGCCCCGGCCGCGCTGACCGTCCACCTCGACCACGCCACCTCGCACGAATTGATCAGGGAGGCGGTCGAACTCGGAATCGGCTCGGTGATGTACGACGGCTCCGTCCTGGACTACGCCGAAAACGTGGACAGCACCGCGGAGATCGCCCGCTGGTGCCGGGAGCGCGGCGTCTTCGTGGAGGCCGAACTCGGCGAGGTCGGCGGCAAGGGCGGCCCGCACGCCCCGGACGTCCGCACCGATCCGGACGAGGCCGTCGCCTTCGCCGCCGCCACGGGCGTGGACGCGCTGGCCGTCGCGGTGGGCTCGTCGCACGCGATGCACGCCCGCTCCGCCCGGCTCGACGACGACCTGATCGCCCGGCTCGCGGCGAAGGTCCCGGTCCCGCTGGTGCTGCACGGTTCCTCCGGCGTGCCGGACGCGGGCCTGCGGTCGGCCGTCCGGCACGGCATGACGAAGATCAATATCGCCACCCGGCTGAATATCCTGATGGCACAGGCGGTCCGGGACGCGCTCGCCGCCGATCCGGAGCTGTCGGACCCGCGGAAGTATCTGGGCCCCGGCCGCGCCGCGGTGCGCGACGAGGCGGAGCGGTTGCTGCGCATCCTCGAGTAAGCGCCGCCCGGCCTCAGGAGAAGACCACACTCGCCACGTAGTCCGGCCGGGCGCGATCGCCGGGCGGCAGCGGTCGCGAGCGGCCGTCGCCGTCCTCGCTCTCGTGCAGCCACGCGGTGGTGTCGGTGTCGTTGACGACCTCGGCATCGATCCACACGTGCACGGTGTAGGCGATCGCGTCGAGGGGATCGGTGATCGCCCGCCGGGTGCCGTCCGCATCGACGTAGAGGAAGGTGCCGATGGCCATAACCGCTCCAGCCTCTCCTCGCCACGCCCGCACCGGTCTCGGGGCCGACCGGTGCGTATCTGGAATTATCCCACGTCAATAGGGCTTTTTGGTGAATTCTGCCGGTGTGGAGCCCCGTCTCGGTGACGGATCGACTGCGCGGTTGCCCGCGCGTTGCCTCGAGCCGGAACGAACCGAGCGGTACAGTCTTGTCGGCCATCCAGCGCGAGATGGGAGGACCGATGTCCGAAACCGGAGGCGCGGAGACGGAGGACGCGGCGGCCGACAGCGCGAAGGTCGACGGCGCAGAGTTCCACAGCGCAGAGTTCGACGGCGCGGAGTCCGACGGCAGGGGTGTCGACGGCAGAGGTGCCGACGGCAGGGAAGTCGACGGCGTGGATGTCGATGCGGCAGTCGCCGAGGCCGTGCGGACCGCCGACGCGGACGCCGCCGAGGCGGACTGGACGATGCCCGGATCGGTCCGGACGGCGCAGGTCGTGGCGCTGGGCATGGCCCTGATCGGTCTGGTCTGCACGGGTGCGGCGGGCTGGCTGTCCGGTGGGCGGGCGGCGCTGATCACCTCGCTGTCGTTCATCCCCACCTGGTTGCTGGGCCTGACGGCGCTGGGTTTCGGTGCGGTGGGCGCCGGCATCCGGGTGGGGGCGATTCTGCTGGCCGGTCTGGCCATGCTGTGGACCGTTCCGTCGATCGCGATCGGCCGTCCGCCGGGGTGGCTCGGGCCGGTCGGTTCGGTGATCGTGATCGTGCTGCTGTTCCGCCGGGCGGCGCGCGACTGGTTCGAACCCGGCGGCGCGTGAGCGGGCCGAACCCCGCCCGTTACGAATCGCTAACCTGAAGCGCCGATTCGCAATATCCGTGCAACCGGTTCCTCCTAGTGTGACGACATGAGTAGCACACCGGCCGCGGGCACCGGCATTCACGTCAGCGGTCTGAGCAAGACGTTCCGGGTGGGGCGGCGCACGGTGCGGGCGCTGGAGTCGGTGGATCTGCATACCGAGCAGGGCGCGTTCCTGTCGCTACTGGGCCCGTCCGGATGCGGGAAGTCGACGGTGCTGCGGATCCTGGCCGGACTGGAGGAGCCCACCGCGGGCACCGCCCGGATCGACGGCGCGAGCCCGGCGGAACTGCGCCGCGGCCACGGATTCGGCATCGCCTTCCAGGATTCGGCGCTGTTGCCCTGGCGCACCGTGGAATCCAACATCAAGCTGCCGCTCCAGGTGGCCGGGCTGCCGGTGGCGCCGGAACAGATCGCCGACCTGGTCGCGCTGGTCGGCCTGGAGGGCTTCGAGAAGGCGAAGCCGGCGCAGCTGTCCGGCGGTATGCGGCAACGGGTTTCGATCGCCCGGGCGCTGGTGGTGCAGCCGACGGTGCTGCTGCTCGACGAGCCGTTCGGCGCCCTCGACGATATGACCCGGCAGCGGCTGAACCTGGAACTGCTGCGCATCTGGACCGAGAAGCCCGCCACCACACTGATGGTCACGCACGGCATCGCCGAGGCGGTGTTCCTCTCCGACATGGTGGCCGTGCTGAGCCCGCGGCCGGGCCGGGTGGTGGAGATGGTGCCGATCGATCTGCCGCGCCCGCGCACCCCCGAGATGATGCGCTCGCCGGAGTTCCACCGGTTGCACGACTATCTGTCGGAGCTGCTGTTCGGCCGTACGGGCCGGGGCGGTATCGAGGCGGAAGCCGAAGTGGCGCTGGGGATCACGGGCGGTGCGGAATGAGCCGAGCGGGCGGCGTGCTCGGTCCGGTGGCGCTCGTCGGGCTGTGGTGGCTGCTCGCCGCGCTGGATGTCGCCGGCGGCACGATTCCCGGTCCGTGGACCGTCCTGCGCACCATGTACACCGACGGGTGGGCACTGTACGGCCCGAACTTCCGGATCACGGCATTCGGTGCGCTGCAAGGGTTCCTGTGGGGTAATGCGCTGGCGATCGCGCTCGCCCTGCTGGTGCTGCTGGTACCGCCGATCGAATCGCTGGCCACCCAGCTGGCGATCCTCAGCTACTGCACGCCGCTGCTCGCGCTCGGGCCGATCATCCTGGTGGTATTCGGCGGCCGCACCCCGACGGTCTTCCTGGCCGCGATGTACTGCTTCTTCACCACCATGGTGGGCACGGTGGCGGGCCTGCGTTCGGCCGACCGCACCAGCCTCGATCTGATCCGGGCCTACGGCGGCGGGCGCTGGCAGCAGCTGCGCCGCGTCCAGGTGGTCGCCGCGCTGCCGAATATGCTGGCCGCGTTGAAGATCGCCGCGCCCTCGGCCGTGCTGGGCGCCATCATCGGCGAATATCTGGGCGGCGTCGACAGCGGTATCGGCGTCGCCCTCACCGCCGCGCAGACCTCCTACAACGTGCCCCGGACCTGGGGCATGGCCCTGGCGGCGGCCGCGCTGGCCGGGCTCGGGTACGCGGTGGTGGCGCTGGTGGCGCGGGTTGTCAGGCCCTGGACGGGAGTTTCCTCGGAGGCACGATGATGGACAATCGCGAAGTACCGTCATCGGGCCGACCGGGTGCGGGTGTCCCGCAAGATACGGAGGTGGTCTCGTGATCGCAGTGCGCCGGATCGGGAAATTCCTTTTCCCCCTGCTCATTTCGCTGATTCTGATGCTGGTGATCTGGTACGCCTTTCTGGAGGCGTTCCCCCAGGTCGGTCCTCGTGTCGGCAAGACGCCGGGGGACGTCTGGGAGTATCTGGTCACCGGCAGCTCCGCGGACACCGCGCGGCAGGCGATTCTCGCCGATCTGGGGATCACCCTGCGGGACGCGGCCATCGGGTTCGGGGCCGGAATGATCGGCGCGCTGGTGGCGGCGGCGCTGTTCGTCACGCTGCCCGCCGTGGAGCGGTCGTTCATGCCGGTGGCCCTGCTGCTGCGGTCGGTGCCGCTGGTGGCGCTGACCCCGATCGTGGTGCTGGTGTTCGGCCGCGGACAGGCCGGGGTCGCGGTGCTGGCGGCGATCGTGGTGTTCTTCCCGGCGCTGGTGATGATCATGACCGGGCTCCGGTCGGCCTCTCGCCAGGCCATGGAACTCGTTGCCGCCTATGGCGGTTCGCGCTGGACCCGGCTGCGTCTGGTGGCGGTGCCGGCCGCGCTGCCGTCGGTGTTCGCCGCCGCGCGGATCTCGGTGCCCGGCGCGCTGATCGGCGCGCTGCTGGGCGAATGGCTGGGCAGCGGAACGGGTCTGGGCGCCGGCCTGATCCGCGCGATCCCGACCTTCCAGTACAGCAAGCTGTGGGCGTCCATCGTGCTGGTGACGCTGGTTTCGGTGCTGTTGTACGCGATCGTCGGCGTGCTCGAGAATGTGGTGCTGGCCCGGTTCGGGCCGGAGGCCGGGAGGGGCTGAACGCGGATCGTGTCGGCAATTAACACAGCGCACACACGAGAATGACCGAAAGCAAAGTGGCGGAAATCGAGACGCCTTAGATTTCCGGCATGACTCGTGTGACAGGCCCCTCGCCGGCCCGGAAGATTCCCTCCCTGGACCGCCGGTCCTTCCTGCGCACCTCGGCGCTCGCCGGATTCGCGGTCGGCGGCGCGGGTTTTCTCGCGGCCTGCGGCGGCGACTCCGGCGCGAGCAACAGCAACGGCACCACTCAGGACGGATCCCGCTACGGCAAGGTCGCCATCCAGCTGTCCTGGCTGAAGAACATCGAATTCGCGGGCGAGTATTTCGCCGACAGCCGCGGCTATTTCCGGGACGCCGGATTCGGCGGGGTGGACCTGGTCGCGGGCGGGGCCGCCAGCACGTCGGTGGAGGCCGGGCTCGATACGGGCAAGATCTGGCTGGGCATGTCGGCGCCGCAGACCACCGCGCCCGCCGTGCTCGAGGGCCTGCCCGCCAAGATCGTGGGCGCGACGTATCAGAAGAATCCGTTCTGCATCGTGAGTTCGGCGGGGAAGCCACTGAAGACCCCGGGAGATATGAAGGGCCGCAAGATCGGTGTGCAGGACACCAACCAGCTGATCTTCGCCGCATTGCTGGCCGCCAACGGCATGGCGCCGGGCGACGTGCAGATCGTGCCCGCGCAGTACGACCCCACCCCGCTGGCCAGTGGTGAGGTCGACGGGTGGGTGAGCTACGTGACCAACGAGCCGATCACGCTGGCGGCCAAGGGATTCCCGACCGCGCACTTCCTGTTCGCCGACTTCGGCCTGCCGCTCACCGCGGAGACGCTGACGGTGCGGCAGCAGACCATCGACTCCGAGCGCGACAAGCTGAAGGCGTTCCTGGCCGCCGAGATCAAGGGCTGGAAGGACGCCGTCGCCGATCCGGCCGAGAGCGCCCGGCTGGCGGTCGAGGTGTACGGCAAGGACCAGCGCCTGGAACTCGGTGAACAGACGAAGGAGGCGACGGCCCAGAACGACCTGGTGGTCTCGGCCGACACCGAGGCCGGCGGCCTGTTCACGATGACCGACGAGCTGATCGCCCGCAATATCGAGGCGCTCGGCAAGGCGAAGATCGCCATCGAGGCCGATCAGCTCTTCGACCTGTCCGTCCTGCGCGAGCTGTACGCCGAACAGCCCGGTCTGAAGTAGCCGGGGATCAGGACGCCGGCACCGCGGTGCGCAGGTCCGGCTGCCGCCGCGCCGAGCGGGTGGCGACCAGCTCGGCGATCACCGCGACGGCGGTCTCCATCGGGGTGTGGGCGCCGATGTCGAAGCCGGCGGGTGAGTGCAGGCGCGACAGCGTCCCGGCGTCGAAACCACCGGCCTGCAGCGCCTCCATCCGGTGGTAGTGCGCGGCGCGCGAGCCGAGCGCGCCGAGGTACGCCAGCTCGGGCAGCCGCAGCGCCACCGTCAGCAGCGGAATCTCGAACTTGGGATCCTGCGAGGCCGCGACGATCGCCGTGCCGGCGTCGATGTGGCCCGCGGCGGCCTCGGCGTTGAGATAGCGGTGCGGCCAGTCGGCCACCACCTCCGCACCGGGGAACGACTGCGGCGAGGCGAAGGTCTCCCGGGCATCGCACACCGTCACCCGGTAGCCGAGCAGCCGCCCCTGGACGGCCAGCGCCGCGGCGAAGGGGTTGGCCCCGAACACGATCAGCCGCGGCGGCGGGGCGTACGAGGAGACGAACACGTCCGACTCCGGCAGCGAGACCAGTTCGATGTTGTGCCGCCGTTCGGTCACCAGATGCTGCCCGATCACCTCGGGATCCCTGTGCCACACCACCGTGAAGACGGTAACAGGGTGATGGTCGGCCATTGCCTTGGCCACCGCGGAGAACTCGGGAAAGCTGGTGCGGGAGAACGGCTCCACGAATACGTCGATGGTGCCGCGGTCGGCGCCCACCGCCGTTGCGGAGTTCGCGTCGAATCGGTGTAATTCGCGGTGGCCGGTGCGGGCGGCATGGGCGGCCGCCTCGTAGACCGCGGATTCGTAGCACCCGTCGGAGACCGATCCGCGCACGCCGCCGTCGGGATCCAGCAACATCATCGATCCGACCGGAAGCGGTGACGGGCCGAAGGTGCGGACCAAGGTTGCCAGGGCGCCCGTCCGGCCGCTGTGCCACACCCTTGATAGGTCATCGACGATGTCGCGCATCACAAACTCCCGGTCACGGTGCGAGGGTGGGCGGGTAGTCGTGATCGCGGCCCGTCGCCAGATCGTCGCACGTGACGGCCACGATATCCGGTCTGGCGTCCAGAAATGTGCGAGCTCCGAAATTTCCTCGCGCCGACTCCAGTACGGCCGCCCAGTGTCTGTGAGCTATCACAACGGGGTGCCCCGGCCTGTTGTGGAATACGGCGCGAGCCAGACCGCTCGGTGCGGTACCCGCCGCCGCGAGCACCCGGGTGACGACGTCGGCGCCCACGTCGGGGGTGTCGACCGGCATCACGACCGCGAACCCGGCCGCCGCCCGCGCGGCCGCGCCCAGCCCGGCGCGCAGCGATGCCGCCAATCCCACGGCCCAGTCGGCCGCCCAGACCGGTTGCGCCCCTTGCGGTATCGCGATCTCCGGCGATTCGCACAGCAGCCACCGGCCGTCCGCCGCGCGCGTGGCCGGACCGGTCGCGCCGAGCACCACGAACACTCGATCGCAGCCGCCGTCGCGCAGCGCCCCGACCGCACCGCGGAGCCAGGCACCGCCCTCGGCGAGCGCCTTCGGCCGCCCGTACCGGGTACCGGCGCCGGCGGCGAGCACGATTCCGGCCCAGGGTCCGTCGTCCATGCCGTGTCCTTTCGGCCTGCGGTCCGGTGCGCCGCGCCCGAAGACCGCCCACGTCGAGCCTAACCGTCTGCGCTGGTCTTCGCCGTCCGAGAGAGGCCCGGTGGCGGCCACGGCCGACGGCTCGAGCGCGGCCGGGCTCGCGGTGCCCGGCCGGCGCTCGCCGGACGCCGGGACCCGGCCGGGCCGGGGTGAGTGCGGCCGGACCGGAGACGGCTCGGCCGTCGCTCACGTCGACGGCGGCTCGACCCCGATGCGTTCGTAGAGTTCGGTGGCCGCCGACAGATAGCCCTGCTCCTCGTCGGCCCGGCCGTGCTGTCCGGCCAGCAGGCCCAGACCGCGCAGGGCGTCCGCGCGGCCGCGCCGGTCGCCGATCTGCTGGGCGCATTCGATCGAGTCCCGGTAGTAGTCGACGGCCTGCTGGTAGCGCGCCGGATCGCCGGCCGCCCGCAGGCGCTCGACATGCGCGAGCCCGCGCAGCGCATCGACCTTCCCGATCGGATCCCGGATCTCCCTGGCCAGCTGGAGCGCGTACTCGAAGTTGTTGCGCGCCAGGTCTATCCTGCCCGCCAGCAGGGCCAGGTTGCCCAGCTCCCACAGCGCCCAGTTCTCGCCGTATTGATCCTGGATGCGGCGGGCCATGTCCAGGGCACCGGCCAGATGGCGCTGCGCCGTCTCGCGGTTGCCTGCCAGGCGCTCGATATGGCCCAGCCCCCGCAGCGCGTCGCCCTCCAACTTCACGTGATTGATGCCGCGGGCGATGTGCAGGGCGTACACGTAGTGCTGCCGCGCGATGTCGCAGTCGCCGCGCAGCCGCGCGGCCTCGGCGTATCCCCAGTGCGCCGTGCCCACCCGCTCGGGGTCGGCGAGTTCGGTGGCGATCGACAGCGCCTCCTGCGACCAGCGCTCGGCGGCCTTGTAGTCACACGCCATCCGCCCGGCCCGGCCGAGTCCGTCGAGCGCGTCGCATTGCGTTGGCCGGTAACCGATTTCGCAGGCGATGCGCAGCGCCTCGTTGAAGTAGTGCCGGGCATCGGCGTGCTCGCCGGTGATCCAGGCGGAATGGCCGCGCTCGCATTCCACCTCGGCCACGCAGCGCAGATCGCCGAGGTCGTCGGCGATGTCGTGGACAGCCAGGAACGCCTCGCCGGCCTGCACGTGCGCCCCGCGCATCCGGGCCATCCGGCCCTGCCCCAGCATCGCCCATGCCTGTCCCGGCCGGTCGCCGATCGTCCGGGCGATCGCCAGTGCCCGCCCGTACAGCCGCTCGGCGACCTCCCAGAAGCCCAGCCCGCACAGATGCGCCGCCATCAACCGCGACAGTTCGGCGGCTTCCACTGTGGGACGAGTGATTTCGAGGCATCCGAGCAGCAGTTCCTGTTCCGCGGTCAGCCACGCGCGGGCCCGGGCCGCCTCCTCCGGCGGATTCGGCGTCGGGCGCACCCCGACCGTGTGGAAGGGCCGGATCGCGTTGACGGTGCGCGCGATGGTGAGGCTGTGGCCGATCAGGCGATCGACGAGTGCCGCGCGCTCGGTGACCGAGCCCTCCCGCTCGGCCTGTAGCTGAGCGCCCAGCCGCAGCATGTCGTGCATGCGGTAGCGCGGGCCGCCGGGGCCGGGTCCGGCCTCCTCGCCGGGATCGGGCAGCGGGTCGAGGAATCCGGCCTCACAAAGCTTGAGTATCAACAGCTTTGCCGAGGCCTCGGACATGTCGGCCAGCCACGCATAGGTCTGCGCGGTGATCTCGGTGCCCGGGAACCAGCCGAGCAGCCGGACCGCGTGCTGGAGCGTGGGTTCCCGCAACCGCTTGTACGACAGCTCGAACGCGGCCCGGACCGACTCGTCCTCGGCCGCGAAGCGCTCCAGAATGTGTTCCGCGGCGGACTCGGCCCGCTCCGAACCCACCGGGGTGCCGCGGATCTCGGCGGCCATGCTGGCGAAATCGGCGGCGCTGTCGGCCAGCATATTGGTGCCGTGATGGGCAATCTGCCCGGCAATCAGCTTGAGCGCCAACGGAAGTCCACCGGAGGTCTCGGAGATCTGGCGGACCGCGGCGCGATCGTAGCCCGCGCTCAGATTGGCCAGCTTGACCAGTAGCTGCTCCGCCTCGTCGAGCGACATGCCGTCCAGGTGATAGGGCTGCACCGGACCGCGGTCGTACAGTCCGGTGAGCCGTTTGCGGCTGGTGATCAGCACGAAGCAGCCCGGCGCCTGCGGCAGCAGATCCTTGACCCGGGCGCTGTCGGCGGCGTTGTCGAAGACGAGGAACATCCGCCGCGCGGCCATGGCCTTGCGCCACTGCTGGGCCCGGCGGCCCGAATCCGCCGCGATCGCGGTCGGTGGCACGTCGATCTGCAACAACAGCCATTCCAGCAGGTCGGCGGGCTCGGCGGGGTCGCGGCCGGGGGTGTACCCGATCAGATCGAGCCAGATCGTGCCGTCCGGGTAGAGGTTGTAGAACGCGCTCACCGCGTACCGGGCGAGCGTCGTCTTCCCCACGCCGGGCGGGCCGTCGATCACGTGCACCGCCGCGCCGGTGCCCTCGATATGCGCCGAAACACGGTTGTGCAGTTCGGATTTCGCTTCGTCGCGGCCGGTGAAGGCGGGCGCCTCGGGCGGCAGGTCGCCGACCAGCACGGCGCCCGGGTCGGCGCCGCGCGACAGCAGGGCCGCGCAGTACTCGCCGCGTTCGGCCGCGGTCATATGGTCCAGATCGGCGAGATCGACCAGCCGATCCCAGGTGGTGCCGTAGAGGGTGGCCAGCTTCTTGAGCACCTCGGCGGTCGGCCGCACGCCCTTCGGCCGCTGACCGTTCGCCTCGCCCGGCCAGGTCTCGTACTCGGAGATGCGGCTCGGCTTCATCGTGTCGCTGCCGGACAGGTCGTTGAACCGGTCGCAGACGTTCTCCTGGGAGTAATTGTTGGCGTAGCGCCACGCGGCCCGGGCGCGGTATCCGTGTTGCCGCAATTCCGCGACGAACGGCTCACGCATTTCCCGATCGCCGAGGCCGAGCTCCCGGAATCGGTCGTAGATGGCCTCGACCTCCCGCGGCCGGCGGGGTTTACGCGGACGGTCGGAACGAGCACGGGGCACCTGGTACCTCCCCCCGGAGGTGCCCGGCGGTGCGGACGGAACCGGATCCGTGCGCGCGGAGGCGGATTCGGCGCCTCGAACCGGGCAGCTGACGTGTGATGTGTCCTTCGTATCAGCGCACGTTATCCGAGGTCAAGTGATTGTGCCGATGTGAAGTAAATGCCCGCTCCGGTGTGATCGACGGTGCGCTCCCGCGTCGTCAGCATTGACGTCATCGGCTCGAGCAGTGTCGGCCGACGGGAGAAAGGAACGCGCACATGGGAATTGTCGCCACGGACTGGTTGATCACTAGCGATGTGGCCCTCGAGGTCGCATTTCGCATCGATCTTCCGGGACCGGACCGGGGCCGGTGGGTGCTGTCGTATCTTCCGGCGGACCATCGGATCACCCGGTCGCAGGCCTTGGCCGGCGTCCTGCTGGCCGAATTGATGGTGCTCGAGCCACTGGGCACGGGGGACGACTGGGACGTCGACATGGCCTCGGCGTACGCGGCGGATCTGGGCCTGAGCCTCACCGAGGCGCTGACCCTGCTGGCGCTGCGGGCGTTCGCGGCCCCCGAGTACGGCCCGGACGGCGCCGGGTCGGGCGGCGGCGATTCGCCGGAGCCGCGCGCGCAGTCGCCCTGCGCGACGGGCGACCGGCGATGATCTACCTCGGCCTCCTCGCCCTCTTCCTGCCGCCCGGGTCGTTCGTCCGGGCGATCGGGATCTTCCTCGCCGTCGTGGCCTTCGCGGTCGGGGTGATGATCGTCGTGACCGTCGCCGAGGACGATTCGGCGCCTACGGAGACGACCGACCACTACCCGGCGCCGGCCGACGTCCCCGGGCGTCGCGCGTGCGAACCGTTCTGCGGCGCCGTGCCGAGCATCGGGGCCCGCCCCTGAACCGGGCGGGCCCCGCGGCCCGGGCTCATCCGAACAGGTTGCGCACGAACGGGATCGAATCCGGCAGCGATGTGTTCACCGTGTCGTCGTGGTCGGTCGGGTAGGTCTTCAGCGTCACCGGCTGCCGGTTGGCCGCCAGCACCCCCGCGAACCGCAGCGTCTGCGGCGTGAGCACATCGGTGTCGCGCAGCCCCTGCCCGAGGAACAGCGGCCGGTCGTAGCCGGTTTCGGGCAGGCCGATGGTGTCGGCGAGCAGCCCGTGCAGGTTCGGGATCTGCGCCAGCGGGCGGGCGAACAGGTCGCCGATCACCACGTGCTGGGCCGCCAGCTCGTCGCTGAGCGGCCCCAGGCATTCGGTGCGGGCCCGTTCCAGCCACATCCGGCCGGAGTCGTCGAGGAACGACTCGATGTTCAGCTCTGGATGCGAGGTACGCAGTCCGTTGAGCAGATACAGGAGGTACGCGTTGCCGTGCGCGCCGATGGCCACCGGCGGCACACCCGGCCCCAGCGCGGGGATGACGTCCTCGATGTAGGCCGGGACACCGGTACCCACCGCACCGCGGTAGTCGAGTTCCGGCCCGCCGAATTCGGTGGCGTAGCGCGCGGTGGCGACCGCGGCGCCGCCGCCCTGGGACTGGCCGACCACGACCCACTTGTTCGATATCGACGAGTACTGCCGCGACGCCGCCCGCACCGCGTCGACCACGTTGTGCGCCTCGACCCGGCCGTTCAGGTACGGGTGCTCACCGGGCGTGCCCAGACCGGCGTAGTCGGCGGCGACGACGGCGTAGCCCTGGCGCAGCCAGGTCCCCAGGTAGGCCCAGTCGCGATCGACGGCGCTGGGCCCGTTCACGCTGTAGGCGCACGAGTCGCCGAGACCGATGGTGCCGTGCGCCCAGGCCACGACCGGCCATCCGCCGGGCGGCGGCGATCCGGGCGGGAAGTACACGGCGGCACCGGCGACGGCCGGTTCGTCGCCGACCGTGCTGCTCTCGTACAGCAGGCGTTCGGAATGCACCGAGCCCGGCAGCGTGGCCCGCGCCGGCAGCGGCTGCACCGACTCGACGGCGCCGGCATCCGCCGCGGCACCGGTGGCCAGGCTCGACATCCCCGCCGCGGCCAGCAGCGCGGTGAGCGCGGCAACGCACAGTTTTCGCATCGTGTTCCCTTCCGAGGACCGGGCCCCGCCGACGGTGTGGGAAACAGTCTCGCAGTTGGACGTGCGCCCAGCCGTCTCGGCACGGAAAGTGGCCGGGCCCACACCGGCGGCATCCGACCCACCTTGTGAACGTCCTCACAGCCGGGAAAGCCGGGCGGCGAGATCGGGCGGTGGGGGAGATCACCGAAAACAGTACGCCCGTTACGTAAAACCGCATGTCAGACCTACTCGGGAGTAGAGTTGAGGCATGCAATTGCTGGGCAAATTTCGCAGGATTAGCAAATGGTCCGCGACGCCTAGCACGGATTCACAATAACAACAGGTAGACGGCACTTTTTCGGTGTGCCATCGTGTGGATGTACACCCGATGGGCCTAGCAAGCCTGCAAATTGCCGCTCCAGCAGAGTTCGGACATCGCGACGGATTCCGGACATGGGGCACGACCGAACGAAGAAGTGGAGTCAGAGATGTCGACTGTCGGCACCCCGAAGACCGCTGCGGAAATCCAGCAGGACTGGGACACCAACCCGCGCTGGAAAGGCGTCTCCCGGAACTACACCGCGGAGCAGGTGGCCAAGCTGCAAGGCACCGTTGTCGAGGAGAACACGCTCGCCCGCCGTGGCGCGGAAATCCTCTGGGAGGGTGTCAACGGCGGCGAGTACATCAACGCGCTGGGCGCGCTGACCGGCAACATGGCCGTGCAGCAGGTGCGCGCCGGCCTCAAGGCCATCTACCTGTCGGGCTGGCAGGTCGCCGGTGACGCGAACCTGTCCGGCCACACCTACCCCGACCAGAGCCTCTACCCGGCCAACTCGGTGCCGGCCGTGGTGCGCCGCATCAACAACGCGCTGCTGCGCGCCGACGAGATCTCCCGCGTCGAGGGCGACACCTCCGTCGACAACTGGCTGGTGCCGATCGTCGCCGACGGCGAGGCCGGCTTCGGCGGCGCGCTGAACGTCTACGAGCTGCAGAAGGCCATGATCACCGCGGGCGCCGCCGGCACCCACTGGGAGGACCAGCTGGCCTCGGAGAAGAAGTGCGGCCACCTGGGCGGCAAGGTGCTCATCCCCACCCAGCAGCACATCCGCACGCTGAACTCCGCGCGCCTGGCCTCCGACGTGGCCGGCACCCCCACCGTGGTCATCGCCCGCACCGACGCCGAGGCCGCCACCCTGATCACCTCCGACGTGGACGAGCGCGACCGCCCGTTCATCACCGGTGACCGCACCGCAGAGGGCTTCTACCAGGTCAAGAACGGCATCGAGCCCTGCATCGCCCGGGCCAAGGCCTACGCCCCGTACGCCGATCTGATCTGGATGGAGACCGGCACCCCCGACCTGGAACTGGCGCGCAAGTTCGCCGAGTCGGTGAAGAGCGAGTTCCCGGACCAGCTGCTGGCCTACAACTGCTCGCCGTCGTTCAACTGGCGCAAGCACCTGGACGACGCCACGATCGCGAAGTTCCAGAAGGAGCTGGGCGCGATGGGCTTCAAGTTCCAGTTCATCACCCTGGCCGGCTTCCACGCGCTCAACTACTCGATGTTCGACCTGGCCTACGGCTACGCCCGCGAGGGCATGACCGCCTACGTCGACCTGCAGGAGCGCGAGTTCGCGGCCGAGGAGCGCGGCTACACCGCCACCAAGCACCAGCGCGAGGTGGGCGCCGGCTACTTCGACGCGATCGCCACCACCGTCGATCCCGACAGCTCGACCACCGCGCTGAAGGGTTCGACCGAAGAAGGTCAGTTCCACTGAGCGGTGGGGTTTCCCCGCCCGCAGTGCTTGCGCCCTTCCGCCGCACCCGGCGTCGCCCGGGTGCGGCGGGGTGGTCGGGGCCCAGTCCGCATCACCTGGGCCCCGGCCTCCCCGTCCTCGCGTCCGCCCGGACGCGCACTCGCCCTTCCCACCGAACAGCCCCGGTGGGAAGGGCTTTCCCCCTAACGTTTCCCACAGCCACCGAGCCACAACGACCAGCAGGAGCGGGACGTGAGCACCGAGAAGATTCAACGCGTCGGAGTGATCGGCGCCGGACAGATGGGCGCCGGAATCGCGGAGGTGTGCGCCCGGGCGCATGTCGATGTGCTCGTGTTCGAACAGACCCGGGAACTGGCCGCCGCGGGCCGCGCCCGGATCCTGCGCTCGCTCGATCGCGGCGTGTCCAGCGGCAAGATCACCGAGCGGGAGCGTGAGCAGGCCGCGTGGCGGCTGCGCTTCACCTCGGACCTGGGCGATTTCGCCGACCGCCAGCTGGTCGCCGAGGCCGTCGTGGAGAACGAGGAGGTGAAGACCTCGATCTTCGCCGAGCTGGACAAGGTCGTGACCGATCCGGCCGCCGTGCTCGCCTCGAACACCTCCTCGATCCCGATCATGAAGATCGCGATGGCCACCGCCAACCCCGATCGCGTGGTGGGCATGCACTTCTTCAATCCGGTGCCGGTGCTGCCGCTGGTGGAGCTGGTGACGACGCTGAAGACCAGCGACGCGGTGTCCAAGCGCGCCGAGAACTTCGCCGCCGACGTGCTGGGCAAGCAGGTCGTGCGCTCGGCCGACCGCTCCGGTTTCGTGGTGAACGCGCTGCTGGTGCCGTATCTGCTCTCGGCGATCCGGATGGTCGAATCGGGCTTCGCGACCAAGGACGACGTCGACAAGGCGATGGTGCTCGGCTGCGCGCACCCGATGGGCCCGCTGGCGCTGACCGACCTGGTCGGCCTGGACACCGTGAAGTCGATCGCCGACTCCATGTACGACGAGTTCAAGGAGCCGCTGTACTCGGCGCCGCCGCTGTTGATGCGCATGGTCGAGGCCGGGCTGCTCGGCAAGAAGACCGGCGCCGGCTTCTACCAGTACAACAACAACCGCTGACGCAACCCCCGCCGGAACGACGGGCTTGCCGCGAGCACGCCGCCGGGAATCGCGACGGCCGCTACCGCCACCGGGCATAAGCTGCGAAAAGGGCCGAGTCGGACCCGCGGCTGGAGAAGGAGTGTCCCGCTCATGGTCAACGTCACCGAGGGTTTCGGATCGAGCATTCTCGGCTATCCGAGAATCGGACCGCACCGGGAGCTCAAACGCGCGCTGGAGTCGTACTGGCGCGGTTCGCTCTCGCGCGACGAGTTGCTGTCCGTGGGCCGGGAGATCCAGGAGACCCAGTTCGCCGAGCTGCACGCGGCCGGGCTCACCCAGGTGCCCGGCAACACCTTCTCCTTCTACGACCACATCCTCGACAACGCGCTGCTGTTCGGCGCGGTGCCGAAGCGGTTCGAGGGGTACCGAGAAGGCTTGCACCCCTTGGACTTCTACTTCCTGATGGCGCGCGGCCGGCCGGACCTGCCGCCGCTGGAGCTGGTGCGCCTGTTCGGCACCAACTACCACTACCGCCAGCCGGAGCTGGATGCCGACACCGAGTTCTCGCTGCATCCCGAGGCCCTGCTCGACGAGTGGGACCGGGCCATGGCCGCCGGGATCGAGCAGCGGCCGGTGGTGCTCGGGCCGGTGTCGCTGCTGTTGCTGTCCAAGGCCGGGCAGGTGCCCGGCGAGGCCGAGTTCGACAGGCTGGCCCTGCTGGACCGGCTGCTTCCGGTGTACGAGGAGCTGCTCGAGATCCTCGCCAAGCGCGGGTCGACCTGCGTGCAGCTGGACGAGCCGTGCTTCACCAGCGAGCGCACGCCGGCCGAGCTGGCGGCGTTCGAGCGGGCCTACCAGCGCCTGTCGACCGCTCCGCTGCGTCCGCGCATCCTGGTCACCGGCCAGTACGGCGATTTCGGTGAGGCCGTGCGGATCCTGGCCGGGACGGCCGTGGAGGCGATCGGGCTGGATCTGGCCAGCTTCCGGATGCGCCCGGAGGAGCTGGCGAAGATCCCCGGGATCCGGCGCAAGCGGCTGTACGCGGGCGTGATCAGCGGCACCAACGTGTGGCGCGCCGACCGCTACGTGACGCTGCAGTACCTCGAGGAGCTGGCCCGGGTCTGCCCGGATCTGGTGGTGTCCACCGGGACGACGCTGCTGCACGTGCCCTACGACGTGCTCGTCGAATACGATATCGACGGCAATGTCGCCGACCGCCTGGCCTTCGCGAAACAGAAGGTCCTCGAGGTGGTTTCGCTCGCGAAGGCGCTGACCGAGGGGCCGTCGGACAACTGGCGCAAGCGGCCCGGCGAGGTGCACTTCAAGCAGAAACACGCTGTGCGGCAACGGGTTTACGCCGTGACGCCGCAGATGCGCGAGCGCGAGCCGTACGAGGTGCGCTGGGAAGCTCAGCGCGCCGCGCTGAACCTGCCGACGGTGCCGGCCACCACGCTGGGCTCGTTCCCGCAGACCGCGGCGGTCCGTCAGGCCCGCTACGAGCTCGGCGCGGGGCGGCTGTCCTACGAGGAATACCGCAAGCGGATCGAGGCCGAGATCGAGTCGACCATCCGGTTGCAGGAGGACATCGGCCTGGACGTGCTGGTGCACGGCGAGCACGAGCGCAACGACATGATCCAGTACTTCGCCGAACTGCTGGACGGCTTCGCCACCACGCATTTCGGCTGGGTGCAGGTGTACGGGTCGCGGTGCGTGCGGCCGCCGGTCCTGTACGGCGATGTCGCGCGGCCGAAGCCGATGTCGGTGGAGTGGATCACCTACGCCCAGTCGCTGACCGACAAACCGGTGAAAGGCATTGTCACCGGCCCGGTCACGATGGTGGCACGCTCGTTCGTGCGGCAGGACCAGCCGCTGTACGAGACCGCCGACCAGGTGGCGCTGGCGATCCGCGACGAGCTGGCGGATCTGGAGAAGGCCGGGGTGCCGATCATTCAGGTCGACGAACCGGCGGTGCGTGAGCTGCTGCCGCTGCGCCCCAGCGGGCGTCCCGAATACCTGCGCTGGGCGGTGAACGCGTTCCGGCTGGCCACCTCGGGCGTTCGGCCGGAGACCCAGATCCACACGCATATCGGCTATTCCGGCCGGGCCGAGATCGTGCGGGCGATCGAGGAGCTGGATGCCGACGTCACCGCGATCGTCGCCACCCGGTCCATCGAATGGGTGCTCAAGGCGTTGCGGGAGGACGTGGGGGAGGGCCACGGGCTCTCGCACGGCGTGGGTCCGGGTGTGTACGAGAGTCGTTCGGCGCGCATCCCCGACATCGACGAGCTGGACGAATCGCTCACCGCGGCGGCCGAGGCGGTCACCCCGGAGCGGCTGTGGGCGAATCCCGACGGCGGCTTGAAGACTCGGCACTCCTGGCAGCTGGAACCGTCGCTGCGCAATCTGGTCGCGGCCGCGCGACGGGTGCGGCGGCGGGCGGAGCAGGGCCCGCGGTAACGATCCGGGGTGCCGGGCGTCCCGTCCGGTTAGCCTGGAATAGCCAGTTTCGCGACAGGAGATGCGGTCATGGGAATGTTCAACTTCAAGAAGATCGCCGACCTTGCCGGCAAGCACGCCGACAAATTCGAGCCGGTGATCGACAAGGTCGGTGACGCCGTCGACAAGCAGACCAAGGGCAAGTACGCCAAGCAGGTCGACAAGGCGCAGCAGACGGCCAAGAAGACACTGCGCGAGCAGCGTCACAAGTAGTATCCGACGAACGGCGGCCCGGGTGTTCGCACCCGGGCCGCCGTTCGTCGTTCCGCCCCTCCGGCGTTTCGGCGCTCGCCTACCCGAATTCCCGCTCTCACCGTCCTAGCATCGGCAATCGATCCGTTACTGCTCTTCGGTGTGGAAGGGATGAGTGATGCGTTCGCCGGCCGTGCTGCTGTTGGTCATGGGTTTGTGCACGGTGATGGGGGTGGGTGCGGCAGCAGCGGATTCCGGGACCGCTGCCGAACCGCACTCCGCCGGCAGCTCCTCCCCACCGGAGGCTAATGATTGGCAATGCATACCGGAGGCCGGACATCCCGAACCCGTCGTGCTCGTGCACGGCACCTGGGGCAATCGGCACAGCTGGGATGCGCTGGCGCCGAAGCTGAAGGCGGCGGGTCATTGCGTCTTCGCCCTCGACTACGGGCGCGACACCTCGAGCCTGTACGGCAGTCAGCCGGGCGTCTACGGCACCGGCGATATCCGGGCCTCGTCCGGCGAACTCGCCGAATTCATCGAGAGGGTCCGCGCGGCGACCCGTTCCGAGCGGGTCGACATCGTCGCGCATTCCCAGGGCGGACTGGTGGCGCGCCAGTACATGCGCTTCGGCGGCGGCGTGGATCCGGCCGCCCCGGAACGGAATACGGTGCGGCAGCTGATCACCGTCGGAGCCACCAACCACGGCACCACCGCCAGCAATCTCGGCTACCTGCTACCCACCGGCAGCGCGGCCGAGCCGAGCGCGGATATGGTGGCTCGGGTACTCGGCCCCGCCGCCGCCCAGCAGCTCGTCGGCAGCGAATTCCTGAACACCCTCAACGCCGGCGGCGACACCGAACCCGGCGTGCGTTACACGGTGGTAGCCAGCCGCTTCGACGAGATATCCACACCCCCCGAGGCAACTTTCCTCCAGGCCGGCCCGGGCGCGCTGGTGAACAATATCTGGGTCCAGAACGTCTGCGCCGCCGACACTTTCGACCACGGCAGATTACTCCGCTCACCCACCGTCATCCAGATAGTCCAGGCGGCCCTCGACCCGACGCATACCGCAGCTCGTTGCGCCGGATAGTTCTTGCCGATCTGCGCTGGTCCCGTCGGACGTGTGGAATCAGTGGGCGCGTGAAAAGGGTTGCGGAACATAGGGCAGAAGAATGGGCGCAGACCCGGTGAATGGTGTCTGCGCCCACCTCGTTTCGGTTTGCGGGTGTTTCGTTTCGGCTACCCGCGCCGCATCACGGCTGGCCGGTGGCGAATGCCTGCACGGCGTCCAGGAACTCCTGGCCCCCCTGGGAGTATCCACCGATGATTCCGCCGATGACGACACCGGCGGGGATGGTGAAGATCCACAGGAAGGGCACGAAGGCGCCGATGATTCCGCCGATAACGGCACCGATGGTGACGTTCGGCTGGTTCTTGTTGATCTGCTCCAGGAGCCGGTCGAAGGAGCTGATGTCCTTCAGCTGGGCAATGTCTTCGGCCGTCGGGGTGGGCGTCAGCGTCAACGTGTGCCCGTCGGCGCCGATCTGCTGCGCGGCCGCAATGGAAACGCCCTCGACATCGAACTGCAGCGGCACCTCACCCATGGTCTCGCCGGTATCGGACTTGAGCGCCACCGCTGTTCCGCTCGGAGCCAGCTCGAACCTGCCGTTCGCGACGGTGGTCGTGACGGTCTTGTCGACCGGGGAAACCGCTGTCTGGTAATTGATGCCGCGGTCGACGCCAGAAGTCGCGTCCCCCGCCGTCACTGCCGCCGGCTGCTCCGTGACTGCTGCCGACTCGCCGTGTGCGGTTGCCGCTGTGATCCCCGTCGCGGCGATAGCCATGAAAACGGTAGCAGTGATCTTCCCGAACTTCATTCTTAGAATTCCCTCCACTTGTCTGCCCCGGATGGGCGACCGGAAAAGACCTTAGGGGAGATGGATTGCGTTGTCGCGCAGGGGGTTCGTCTACGCTGCGTGTCTCGGCGATAGCTGGCTATTATCTGTGTTGCGGGCGATGCCCGGACCGGACGGCTGTTGATCACGCGAAAATGCCCTTGAATCCTGTTGCGCCTCAAATTTGCTGTGCGCCCGGTAGCGCAATCTGAATCAAGCTGCCCACATCGGCGCGTCGACCGGGAAATTCCGTGCTCAGACGCGTGTAGGGCAGATCGGCATGTCTGTGTTCAAAGTCACAGTAACGTACGCCCGGTCCGGGCTCGGCGAATCACGGACCATGGGTGACCACTGCGGCTCGGCACACCGGCGGCGTCCACGGAGAACTCATCTGCGATGCAGGGTAATTCGACCTGATGAGGTCGGATTCGACAGCCGCGGCCATGTTTTCGGTTGACAGTGGCGGCCTCGCCGGTCGGTGTCACGGCTCCCGTGGATACTCGGATCATCGTCGGCAAAGGCGATTCCTCTGGGTAGCAGAGTATTTCAAGCTCGAGCGCCGGTTCACCGGGTTCCTTGAATCGCGGACTTCGACGTTGTCGGTATCGAGATAGGTCAATTCGACGCACTCGCAGGCCCTGGCCGCTGTAGCTGCCCTCGAACCACTCGGTGCTCACCGGGGTCATCGGTCTCGGCGAAATTCCGTATGACGAAAGGGGGCGCGTCCGTTCCGTCATGGTCGCCGGTACCCACGTCGATCTACATGGTGGAGGCGTCGATGACGAAGCGGTAGCGGACGTCGCTGTTCACCACTCGTTCGTAGGCCTCGTCGATGCGGTCGGCGGAGATGACCTCGATCTCGGCGCCGATGCCGTGCTCGGCGCAGAAGTCGAGCATCTCCTGGGTCTGCGGGATGCCGCCGATCATCGAACCGGCCAGGGAGCGGCGGAAGCCGGCGAGCGTGAACGGCTTCACCTCGAGCGGGTTGTCGGGCAGGCCGAGGATCACCAGGGTGCCGTCCAGGTTCAGTAGCTTCATGTACCGATCCATCGGCAGGTCGGCGGAGACGGTGTTGAGGATGAGGTCGAATTCGCCGCGCAGTTCGCGGAATGTTTGCTTGTCGCTGGTGGCGTAGTAGTGGTGCGCGCCGAAGCGGCGGCCGTCGTCCTGCTTGCTCAACGAGTGGCTGAGCACCGTCACCTCCGCGCCCATCGCCGCGGCGATCTTGACGCCGATATGCCCGAGCCCGCCCATGCCGATGATCGCGACCTTCTTGCCGGGCCCGGCGTTCCAGTGCCGCAGCGGCGAGAACAGGGTGACACCCGCGCACAGCAGCGGCGCGGCGACATCGAGCCCGATCCCCTCCGGAATCGACACGGCGAAGTTCTCGGTCACCACGACCTGCGTCGAGTAGCCGCCGAAGGTGTGGCCGCCCGGCTGGAACTCCTCGGGCACCGTCGTGTTGTAGGTCATGACGGCGCCGCGGGTGCAGTACTGCTGCTCACCCGCGACGCACGGCCCGCACTCGCCGCACGAGTCGACCATGCAGCCGACGCCGACGCGGTCGCCGACCCGGTGCCTGGTCACTGCGGACCCGACCGCGGCGACCAGGCCGGCGATCTCGTGTCCGGGGATGCACGGGTAGGTCGTCCCGTGCCACTCATCGCGAGCGGTGTGGATATCGGAATGACAGATACCGGCGTACTTGATGTCGATCAGGACGTCGTGCGGGCTCAGCTCGCGACGCTCGATCGTGGTCTTGGCGAACGGTCCGTCGGGAGTCGAGACGGCATAGGCGGCAGCGGTCGTCATGCACCCATGCCTACCCTCGCATTGTTAGCTACGCAAACGGGTGTGGCCCGCGGCACCGAACTCGCCGATCCGATTTGCCTGGAGTGTGCCACGCGATAGCACATGCTGAACGTCGTGGCGATTCTGCTTTCGCTGGTCTCTCTGTTGTCGACACTGCTGGGCGGGCTGGTGGCGGTCCGCATCGGCGAACGCAAGCGTGTCGTGCTCGGCCTGGCCGCCGGCGTCATGCTCGGCGTGGTCGCCTTCGATCTGCTGCCCGACGCGCTCGCGGAATCGGCGTACACCGTCGTCGGGGTGCCCGGCGCGCTGGTCGCGGCCGTCGTCGGGTTCTTCACCGTTCACATCATCGAGCAGGCCACCGCCATCCACGTCGGCCACGAGGGCGAATTCGGCAGTCACACACACGATTTCCAGTCCGTCGGCGTCCTCGCCGCGTGCGGGCTGATCTTCCACAGCATGCTCGACGGCCTGAGTATCGGCGTCGGCTTCCAAACCGGTGCGGCACTGGGGATCTCGGTGGCGATCGCGGTGATCTGCCACGACTTCGCCGACGGTTTCAACGCCTTCACCATCCCGACCCTGTACGGCAACGCGCACCGCCGCGCACTGGTGCTGCTGTGGCTCGATGCGCTCGCGCCCGTGGTCGGCGCGGTGATCGGCACGGTCGTTCACATACCGGCCGACCTGGCCGGGCTGTATCTGGGATATTTCGCGGGCTTCCTGCTGTACCTGGCGACCGGGGACATCCTGCCCGAGGCGCATGCCGGTCGGCCGTCGCGGCTGGTGC
Source organism: Nocardia sp. BMG51109 (assembly GCF_000526215.1). Taxonomy (NCBI): domain Bacteria; kingdom Bacillati; phylum Actinomycetota; class Actinomycetes; order Mycobacteriales; family Nocardiaceae; genus Nocardia; species Nocardia sp. BMG51109. Next base: position 2,863,239 of record NZ_JAFQ01000004.1, read on the forward strand.
TGCTGTGCACGATCGCGGGAGCCCTGCTGATGTTCGCCGTCGCGGCCCTGAACTACTGACGCGAGTTGCGGCTCCCGGACTACCGACGTGAGTTGCGGCTCCCGGACTACCGACGCGAGTCGCGACCCCCGAATCGCTGATGCGGGTCGCGGGCCGAACCACTGACGGAAATCGGTGACACGACAGCCGAATTACTCCCCGGCGCTGGAACTTTCCCGACTCGGACCGTTGACCAGCAGGAAACGGCAGGGCGGTAGACAGGTATCAGGGAACGGGCGCACCGGGCCCGCAGTGCTGCTACATATAGAAACACAATCGCCGGAGCCCGACGGGCTGCACGAGGCGGGAGTGGCCATGGACGATCGGCGATACGACGACCGGTACCGGACGACCGGCGATCCGCCGCCCGACGGTGCCGCAGGCGGCGCCGGCAGCGGGCCGGGTCGTGCCTGGCGGGCGCCGGCGATTCTGCTCGCGCTGGTCCTGGTCGCGGTCGGCTTCCTCGGCTACCGCGGGGAGCTTCCGCGCTGGGCCTTCGGCCTCGGTCACCCGACCGCGACGCTGCTCGGGCCGCCGCTGCCGCCGATGGATCCGGGCGCGGTCGCCGCGGCCGTGGAACCCCGGCTGGCCAACGTCGACGTGTCCATCCGGCCGTCCGGGCTGAGCGCCGCCGGTTCGGGCATCGTGCTCACCGCCGACGGTCAGGTGCTCACCAGTCATCACGTGGTCAAGGGCGCGGATTCCATCAGCGTCGGCGATCTCGGCACCGGCGACCGGTACACCGCGACCGTGCTCGGCTACGACTCCGAGGCCGATATCGCGCTGCTGGCCCTGGCCCGGGCCGACGGGCTGCCGGTCGCCCGCATCGGCAGTTCCGCGGGATTGCGCATCGGCGACGAGGTGATGGCGATCGGCAATGCCGGCGGCACCGGCTCGCCGACCGCGACACCCGGAACGGTCACCGCCCTGGGTTCGTCGATCATGGCGCGGGATTCGGCCGACTCGTCGGCCAAGGCGCTGACCGGCATGGTCGAGATCGCCGCGCCGGTGACGTCCGGACAGTCCGGCGGCGCGCTCGTCGATCGCTACGGCGCGGTGGTCGGCGTGATCGCCGCCGCGAACGGCGAGCCGGCCCGGGCCGCGGGCCAGGCCAGCGGGTACGCGGTGCCGATCGACCGGGCGATGGGCGTGGTCCGGCAGATCCGTTCCGGCATGCCGACCGAGACCGTGCACGTCGGGCCCACCGCCACCCTGGGCGTGATCACCTCGGACGAGAAGCCCGCCGGGGCCCGGGTCCGATCGGCCGTCTACGGCATGCCGGCCTACGCCGCCGGACTGACCGAGGGCGATCTGATCACCGGAATGGACGGCCGGGTGATCAGCTCCGTCCAATCCCTGAAGGCCACGCTCAACCTGCGCAAACCCAACGACACCGTGCACCTCGAACTCACCGGGCGCGACGGCGCCAGGCGAACGGTGGCCGTGGTGCTGGCCGCGGGCCCGCCGAACTGATCCTCAGACCAGCGACATCCAGTAGTCCTGGAACTGCAGGAATACCAGCAGCAGCAGCACCGCGTAGAACACCACCACGACGGTCCAGCGCCATTCCGCGATGATCCGCAGCGGCGCCTGCGCGCTCTCCCACAGCTGATTGGTCACGACGGCCAGCAGGATCGGCGTGGCCGCCCACACGACCATGCAGTACGGGCACAGCGCGTTGATCCGATACAGGCTCTGGAAGATCAGCCAACCGATGAACGCCATGCCCAGGATCAGGCCCAGCCACAGGCCGCCCCAGATCCAGCGAGGGAACTGGACACCGGCGACGGTCAGCACCCCCAGCGTGACCACGACCGAGAAACCGACGATGCCGATCAGCGGATTCGGGAATCCGAACACCGAGGCCTGATCGGTCGCCATCACCGAGCCGCAGGACAGCACCGGGTTGATGCTGCACGAGGGCCGGTAGTCGGGATCCATGAACAGCTTGAACCGCTCCACGGTCAGCGTGACCGAGGCGATCCAGCCCGCGAGCCCGCCGATCAGCAGAACCCAGGCGGAACGTGTCGTCATCCCGCACTACTCCTTCCGGTGCCCGCCGGGGGCCGGCCTCGATGTTCCGGCGTGGGCGTACTTCCCGGCGGTCACGATGTTCCGGTGCCCGCCCGGGCCTACTTTCCGGCGGACTCGATGACCTGGCGCAGGCCGTCCGGCTGCATGAGCTGCTGTGAGCTCTTGATCTGGTTGCCGTTCACGAACACCGACGGCGTGGACTGGATGCCCTCGCCCAGCACGTCCTGGCTGACCTTCTGCACGTACTTGTCGTACTTGTCGCTGGTGATGCACTCGGCGACGGCGGGATCGGTGTATCCGGCGGCCTGGGCGATCTGCACGATCTGCTCGTCGGGCAGGCCGGTGCCGTTCTCCGGCGGCTGCTGCTGGTACATGCTGGTCAGCCAGGGCAGGAACTTCGCCGGATCGGACTCGGCCACGCAGTAGGCGGCGTTCGCGCCGCGCGAGGAGTAGCGGGTGCCCGACGACATCTTGTCCAGGAAGGCGATGACGTTGTATTCCACCGCGGCGTTGCCGGCCTGCACCTCGTCCTCGAGCACCTTGCCGTTGGCCTGCTCGAACGCCTGGCAGGCCGGGCACTGCAGGTCGGCGATCACGCGGACGGTCGTCTTGGCGCTCGGCTTCCCGATGCGGATGGCGCCGTTGTCGGTGATCGAGCCGGTGATCGCGTCGGGCGTGGCGGGCTGCGCGGCGACCGCCGGTGTGGGGCCCGGGTCGTTCTTCTTGTTCTGCTTCACCGCGATGCTGATGCCGATAGCGGCGATGAGCGCGACCAGCACGGCCCCGACACCCACCTGGATCAGGATGGTGCGGGTGCGATCGGCACCCCGCACCGAGGCCAGCGGGCTCTTCCCTCGCGGATTCTTGCTCACCTTCGAGTCGCCTTCCTGTGTTTTGCTGCGGACAGCCGTCCGGTGCCGCCTGCGATGGTACGGGGCGTCCACGCCGCTGGCGCGTCGCAGCCTTCCGTGCGGCCGGGGGCGGTCCGGACGCCATGATTACCCGCGAACCTGAGAAATTGCCCAGACCGGCCGTCGCTCAGGAGGCCGCGAGCCGGCGTTTCTGCTCCTCGACGTCGAACTGCGCTGCCGGCCAATCCAGTTCGAGCCGTCGCAGCGCATCGATCAGCAGTTCGGTGACCGCCAGCCGGGAGTACCACTTGCGGTCGGCGGGCACGGCGTACCAGGGGGCGTATTCGGTCGAGGTCCGGTCCAGGACGTCCTGATACGCCTCGCGGTAGGCGGGCCAGTGGCCGCGCTCGGCGATATCGTCCGGATCGAACTTCCAGTACTTGTCGGGGCGGTTCAGCCGTTCGGCGAGCCGCTTCTTCTGTTCGTCCAGCGAGACGAACATCGCCACCTTCACCAGCGTGGTGCCGGCCTCGGTGAGCTTGCGCTCGAACCGGTTGATCTCGTCGTAGCGCCTGCCCCACACGTCCGGCGGGACCAGCTCGTGCACCCGGACCACCAGCACGTCCTCGTAATGCGACCGGTCGAACACCCCGAGCTGCCCGCCGCGCGGCAGCCGCTTGCGGATCCGCCACAGATAGTGGTGCCGCCGCTCCTCGGCGGTCGGCACGCCGAAGGCCGCGTGGTCGACGCCCTGCGGATCCACCGAGCCGATCACGTGCCGGACGATGCCGCCCTTGCCGGCGGTGTCCATGCCCTGCAACACCAGCAGCACGTTGCGCGGATCGCCCGAGCGGCCGTTGGCGAACAGTTTCTCCTGCAGATCCGACAGCACCGGGCCACGCTCGGCCAGCAGCCGTTCGCCGGACTTCTTGTCGCCCCGGAAACCGGGGGTCGCGGAGGTGTCGAAGGCGCCGAGTTCGATGTCGCCGAGTTCGATGTCGCCGAGTCCGATGCCGCCGAGTTCGATGCCGTCGGCCCGCAATGCCTCGGTGATCGGTGTGGACCAGGGGGATTTGGCCATAACTGAGCAGTATGCCCGGCTCGGTGGCCGGGCCCGGTGATTGCGCGGCATGTCCGGTGCGGGACGGACTCAGCCGATGCCCGCCAATTTCATCAGGTGGCCGGCGAAATCGTCGTCCGACACCGGCGTCAGGAGCAGGTCCGCAGCGGTGGTGAGCAGGTAGCGCCCGTCGCCGCTGAAGTCGAGCCAGGTGCGGTGGCGGGTGGGCGGCGACATCGGATTGTCGGGGGCGACCGTGATGGTGATGAAGCCGCGCGCGTCGACCGGCTCGCGCAGCTTGCGGCGCAGCCGGGCGGCGCCGGGCCGGCCGTTGGCGGGGGCGGTCGGCGGTTCGTCCGGATTCAGCACCTCGTGCTGCGGTTCGCGCATGGGTGCCTGCCGGCCCGGCGGGGCCGAACCGATCACATCCACCAGCTTGGCGCCCAGCGCGCGGGCGTGACAGACCGTGACGGTCACGGTGTCGGGGCGCGCGACCAGGATGCCGGCGTGCTGGTGCACCACCGCGGCGAAGGCCAGGATCCGTTCCGGCTCGCCCGGTCGCGAGGCGGTGGGCGCCCGCCGGTCGCGCCGGTCGCTCCGCTCCCCGGTCACGGTGACGGTGGTGGCGTCGGCACGCGCGCACAGCATCAGCGCGGCGGTCAGGTCCGGGTCGGTGTTGCGGGCGTAGCGGTGCCGCAAACCCAGTGCGGCGTATTCGGATTCGGTGCGCGCGGTGGCCGCGGGGATCATATTTACGGGGTAAGGTCGGCGGTCCAGCCCGGTCTCGGTGGCCCAGACGTGAGTGAACTCGTCCGGGGTGAGTACCCATTTCACTATTCGCGACCCCCGCTCGAACCGGGTCCGGACGGCGCCGGCGGGAAGCGGGGAACGCGGTCCCCGGACGGGGGCAGAGTCGGGTTGTAGACGTAGGTCATGGCGTCGCGCGCGGCGGCCAGGGCGGCCGCGGTGTGCAGGTCGTGCTCCATTCGCCGCGGGCCGCCGTGCACCGCCTCGGCAGCCGGATCGTCCAGCGGCCGATACGCCGGCGGCGGTGGCGGGATCGCGTCCCGGATCCCCTGGGCCGCCTCGGCGTCGGACTCCAGCAATCGGTGCAGCGTGGCGCACGCCTCCGCCACGGCGTTTCCGCGCGCGACGAGGTCGCGGGTGGCCCGCTGTGCCGCGTCCCGGGCCCGGCCGGCCCAGCGGGCGAACTCGGCGTTGGTGCTGTCGGAGAAGGCGCGGAATGCCTCGCCGACCAGATCGGCGTTGCGGCGCCAGGCGTCGGCGGCCTCGCCGAGGGCGCCGGGATCGAGGGTCTCGTGTACCCGATCCCAGAGTTCCCGATGGGAGAAGGCGCCGAACACCTCCCGGTCCGGCACGTAGGGCGGATCGAACTCGTCCCGCGTTTCGCCGGGGCGGTTCGTGCCGGGGGCCGGCGGACCGCCGGAGGCCACGCCCTCGGGGGCCGCCCGGACGTCGGACAACCCGGCCTCGTCCGGACCGGTGGAGTGGTCCGCCGGTCCGCCGGGCGCCTGCTCCGGCGCACCGTCGGGTGCGGCCGGTTCGTTCGGCGTCACCGGTGCTCCAGCCGGGCGGCGGCCACTTCGAGGGCGGCGCGGTTGGCGGCCTCGGCCTCCTCGAAATGTCTGCCCGCGGCCAGGTAGGCGGCCTTGAACAGCAGGGCCGTCTCCTGGAAGGCGAGGACGGCGTCGAGGAATTCGCGGCCCTTGGCGCTGAAGCCGCGAGCCAGCCCGTGCCCGGACGGAAGATCGGGGAAGCCGGTGACCGCGGTGGGCTGATCGGTGCGCAGCGACTGCCGCAGATCGTCGACGAGCCGGTCGCAGGCGGCGGCCAGGTTGCGCGCCACGTCCTCGTCGATCTCGAAGGCATCGCCGCCGGAAGCCGTTGCCGCGGCGTACAGTTCGCGGGCGGCCTGTTGTCCGGTATCCGGTACACCCACCCGCGTCTCCCCTCTGCTCACCACCCACCTGTCCCCATCGGGACATTACCGGAGCGTTACCGGCGATGCCGCCGATCGGCGCTGTGACACGACACACCATTGTCCCGGTGCGGATTGTGAAAGCCGTTGCAGGCCCGGTGTTTCCGTCGTCCGGATGACCGGCCGGACCGTTCCGGCGGCCGCCGGAACGCTCGGGGCGAGCGGCCCCGCCGCGCCTCGGTTCGCGCCGTCCGCGGGCATCGTGGCGCAAGTGCGACGGCCCGGGGCGTGTGGACGGACTGTCCCCGAGCGGCTTTCAGCCGGGGCGGGTGGCGCTCACGTACTGCATGAGCCCGTGCACCTGCTGCTCGATCTCCACCAGGCCCGCCTCGGCGAACAGTTCCGGGAAGGTGCCGGCATCGAAGACCCGCAGCCCGCCGGCTCCGCCGACCGCCGTGCTGACCCGGCCCAGCGGGCCGTCGGAGCGGTGGCTGGTGCTGATCGCGATTCGTCCGCCCGGGGCGAGGACCCGGATCATCTTGGCGGCCGCCAGCATCGGGTCGGGGATCAGGTACAGCGCGCCGAAGCAGCACACCGCGTCGAAGCCGCCGTCCGGGAACGGCAGCCGGCGGGCGTCGCCGCGCACGTAGCCGGCCCGCGGGCCGCGGTTGTCCGCCCGCGCCCGGCGCAGCATCGGCACCGAGAAGTCGATGCCGACGGCGTAGCCGTCACCGGGCAGTCGCCGGCTCAGATAGTGCGTGAAATTACCGGGGCCGCAAGCGACGTCGAGCACCGTGCGGGCGCCGCTCAGGCGCAGCGTGCGCACCGCGTCGCGGCGGTCGGCCTGCATGGTGCGGCCGGTCGCCGCGAGGAAGCTCGTCGGCCGCCAGATGCGCTCGTACGCCAGGGCGAAGGCGGGGTGGTTCATCGTGCGCCGCGCGAGGTTCACCCGGCCGTCCTCTCCTCGGTCGCGGCCGCCGTCGCGACCCGGAACGGCGGCGTGCTGTGGCCCGTCACGCGCAGGCGGCCCCAGAAATCACGGTCGCCGAGCTGTGCCTCGGCCACTCCCTCGGGGGTGTGCAGGCGCACGCGCTTCTTGCGGTTGCCCGCGGCGCGGTTCAGCGCCGGATGCGGGTCGATGCGACCGTACCAGCGGTAGACGCCGTCGATCGGCTGACGGTGCCCGCGCAACCGCACCCGCACCGAGAAGCTGTCCTCGCCCAGCGTGACGGTGGCCGGACCCTCGTATTCGGCCGGCTCGGGGACCAGTTCCATTGCGCCTCCTCGCCATTGGGGAGTCGTTCTCGTGGGCTCGGTTCGCCCGCCGTCCGGCCTTCTCCTGCGGAACCGTTGACGGATGGTGTGTCCTGGCGCACACTCGATATTAACTATAACTCAGTGTTACGTCTAACTTGTTATCCGAGGTGAAGTGCGATGCCGCACGGACTCGACAACACCGACGGCCGCGAGCGCGTCGCCGACCGGCTGCTGCGCTCTTCGGCCGAACACTTCTACGACGCCGATGTCGATATCGACTGGGCCGCTCCGTGGGAAGAGGGCAAACACTGGCTGCCCGAACATCGCCTCTCGCTGTACGGCACCGAGCTGTGGCGGCGGCTGACCCCCGAGCAGCGGGTGGAACTGGGCAAGCACGAGCTGGTCAGCCTGCTGTCGTTCGGCATCCTGGCCGAGGGGCTGCTCAGCAAGTATCTGTTGCGCATCGTGGCGCGGGAGCCGGCCACCAGGCATGCGATGTACGCGCTCACCGAGATCGGCGAGGAATCCCGGCATTCGACGATGTTCGCCCGGCTCATCGACAAGACCGGGGTGGCGCCGTACCGGCCGAACCGGCTCAACCGCATCCAGTTGAAGCTCGCCGAATTCTTCCCGCTCGGTCCCGTGGTCTACGCCGGCACCCTGCTGATCGAGGAGATCCTCGATCGCGGTCAGCGAGAGACCATGGCCGACAGCACGATTCAGCCGCACGTACGTCAGCTGATGCGCATCCACGTGCTGGAGGAGGCCCGGCACATCGGGTTCGCCCGCGACGAACTCGCCCGCGGCATGGCCGAGCGGGGCGCCGCGCGGCGGCTGCCGCATCAGCTGCTGCTCGCCTATTTCGGGCTGGTGGTCTACCCGATGCTGATCAATCCGAAGGTGTACGAATCGGTCGGTATTGAGCCCTGGCGCGGATTCCTGGCGGCGTTCACCGGTCCGCAGTACCGCGCGACGATGCGGTTCCTGTCCGAGCCGATGCTGCGCTATTTCGCCGAGGTCGGCCTGCTCGACGGCAAGGTGGTGCACGCGCTGTGGCAGCTCGCCCGATCGCTGCCCGACGATTTGTGAACCACCGCAACGGTTTTCAGTCCGGTTGGCATCGACGGACCGTAGGCCCGGTCGGTGTCGGTCGGCCTCGGGCCCGGTCGGTATCGGTCGACCTCAGGCCCGGTCGACGTCGATCGTCATCCCGGCTGTGCGCAGGCGTTCGGTGAGCGCGTCGCCCATCGCCGCCGCCGGGGTGAGAATGCCTGCGAGATCGGGCAATTCGTCGAAGGCCAGGCTGAGCCCGGACTCGCCGAGCAGCACCGAGGTGGCCTGGTACCCCGGATCGCCCCGGCCGGAGAACGTGCACACGTACTTGGCCCCGGAGGTGGTGTGCGCGAAGGTCTTCATCGTGAACCAGCCGGCGAGCCTGGTCTTCTCGCTCGGACCGGTGCCCGGATCGGGCAGCACCCGATCCAGCACCTTGCGGCCCACCGCCATCCGTGACAGCACCGCGCCCGTGGCCATCGCCGCCACCACGCCGCCCGCGATGCCGGCCGCCACCAGCGGGGCCGCGGGCGACTTGCCGGCGCTCATCGTCTCGCGGTAGCGGAAGTTCTTGCCGTACACCCACCCCAGCAGGCCGTTGCTGCGCCGCACGATCTTGGTGTTGTGCGCGGCCATCACGAACGTCGTCACCCAGCCGTCCAGGCTGGGATCGATGCTCGACGCGCGCGCCAGCGTCTGGTCGGACTGCCGGCCGACGTCCGGATCCTGTGCCTTGTCCGGGCTCAGCGAATACGGATGCGACAGCGTGGATCCTTGCGACGGGTCCTCGGCGATCGCCTCCATGATGGCGCGCCCGGAGGCGATCGTTCCGCCGCTGACGCCGCCCCGGATCCAGGCCACCAGCGTGGTGTCGGTCAGCTCGCCGGTGTTGTCCTCGACCGACCGCCGGTACAGCCGGTACACGCTCAGATCCGACGGAATCGAGTCGTAGCCACAGGAATTCACGATCTTCGCACCGCTGGCGGCGGCCTCGTCGTGGAACCGGTCGATGCATTCCCGGATGAACGGCGGCTCACCGGTCAGATCGGCGTAGTGGGTGCCGGCCCGCGCGCACGCCCGCACCAGCGGCAGTCCGTAGCGCAGATAGGGCCCGACAGTGCTGACGACAACCTTTGTCCGCACCGCGAGGGCGTCCAGTGCGGCCTGATCCGACGAATCCGCAACCAGCAGCGGCCATTCCGCGGCTGTCGGGCCCAGTTCGTCGCGGACCCGGGTGAGCTTCTCGGGGGAGCGGCCCGCGAGCGCGATGCGCGCCCCCGCCGGTGCCGCGCCCGCCAGGTACTGCGCCGTCAGCTTGCCGACGAAGCCGGTCGCGCCGAACAGGACCAGGTCGAATTCCCTGTCTGCCATGGATTTTCCCATCTGCCGGGTGTCAGGCCTTGCGCCGTCGTTTTCCGGTGTTCGCCTTCTTGGGCGCCGGAGCGGTCTGTGTCACGAGTTCGGGCCGCTGGGCCAGCCAGGCGTGATGCGCCTTGCCCAGTTCGGTGACCGGTGGATCGTCGTAGAGCCATTCGCGCGCGATGCGATGCCAGTTCGCGGTGGCCTGCAACTGGCCGAGCACACCGAAGGTGAGGAAATCGGCGCGCCGGGAGAACAGGTGCTCGGGCGGCAGATTCTGCTGCTTCATCCCGGCGTACTCGCCGGCGCGCGGGTCGACGGCCAGCACGAACGCGCCGCTGGCCAGCTCCGGGGTGATGGTCAACTCCTCGTCCAGCACCGCCCATTCGCAGGCGGCGAGCACGTATTCCAGGCATTCCTCCGGGCTGACCTCGTCGGGCTCCTCGATGACGCCGCGATCGATCATGATCTGCCACAGGTCGTCGGCGCGGTCCTCGGCCGCCGCCCGGATTCCGGCGATCTCCGCCTGGACGTGCTTGGGGTCCATCCGGTTGAACAACCCGAAGTCCAGGAACGCCACCCGGCCGTCCTCGCCGAGCAGCAGATTGCCCGGATGCGGGTCGCCGCAGAACTCGTTGAAGCTGAACAGCGAACCCACGTAGAAGCGGTAGATGATCTCACCGACCCGGTTGCGCTCCGCCGCCGGCAGCTCCCGGATCCGTTCGAAGTCGTGGCCGGGAAAATACTCGCTGACCAGGACCCGGGTGCTCGACAGCTCCGGCATGGTGGCGGGCACGACGATGAACGGATGATCGGCGTACAGCTCGGCGATCTGGCGCTGGGTGTGCGCCTCGGCGACGTAGTCGAGTTCGCTCTCCAGATTCAGCCGCAGCTCGTCGAGCACCGCCGGCGTCACCCACGGCATCGCCGTCTGCAGCACGCGCCGGAACATCGCCAGGTTCTTCAGGTCCGCGCGCACGGCGGCGTCGATGCCCGGATACTGCACCTTCACCGCGACCTGCCGGCCGTCGTGCAGCCGGGCCCGGTACACCTGCCCGATGGAGGCCGCGGCGATCGGTTCCGGTTCGAATTCGGCGAAGATCTCGTCCAGCGGGCGGCCGTAATCCTCCTCGACCACCGCGCACATCGTGTCGAACGAGACGTTCGGCGCGCTGTCGCGCAGTACCGCGAGCCGGCGCTGGAACCGTTCCCGATGCTCGGGCGGCACCAGGTCGAGATCCAGCACCGAGAGCATCTGGCCGAGCTTCATGGCGACGCCCTTCATGGTGCCCAGCACCATGACCATCTGTTCGGTCGACCGGAGCATCGACTCCTCGGCCATGCGCTCGCGCACCGCCTCCGAGCGCCCGCGCATCGAGCGGCGGGTGCGTTGTGCGCGAATGACGTTGCCGGCTACGGCCACGCCCAGCTTCGTCCCCCGAGCGAACCGGGACGTCGGCAGCTCCTTCGCCATTGAACCTCCGTTGGTGCCGACGCGCGGTCGATGGGACCGCGCTCCCTGCCCGGTCCTCAGACTAACGAACGGGGCGCATCTGGCCCAGACACAGATCGGCCCCGACGGCGCGCCGTGATCGACCCGCCCGCGCGCCGTGATCTAGCCGCGTCCGGCCCACCACGGCGGGCCGTGTATCGAGAACCACGGCGGGCCGTGTATCGAGAACTGCGGGGAGCCGTGTCAACGCGGACTGCGGCGAGCGGAGCCGTGTATCGCCGACCGTCGACAGGCCGGTGTTCTGCGGCGACGGGTGTTTCGGTGCCGGTTACTCCGCGGTGTCGCCCGGCTGCGGGAGCCGGTGCGGAGCGGCGTTGAACTTCTCCGGGGAACCGTCGGCCAGGACCATGCCCTCGATGGCGCTCCACGCCATCATGGTCATGTGGTCGAGCATCCGCTCGGCCGTCATCGTGCGGTGGGTGATCCACCAGTCGGTGGCCAGCTGGACGCCGCCCACCAGGACGTACGCATAGAGTTCGACGCCCTCGGTGAACAGCTGGCGGTCGTAGGCCTTGTCCCGCAGCACGGCCGTCACCACGTCGGCGAACAACTTCTCGAAATCGGCGAGGGTGGATTTATCGGTGCTCGACCCGTTGCCCATGATGAACCGGTACACGTCGGTATCGGCGTCGACGGTGTGCACATAGGCGGCGAGGGTGTTGCGCACCAGCTGATATTCGTCCAGATCGTCGCTGATGGCCTCGTAGATGCGCGGCATCAGGGTGGTCTCGATGAATCGCTCCATGGTGGCGCGGGTCAGATCGCTCTTATCCGAGAAATACCGGTAGAGAACGGTTTTCGAGACACCGATCTCGGTGGCGATCTCATCCATGCCGACATCCCCGCCGCGCTTGCGGATGGCGGCCAGGGTGCCGTCGACCAGTTCTTCGCGCCGGTCGATCTTGTGCTGATGCCAGCGTTTCTTCCGGCCGTCCACTCGCCCCGTACGTGCCGGAGCGGCTTTTTTCGCGCGTTTGCCGACCTCGACGAGCTCTTCGGTGGACAGGATGGACTCCCTTGCTGGGCGGTACGGGGGCATCTCCAGCTTAAATCCTCGGCAACGCGCGTGCTCCGACTTCGGACAGGGACCCGATGTTCCCGGCGCGGCGGTAGGGGGTGGGCGGGTCTCACCGGGCCGGTCGATCACTGCGACCAGAATGGGCTATATGGAGCGATCTGCCAGCAGTGCACCCGTCGCCGGTGCGGATTCGGGCTCTCTCGCCGAATCCGCTGCCGGAGTGGGAAACAACACAGCCGGTCCGCCGGGTGGGCGCCCGGCTCCCGGGTCACCGTCGTCGTTCGCCGACCTGATGGACGAATCCGGCAAGCGGCGCGATCTGCGCAAGATGAAGATCGTGGCCACCGGATTCCTGGCCGGTGCCACCGTGATCTATCTGTTCTGCTGCTGGCTGGGCGCGCAGGGGGCGGGCGGGGAGTGGGTCGGCTACCTGCGCGCGGCGTCGGAGGCGGGCATGGTCGGCGCGCTGGCCGATTGGTTCGCGGTGACGGCGCTGTTCCGGCATCCGCTCGGCCTGCCGATCCCGCACACCGCGATCATCCGCAAGAAGAAAGACCAATTGGGCGCCAGCCTCGGCGATTTCGTCCGCACGAATTTCCTGTCCCCGGACACCGTGGTGGAGAAGGTCAATTCGGCGCGGATCTCGCTGCGGCTGGGCCGCTGGATGGCCGATCCGCACCACGCGGACCGGGTGTCCGAGGAATCCTCGACGATCCTGCGCGCGGTGATCGGCGCGCTGCGCGACGAGGACGTCGAGCAGGTGATCGACAACACCATCGTCAAGCGCATCGCCGAGCCGCAGTGGGGCCCGCCGATCGGCCGGGTGCTCGCGGAGCTGCTGGCCGAGAACCGGCAGGCGCCGCTGCTGGACCTGCTCGCCGAACGGGCACACCAGTGGGCGCTGGCCAGCCAGGAAACCCTGGACCGGATCGTCCTGCGCGACGCGCCGTCCTGGGCACCGAAATTCGTCAATATGATGCTGTCGGAACGAATTTATCGGGAGTTGGTGGAATTCACCTGGAAGATCCGCTCGCAGCCGGATCACGAGGTGCGGCTGGCGGTCACCCGCTTCCTGGAGGAATTCGCGAACGATCTGCAGTACGACGAGGCCATGATCGCCAAGGCCGAGCGGGTGAAGGCCGAGATCATGGGCCGCGAGGAGATCACCGGAATGGCCCGGGCCACCTGGCGGGCCGCCAAGCGGATGATTCTCGAATCGGCCGACGATCCGCACAGCACGCTGCGCCGCAAGATCACCGAGAATGTCGGGCAGCTGGGGCAGCGGCTGGTCGACGAGGAGCCGCTGCGGTCCCGGGTGGATTCGTGGGTGGAACGCGGTGTGCGCTATCTGGTTTCCAACTACGGTTCCGAGATCGCCACCCTCATCAGCGATACGGTGGCGCGGTGGGACGCCGAGGAGGCGAGCCGCAAGATCGAATTGCAGGCGGGTCGCGATCTGCAATTCATCCGGATCAACGGAACGGTCGTGGGATCTCTCGCCGGACTGGCGATCTACACCGTTTCGCACGTGCTGTTCCCGGGCTGGTCATAGCCGCCGGGGCGTAGTGCTAGCAAGGTGCTTGCAAAAGCTAGCACCTGGTTTTAGAATCGACCGTACAACCGCCGGAAGGTGAGTGATGGCACAGGAGCCCGAGGTTTCCGACCAGAACACCGGGGCATCCGCGGAGACGTCCGCGGCCGGAGAACGGGTGGGCCGCGTAGCCAATGCGGCACACGACATCGGAGGCTTCATCCGGGCGCAGCGGGAGGCCGCGCAGGTCTCGCTGCGTCAGCTCGCACAGCTGGCGGGGGTGAGCAATCCGTATCTCAGTCAGATCGAGCGCGGATTGCGTAACCCGTCCGCCGAGGTGCTCGCGCAGATCGCCAAGGGTCTGCGGGTCTCCTCGGAGGTCTTGTACATGCGGGCCGGTTTTCTCGAAGAGAGGCCACCCAGCCCGGTCCGGGACGCCCTGCTGGCCGATACGGGAATTACCGAGCGGCAGAAGCAGGTGCTGCTGGACATCTATGAATCGTTCCGTCGCGAAAACGCGGGGAACGACTTCGGCGGGGACGCTACGGACATTCAGGAGGGCGTTCCCGGGGGAGGGAACTGGGACAACGAGGTTCCGCTTCACGCCACCGACGGCAGCACTACCGAAGTTCCGCCACGCCAGGAGAACGAAACATCATGACCGAATCCGAAGCCACCACACCCACGGTCACCGTGACCAAGCCGCTCTACGCGACCGTCGGCGCCGGTGACGCGCTCTACAACGCCGTGAACGACCTGGTCGAGAAGGTGCGCGAACGTGCGGGCACCGCCGATGTGAGCGGCCGGGTCGAGGAGGCCCGCGAGCGCCTGTCCACCCTGCCGGCCGATGCCCAGGAGCAGTTCGACACGCTGCGCCAGCGGCTGACCGGCCTGCCCGCCGAACTGCCGGACGACCTCGCCGAGCTGCGCGAGAAGCTCACCCCCGAGGAGCTGCGCAAGTCGGTCGACCAGTACTACCACCAGCTGCTCGACCTGTACACGGAGCTGGCTTCGCGCGGCGAGGAGACCGTGGGCCGGCTGCGTTCGGAGAGTTCGAGCTTCGACGAGCAGTTCGGCCGGGTAGAGGGCCTCTACAGCGATGTCGTCACCCGTGCCGAGGACGTGTTCGGCAAGGTGACCGACCAGGCCCGCGGCTTCCTCGGGCAGAAGGTCGACGAAGAATCCGACGCCGCGGAGGCCGAGCCGGTCGTCGACGCCGAGGTCGTGCAGGTGACCACGGAGTCCGACCCGGAGGAGCCGGCCCCGGCGGCCGCTCCGGCCAAGAAGGCGCCCGCGAAGAAGGCGCCGGCCAAGAAGGCCGCGGCGAAGAAGACCACCTCCGAGGAGTAAGGCCGGACGGGTGCACCCCCGCACGCCCTGGCGTGCGGGGGCGTAGCCCGTATCATGAGGCTTGTGTACTCCGTGACTGGTGCAATCGTCTTGGTGCTGTGGCTTGCCGCATTGGGCGCGACCATCTTTGCGCTGGTCCACGCCGTCCGGCAGCGTTCCGACGCATTCACCGCCGTAGACAAGCTGACCAAGCCCATCTGGGTCGCCATCCTCGCCGGCGCGCTGGCCTTCCTGCTGCTGGCCAGGACGCCGGTGGGCCTGCTCGGCATCATCGCGGTCGTCGCCACCGGCGTCTACCTGGCCGACGTGCGGCCCAAGGTGGACGAGGTGCAGCGGGGCCCGCGCTGGTAGCAGGGCGCCACTGCTTGCACTGGCAAGCATGCACTCCTTCGAGTTACTGTTGCAGTCAGTAACACACAAAGGAGTGTCCATGCGGGCAACGCCGCCGAGCCTGATGGCGGAGATCGCGGGCCGGGTCCGGGCTCTGCTGCGCGCGCATCGCGCCACCCTGCGCACCCGGGTCTACCCGACGGGCGCACTGAATCCACCGCACGCACCCTGTGCGGTCGTGCCGGTGATCGCCGCCGGCGGCACCCGATTACGGGTGCACGCCTACGGGCCGTCCGACGGCGACGTCATTGTCCTGGTGCACGGGTGGACCTGCTGCATCGAATACTGGAATCCACAGATCAACGCCTTCGCCGGCGACTACCGCGTGATCGCCTACGACCAGCGCGGCCACGGCGAGAGCGAGTCCGGCAACAGCCCGCTGAGCACCGATCTGCTCGCCGACGACCTGTCCGCCGTGCTGGCGGCGGTGCTGCGGCCCGGGCAGCGCGCGGTTCTGGTCGGGCACAGCCTGGGCGGCATGACGATCCAGGCCTGGGCCGGTCGGCATCCGGAGCAGGTCGGGAACCGCGCGGCGGCGGTGCTGCTGACCAACACCGCGCCCGGCGATCTGATCGCCGAGACCACCGTCGTGCCGCTGTGCAACCGCGGATCGGTGCGGCTGCCGTTCGCGGTCGGCCGGGTCGGGCTCGGCGGCCGGATCGTGTTCCCGCCGATCGCGCCGGTGCGCTGGGCGTTCCGCCGCCAGGTCATGAGCCTGGCAAGCACCGGTGACATCGCCGAGTTCGCGCAGGCGATCGTGCGCTCCTGTCCGGCCGCCGTGCGCGCGAGCTTCGGACTGCTGCTCGCCGACCTGGCGCTGGGCCGTGCCGCGGCGAATCTCACCGTGCCGACCACGCTGCTGGCCGGCAGGTTCGACGACCTGACTCCGGTCGTGCACGCCCGGCGGATAGCCGACATGCTGCGCTCCACGGGCAGCCTCGACCGATTCGACGTCCTGCCGACCGGGCACCTGGGCAACGTGGAGGCCTACGAGCGCTTCAACGAGGAACTCGCCCGCGTCGCCGCCGCGGCCTACCCCGCCCGCGAGGCCACCGCCTAGCCCCACCGGGTGGCCGCGCAGCCGAATCTGTTGTGGCGCACAGGTATAGGTTCTCGTCGGTGAGCGGATCGTTCGTGATTCGTTATCCGGCCAGGTGAGAGCGCGGCCGCCGGTCCGGCCGATATGTGGTGTAGGTAACAGTGGCTCATCGACGGGTTCGTGCGTGAATGCCGTTGCGTGCGCGGGGTATCCGATAGGTAACAGTGGCTCATCGACGGGTTCGTGCGTGAATGCCGTTGCGTGCGCGGGGTATCCGAGGAGTACGGGAGGCAGGCGGCGGAACTGTCCACGCACCCGGCGCTCGGGTGCGTCACAGGCACGGTCCACTGCTTGCACTAGCAAGCACTGCTGCTAGCGCGGTAGTGTGCGGGTGGACACAAAGGAGTGCTCATGCTGGTGAAGCTGCCCGAAACGGTGACCGGCCTGCGAAGCGGCGCCGATGCGCTGAGTTCCGCATATCGCGCGCGATTGCGTGCCCGCACCTACGCGACGGCCGCGCTGAACGCCGTCCCCTCGCCCGAGATCGTCCCGGTCACCACCGGCGACGGGGCCCGCCTGCGGGTGCACGCCTACGGACCCGCCGACGGCGACGTGATCGTGCTGATCCACGGCTGGTCCTGCTGCCTCGAGTACTGGAACCCGCAGATCAACGCGTTCGCCGACCAGCACCGGGTGGTCGCCTTCGACCTGCGCGGGCACGGCGCGAGCGAGGTCGGCACCCGCGAATTCTGCGCCGACCAGCTCGCCGACGATCTCCGCGACGTGCTGGACGCGGTACTGCGGCCCGGACAGCGCGCGGTTCTGGTCGGCCACAGCATGGGCGGCATCACGATTCAGGCCTGGGCCCGGCGGTATCCGGAGCAGGTCGCCGAGCGCGCCTCCGCCGCGCTGCTGGCGACCACGACGTCCGGCGCGATCGCGTCCGAGACCCAGGTGCTGCCGATCTTCAACGACCTGGTGCCCGCGCCGATCTGGCTGGGCCGGGTGCTGTTCGGCACCCCGGTACCGCTGCCGACCGGCGCCCCGGTCCGGGCGATCCTCAAGTCCCGCATCCTCAATCGCACGGCCACGGCCGAACAGGCCGACTTCGCCCTGTCGATCGTGCGGTCCTGCCGCCCGCAGGTCCGCGGCCGGTTCGCGCTGGCGCTCGCGGAGATGGAACTGGAGGACGCGGCCGCCCACCTGACGGTACCCACGAGCGTGGTCGCCGGCCGGTACGACCGCCTGCTGCCCCGGCGGATGTCGGAGCGCATCGCCGATCGGCTGTCCGAGGTCGGCAGCCTGGACCGCTACGTCGTCATGCCCACCGGCCACCTGCCGAATATCGAAGCGGCACAGGAGTTCAACGCCGAACTGCACCGCATGGTCCGCATCGGCCGGTACGGGTCGCGCGCCGCGGCGAGCTGACCTGTCGGTCGAAGATCACACTGACGCGCGCGTCAGTCGAAGATCACACTGACGCGCGCGTCAGTCGAAGATCACGGTGCGGCGGCCGTGCACCAGCACCCGCCCCTCCAGATGCCAGCGCAGCCCGCGGGCCAGGACGACGCGTTCGATGTCGCGGCCGCGGCGGACCATGTCGGGCACGGTGTCGGAGTGGTCGATGCGGATCACGTCCTGTTCGATGATCGGGCCGGCGTCCAGCTCCGGGGTCACGTAGTGGCAGGTGGCGCCGATCAGCTTCACGCCCCGGGCGAACGCCTGGTGGTACGGGCGCGCACCGACGAACGACGGCAGGAAGCTGTGGTGGATGTTGATCGCCCGGCCGGCCCAGTGCTCGCACAGCTCGGCGGGCAGCACCTGCATGAATCGCGCCAGCACCACGGCATCCGGATCGTGCGCGTCCACCAGCTCCCGGACCTGTGCGAAGGCCGGCCCCCGCTCGGCCGGATCCTGGGGGAAGGGCACGTGATGGAAGGCCACGCTGTGCGCCGCCGCCATCTCCGCCAGATCCGGATGATTGCCGATCACCGCCTCGATGGTCGCGGGCAGTTCCCCGCTGAGCGCCCGGCCGAGCAGGTCGTGCAGGCAGTGACCGTCCCGGCTCACCAGCAGCACCGCGCGTCGCCGGGCGCCGGAATCCAGTAGCTGCCAATCGGTTTCGGGCCCCAGCTCGGCCGCCACCGCGGCGAACCGGTCGCGCAGTTCGCTCAGCCCGAACGGCACCGTCGACGCCTTCACCGCCTGCCGGGTGAAAAACCAGCCCGAGTCGGTGTCCGAGTGGTAGCCGGCCTCCACGATCGATCCGCCGAAGTCGGCGATGAACGAGGTGATCCGGGCGATGATGCCCGGCCGGTCCGGACAGCCCAGCATCAGGACGTAGCGGCGGTCGTCGGCGGTCGGGCTCATGGCTCGATCCTCCCAGGTTGTGCACCTGCGGATACCGGTTCGGGCGGCCCGGAACGCCGACGAAGAGACGGCGGGCCGGTCACAGGCTGTAGAACGGCTCCGCGTACCGGAACTCGCCTGCGATCCCCGTCTCGTAGGCCGTGAGCGGCCGCACCTGGAAGTGCGAGGCCCAGGTGGGCTCGTCGGGCAGGATGCCGGCCCGCGATCCGCGGACGAATCCGAAGCGCGGGTAGTAGTCGAGGCTTCCCAGCAAGCCCACGAGCGGTTCGTCCAGGGCGTCGGCGGCGCCGAGCGCGGCATGCATGAGCGCCGAGCCGACACCGTCGCCCTGATGGCCGGGCAGCACACCGATCGGCCCGAGCGCCAGCACCGGGAACGGGCCCACCCCGGCCCTGGTCAGGCACACGTGCCCGACCACGCGGTCGTTGACCTCGGCGACCATCGACAGCGTCGGAATCCAGCCGGAATCGCTGCGCAGCCGGTGCACCAGCGCGACCTCGGCCGGATCGGCGGAGGCGCCGGGGGACTCCTCGGTCGTTGCGTCGGGGTAGTCACGGGCGAATGCGGCCCGGTGCACCGCATCGATCGCCGAGATGTCGCCGCCCCGTTCGCGACGGATCAGCACGCTGAATTCTCCTCCCCGGCGATGGGCACATCCGCACGTTCCGATTCGGCAGTGAAGCGCCGAGCCCGCGGGGGCCGACTCCTATGAGTGTGCGCGACCGGCGATCCCGGCCGCAACGATATTCGCCGCGTGGCATGTGCCAGACTCTGAGCCCATGGCCGACCCCGCCCCGCACTCAGGTTCGCGCGCGCTCACCCGCGGTGAGGTGGCCGCGATGATCGACCACACCCTGCTCGCGCCCGAGGCCACCGCGGCCACCGTCGCCACCGCCGTCGAGGAGGCGCGGCAGCTCGGCGTGTACGCGGTATGCCTGTCGCCGGCGATGCTGCCGGTCGACGCGCCCGGGTTGGTGCTCGCCACCGTCGCCGGGTTCCCGTCCGGCAAGCACCACTCCCTGGTCAAGGGCACCGAGGCGCGGCTGTCGGCCGAGCAGGGCGCCGCCGAGGTGGATATGGTCATCGATATCGGCGCGGCGCTGGCGCGCGACTACACCGCGGTGCTGTCGGACGTCATCACCGTGCGCGAGGCGCTGGGCGAGCAGGTCGTGCTGAAGGTGATCGTCGAATCGGCCGCGCTGCCCGACGAGGTGCTCGTCGAGGTGTGCCGGGTGGCCGAGCGGGCCGGCGCGGATTTCGTGAAGACCTCCACCGGATTTCATCCGGCGGGCGGCGCCGACGCGCGCGCCGTCCGGCTGATGGCCGACACGGTGGGCGGCCGGTTGGGGATCAAGGCCAGCGGCGGCATCCGGACCGCCGCCGCGGCCGCCGAACTGATCGAGGCGGGCGCCACCCGGCTCGGGCTGTCGCGGTCGCGCGACGTCCTGGCCGGATTCCCGGAGTGACGCCGGATTCCCGGAGTGACGCCGGATTCCCGGAGTGGCCCGCCGACCGGTCAGCAGGTGGCGGCTCAGCAGGTGGCGGCCTGGCCGTTCTGGGCGGGCTCCAGCTTGGTGGCGCCGCCGGTGAGCGCGACCTCGATGCCGTTGTCGGTGACCTTCACCTCGGTCGGCCGCATATCCAGAGGGTAGCTCTGCAGGCTCTCGGTCATCGTCTGCACGATGCCATCCACCAGATCGGTCGGCAGGCCGAGCCCGAACAGCTGCGCGGACTGCGTGGTCACCTCGATCTTGTCGCCGACGATCTGCGGCCGGACCTGCAGCCCGGCCAGTCCGCCGAGCACCTTGACGTCCAGGGTGCCGGCGCCGGGATTCGACTGGACGCCGGACACCAGACCGCTCAGCGTGTCGGTGATGCCCTGGTTGCTCCAGGTGGCGCGGGCGTTGCTGCTGCCGACATCGGCGCCGCCGTCGTCGTTCATCCGGATGTCGTCGAGCCGCACGTGCACCTTCATATCGGTGGCCGGCCCGAACTTCGCGTCGTCGCTGTCGACGTTCACATACTGGATCCGGTGGTCGATCGCGGTGAGTAGCAACGGTTTCGGACCCAGGCCCACCGAGACCTTGGAACCCAGCGTCTGCTCGACCTGAGTGGCGATGCAGTTCTCGGTCTTGTTGCGGTAGTAGGTCTCGACCGCGGCCACGCAGCCGACCGCGACGAGCGCGACGACGAGTCCGACGATCAGGATGATCCGCCGCACGTTCCGGGTCCCGGACGGTCCGCTCGGCGGCGGGCCGGGGGCGATCGCGGTCTCTGGAGTGTTCGAACTCATGGCACCGATTCTTCCCGAGCTTTCTGAGCCCGCTCTGTGGGACGGATGAGGGGCCGGAGGCAAGGACGTCCGTGATTGTGACATGCCGCACAGAACCCCGGCGTAACCTGGGTCACATGTCCGGTAGCGCCGCCGCCAGCCGTATCCGCGATTCGGAGCGGGGGTGGCGCGTGCTGCGGCGGCTGGCCGACCGGCATGCCGGGTATTTCACCACCCGCTTGGCCTCGCGCACGGGCTGCGAGGAGCGGGTGCGGGTGGCCCTCGCCGAGGGTTCGGTCGCCCGCGCCGGAGTCGGGCTGCTGCGGATGACGGATTGGCCGCGCGGGCCGCTGGACGAATACGCGATGTGGTCGGCGTGGTTCGAGGGCGGTGCCGCGGTCAGTCACCACAGCGCGGCCGAACTGCACGGTCTGGGGCGGCTGCGGCCGCGGTTTCTGCACCTGTCGGCCGATGGCGGGCGGGTGCCCAGCGTGCCGCGGCTGGTGGTGCTGCGTCGGCCGCTGCGGGCGAACGATGTCGAGTCGGCGGGAACGTTCCTGGTCACCACGCCGGTGCGGACGGTGCTCGATCTCGCCGAGACGGGGATAGGGCAGAGCGCACTGGACGAGGTGGTGGCCGATGCGGTCGCCATCCACCGCTGCGCGGGCGCGGACCTGCGCGCCGGCGTCGCGGCGCTGCCGCCCCGCACGGCCGCCCGAGTCCGTCACGCGCTCTCCCGGGCCTGAAAGACCGGGCCTGAAAGACACTGACGCTCACCGCCTGCCGCCCGCTCACCGTCGGCCGGACATGCGCGGTATTCGCCCGAGCGGGAATGATGTGGTGCCGCAATGAGGCATCGGGTTCGGGTTTCCCGGTGTCCGCGTTCATGGCAGGGTGGCTGATTATGGTGCGGGTCGGCTGCAGCGGCGGTTTGTACTTCCCGCCCGGACCGACCGGCCGGATCGCCGACATGGTCTCCGCGGCGGTCATCGCCGACGCCGTGCGCCGCTACGACGCCGACCTGGCGCAATCGGTGGAAACCTGCCGCGACTGGGGCCGCGCGTACCGCCGGGTCTTTCGCGGGATGACCGCCCTGGCCGCCAGCGCCCCGGACGTCTCGCTCGGGATCGCCGCGGACGGGCTGCGAGCGATGCGGGCGATGCTCCACGTGACCGCCGGGCGCTCGGTGCGCCCGCTGCACGCGGTGGAACTGCCGGCGCTCGGGTCCGCCGTGCTTCCGGTCGAGACGGCGGAGGTCGCCGGAACGGCGAAACCTGCCGAGCGCCTGGAGGTTCCGCTGGGCGGCGAGGTGCTGGCCGGCGACCGGCTGCGGCGGCAACTGCGCGAATGGCAACGCCGGGGCGTCCTCGAACCCGGTTTCGCCACCGCGGTGGACCGAGTCGTCGACCATCCGGAATGGTTGTCGCTACCCGGTTTTCGCATCGTGGTCACCGGCGCCGATGCGGCGCTCGGCCCGCTGCGACCGCTGTTGCGATGGGGCGCACACGTCTCGGCGATCGATCTGCCCGGCCATCGGCGCTGGGAGGAATTGCGGGAGCGGGCGCGCGCGGGAGCGGGACGGCTGCGTTTCCCGGTCCTGGCGGGACGCGCGGGCGCCGATCTCGTCGCACATCTCCCTTCTCTCGTGCAGTGGGTCGAGGCCGAGTTCGGGGCCGACGTCCGGCCGGTGCTGGGACGGTATGCGACGGCGTCCGGCCCGGCCGGTGTGCGCGTCGCGGCCGCGACGGACCTGCTCACGGACGCGGTGTCCCGGCTACGCCCGGAAACCGCACTGGCGCAACTGGGTTCCCCGGCCGACTGCTACGCCGTGCCGTTCGAGGTCCTGACCGATGCACGAGAACGGCTGGCGCGGTACGGATTTCGCGGGGCGGCGCACAATGCCGCCCGGCTGCTCTCCGGCTCGACATTCTTCCGCCCGAATTATCGCCACGAGCTGACCGACGAGGCGGGACAACGCTGGGGCGTGGCCGACCTGCTACCACCCACACCGGGTCCGAACTACGCACTGGCCCAGCGACTACCGCGCTGGCGAGCACAGTTGTCACAAGCCCAGGGACGGACCGTATCCCACGCCGTGGCGCCGCTCGTCGCGAGCCGAACCGCCCGCGACGCCCGCTCGACAGTCGTCCGCCACGGCTGCGCCCGCTACGGCATCGAGTTCCTCGAGCCCGGAACCGCCCGCACACTGCTGGCGGCCAAACTCGTTGCCGACCTGCTCGAACCCCCGGCTCCCCCACCCAACCCGGAGTCCCTGTTCACCACAGGAGCCTTCCACAGCGGCCTATGGCGCCTCCCCTACGAGCCGCGCTCGGTGCCTCCGGTAGCAGCGGCCATCGGCCGCATACGCGACCTGCGATCCGGCTGACTCCCGCCTCACCGGTTCCGAATGTCCGCGCGCCAGGTGAGGCCCGGCAGGTCGGCAGGCTGAAGGTCGGGCTATGAGCCACGTTCGGTGCCCCCGGTGGGCAGCGGCCATCGGCCGCATGCGGGCCGTGTCGCTCGCGTGCATGGCGGAACTCATCGGTCGGCGGTCGGCCTGTAGTTTCGGGCGGCTCGCGGGCGGTGCGGGCTCACCGGTCGTTCGGGGCTACCGTCTCCCAAGGCACCGACAGCACGCAGTCGCGCATTCGGCGGCGGTAGCGGCGGACCGGAAAACCGTTGTCGCGCAATATTTTCGCGGCCTCGCGCCAGCGTACGCGCGGGCCGTAGGGTGCCAGCGGGGCGGCGTGCGCCCAGGCGCGGTCGGCGGCGGTGAGCAGGGTGTGTATCGGTTCGCCCGGGACGTTGCGGTGGATCAGGACCTTCGGCAGGCGTTCGGCGACGTCGGACGGGCGCTCGACGGTGAACGGATCCCACGCCAGCGTCAGCGACACGGGACCCGACTGCTCCAGCAGCACCCAGGCGCAGCGGCGCCCCAGCTCGTCACAGGTGCCGTCGACCAGCAGCCCGCCCGGCGCCAGCGCGCGCAGCACCGTCGACCACGCCGCGGGCACCTCGGACTCCGGATACTGCCGCAGCACGTTGAACGCGCGCACCAGCACGGGCCGCAATCCGGCCAGCTCGAATCCGCCGCGCGCGAACAGCACGCCGTCGCTGCCCGGCACCACCCGCTCCGGATCGATCTCCAGGCCGACCACCCGCACGTCGGCGCGCACCCGCCGCAGTCGCGCCGCCAACTCCAGGGTGGTCACCGGGCTCGCCCCGTAACCGAGATCGACGACCAGCGCATCCGCGGCCGCCGACAGCCGCGAGAGGACCAGTTCGTCGTGCGTCAGCCAGCGATCGCTGCGCCGCAGCCGGTTGATTCCGGTGGTGCCGCGGGTGATCGTGCCGATCGGCCTGCGGGGTGTCAGCTGGTCGGGTGCTGTTCTTCCAGCCACTGCGCCGTGAATTCGGCCTCGGCCCGCAGCAGATCCACGAGGTTGATCAGCATCATCTGCTCGAACTTCGGGCCCAGCATCGGGATGAACACCTTCGCCGTCGACGACGTGCGCAGCGTGCAGCCGGTCTCGGTGGGGAACAGGTGCATGCTGCCGCCCAGGCTGCCGGGGCCGGCCGGAATCGCCGCCGTGTACTCGCCGGTGACCTCCGGGCCGAACGGGCCGTAGGTCTCGGTGCGGGTGATCACCATGTCCTTGCGCATCACCGTCTGGGCGATCTCGGGCAGCATGTCACGGGGCAGAATGTGCTGAATCTCGACCTCGATACCGCTGTCCCCCGCGGACAGCGCGATCACCTCGTTGGGAGAGTACTTGCGCATCTCCTCCATCCGCGCATCCCAGTAGTCGCGGTCGGACAGCGCCGCGTACAACTCTTTCGTGGTATGCAGCGGGTAGCGGGCGGAGTAGTCCAGTCGGCGAGCCATGGGGAGCTAGGCTACCGGGGCCCGTCGGCCGTGCGGCAGTCGTGGCGCATTTGTGCGCGCGTCGGCCCGGTGGTCGTCGACGGGGGGTCGGTCAGCGGTTCGCGATCCACTCGTTGGTGAAGTCGGTCTCGGCGGCGAGCAACTCCAGCAGCTTCTCGGCGACGACGCCCTCGATCTTCTTGCCGAACAACGGGATACTCACCTCGACCGAACCCTGGATGTCGGCCCGAGCGGTCTCACCCTGGTCGGTGAGGGTGACGGTGCCGCGCACCTGGGCCGGCGCATCCTGCACCTGTGCGGTGAAGGTGCCCGCGAAGCCGGAGTAGCTCTCGGTGCGCGGGATGATCAGATCGCCGGGCCGCGCCGAGGTGATCGCGCTGGGCAGTTCCGCGGCCGGGATGGACTGCACCATCTCGACGTGCACCTGTTCCTCGTCGACGGAGGCGCTGAACGAGTCCAGTCGCGCGTTCGGGCCGCCGACCTCCTCGATCCGGTCCTTCCAATACTGCTCGTCGGCGAACGCGGCACGGATCGCGTCGGCCGGATGCGTGTACTGAGCCGTGTACGCCAAGGGTGTCGCCATGGTGCAACACGCTACCGTCTGTCGCTGTGCATACGTCTCGAGTGGTGCCGATCCACAAAATGCGGGAGCTGCTGGCCGGGACCGGTGCGCGGGTGCGCAATTCGGTTCCGCTGGCGGAGCTGACCACCCTGCGGGTCGGCGGCCCGGCGCTGGTGGCCGACTGTGCGGACACCGAGGCACTGGTCGCGACGGTGCGCACCCTCGATGCCGAGGGCGTTCCGGTGCTGCTGGTTGCGGGCGGGTCGAATCTGCTGATCTCCGATGCCGGATTCGGCGGTGTGGTCGTGCGGATCGCGACCGAGGGAGTCGAGATCGGCGCCGACGGCGGCGCGCACCGGGTGGTCGCCGAGGCCGGGGCGAATTGGGACGCCGTGGTCGCGGCCACGGTCGCGGCCGGATGCGGCGGCCTGGAGTGCCTGTCGGGCATTCCGGGCTCCGCGGGCGCCACGCCGGTGCAGAACGTCGGCGCCTACGGCGTGGAGGTCGAACACCTGCTGCGCCGGGTGCGGTTGCTGGATCGGGCGAGCGGTGAGATCCGCTGGGCCGCACCGGACGAACTCGGCTTCGGCTACCGCACCTCGGTGCTCAAACACAGCGATCGGGCCGTGGTTCTGGACGTGGAGTTCGCCCTCGACGCCGGCGGCGCGAGCGCACCGTTGCGCTATCGCGAACTGGCCGAGGCCCTCGACGCGGAGGAGGGCGGGACGCGGCCTGCCGCGCAGGTGCGCGAGGCCGTGCTGCGGTTGCGCGCGCGCAAGGGCATGGTGCTCGATCCCGCCGACCACGACACCTGGAGCGCGGGCTCGTTCTTCACCAATCCGGTTGTGCCGCACGAGCGTGTGGACCGGGTGCGCGCGGCGATCGCCGACCGTGTGGGCGATGTCACAGTCCCCACGTATCCGGCGGTCGGCGGGGTGAAGTTCTCGGCGGGCTGGCTGATCGAGCGAGCCGGCTTCGGGAAGGGTTTCCCCGGTGCCGGGGCGCCGGCGCGGCTGTCCACGAAACACACGCTGGCGCTGACCAATCAGGGCGGCGCGACCGCCGCGGACCTGGTCGAGCTGGCCCGCACGGTCCGCGACGGCGTGGCCGAGCGATTCGGAATCCGGTTGGAACCGGAGCCGGTGACGGTGGGTGTCACCCTCTAGCGGTGGCGTGTGCCACGGTCGGCCCGGTCGATCGTGGCGGTAAATTCGAGGAAGTGAGCATTCGAGGAGGTACCAGCCGCCGCGCCGTGCTGATCGGGATGGCCCAGCTGGCGGGAGCCGCGCTGGTGGCCGGATGTTCGAACGGCGGCGAATCGACGCCGGAGGACAACGGACCGGTCGCCAAGGTGACTTTCGATCCCGGCAACGGCAGCACCGACGTCAATCCGACCGCACCGATCTCGGTGACGGTGGCCGCCGGTCGCATCGACCAGGTGGCCCTGACCAATGCGAGCGGTAAGCAGGTCGCCGGTGCGCTGTCCCCGGACGGCACCGGGTTCAAGATCACCGAGCCGCTCGGCTACGACGCCGCTTACACCTGGTCGGGCACCGCGACCGGCACCGACGGCAAACCGGTCCCGATCGAGGGCAAGTTCAGCACGCTGGCGCCCCAGCAGACCGTATCCGCCACGCTGAACATCGGCGACGGTCAGGAGGTCGGCATCGCGGCGCCGCTCATCCTGCAGTTCAAGAGCCACGTAGTGGACAAGGCCGCCGTGGAGAAGGCGCTCACCGTCACGACCACGCCGGAGACCGAGGGCGGCTGGGCCTGGCTGCCGGACGAGGGCGGCGGCTCCCGCGCGCACTGGCGCCCGCGCGAGTACTGGGCGCCGGGCACCGACGTGAAGTTCTCGGGCAAGCTCTACGGCGTCGAACTCGGCGGGGGAGCCTACGGCTACGGCGATCTGACCTCCGAATTCAAGATCGGCCGCAGCCAGATCGTGCAGGGCTACGCGCCCAGCCACCGGGTGCAGGTGGTCCGCGACGGCCAGACGGTCTTCGACTTCCCGTGCAGCTACGGCGAGGGCAACGAGGCGCGCAACGTGACCCGCTCGGGCACCCACGTGGTGACCGAGAAGTACGAGGATTTCATGATGTCGAATCCGCCGTTCTACGAGAACGTGCGTGAACGGTGGGCGGTCCGCATCTCCAACAACGGCGAGTTCATCCACGCAAACCCGGAATCGTCCGGGGCGCAGGGCAATACGAACGTCACCAACGGCTGCATAAACCTGAGCACGGGCGACGCGCAGGCCTTCTTCCCGACGGCGATGTACGGCGATCCGGTCGAGGTCACCGGCACCTCCATCGCCCTGTCGGCCGCCGACGGCGACATCTACGACTGGACCATCGACTGGGAAACCTGGAAAACCATGTCGGCCTTGCACGGTGAGCCCAAGTCGGTCGTCTCCGCCACCCCGGTGCCGCCGGGCCCGGTCGGCGGTACCCGCTGACGGCCGCGCCGCGCTCCAGGATCGTCGTCCGGTAGCGCGGGCCGGGGCCAACGTCGCTGTGCGGCCGGTGAATTCGGAATCGGCCGTGGCGCGCGAGGCGGTTGGGCTCGGTTCGGTTGCGAGGTCGGGCGGCGGTGGTGTCCGGGTCGAATGTCGTTGTGTGGTCGGCCGAATCGGAAATCAGCTGCGGCGTGCGAAGCGGCCGGGACCGGCCTGATCGCGGGGCTTGACGACGATGGTGTCCAGGTTGACGTGCGCCGGCCGACCGGCCACGAAGGCGATGACCTCGGCGACGTCCTGGGCGACCAGCGGATCGATACCCTCGTAGACCTTCGCGGCCCGCTCGGCGTCGCCGTCGAACCGGACCAGCGAGAACTCGGTTTCCACTGCGCCCGGGGCGATTTCGGTCAGCCGCACCGGCCGGCCCAGCAGCTCGCCGCGCAGCGTGCGGTGCAGGACGCCCTGAGCGTGCTTGGCGGAGGTGTAGCCGGAACCGTTGTCGTAGGTGTCCATCGCGGCGATCGACGTGACGGTGACGATCAATCCGTCGCCGGAGTCGATCAGCTTCGGCAGCAGCGCCTTGGTGACCCGC
This sequence comes from Nocardia sp. BMG51109, assembly GCF_000526215.1. Lineage (NCBI taxonomy): Bacteria > Bacillati > Actinomycetota > Actinomycetes > Mycobacteriales > Nocardiaceae > Nocardia > Nocardia sp. BMG51109. Next base: position 2,891,812 of record NZ_JAFQ01000004.1, read on the forward strand.
AGCGTACCGAGCACATTCGTCTCCCACATCCAGCGCCAGTCGTCCAGATCGGCCTCGGCCACCGGCGCCAGCCCCTTGGCGCCGCCGGCATTGTTGACCAGCACGTCGACCCGCTCGACCGCCTCGGTGAACGCCCGCACCGACGCCTCGTCGGTCACATCCAGCGGCAGTGCGGTGCCGCCGATCTCGTCGGCCAGCCGCTTCAGCCGATCCACCCGCCGGGCCCCGACGTACACGTGAAAGCCCTGGCGGGCGAGTTCCCGTGCGGTCGCTTCGCCGATTCCCGAACTGGCTCCAGTGACGACAGCGGTGCGAATGCTCATGCCCTGAGCATATGTGCCGGCAATTCACTCGGCAGTGTGCGGTTACGTGCTCGGCGATGTCATGCGCCGGGCAGAACGGGTCCAGCGCGTCGGCCCGGCATCCACCTGAATTGCCCCGCGCCGCCGAGCTGGTACTGCCCCGGCGCCCGTCGTCACCGGCGTGCACTGCGACCTCCCGCCCTCCCGGAGGGGAATCCACAGGTGGCCGGTCATGAGCATGCCGGGCCGACGAGGACCGGCGTCGCATGCCCGGTGACCGGGTCCGCTGCGGTGGCTAGCCTGACCGCATGGCAATTCGGGACGTAGTCGGCGCGGACGGGACCAGCATCGTGTACCGGGTGACAGGCCCGGCCGACGGGAAGCCGCTCATGCTGCTGCACGGCTGGGCCGGAAATCTGCGCTGCTGGGGGACCGCCGCCGGATTGCTGGCCGAACGCTTCCGGGTGATCGCCGTCGACCTGCGCGGGCACGGCTACTCGGAGGCGCCGGAGACCGGTTACGACGATCCGAAGATCTGGGCCGCCGACATCGCCGCGGTGCTGGCGGCGGAGCGGATCGAGACCGGCGCGGTGCTGCTCGGCTGGTCCTACGGCGGCATCGTGCTCAGCGACTATCTGACGGCGTACGGCACCGGCGCGGTGGCGGGCATCGTCTACTGCGGTTCACAGGCGGGAATCGGGCGGGGCGTGCCCGGTGCCGAGCCCGGCCCGGCGATGCGGCAGGCCATCCCCGACGTGTTCGAGGAGAGCCCGGGCCGGGCCATGCGCGGCTTCGCGGCATTCGGCAATGCCAATACCGGCAGCCGGCGCGACCGGGGCGAGGATGCCCAGCGCCTGTTCGGCGGCAGCCTGTCCACCCCGCCGCGGGTGCGCAAGGCGCTGTTCTACCGCACCGTCGACAACACCGAAACGCTACGCACCCTGGACGTTCCGGTGCTGATCCTGCACGGCACCGCCGATCCGGTGGTCCCCGTCGACAACGGCCGCTACATCGCCGAGACCGTCCCCGACGCCCGCACCTCGTACTGGGACGACGCCCAGCACGGTCTGTTCGTCGAGGATCCGGCCCGCTTCGCCGCGGAGATCACCGCATTCGTCACCGGACTGGATTGAACCGCAATGCCCCGTTCGGCGTTCGCCGGATGTGATCGATGACATGCTCCGGCGCTCCGGTGGGCGCGCGGCGGTCCGGCGAAGGGCCGCCGCGGCGGCGAATTACCTTGTGACTACGGTCACTTGGCGACGGAGGTCGCGACGGTCCGCGCCGCCCGGCGTGCACACTGGAGCGGTGAGTCAACGCACGGACCTACGGCCGGATCGAATAGCCGTGTTGTCGGTGCACACGTCGCCACTGGCGCAGCCGGGCACCGGCGACGCGGGCGGCATGAACGTCTACGTGCTGCAAACCGCGATCCAGCTGGCCCGGCGCGGGGTCGAGGTGGAGATCTTCACCCGCGCCACCTCCTCCGACGACGAGCCGGTCGTCGAGGCCGCGCCCGGTGTGCTGGTGCGCAACGTGGTGGCGGGCCCGTTCGAGGGCCTCGACAAGCACGACCTGCCCACCCAGCTGTGCCCGTTCGCCGCCGAGGTGCTGCGGCAGGAGGCACGGCACCAACCCGGCTACTACGACCTGATCCACTCGCACTACTGGCTGTCCGGCCAGGTCGGCTGGCTGGCCCGGGATCGCTGGCGGGTGCCGCTGGTGCACACCGCGCACACGCTGGCCGCGGTCAAGAACGCCCATCTCGCCGAGGGCGACAGCCCGGAGCCGCCCGGCCGGGAGATCGGCGAGAAGCAGATCGTCTCGGAGGGCGACCGGCTGGTCGCCAATACCCGCGAGGAGGCGCGGCAGCTGGTCGAGCTGTACGGCGCCGAGCCCGAGCGGATCGATGTGGTGCTCCCGGGCGCCGACCTGAGCAGGTATCGCCCCGGTGATCGCGCGGCGGCCCGTGCGGAACTCGGCCTGGACCCCGACGAGCAGATCGTCGCGTTCGTCGGCCGCATCCAGCCGCTGAAGGCCCCCGACGTCCTGGTGCGCGCGGCCGCGCGGGTCCTGCGCGATCAGCCGCACCGCCCGCTGCGCGTGCTGATCGTCGGCGGCCCGTCCGGCACCGGCCTGGACCGCCCCGACGCGCTGATCGACCTGGCCGCGGAACTCGGGATCGCCGACCGCGTGACGTTCCTGCCGCCGCAGCCCCCCGACCAGCTGGTCCGGGTGTACCGGGCGGCCGATCTGGTCGCGGTGCCCAGCTACAACGAATCGTTCGGCCTGGTCGCCATCGAGGCGCAGGCCACCGGCACGCCGGTGCTGGCCGCGCACGTGGGCGGCCTGGGCACGGCGGTGCGCGACGGGGTGTCGGGGCTGCTCGTGCCCGGGCATCGCATCGACGACTGGGCCGCCGCGCTCGGCTCGCTGTTCGACGATCCGGCCCGCCTGCGCCGCATGGGCGCCGTCGCGGTCGGGCACGCCGCCGAATTCTCCTGGGAGCACACCGCCGAGGGCCTGCTGGACAGCTATGCGCAGACATTGGCGGGGTACCGGGGCATGCGTTCGCGCCCGGTGGGTACGTTGCAGGCAGAGAGCAGCCAGGCCAGATCGCGGGCGCTGTGGCGGCGCCGGACAGGAGTGGTTCGCCGGTGACCGAGCACGACCCGATCCGAGAGACCGCGGAGCTGATCGAGGACACCCTGCGCGAACGCGAGGTGGACTACACCCGCGAGGGCGAGGACACCTTCATCGTCGTGCTCCCCGGTGAGCGCAAGCTGAAGACCACCGTGATGCTGACGATCGGCAAGCACGGCATGCGGGTGGAATGTTTCGTCTGCCGCAAGCCCGACGAGAACTTCGAGGGCGTCTACAAGTTCCTGCTGCGCCGCAACCGCCGGCTCTACGGCGTCGCCTACACCCTCGACCGCGTCGGCGACATCTACATGGTCGGCCGCTTCGCCACCCACACCGTGACCGCCGACGAACTCGACCGCATCTTCGGCCAGATCCTCGAGGCCGTCGACGCCGACTTCAACGTCCTGCTCGAGCTCGGCTTCGCCGAATCCATTCGCCGCGAATGGAAGTGGCGCGTCTCGCGCGGCGAATCCCTGAAGAACCTCCGCGCCTTCGAACACCTGGTGGACACCGAGGACTCCTGACCGTCATGCCCGGAGCGCGGGAACGGGCCGGTGCGCGGGCGGGAGCAGTGGCCCGGCGCCAGGGCGACGGGTCAGAATGCGGGTGGTCCGGCACGGCCGCGCCGGGTGGGTAGAAGGTGGCTTCGCGATGACTGTTCTGGCACTCGATATCGGAGCGACCAAGCTGGCGGCCGGTGTGGTGCGCGCCGGTCGGCTGGTGCGGGACGTGCGGCGGGCCGCCGTGCCGGCGGCGGCCGTCTGGGAGACGTGCCGGGATCTGCTGGCGGCGGTGGCGGGGGACACCCGGGTGACGGCGGTCGGCATCGGGTCGGCCGGGCCGGTCGACGTGCGGTCGGGAACCATTGCGCCGCTGAATATTCCGGAATGGCGGTCGGGATTTCCCCTGGTGCCCGCGGTGCAGGAGGCGTTTCCCGCCGCCGTGGTCCGGCTGGCCGTCGACGGTGCCTGCCTGGCGCTGGCCGAACATCACGTCGGCGGTCTGCGCGGGGTGCGCAACGGCCTGGCGATGACGGTCTCGTCGGGAATCGGCGGCGGAATCATCGCGGACGGCCGAGTCGCGGTGGGCCGCACCGGAAACGCCGGACACGTCGGTCACATCGTGGTGCCGGGTTCCGAGGCGCCGTGCGGGTGCGGTGGTGCCGGCTGCGTGGAGGCGGTGGCGAGCGGCATGTCCTCGGTGCGCTGGGCCCGGGAACAGGGGTGGACCGGCGATACCGGCGCGGAACTGGCACAGGCCGCCCACGCCGGCGATCCGATCGCCCTGGCGGCCCTGGACCGCTCCGGAACCGCACTGGGACAAGCGATCTCGTCGGCCGCCGCACTGCTCGACATCGACCGCGTCGTGGTCGGCGGCGGTTTCGCCGAATCCGGTGCACCCCTGTGGGATCCGATGCGCGCGGCCATAGCTGCCCACGCCCGCCTCGACTTCATCCGCCACCTCCAGGTCGTCCCTTCGCGAATCAGCAACGGCGCCACCCTGACCGGCGCGGGCGTCCTCGCGGCGGGCCACGCTACGGCCGACGAGTACGACTGAGTGCGTGGAGCGGTGGTATCAAGCCGCCCGGACACAGGCGACCAGGGACGAAAAACTCCTCTGTGGTGGCGAACACGGGCACGGCCGCGGACCACGGCTCCGGACAGCGGTGGTCCCGAGGCATGCGACCGACCTGTTCCCCGGCCCGACTGGCCTCCCCGGACGCCCGGCGGGGCGCGTTAGCATAGCGCGCATGACGTACACCCTCGTGTTGCTGCGCCACGGCGAGAGCGAATGGAATGCCCTGAACCTGTTCACCGGCTGGGTGGACGTTCATCTGACCGACAAGGGCGCGGCCGAGGGCAAGCGCGCCGGTGAGCTGCTGGCCGAGAACGGGATCCTGCCCGACATCGTCTACACCTCGCTGCTGCGCCGCGCGATCAGCACCGCGAACATCGCCCTGGACGCCGCCGACCGGCACTGGATCCCGGTGGTGCGCGACTGGCGGCTGAACGAGCGCCACTACGGCGCCCTCCAGGGCAAGAACAAGGCCCAGATCCGCGACCAGTACGGCGAGGATCAGTTCATGCTGTGGCGCCGCAGCTACGACACCCCGCCGCCGCCGATCGAGCCGGGCGGCGAGTACAGCCAGGACGGCGATCCCCGCTACACCGGTACCGAGGTCCCGCAGACCGAGTGCCTGCAGGACGTCGTCGCCCGCATGGTCCCGTACTGGGAGTCGACCATCTCCCAGGAGCTGGTGGCGGGTAAGACGGTTCTGGTTGCCGCGCACGGCAATTCGCTGCGCGCCCTGGTGAAGCACCTGGACGGTATCTCCGATGCCGACATCGCCGGCCTGAACATCCCCACCGGCATCCCGCTGCGCTACGAGCTGGACGAGAACCTGCGCCCGACCGGCCCGAGCCAATACCTGGACCCGGAGGCCGCCGCGGCCGGCGCCGCCGCGGTCGCGAACCAGGGCGGCAGGTAACACCCCGCCGATCCCTCCTCCGAAGCGCGCTGCGGTCCTGTGCCGCAGCGCGTTTCCTTTTGTGCCCGACACGGAGCGTCCGCTGTCGTTGCCGAGGTTGTGCGGATAAGGTTCGGACGGATCGGTTTGTGAACTACCTCTCTTTCGTGACGGCACGGCTATCGTCTTGTCGCTGAGCCGCTTCGGTCGGGCGTGTGGTGGTGGAAGCCGGATCCGGGCCGCTCACGCGCGGTGTGGATGGTGATCGGCAGCCTCCCCTGCACGTTCGTCTCCGAGGGGGAGGGGTGATCGGCCGAGAGACTTTCGCTCCGATTGATGTAACCGGCTATTTGCAACTTACCCGCGAGTAGATAAGCTTCCGGTCGCTTGACCAATTCGAGAGGTGGATCACGTCCGATGAAGTACGTGCTGCGTATGACGGTAGCGGCGGTCGTTACGGCCATGGTTTTCCCCTTCCTTGTCACCACGGCCACCACGGCCACCGCGGGACCCACCGCCACCGGCCCGGACGGCGGAGCCGCGGGTGCCGCGTGGACGGCGGCCCAGGACGGCCCGCAGCAGTATCCGAACATCCACATCGACTGGGACGTGCCGATCACGATGAGCGACGGCACGGTGCTGAAGGGCAACGTGTATCGCCCCGCCGACGCCGCCGGCCGCCCCGCCGACACGCGGACGCCCACCGTCGTCAACCTCACCCCGTACACCAAGCTGGTCTCCAACCTCGCCGATCACGCCCAGTCGATCCCGGGGCTGTCCGACGCGCTGCTGAACCTGTTCCGGCAGATCGATCTCTCCGGCACCCCGCTGTCCGGGATCACCGACCTGACGAAGGCTTTCGGCGGCGGCGAGCTGCGCAGCTTCACGGTGGACCGGCAGCTGATCAAGAGCGGCTACAGCCAGGTCGTGGTCGACGTGCGCGGCACGGGCTTCTCGCAGGGCGAGTGGGACATGCTGCGCCAGCGGGAGCAGCAGGACACCGTCGAGGTGATCGACTGGACCGCGCGGCAACCGTGGTCCACCGGCAAGGTCGGCATGAACGGCATCTCGTACTCGGGCATCAACCAGGTGCAGGCCGCCGAGAAGCACCCGGACGCGCTGAAGGCGATCTTCCCGGTGGTGCCCGGCAGCGACCTGATCAACGACGTGCTGGCGCCCGGCGGCGGCTTCGGCTTCAACTTCATCCCGCTGTGGCTGACCGCGATCAACAGCCTGAAGTGGGTACCGGACGTGCAGTCGATCGTGAACGGCAAGTTCGATACCCGGTGGCTCGGCGATCGGATGGCCGATCCCTACACGTACATGGACGTGCTGCTGTCCGCCTACACCAGCACCCGGATGGAGGATCTGGATCCGCGAGTGAAGCAGATGCTGTCGGACTACACCGCGGAACGGCAGGCGTGGCTGGGTGACCCGAGCTCGATCGACATCCCCACCTTCGTCGCCGGTGGCTGGCACGACCTGTTCACCTACTCGGAATCCAAGATCTACAACGAGGTTTCGCTGCCGCCCGGGCAGAAGCAGCTGTTCATGGGCAACACCTACCACCTCAACTCGGGTAGCGAGTACGGCAGGCCCGGCCTGCCGCCCCGGCTGGATGTGTTGCAGCGGGCGTGGTTCGACAAGTGGCTCAAGGGAATCGACAACGGCATCGACACCTACGGCCCCGTGACGCTGCGTCAGCAGGGCGGCGGTTGGACGACCCGGGACGGATTCGGCCCGTCCGCGCCCGCCGAGGAGGCATCGGCCTATCGCCGGATGTACCTGTCCGCCCGCCGAAGTGGCACCGCGAACAGCGCGTACGACGGTTCGCTGACGAGCGCGCCCGACGACGACACCGGCCGCCTCACCGTGGCCCCCGGCCTGACCACCGTCTGCTCCAACGACGCCGCGCAGGCCACCGCCGGCGTCCTGTCGATCATCGACGGCTGCGCCAAGGATTCGCGGGTGGCCGAGCTCAACGGCCTGACCTTCACCAGCGATCCGGTCGCGGTCCCGACCACCCTCTCCGGCCCGATCGCGGTGCGGCTCAACACCGTTCAGGACGCGGCCGACGGCTACTGGGTGGCGACGGTCAACGACGTCGCTCCCGACGGGCAGTCGACCGTGCTGTCGTCCGGCCAGCTGATGGCCTCGCTGCGGCAGATCGACGAGTCCCGCAGCACGCGCTCCGAGAACGGCGACTACACCGATCCGCGCGCGTACACCTCGCTGGACAAGCGGCAACCCACGGTCCCGGGCGAGGTCACCACGCTCGACCTCGCACTCCCCGCCACCGAGGCGGTCCTGCAACCCGGCCACCGCCTGCGCGTGGACGTCTTCGCCGGCACCTTCCCCAAGGGCCTCCCGATCATGCCCATGCTGATCGACACGGGCCTGAAACCCCAGCACATCCAACTGGATCCGACCGCCCCCAGCTTCGTGAACATCCCGGTCCGCGGCAACCCCGCCTGGTAGTCCGGGAAGCCCACGAGCGTGTGATCCTTGCGGCGACACGCAGCTCAGGTTCGGGTGCCGATCGCGGTGCGCTTGCCCCGTCGCAGATTTCGGGCCGGGGACCAAGCCGGGTGCCCTGGCTGCTCCGAATACTGATCGGTGTTCGGCACTGCCGGGCACTATCTCGGATACGACCGTCGCCGGTGGTCGGGTGCACTACGAGCCGCTTCCGGCCACCGGCGACGGTACCTGCGGACACGCGGATCTCACAGCACGGCCGCGGTCGGTTGTACGGCGGCTCGAGCAGCAGTTTCCCATTCCCTGGCCGACGGTCTCCGTGCTCGCGTCGGCAACTTGCGCGCGCGGCTGGAATCCTCCGAGGTTCCGCGGTCGAGTCCGGCTGTTCGCTGGTGGGGTGCGATAACGATGCCGAAGGTGTGTTGTTGTGCTGCCCATGATTTTCGGCCGTTTTGCTACTCGTCGGTAGCCGATCGTCCTACCTTGAGAATCGACCGCTGGACAACGGAGTGGATGGTGGGCGATGAGGTATCTGCTGCGGGCTGGGCTGGTGGCGGTAGCCGCCATGGCGATGACACCGTTCGTGTCGCCGGTCGTCGCTGAGACACCCGAGCCGGTGGGGCCCGACGGGGGCGCGGCCGGAACGGCCTGGGCGGCAACGGAAGACGGGCCGCAGCAGTATCCCGGCGTCCATATCGAGTGGGACGTGCCGATCACCATGAGCGACGGCACCGTGCTGAAGGGCAATGTCTACCACCCCGCCGATGCCTCCGGCCGTCCGATCGCCACGCCCACCCCGACCATCCTCAACCTCACGCCCTACACCAAATTGGCGTCTATGGCCATGGACTCGGCGATGTCGATCCCGGGACTGTCGGACCGGATCATGCAGCTGGCCCGTGACTTCGACCTGACGGGTACGCCCTTCTCCGGCCTCACCGATCTGACCAAGACGATCGGCGGCGGTCTGATGCGCACGTTCACCGTCGACCGGCAGCTGATCAGGAGCGGGTACACGCAGGTGGTCGTCGATGTCCGGGGAACCGGCTTCTCCCAAGGGGTTTGGGATCTGCTGCGGGCGCGGGAGCAGCAGGACACCGTCGAGGTGATCGACTGGGCCTCGCGACAACCCTGGTCGACCGGCGACATCGGCATGACCGGCGTCTCCTATTCGGGCATCAACCAGGTGCAGGTGGCCGCGAAGACCCCGCCGGCGTTGAAGGCGATCTTCCCGGTCGTGCCCAGCGGCAACCCGTTCCGCGACGTGGTGGCCCCGGGCGGCGGGATCGGCACCACCTTCATGCCCGCCTGGCTGCTGGCGGTCAACATGAGCAAGATGATGCCCGATCTGGTCTCGTTGGCGCAGGGGCGATTCGACACGAAGTGGCTGGCCGATCGCATCGCCGACCCGTTCACCTTCGTGGACGCGCTGATCGACTCCTTCATCACGCCCACGATCCCGCAGCTGGGTCCGAAGGTGCAGGATTTGCTGCAGGCCGACAGCCCGTCGCGCCAGGCGTGGGAGACCGATCCGAGCGGAATCACCGCACCCGCCTTCATCTCCGGCGGCTGGCACGATCTGTTCGTCAACTCGCAGTCCGAGCTGTTCGGCCGAATCCCGTTGCCGCCCGGGCAGAAACAGCTGCTGATGGGCGACACCTACCACATCACCAACGGCGCGGAATCCGGCCGGCCCGGCCTGCCGCCGCGGATGGACGTCCTGCAGCGTGCCTGGTTCGACAAGTGGCTCAAGGGAATCGACAACGGCATCGACCGGTACGGCCCGGTCACGGTCCAGGAGCAGGGCGGTGCCTGGACCACCCTGCCGGCGTTCCCGAGGCCGGAGTCGGAGTATCGGCGGATGTATCTGGCCGCCGCGCCCAGCGGAACCGGCGCCGGCAGCGTGCACGACGGATCGCTGCTCACCGAGCCGAGCCCGAGCGTCGACCGCCTCACCGTTGCACCGGGATTGACCGGACTGTGTTCCCGCGACGCGTCGCAGCAGACGATCGGTGTCACCGCGATCGTCGTCGCCTGCGGGGAGGACAACCGCGTCCACGAGCTGGGCGGCCTGACCTTCACCAGCGCGCCGGCCGCGGAGCCGACCACCGTCGCCGGCCCGATGGCGGTGCACCTCGATACAGTGCAGGACGCGACCGACGGCTTCTGGGTCGTCGAGGTCACCGATGTGTCGCCCGACGGCCGCTCGACGGTGCTGTCCACGGGCCAGCTGATGGCGTCGCTGCGGGCCGTCGACGAATCGTGCAGCACCCGAGACGCGAACGGCGACTACACCATTCCGGTAGCCGACCTGTCCCTGGACACCCGGCAGCCGACCGTGCCCGGCGAGCCCACTCCGCTCGATATCGCGGTGCCGGCCGTCGACGCCGTCCTGCAACCCGGCCACCGCCTGCGGGTGAACGTGTACGCCGCGAGCTTCCCGAAGGGCGTGCCGCCGACTCCGCTGCTGGTCGAATCCGGTTTGCGCCCACAGCATCTGCAACTCGACCCGAACGAACCCAGCTACGTGAATCTGCCGGTCGCAGGCAATCCCGGCTGGTGATCTCGGCAACCTGTGATTAGGTAAGGCAAAGCTTGGTTCGATGGGTTAGATTTGGCTATGCCTTTTCGTCGTTTGCGAGGTCGTGCGGGTCGGCATACGCGCCGTATCCGATGGGCGGGGCTGGCCGGTGTGGCCGGATCGGTCCTCTACGCGACGGGTGATGTCCTGCTGCTGGGATCGAAGGTGGAGCCCGACCGGCATCCCATCCTGAGCGAGCCGGGGGTCAAGCCCGAGATCGGTTCGATGCTGCCGGCGTCCACCACGAGGTCGACCGTGGGGGCGATGTGCGGAGTCTTCGGGTCGCCGCTGTATCTGGCCGCCGCCTGGCATCTGTATCAGGGACTCGCGCCCGCCGGTCGGGCCCGTGCCGTGCCGCCGGCGCTCATCCTGGCCGCCGCCTGGACCACGCCGGCATTCATTCACGGCACGTTCTTCCACTGGGGCGAGGCGTACAGGGCGGCGGAGGAACTGGCGCCCGTGAGTGAGGAGGCGAAGCGCCGTCTGCTCCGGCAGGCCGACGACTTCGGCCGCGCCATCGCGATCGCGTACTGGCCCTTCGGCATTGCCACCGTGGCCGCTTCCGCGCTGGCCATCGCCGCCGTGGCGACCGGCCGCACCGCGTACCCGCGTTGGGCCGGCCCCGTCGTCACGCCCGCCCTGCCGATTGCCGTCGCATCCGCGGTGACGGGGAATCGCCTGGTGCCGGGCCGGTACAAGCACTCGCTGCAAGGCGCGGGGATCAGCCTGGGGCATCTGATCAGCTACGGCGTGAGCACGGCGTTGCTGTGGTCGGGGCGCCGCCGGGCCTGATCGGCGCGCGTGCGGTCCCGGTTCAGCCGAGCGTGAAGAGATTCAGCTTATACGCCCCGATCAGGGGCGGCACGACGCGGGCCAAGAGCGGCATGCCGAAGCGGTAGCGCCACGGCCAGTGCCGGCCGATCTCCGGTTGCGGGGTGGCGAACGTCCGGCTGTCCAGCAGCGTCAGGCCCCACGCCCCCAGCTCGGCCGGATCGTCGCAGATCCACTGCATGCGAGCGGAGAGCGCCTGGAAGACCGGATTGCGATCCTGGTTGTTCATCATCGTGCGGCCACCGGTATCGAAGGCGAGCCTGCTGCCGGGGAACCGCTCGGCGAGCTGCCGCACGACGGTGCGCACCTGCTCCTGTTCGAGGTAGAGCAGCACCGCCTCGCTGACGAAGAAGTACGGACCGCCGGTCGCCGCGACCTTGTCGAACCAGTCGGTGTCCAGGACCGAACCGGCGATCGTGGTGATTCGATCGGTGTCGTCGAAGAATGCCCGCCGCAGTTCGGTCGTATCGGGCAGGTCCAGGTCGAACCAGTGGGCCCGGCCGTTGTCCAGGCGGTTCGACCGGGTGTTCAGGCCGGCGCCCAGCTCGATCACCGTCCCGTCCGGGTGTTCGTTCAGGAATCGCCGGACCCAGCCGTCGAAGATGGCCGTGCGCAGGACGGAACCGGACAGTGCGGGCCCGCGGAACTTGGCGAAGTCGTAGTCGATCCGGTCGACGAGCTCGACCGCCTTGGCATCCCCCAGTACCGGGCGCCGGGTTCCGGCGTCCAGCGCCCGCCCGTAGAGCGGAATCAGCAGGGTCTCCTGCACGGTGCCCAGCCGAATGGCTTCCTTCATCATCCCAGCCTCCCTTAGGTTAGGTTAACCTAACTAAATCGGAGTGGCCGGTCAAGGCCATGGCTCAGAGCCGCCGATGCGGAAGGAGAGTCGCATTTCACAGCCGCCGCGCGGGTGCGGCGCCCGGTACCGGACCGAACAGAATGGAGGACAGTTCACAGTGGTGTCGTACAGTCTCCAGATACGTGGTGCCGCAACGAAATCTGGAAGCGGCATCCTCATCGGCGCCGCGGCGGTGCGGGCCGAGCCGCTCGACGCACCGGTGGAACTTTGCGTAAACGCCGGGCTAACGTCGGCGGAAGTGCCCGTGACCTGCGGGAAACTTCCCGGGCCCGCACTTGGCCGGCGCGTCCGCGACCGTACGATTCAGTTGTGAGCGTTCCCCAGGCCGTGCTGCTGGCAGTTCTGGCGGCCGTCGTAGGTCTGGCCGTCGGTGGCCTGCTCATCCCGTACATGAATGCCCGGCAGGCGCAGCGCCGCGAGGCCGAATCCGGCCTCACCATGTCCCAGGTGCTCGATCTGATCGTGCTTGCCTCCGAGAGCGGCATCGCGGTCGTCGACGAATACCGCGACGTGGTGCTGGTGAATCCGCGTGCGGAGGAACTGGGTCTGGTCCGCAACCGGTTGCTCGAGGAGCGCGCGTGGGCCGCGGTGGAGAAGGTGCTGGCCTCCGCGGAGAGCGTGGACTTCGATCTCAGCCTGAAGAATCCGGTGCCCGGCCGCAGCCGCATCGCGGTGCGCGGGGTGGCCCGCCCGCTGTCGCGGGAGAACGCCAACTTCGTCGTGCTGTTCGCCGACGACGACTCCGAACAGGCGAGAATGGAGGCGACCCGCCGGGATTTCGTGGCCAATGTCAGCCATGAGCTCAAGACCCCGGTCGGGGCGATGAGCCTGCTGGCGGAGGCACTGCTGGAGTCGGCCGACGATCCCGACTCGGTGCGGCATTTCGGCCGGCGCCTGCACGACGAATGCGGCCGGATGGGCAAGATGGTGACCGAGCTGATCGCGCTGTCGCGCCTGCAGGGCGCGGAGAAGCTGCCGGAACTCGAGGCCGTGGACGTGGACACCGTCGTCCACGCGGCCATCGAGCGGTCCCGCACCGCCGCCGAGGCCGCCGGCATCACCGTGAGCACCGACGCGAACAGCGGCCTCGAGGTGCTCGGCGACGAGATGCTGCTGATCACCGCGCTGTCGAACCTGGTGGAGAACGCCATCAGCTATTCGCCGAAGGGCTCGCACGTCTCGGTGAGCCGCTCGCTGCGCGGGGGACACGTGAACATCGCCGTCACCGACCGCGGCATCGGCATCGCCAAGGAGGATCAGGAGCGGGTCTTCGAGCGGTTCTTCCGCGCGGACAAGGCCCGCTCGCGCGCCACCGGCGGGACCGGGCTCGGGCTGGCTATCGTCAAACACGTGGCGGCCAATCACAACGGCGAGATCACGCTGTGGAGCAAGCTCGGCACCGGCTCGACGTTCACGCTGCGCATCCCCGCCGCCGACGCCGAGGACGAGTCCGCGGGCGGCGCGGGCACGACCGCGATCGCGGCGGAGAGAAAAACTCCCACCGGAAATTCGGTGGGTAAGAAGGAAAACGGTCCGCGCCCGGCGGGACGGGCCAGACCCAATGGTGTGGAGGCAACACGATGACGAGTGTGCTGATCGTCGAGGACGAGGAGTCGCTGGCCGATCCGCTCGCGTTCTTGCTGCGTAAGGAGGGGTTCGAGGTGACCCTGGTCGGCGACGGGCCCTCCGCGCTGGCCGAGTTCGATCGCTCCGGCGCCGACATCGTGCTGCTCGATCTCATGCTGCCCGGCATGAGCGGCACCGACGTCTGCAAGCAGCTGCGCACCCGCAGCAGCGTGCCGGTGATCATGGTGACCGCCCGCGACAGCGAGATCGACAAGGTCGTCGGCCTCGAACTGGGCGCCGACGACTATGTCACCAAGCCGTACTCGTCGCGCGAGCTCATCGCCCGCATCCGCGCGGTGCTGCGCCGCGGCGTCGGCGAGGAGGTCGAGGGCACCAGCGACAGCGGTGTGCTGGAGGCCGGTCCGGTGCGGATGGACGTCGATCGCCACACCGTGCAGGTCAACGGCAAGTCGGTGACGTTGCCGCTCAAGGAGTTCGACCTGCTCGAGTATCTGCTGCGCAACTCCGGGCGGGTGCTGACCCGCGGTCAGCTCATCGACCGGGTGTGGGGCGCGGACTACGTCGGCGACACCAAGACGCTCGACGTGCACGTCAAGCGGCTCCGGTCGAAGATAGAGAACGACCCGGCGAAGCCGGAGCACCTGGTCACGGTGCGCGGGCTGGGGTACAAGCTGGAGGCCTGAATCCCCGCCCGCGGGCACACCGCTACTGGTAGACGAACAGCTGGCGCACCGGAACGGCGACCGCGTTCAGGTTGTGCGGCACGCCGTTGTCGTCGTACTGGCGGCAGTCGTGCGGCCATACGTAATGGCCGTCGCCGCGGCACTCGATCGGGCGACCGGTGCCGTAGGGGCTGACCACCAGGCGCTTCGACGTCTTGGCGGGATCGAAGTACGCGCCCGGGTCGAAGGCCGAGACGAATCCGGAAGTCCAGTCGCGATATTCGTTCCAGCCGTAGGGGTCCTCCGGGGCCGGATCGGCGCTTGCGGCGGGCGCGGCCATGAGCAGCGCGCCGGCGGCGACGGCGCAGGCGAAGATCGTTTTGGTCATACCCGTCCTATCGTTCGTATGCCGTTCCGCTATTACAGCGGGCAGCGTAGCGGACGCCCCCGATCCGTTGGGGCGCCCGCGCTCGAACGATGTGAACTCGGACGGTGTGAACTCAGACGATGTGCACCCAGGCGGTGCCGATCTGTGGCAGATCGGTCTTCGACAGCGGCTGCCAGCCGAAGTCGTCGTGCTGCATGCAGTCGTAGAGCGGAATGTCGGCGCCGTTACCGCGGCAGGCGATGGTGCGCGAGGTGCCGTACGGAGTCACGATGACCTGCTTGCCGTTCTGCTGCGCCTGCAACGCCGCCGGATCCGTGTAGTTCACGAACTTGTCGGTCTGCACGTTGTAGTCGAACGGGTCGAAACCGGCGTCCTCGCCGTGTGCCACCGGGGCCAGCGCCAGCGCCGCGCCGACGGTGAGGGCCGCGGTTGCCATGATTTTTCTCATCATGAGGCAAGACACCTACCATCGCCGGGTGAAGCCTGCATGGCCGCCGGATGTCTTATCGACTCGCTACCCGCGTGTCGTACATTTTGTCGTTGTGTCGCCATCGGTTCCGCAGGTCCTCCCATCGGGGCGCCGGATGTTTGCCCGTTTTGCGCGGTTCACGCTACGGCATATCGGCGCGCGATAGTTGGCTACCTTTGGGCAATCTCAGTGCGCGGCTTCGCGTTCCGCCTCGGCGGTGGCCGGATGCACGGCGACGATGCCGAGTCCCTCGCGGCGCTTGCAGTGCCGGGCGAGTTCGTCGTACGCGGGCTCGCCGATCAGTTCGATCAGTTCCGGGGCGTAGGACTGCCACACCGGCCGGGAACCCACGTGCGCGTCCGGTGAGCCGGAGCAGTACCAGTGCAGGTCGAGTCCGCCCGGGCCCCAGCCGCGCCGGTCGTATTCACCCAGGGTGGTGCGCAGGATCTGCACGCCGTCGGGGCGGTCCACCCAGTCCTGGGTGCGCCGGATCGGCAGCTGCCAGCACACTTCCGGCTTCACGGTCAGCGGTTCGAGCCCCTTGCGCAGCGCCATGCTGTGCAGCGCGCAGCCGATGCCGCCGGCGAAGCCGGGGCGGTTGAGGAAGATGCACGCACCGTCGTAACGGCGGGTGCGCTCGGCGGTCTCGCCGTCGAGGTCGTCCTTCTCCAGGTACAGCTTCTTGCGCACCTTGCCGTCGGCGTCGCGTGCCTCGTCCATCAGCTGCCAGTCGTCGGGTGTGAGCATTTTCACAGCCTTCTGGAGCTTCTTGCGATCGTCGTCGTCGGAGAGGAACGCGCCGTGCGAGCAGCAGCCGTCGTCGGGGCGGCCCTCGATGATGCCCTGACAGGCGGGTGTGCCGAAGACGCACGTCCAGCGCGACAGCAGCCAGGTCAGATCGGCCACGATCGTATGCTCGCTGTTCGCCGGATCGGCGAACTCGATCCATTCGCGCGGGAAGTCGAGATCTACCTCCGGGCTGGGATCGATCTTCGCCGCTGGCCGCAACCCGGTCGGGGCGCTCGCGGAAGCTCCTGCCGTCACATCGCCCGACGCTAACAGCTATTTCCGGATTCGTGCAGAACCGGGGTTTACCGGGTGTTACATCGTTCCGTCTGCTGCGCGACACGACAACCCAGTACCGTGTTCATGTGCGGCTCGGTGTGCTCGATGTGGGAAGCAATACCGTCCACCTGCTCGTGGTGGACGCGCATCGCGGTGGCCACCCGATGCCGATGAGCTCCACCAAGGCGACGCTGCGGCTGTCGGAGAACATGGACGACCACGGCCGCATCACCCCCGGCGGATCAGCCCGCCTGACCTCCACCATTACCGAATTCGCCAGCATCGCAAAGACTTCCGGCTGCGTGCAGCTGATGCCGTTCGCGACGTCGGCGGTGCGCGAGGCCACCAACTCCGACGAGGTGCTGGCCCGGATACGCCACGACACCGGCGTCGATCTGCGGGTGCTGACGGGGGTCGACGAGGCCCGGCTGACCTTCCTCGCCGTGCGCCGCTGGTACGGCTGGAGCGCCGGGCGCATCCTCAATATCGATATCGGCGGCGGTTCCCTGGAGATGAGCAACGGCTGCGACGAGGCTCCCGACGCGGCACTGTCGCTGCCGTTGGGCGCCGGTCGGCTCACCCGCGAATGGCTGCGCGAGGACCCGCCGGGTAAGCGCCGGGTCGCGGTGCTGCGCGACTGGCTGGAGGCCGAGCTGGTGGTACCCGCCAAACAACTGGTCGAGCCGGGGCGTCCCGATCTGGCCGTGGGCACCTCGAAGACGTTCCGGACGCTGGCCCGGCTCACCGGCGCCGCCCCCTCCTCGGCGGGGCCTCGGGAGCGGCGTATTCTCTCCAGTTCCGGTCTGCGGCAGCTGATCGCGTTCATCTCTCGGATGACGGCGGCGGACCGTGCAGAATTGGAGGGCGTTAGTTCCGATCGGTCACAACAACTGGTGGCTGGCGCATTGGTCGCGGAGGCGAGTATGCGAGCGTTATCGCTGGATACTCTCGAGATTTGCCCTTGGGCGCTGCGGGAGGGACTGATCCTGCGCAAACTGGATACCGACTTGGACAGCGAACCCGGTGCCGGCTGTCCGAACGGAGTACCTGGCCCGACCGAAACGGTGTCGCAATGAGTGACGATTCAACCCAGCTGTCGGTCGCCGAGCTGCTGGCCCGCAACGGTCAGGGCGTGCCGTCGTCCGGCGGCGGCCGGCGGCGCCGCAGTGGCCGGGGCATCTCGGTCACGGAGCTGACCGGCGACCAGCCGGTGGTGCGCGAGGGTTCCTCCGCGCACGCCGCCCCCGACCCGGAGGCCGACGACGCCTCCGGGGCGATCGACTACGGATACGGGTCGTCCGATTACTCGGCGCCGTCCGATTACTCCGCATCGTCCAACTACTCCGCATCGTCCGATTACTCGTCGTCGCTACCGGATTTCGATGCCGGGCCCGCGTATTCGCCGCTGTCGGGGCCGATCTCGCTGTACGACCCGCTGGGGAACAACGGGGCGCACACCAACGGTTCCGGGACGAACGGGTCCGCGGTGCCGGAGTCGCCGGCCTTCGATCCCTCCGGCTACGCCCCTCCCGCCTACGAGCCCCCCGCCTATGAGCAGCGCTCGTACCAGTCGCCCGCCATGTCGGATGCGGCGCTTCGCGATCCGGCGGGTTACGGCTGGCCCGACGCGCCCGCGGAGCAGACCGCGGATGCCGATCCCGACCCGTTCGGCGGTACCGGAGCGCCGCCACCGACCAGCCGACGAGCGCGCCGCGAGCGCATGGAGGCCATGGAAGCCATGGCCGAACCGCCGCCGCCGATCCCGGAGACTCCCGAACAGGCGCCTCCGGGCGTGGACGGCTGGCGCCGCCGCGGTCCCGACGAGCAGGCGACCGAGATCCGGCCGCTCCGTGGGCCGTTCCCGCAGCGCAACGGCGCGGGCCCCGGGCCGGCCGGGTGGGCGCCCGCGCGTCCGCCCGAGGGCGAGCCGCCGTTCCGCGGCGACCAGCAGGACCGGATGGAGCCGCCACCCCGCAACGGGGCGGGCGGTCCGCCACCTCCGGGCCTACCCGCGTGGTCGGCGCGAAGGCGCCACCCCGCCGAACCGCCGGCCCCGCCCGGGGGCCACCCGATGCACAACGGCGTACCCGCGCCCGTCGAGCCGAACGGCGCACCCGCGTGGGCGCTGGCCGACCAGCAGCTGGTCTCCGGTCCCACCGTCGCCGGGGATCTGCTGCGGGACAAGGGCAATCGGCGCGGTTTCGCGCCCGCGGACATCCCCGCAACCGCGAACGATCGCACCGATGTCTACGCGCCGGTCCGCCCCGGCGACCTCGATTCCGACGATTCCGACGAGTTCGACGACGATCTCAACGAGTTCGACGACTTCGATGAATTCGACGACGACGAGGACGACGAGTCCGGCGAGTCGTGGGCGGTGCGCGCCAAGCGGGCCGTCGCCCGCCGCGCACAGACCTCCAAGCAGGCCGTCGCGGAGCGCGCCCGCACCCCGCGCTCCGAGGAGGACGCCAACCGGCGCCAGTGGCTGGTGCTCGCCGGGCAGGTCGCCGGCGCCGCGGTCGCGGGGATGCTGCTGTTCAAGGGTTTCGAGAAGATGTGGGACGTGCTGCCGTTCGTCGCCCTGATGCTGGCCATGGTCGTGATACTCGGCCTGGTGGCGCTGGTGCGGGTGCTGCGCCGCACCGACGACATCATGAGCACCGTGATCGCCGTGATCGTCGGCATCTTCGTGACACTGGGCCCACTGGCGTTCCTACTCAGCACGAACTGAGCGGATGACACCGAGCGGATGAGACAGTGCGGATGACACCGGCGGGGAACAACATCCGGGTGGGACTGTCGACGGCGTCGGTGTACCCCGAGAACGCGGAGGCGGCGTTTCGCTACGCCGCGGAACTCGGGTACGACGGGGTGGAACTGATGGTCTGGGCCGAACCGGCCAGCCAGAGCATCGCGACCGTGCAGGACTACGCGCGCCGGTACTCGACGCCGGTGCTCGCGGTGCACGCGCCGTGTCTGCTGATCTCGCAGCGGGTCTGGGGCGCGGATCCGGTCGTGAAGCTGGAGCGCAGCGTGCACACGGCGGAGGCGCTGGGGGCGAGCACGGTGGTCGTGCATCCGCCGTTCCGCTGGCAGCGCGGCTACGCCGAGGGCTTCGCCGCGCAGGTGGCTCAGCTCGAGGAGCACAGCCCGGTGACGGTGGCCGTCGAGAACATGTTTCCGATGCGGGCCGACAGCCTGTTCGGGCGTCGCTCGGGCGCCGCGCGACGGCTGGAACGCCGTGGCGGCCCGGGCCTTTCGCTGACCGCGTTCAGCCCGTCCTACGACCCGACCGACACCGGATTCCGCAACTACACCCTCGACCTGTCGCACACGGCGACCGCCGGCACGGATGCGCGCGTGCTCGCCGGCCGGATGGGCAAGGGCCTCGCGCATCTGCATCTCGCCGACGGCACCGGCGCCGCGCACGACGAGCACCTGATTCCCGGCGAGGGCAACCAGCCCTGCGCGCAGGTCTGCGAATCGCTGGTGCACAGCGGTTTCAGCGGCCACGCGGTGATCGAGGTGAACACCCAGAACGCCCGCACCACCGGCGAGCGGGCCGCCGCCCTGCAGCGCGCCCTGACCTTCGCCCGCACCCACCTCAACGACGTCCGCCCCGCCGCCACCCCGGAAACGACCGGGGTGCAGCGAGTCTGAGGGTCGAGCCCGACCCACCCGCCCGTCCTGTGTCACGACCGCTGCCCAGGCGGCGAGATACGAACCCGCAACTCGGCGCCTCGTCCGGTGGCCGTGGCTGCCAATCCCGGAGTCGCCGCGCGATCCCAGCCTCCGTCCCGGGAGTTGCCTCGGGTCCGGCGGTCATCCCAACGTGCTTGGGCCAGGATCCACACCCGGCGGAAAGCATGTCGGGATACGACGAGGCGGCCTGCCCGAGCGAGGGGTGGGCGTGTCGGGGCGCGGGGTGTGGACGCCGAGACGACGAGATGGGCACGGTGGGCGGTGCTGCGGGCATGGCGTCGCCGGTGTTCCGGACGAGTCGCGGCGGTCGAGGACTTGTCGATGCCGAGCGCGGCGAACTGGTGGGTTCGTCACACTGGGCCGGGAATCACGCGCTGTCCGGGCAGACTTATACGCTGTACGGGATCCGGAGCGGGTACAGCCCGCGGGAAGGAGTGGCCGTGACGGAGCTGACCACCACCGATGCGGAACGGCCGGGTGCGGACGTCGACGACGCCCCGTTCAGCCGAGCCTGCGGGGTGACCGAACTGCCGTCGGACCTCCCGGACGTGGGCCGCTATCGCGGCTTCATCGAGGCGACCTGGACCATCGGCAAGAAGCCGCACGGCGGCACCCTGGTCGCGGGCAGCGCCGCGGCCGCCACGGCCCGCCTGCGCGCCGCCGATCCGGGCCGGACGGACATGTTCGCGATCGCGGCCTCGAGCGATTTCCTCGGTGCGCCCGAACCCGGCGAGGTCGAATATCAGGTGCGCATCCGCAAGATCGGCAGGCAGATCTGCCTGGCCGACACCGACCTGGTGCAGGGCGGGCGAACCCGGGTGCACACCGCCTTCACCTTCGGCCGCCTCGACGACGCCGCGCCCGTCTACGCCCGCGACAGCTACACCGACATGCCCGTCGAACCGCCGGGCGACGCGATCGGCTACGAGCCCGGGTCCCCGATGGGCCGCATCGTGAACGTCGCCCAGGGCGCCTCCGTGGCGATGGATCGGGCCTGGGCCCACTTCCTCGACGGCGAGCAGGGCGAACCCCGGCTGCGGCTGTGGATCCGCCCGCGGGCCGGCGACGAGCGCGATCCGGACGTCGCCGCCTACTTCGCGATGATGGCGGGCGATATGAGCCCGCCGGTGCCGATGAACCTGGGCCACTTCGGCTGGGCCCCGACGGTGCAGATGTCCACCTACCTGCGCCGCCGCCCGGCGCCCGGCTGGCTGCGGGTCATCGCCACCACGCACGAGGTGGGCGAGCGGATGTTCGACGAGGATCAGCTGGTCCTCGACGCCACCGGCGCGGTGGTCGCCCAGTCCCGCCAGCTCGCCCTGATCCCGCAGCCGCAATAGCCCGCCCGGTCGGCCCGGCCGTGTGCCCGGGGTTCCGGGGGCGCGGATAGCCTTGCCGTCATGACGAGAATTGCGGTGATCGGTGGCGGACGGATCGGCGAGGCGTTGATCGCCGGGTTGCTCGAGTCGGGGCGGGCGAGCAAGGATCTGGCCGTCGTCGAGACGGCGCCGGCCCGGTCCGAATTCCTCGGCGAGCGGTTCGGCATCCGGGTCACCGACAGTGTCGCGGACGCCGTGACCAGTGCCGACCTGTTGATCGTCGCGGTCAAGCCGCACGACGTCGACGGGGTACTGACCGCGTTGGGCAAGGCCGAACTGGACAACGATCGCGACCAGGTGGTGGTGTCGCTGGCCGCCGGTGTGCCCACGTCCAAGCTGGAGGGCAAGCTGCCGGCCGGATTCCCGGTCGTGCGGGTCATGCCCAATACGCCGATGCTGGTCGGTCAGGGGATGAGTGTGCTCGCGGCGGGCCGCTACGCCAAACCCGAACAGTTGCGGCAGGTGAGCGAGGTGCTGGCGGCGGTCGGCAAGGTGGTGACCGTGCCCGAGGCCCAGATGGACGCCGTCACCGCGGTGTCCGGGTCCGGCCCGGCGTACTTCTTCCTGGTCGTCGAGGCGATGGTGGAGGCGGGGGTGGGGCTCGGGCTGAGCCGGGACGTGGCGAGCGAGCTGGTGGCGCAGACCATGCTCGGTTCGGCGGCGCTGCTGGAGGAGTCCGGACAGGATGCCGCGGAGTTGCGCGCGGCGGTCACCTCGCCGGCCGGCACCACGGCGGCGGCGATCCGCGAACTCGAACGAGGCGGCGTGCGCTCGGCGTTCTGGGAGGCGTTGAATGCGGCCAGGCGACGCTCCGTCGAACAGGGGACGACCGCCGAGTAGCGCGCAATCGACACTGTTATCTCCCACCCGTCGCAGTAATCCCACTGGTCACGCTAAGCTTCAAGGAGCACGTGCGTGTCTGTTCCGCCGGTGGGGAAGCCGGCGGCGCGGACGTGCCGGAGGTGTGAGTGGCGCAATGATGTCTGGAAACAGCTCTGCGAGTACCGGTCCCGCAATCGGTGGAGGGACGCAGTTCCTCACCGTCGCCGAGGTGGCGAATCTGATGCGGGTGTCCAAGATGACGGTGTACCGGCTGGTGCACTCGGGTGAGCTCCCCGCGGTGCGGGTGGGCCGATCGTTCCGGGTGCACGCCAAGGCGGTGCACGACTATCTGCAGACGTCCTACTTCGACGCGGGGTAGGTCGGACGCTCGGGCCCGACCGTTCCGGCAGCGGCCGGAACGGTGGGCTCGGCGGCTCTGTGGACGGTGGGTCGCGGCGGATCCCCGTTTCGTTCGCCGCAGGTTGGCCCGGTAGCATGAACGATCGTCGTGTTCGCCCGCCGGTGTACCGGGGTCCAGTGGGGTGGACACGGGCGTACGTGGACCGGCGTGCGCGCCGAGGTATAGAGAGAACGCGAGGAACAGCCCTATGGGTTCTGTGATCAAGAAGCGCCGCAAGCGCATGTCGAAGAAGAAGCACCGCAAGCTGCTTCGCCGCACGCGTGTGCAGCGTCGCAAACTCGGCAAGTAACGCTGCGCTCGGCTGCCGACGCAGTGCTCGCCGAAGGCCCGTCACCCGAGAGGTGGCGGGTTTTTCCTTTTCCGGTGGTGGAAGTCATCGTAAGAAGCAGGTTAAACGCTGCGGCGCCGGTAATGGCAGGGGCTACTCTGGGATCTGGGAAATCAGCGGAAAACGGGGGCCGTATAGGTGGGATCCGGCGTGGGTGCGAGCGTGCGGGACGGGCATACGCCCAAGGTTGTGCTGGTGACCGGCGCAAGCCGGTTCTTCGGCGGCACCGTGGTTGCACGCCTGGCCGCCGACCCCACCGTCGAGCGGATCCTCGCCGTGGACGCGCGGATGCCGGGACGGCAGCAGCTACGCCGCATGGGGCGGGCCGAGTTCGTCCGTGCCGACATCCGAAATCCCTTGATCCGCAAGGTGATCGACGGCAACGAGGTCGACACCGTGGTGCATCCGGCGATGCTGTCGCGGCCGCCGTCCGGCGGCGGGCGCGCCGCGATGAAGGACTGCAACGTGCTCGGCTCGATGCAGTTGTTCGCGGCCTGCCAGAAGGCATCGAGCGTGCGGCGGGTGGTGGTGCGCTCGTCGTCGGCGGTATACGGGTGCAGTGCGAAGGATCCCGCGAAATTCACCGAGGAAATGTCCGCGCACACCCCGCGCGGGGAGTTCGCCCGCGACATGATCGACATCGAAGGTTTCGTGCGCGGGCTGGCGCGCAGGCGTCCGGATATCGCCGCGGCGATTCTTCGTTTCCCGCCGATCGTCGGCCCGCGGCTGGCGCAGCGTGGTGTGCGGTATTTCCGCCCACCGGTGACGCCGACCATCCTCGGCCGGGACCCGCGCCTGCAGCTGTTGCACGAGGAGGACGCGATCGCCGCCCTGGCGCATGCCGCGCTGGCCGCGCCCGGCGGCACGTTCAACGTCGCCGGCGACGGCGCGCTGGTGCTGTCGCAGGCCGTGCGCCGGGCCGGCCGCATCGAGCTGCCGATCCCGTACTCGCTGTTCCGCACCGTCGGATGCTCGCTCATGGAGCCGGTGATGCGGGAATTCACGACCGAGCAGATCGATTATTTTCATTTCGGTTGTGGTCTGGACACCACCCGGATGCGCGCCGAACTCGGATTTCAGCCACGCTGGACGACGGTGCAGGCATTCGACGACTTCGTTGGGGGCGCAGCGTTGCGGCCCGTCCTCGATCCACGGTGGATCGACGCTGCAGAATCGAGACTTCTCGGCCTGATCGGGGCCGGAGTGGGAGCGCACCGATGAGTGACGTGGCCAAGGTGATACAGCTGCACGACGCGGACTTCGAGTCGCGACAACGCGGGACCGGACGGCGCTGGCCGGGAGAGTCACCGCCGAGTTCGGTGACCTCGCTGACCGAACGGTTGGCCGAGGCCGGGCCGCCGCCGGAGCGGACGCTCGGGGATCTGGTGCGCGGCGCGCTCGGCGACGGCATCCGCGGCACGGCCGATTTCGCCCGCCGCCGCCTGACCGGCGACTACCAGGTGGACGAGTTCGGGCTGGACGAACATCTGCTGGAGAAGGTGGTGCTGCCGACGCTGCGGCCGCTGTCGCAGCGGTGGTTCCGGGTCGACGTCTCCGGCATCGATAACCTCCCCGAATCCGGTGCGGCGCTGATCGTGTCGAATCACGCCGGCGTGCTGCCGATCGACGGCCTGATGCTCCAGCTGGCCGTGCACGACCGGCATCCGAAGCAGCGGGCGCTGCGGCTGCTGGCCGCCGATCTGGTCTTCGAGCTGCCGATGCTGGGCGGGCTGGCCCGCAAGGCAGGTCACACGGTGGCCTGCCCCGCCGACGCCGAACGGCTGCTGCGCACGGGCGAGCTGGTCGGCGTATTCCCCGAGGGTTTCAAGGGCATCGGTAAGCCCTATGCGGAGCGGTACAAGCTGCAGCGGTTCGGCCGGGGCGGATTCGTGTCGGCGGCGGTGAAGTCGGGCGTGCCGATCGTTCCGTGCTCCATCGTCGGCTCCGAGGAGATCTACCCGAAGCTCGCCGACCTGAAGCCGCTGGCCCGGCTGCTCGGCCTGCCGTACTTCCCGGTGACGCCGCTGTTCCCGCATCTCGGCGTGCTCGGCGCGATCCCGCTGCCGTCGAAGTGGCACATCGAGTTCGGCACGCCGATCGCCACCGGCGGCTACGAGCCCGAATCGGCCGACGACCCGATGACCATGTTCGAGGTGACCGATCAGGTCCGCGAGACCATCCAGCAGACGCTGTACAAACTGCTGATGAAGCGCCGCAACCCGTTCACCGGTTAGGCCCCGTCGCACGTGCAGCTCCCACGCCACCCGTAGGTCCCGCCGCATGTATCGGCCCGCGCCGTCGCATGTGTCGGTCCCGTCATCCCCGGGCGTGCTTCGGCCGGGATCCGCACCGCCGAGCCGGATTCCGGCCAACAAAGCACGCCGGAATGCCAGCCGAAGCATGCCGGGATGACGGTGTAGTTTCACGCGTCGTAATGGCGGTGCGTTGCCGAACACCGGGATGACGGTGCGGTTCCGGGTGCTGGAGCGGAACGCGGCGTCAGGTCTGTGCTTCTCGCTTGCGGGTGAGTACCGCTGCCGCGGCGCCGCCCGCCGCCCCCAGGGCCAGGGCCGTCGGGACGCCGATCTTGGCGGCCTTGCGGCCGGTGCGGAAATCGCGGATCTCCCAGCCGCGGTTCTTCGCCACCTCGCGCAGGTCCGAGTCGGGGTTGATAGCGACCGACGTGCCGACCAGCGACAGCATCGGGACGTCGTTGTGGCTGTCGGAATAGGCGGTGCAGCGCTTGAGGTTCAGGCCCTCGCGGATGGCCAGGGTGCGCACCGCGTGCGCCTTGCCGAGACCGTGCAGGACGTCGCCGACCAGGCGGCCGGTGAACATGCCGTCCACGCTCTCGGCGACCGTGCCCAGCGCGCCGGTCAGCCCCAGCCGCTTGGCGATCACCTGGGCCAGCTCGACCGGCGTGGCGGTGACCAGCCACACCTGCTGGCCGGCGTCCAGGTGCATCTGGGCCAGCGCCCGGGTGCCCGGCCAGATCTTGTCGGCGATGATCTCGTCGTAGATCTCCTCGCCGAGTTCGGCCAGTTCGGCGGTCGAGCGCCCGGCGATGAACGCGAGCGCCTTCTCCTTACCGCTGGCCATATCGCCCGTGTTCTCCTTGCCGGTGACCCGGAATTTCACCTGTTTCCAGGCGATATCGGCCAGATCGGAGGTCCTGAAGTACTTGCGCATGGCCAGCCCCCGGGCGAAATGCACGATCGAGGCGCCCTGCACCATGGTGTTGTCGACGTCGAAGAATGCGGCCGCGGTCAGGTCGCGCGGTGGGCGGGCATGGGGCGGCAAGGGCGAATCGGGTTCGGCGACGTCGGTCTCCGCCAGTTCCGCATCGTGCAGCGCGAGCGCGGCGTCGGCGCTGGCCTCGCCGGCGAGGTTGGCGCGCACCTCCTCCTCGCTCGGTCCGAACGGGCTGCGCGTGATGCGAGTGAGCTGATCGGACAGGCTCTGGCTCCAGCGTGCCGGGAATTCGCCGAATCTGCCCGCGATGAAGCCCGTCCTCGCCTCTTTCGATCGTTCCGGCACCAGTACCTCCGCCCGTCCGCGCGAACACTCCC
This sequence comes from Nocardia sp. BMG51109, assembly GCF_000526215.1. Taxonomy (NCBI): domain Bacteria; kingdom Bacillati; phylum Actinomycetota; class Actinomycetes; order Mycobacteriales; family Nocardiaceae; genus Nocardia; species Nocardia sp. BMG51109. The sequence continues at coordinate 2,918,362 of NZ_JAFQ01000004.1, forward strand.
ACCCTAACCGAGGGTGTGGCCCGGCCAGACGCTGTGTTCGAACGTTCGATCGCGTAGCCGCGCCCGTCCGGCTGTGCGTGTTCGGCCGGGTCCGGCTGTGCGTATTCGGCCGGGTCCGGCTGCGCGTTCGGCCGGGTCCGGTGGTGCGCGTTCGGCCCGGGTCCGGCAGTGTGCGTTGAATGGAGGATATGAGCGACGGGACGCATGCGGTGACCTTGTTGACGCGGGCGGGGTGCGGGATGTGCACCATCGCGCTGGAACAACTGCGGCTGATCTGCGCGGACTTCGGTATCGAGCCGGCCGCGGTGGACGTGGACGAGGCGGCGTCGTCCGATCCCGGCCTGCGGGCCGAGTTCGGCGACCGGCTGCCGGTGGTGTTGCTCGACGGGCGCGAGCACAGCTACTTCGACGTCGACGAGCGCCGGTTGCGGGCGGACCTCGGCCGCTGAACACGGCCTCCGGCGCGTCAGTTGGAATCGGACCGCTGCTTGCGGGTTGAATGTGGCGGGTGCGGCCCCCGTGCGGCCGCCGCGCCGAGTGACTGAATTCACCGACTTTGTGCAGGGCTTCACAAGCAGTTACGGTGGTGACACGCGAACCGACTGCTGAGGCAGTGGATGCGCCCCTACCCCAGGTACCGAGCCGGCGCTTGGCCCCGGCGTCGGCGGGTGCACAGCGAACCGGACACCTATCCCCGGCCGGACGAGGAGCCGAACGACGTGACAGAGCAGCATGAGACGCCCGGCGGCGTCTCCGGCAGGGCTCTGCGTTCGAGCGACGCGGTCGGCGGGCCCACCGGCGCCCCCGACGATGTGCGTCACCACGAAGGGCCTCGCGAATCCGCCAATCGTACACAGCAGAAAGACATCCCGCAGGCGACGGTGACCCGGTTGGCGACGTATCTCCGCGTGCTCGCCGTGCTCGCCGACGAGGGTGTCCTCATCGTATCGAGTGAGGAACTGGCTGTCGCGGCGGGTGTCGGTTCCGCGAAGTTGCGCAAGGATCTGTCGTTCCTCGGGCCCAACGGGGTCCGCGGGGTCGGCTACGACGTGGCCAAGCTGCACGCCCGCATCGAGGATGTGCTCGGCCTGTCCGAGGGGCACCGGGTGATCCTGGTCGGCGCCGGGAATCTGGGGCGCGCCCTGGTCGGTTACGGCGGTTTCCGGCGGCGCGGATTCAGCATGGTCGGCATCTTCGACTCCGATCCGGGCGTGGTGGGCGAGATGATCAGCGGGCTGGCCGTGCGCGATGTCGCGGAGCTGCGCGGCGCCGTCGCCGAGCTCGCGCCCACCATCGCCGTGCTCACCGTGCCCGATTCGGCCGCGCAGGGTGTCTGCGACGAGCTGGTCGCCGCCGGCGTGCACTGCCTGCTCAGCTTCTCGTCGGCCGCGCTCGAAGCGCCCGCATCGGTCGAGATCCGCCGGGTCGATCTCGCCGTCGAGATGCAGATGCTGTCGTTCGAACGGGCGCGCAGCGCAGAGGCGCCGGACGAGGCGCGCAGCGTGGCCGCGGGTGAGACCGTGACCGCGGTGCCCACGCCGATCGGCCGCCGGGTGGCGGACCGGTCGCACGTGGGCATCAAGCATTCGGCAACGGAGCCAAACAGCAAGGGATCGGTGGTCGCACCATGAGTGTCCTTCTTGTCGGTATTTCGCATCGCAGCGCACCGGTGGCGGTGCTGGAGAAGGTCGCCGTCACCGAGGACGACCGCCCCAAGCTGACCGATCGCATGCTGGCCTCGCAGCACATCTCCGAGGCGATGATCGTGTCCACCTGCAACCGGGTGGAGGTCTACGCGGTGGTCGACGCCTTCCACGGCGGCCTGGCCGAGGTGGGCGATCTGCTCGCCAAGCATTCCGGGCTGCCGCTGCCCGAGCTGACCAAGCACGCCTACGTGCGCTACAGCGAGGCCGCCGCCGAACATCTGTTCGCGGTCGCGAGCGGCCTGGATTCGCTGGTGGTCGGCGAGCAGCAGGTGCTCAGCCAGATCCGCGCCGCATATGCCGCCGCCGATGCGCAGCAGGCGGCCGGGCGCACCCTGCACGAACTGGCCCAGCACGCACTCCGGGTCGGCAAGCGGGTGCATTCCGAGACCGGGATCGACCGGGCCGGAGCCTCGGTGGTGTCGGTCGCGCTGGATCGCGCCCGCGCGGTGTTCTCGACGGACCGGGAGGACGGCACGGCGTTCGACACCGCGCTGCACGGGCGCGCGGCCGTGGTGATCGGCGCGGGCGCGATGGGCGGCCTCGCGGTGGCGCATCTGGCGCGCGCCGGGGTCGGTCACATCACCGTGGTCAATCGGACGCTGGAGCGGGCGCAACGGCTGGCCCACACCGCCGCCACCATGCACGACGCCTCGGCGTCGGCGACGGACCTGACGGGCCTGGTCCCCGTGCTGGCGGATGCCGACATCGTGATCACCAGCACCGGGGCGGTCGGCTCGGTGGTGACGCTGGCCGACGCGCACCGCGCGCTGAACTCCGCGCGGATGGGCCATCAGATGGTGATCTGCGATCTGGGCCTGCCGCGCGACGTCGACCCGGCGGTGGCGGGCCTGCCCGATGTCACCGTGATCGATATGGAGACGCTGCAGCGCGATCCGGCCGCAGGCGCGGCCGCCGACGACACCAGCGCCGCACGCTCGATCGTCGCCGAGGAACTCGCGAAATACCTTGCGGGACAGCGCATGGCGGAGGTGACGCCGACGGTGGCGGCACTGCGCCGGCGGGCCGCCGAGGTGGTCGAGTCGGAGCTGCTGCGGCTGGAGTCCAAGCTGCCCGACCTCGCCGATCCGGAACGCCAGGAGGTGGCCCGCACGGTGCGCCGGGTGGTCGACAAGCTGCTGCACGCGCCGACGGTGCGGGTCAAACAGCTGGCCTCCACGCCCGGCGGCGACACCTATGCCGAGGCGCTGCGCGAACTGTTCGCGCTCGAGCCCGGCGCGGCCCAGGCGGTGGCGACACCGATGGAGGTCGCGGCCCTGGGCGAGCTGGCCGACGACTTCGCACCGGGCAGTCCGGGTGAGGGGCAGGGGCACACCGCATGAGCGTTCAGGCCGCGATGCAGCGGGCGAGCCGGCCGAGGCCGGAGGCACGCGCGACCGCGCGGGACCTCACGGAGCGCCGTGCTCGTATCAATGGGGGTGGCGCATGACCGAAACAACGACGACGACCGAGGAATTCGTGACCGAGGCATCGGTGCAGGAGCACGACGTGACCGCACGAGGCACCGCCGACGCGCCGTGGCGCATCGGCACCCGGGGCAGTCTGTTGGCGCGCACACAGGCCGGCACCGTTCGTGACGCGCTGATCGCGAGCGGGCAGCACGCCGAACTCGTCGTCGTGAAGACCGCCGGCGACAAGTCGCCCGATCCGGTCGAGGAGATCGGCGTCGGGGTGTTCACCACGGCCCTGCGTGACGAACTGGCCGCCCGCACCATCGATATCGCGGTGCACTCCTACAAGGACCTGCCCACCGCGCCGGACCCGAGGTTCACCATCGCCGCTGTCCCGGTGCGCGAGGATCCGCGCGATGCCGTGGTCGCCCGCGACGGCCTGGTACTCGGCGCGCTGCCGCCCGGCGCGAAGGTCGGCACGTCGGCCCCGCGGCGCGTGGCGCAGCTGCGTGCGCTGGGCCTCGGTCTGGAGATCCTGCCGCTGCGCGGCAATCTCGACACCAGGATGCGCAAGGTCGCCGAGGGCGAACTCGACGCGGTGGTCGTCGCCCGTGCCGGGCTGGCCCGCATCGAGCGGCTCGACGCGGTGACCGAGGCGCTGGAGCCGGTGCAGCTGCTGCCCGCGCCGGCCCAGGGCGCGCTCGCCGTCGAATGCCGCAACGAGGACATCGGCCTGATGGCCGCGCTGTCCGATCTGGACGATGCCGCCACCCGTGTCACGGTGCTGGCCGAGCGGTCGCTGCTGGCCGAGCTGGAGGCCGGCTGTACGGTGCCGGTCGGCGCGCTCGCCGAGGTGGTCGAGTCGCTGGACGATGACGGCCGGGTGGTGGAGGAACTGTCGCTGCGCGGATGCGCGGCGGCGATCGATGGCTCGGATGTCATCCGGGCCTCCGCGGTCGGCTCGCTCGCACAGGCCGAGCAGCTGGGCCGCTCGCTGGCGCGTGAGCTCTTGGAGCTGGGGGCACGCGACCTGCTCGGCGGGAGCGCCGGGGCCGACGACGGCCCACGCGACGGCGCAGGTCCCCGCGTCCAATCCGGCGCCGACCACAGCGCCGCTTCCGACTTCAGTAATCCCAGCCCAATGGAGAACCTCTAATGAGCGAGCGCAGCGAGCGAATCATCAGCGCAGCGCCTTCGGGCATGCCGGCACCGAGCGTCAGCGAGGTGCGGGCATGAGCCGAGCCACCAAGAAGCACCCCGGCCGGATCCTGTTCGTGGGATCGGGCCCCGGTGATCCGGCGCTGCTCACCGTGCGGGCCCGCGAGGTCCTCGGGCGGGCAACGCTGGCGTTCACCGACCCCGATGTCGACAAGACCGTGTCGGCCCTGGTCGGTGCCGCGGTGGAGCCGGGCCCGGACGGCGAGCCGACGGTCGACGTGCGCCCGGCGCTCGGCGAACCGGCGGAGGTGGCCAAGACCCTGATCTCGGAGGCCCGCGGCGGCAACGATGTGGTCCGGCTGGTCTCCGGCGATCCGCTGACCACCGATTCGGTGATCGCGGAGGTCAACGCGGTCACCCGCTCACACATGACCTTCGAGGTGCTGCCCGGCCTGCCGTCGGGCAGCACCGTCCCGGCCTATGCGGGAATCGCGCTGGGCTCCAAGCACACCGAGGTGGATGTGCGCGGCGAGGTGGACTGGGCCGCCGTCGCCGGCGCGCCGGGGCCGCTGGTGCTGCACGCCACCTCCGGGCATCTGGCCGAGACCGCCAGCGCGCTGGTGGAGCACGGCCTGGCGCCGCAGACGCCGGTCGCGGTCACGGTCCGCGGCACCACCCGCCAGCAGCGCACCATCGAGGCGACGCTGGCGACCCTGAACTCCGCCGCCTCCGAACTGGTCGGCCCGCTGGTCGTCACGGTCGGCAAGGAGGTCGAGAAGCGGTCGAAGATGTCCTGGTGGGAGTCGCGGGCGCTGTACGGCTGGACCGTGCTCGTGCCGCGCACCAAGGAACAGGCCGGCGAGATGAGCGAGAAGCTCGTCATGCACGGCGCCATTCCGATGGAGGTGCCGACCATCGCCGTCGAGCCGCCGCGCAGCCCCGCGCAGATGGAGCGCGCGGTGAAGGGCCTGGTCGACGGCCGCTACCAGTGGGTGGTGTTCACCTCCACCAACGCGGTGCGCGCGGTGTGGGAGAAGTTCGGCGAATTCGGCCTGGACGCGCGGGCGTTCTCGGGTGTGAAGATCGCCTGCGTCGGCGAGGCCACGGCCGACAAGGTGCGCTCGTTCGGCATCAATCCGGAGCTGGTGCCGAGCGGTGAGCAGTCCTCCGAGGGTCTGCTCGCCGACTTCCCGCCCTACGACGATGTCTTCGACCCGGTGAACCGGGTCCTGTTGCCGCGCGCCGACATCGCCACCGAGACGCTGGCCGAGGGTCTGCGCGACCGCGGCTGGGAGATCGACGACGTCACCGCGTACCGGACGGTGCGGGCCTCGCCGCCGCCCGCCGAGACCCGCGAGATGATCAAGACCGGCGGCTTCGACGCGGTCCTGTTCACCTCGTCGTCGACGGTGCGGAATCTGGTCGGCATCGCCGGAAAGCCGCACGCGCGCACCATCGTTGCCTGCATCGGCCCCAAGACCGCCGAGACGGCCATCGAATTCGGCCTGCGCGTGGACGTGCAGCCCGAGCTGGCCCAGGTCGGTCCGCTGGTCGACGCGCTGGCCGAACACGCCGCGCACCTGCGTGCCGAGGGCCTGCTGCCCCCGCCGCGCAAGAAGAGCCGCCGCAGCCGCTAGGGCGGTGTGCCGGTGCTCGAGCATGCACCGGCACACCGCCTCGGACCCCTCATCGGTCCGAATCCGGTTGGCCTGTCTCCGCCGAGGTCGCTCTCCTCGTACGGTTGTCTTCTCGTTCCGCCCGTCGGGGCCTTACCGGACCGGCTTGGGCGAACGCAACGGCCCGCACCACAGGACCGAGCCCGCTGGACCAGCTTGGGTGGCCGGCCTGCGCCACGGACCGAGCCCGCTGGACCGACCTCGGCGGTCGCAACGACCCGCACCACGGGACCGAGTGCGCCGGACCGACCCGGGTGTGGTCGCAACGGTTCGCGCTGCGGGACCGAGTGCGTTGGGACGGCATGGGCGGCCGTGTGGGACGACCGGCCGTTCGCAGCGGACGGGCACCTGATCGGTTGGTTCGTTTCAGCGGCGGGCGCGCATTACGTCTCGGACCAGGCGGCAGGTCTTGTCGGACGGTGGGCGGACGCCGACGAGTTCGGCCGTGTGGCGGATGGTTTCGTTATCGGCCAGGCCGGCGCGGTAGACCCCGGAATCGAGTAGCGCGATCGCCAGGCGCATCGCCTTCAGCCGGCGATTGTGGGTGACGTACCACGACCGCGGGCGGCCCGGTGGCAGCGGACTTTTCACCAGCGGGACATACGGCCGATCGATGATCGTCGGTGCGGTTGCGGCCACGAGATCCTCCCCTCGCCTCGGGAATCCTCACGAATTCCTTTCGAACACATCTTCGATTGTACCGCACCGCGACGACAAAATCCGCTGCTTGCCACAGGTTTCGTGGCTGGGTCGACGATGCCGCCACCCGTGAGCCGGTTGCTGGGTTCGGGCCGCGCGAAGGTGGACGACCGTAGTCGCCGGCGGTGCTCGGCGGCCGGTGAGTCGGCCCGTGGCGCACTCCGTCCCGCGGCCCCGAGTGACCGTCGCTTGCGTTGCGCTCGTGGTGGTATCGCTACCGAGGCCAGGCAGGTCGTGCCGGGTCCGTTCCCGGTTGCCGAGTGACAGTGCGGTGTCATACGACGGCGCGGCGGTGGGTCAGTCCCAGTGCATCAGGTCGAGGGCTCCCGGATGGCCCAGGGCCGCCGCGCGTTCGAGCCAGCGGGCGGATTCCTGGTGGGCGGCAAGGGGATCGGCGTGGGCGGCGCCATCGGGAGGGAACGCCTGCTGCGCGGAGTGGTCGAGGAATTTCGCGAGGCGGAGCATGGATTCGGCGTCACCGGACTCCGCACCGCGACGCAACCAGTGTTCGGCCGCCGCCTCGTCACCGGATTCGAGCAGGACGGTGCCGAGCACCGCCAGGGCGTCCGTGCGACCGCGCCGGGCGGACTCGGTGAGAAGTTCGGTGGCCCTGGGGATTTCTCCGCGCCGGGCCAGGCGTACGGCGAGATTGCGCATGGCCGTGGGCTCGCCCGCGCGGGCGGCGCGCTCGTACCAGCGTTCGGCCTCGGCCGCCTGATCGCGCCGGTCGGCGAGCGCGCCCATATTGCACATCGCCTCGGGCAGTCCGGATTCGGCCGCCGGGAGCAGCCAGAACTCGGCGGCCTCGATCTCGCCGCGCTCCAAGTGCAGGATGCCCAGTTGCTGTGCGGCATCGTGATTTCCGGCCGCGGCCGCCTGTTCCAGCGTCAGCACGGCCTCGGCGATCCGGCCGTCCTGCCAGGCCAGCGCGCCGATCCGGCCGAGCGCGGCCACACTGCCGAGATCGGCCGCGCGGCGCAACCACGACTCGGTTCCGGCCCGGTCGCCCGCATCCCACAGGCGCTCCGCGAGCATCTCCATCGCGGTGCGGTCGCCACCCTCGGCGGCTGCCCGCAGCGCCCGGAGGGCAGGACTCGGACCGGGCGTGATCCTTTCGCTCGATTCGGACACCGCACCTCCCCGGATCGACTCACCCGCAGTATCCCGCAGCGCCTACCTTCGCCTCATCACACGGTGGACCCGATTACGCGGCGGTGCTTGTCTGTCGCTCGATCAGGCAGCAGCGCCTGCCGTACGCCCCTGACCCCTTGTGGCCGACCGTACCGGCCCTCGCGGCCGTGCACCACGAGGCCGTGACACCGTCGGCCGCAGGCAGGGATTCCGGCCCCGGACAACTCGAGCGCCCCGTGACGGCGCGGACCGACTCGCCTCGGTCCCGGCCTTCGTCCGCGTGGCCGATCTCGTCCGAGAGGTGTGCCGGAGGTGCCCGCGACAGGCCCGGGAGCGGGGCGTATCGTGCGGTTCATGACCGGAATGGACCGCCCGCGGCGGTTGCGTCGTACCCCCGCACTGCGTCGCCTCGTCGCCGAAACCACGTTGGAGCCAAGGCAATTGGTGCTGCCGATGTTCGTCGCCGACGGACTGGCGGAGGCGCGCGAGATCGGTTCCATGCCGGGCGTTCATCAGCACACGCTGGATTCGCTGCGCAAGGCGGCCGTGGCGGCCGTCACCGCCGGGGTCGGCGGGCTGATGCTGTTCGGCGTGCCCCGCGCGGAGGACAAGGACCCGACCGGCAGCCAGGCCGCCGCGCCGGACGGCATTCTCAACCGCGGCCTGCGCGCCCTCGCCGAGGAGGTGGGCGATTCGACGGTGGTCATGGCCGACACCTGCCTGGACGAATTCACCGACCACGGCCACTGCGGCGTGCTGTCGCCCGACGGTGCCGTCGACAACGACGCCACCCTCGAACGCTATGTCGACATGGCGCTGGCCCAGGCCGAGGCGGGCGCCGACCTGCTCGGCACCAGCGGCATGATGGACGGCCAGGTGGGTGTGATCCGGGCCGGCCTGGACGCCGCCGGTCGCACCGACACCGGCATCCTCGCCTACGCCGCGAAGTACTCCTCGGCGTTCTACGGGCCGTTCCGCGAGGCCGTCGCCTCCTCGCTGCAGGGCGACCGCCGCACCTATCAGCAGGATCCGGCCAACCGCCGGGAGGCGCTGCGCGAACTGGACCTGGACCTGGCCGAGGGCGCCGACATCGTGATGGTGAAGCCGGCCATGTCCTACCTGGACATCCTGCGCGACGTCGCCGACCACTCGCCGGTGCCGGTGGCCGCATATCAGATCTCCGGCGAATACGCGATGATCACCGGCGCCGCCGAGCGCGGCTGGATCGACCGTCGCGCCGCCGTACTGGAATCGCTGGTGGGTATCCGCCGGGCGGGCGCGGACTTCGTGCTCACCTACTGGGCTACCGAGGCCGCGCACTGGCTGTCGTGAACCAGTGGAGTCCGCCGGGGCACCCGGAGCCGGCCAACACGCCGCCGGATGTCCATACCGCCTGCCAGTTGTGGTGGGCCGTCATCGGCCTCGGCGTGGTGCGGCTGATCGCGGGTGCCGTGGACCGGTTCCTCAACCGGCGTCAGCTCGCGAAGGACCTTTTCGACCAGGTGCGCGCGCAGCAGCCCGAAGCCTCGCTCGCGCAGGTCGAGCTGGTGGTGTCGGTGATGCAGGTGCTGATGGTGGTGTTCGGGCTGGCGCTGGCCGTCGGTGCCCTGGCGGTGGTGCACCAGCTGCGCCGCGGCCGGCTGTGGGCGCGGACGCTGCTGGACGTGGCGGCCGCGGTGCTGGTGTTCGGCGCGATCGGGACGATGATCGGCCTGGGCGGAATTCAGGGCGTCGTCGCGATGGTCACCGGCGCGGTGGCGATCCTGCAGGCCGTCCTGGCGGGTGGCGCGCTGTTTCTGTGCCGCAGAAGCGAATCCGATACTTTCTTCCGGACGAATGCGCGGTGAAAATACTCGGAGTTTGTTGCGAGTAGATCAGGATGTATCGTGAGAGCAGTCACAGAGGATTTGGGAACCGGAAGTCGTTTCTCGGACGTTGTTCTCCGAGGTCGCTTTATGCGGACGGCTCCGGTGGAGCGGAGCAACGATGCGCGTGGTCATTCAGCAGCCGCAAAGCCTTCGGCGGGACGTACTGGTCGTGAGCCTGCTGATCCTGTTCGGATTGCTCACCCTCGCCGTCCTGTTGCTCCCGGGGGCGGTCGGCTGACCTCCGCCGTATGAACGAAGCCCAGACCGCGCCTACGGTGCTGTTCGCCGAGCCGGGTGCCCGTTGGCGCACGGTCGCCTACGGTCCGCTGCTGTGCCTGGCCGTCCTGCTGCTGGAACTCGTGCTGCGGGGGCAGGTGCACTGGTTCGGGCTGGGATTCTGTGCCGCGCTGCTGGCCGGTTTCGTGTATTTGCAGGTCGTGGCCGGTCGGCGGCATGTCAGCGTCGAACTGACCGGCAGCACGCTGCGCGAGGGCACCGAGACCCTGCCGCTGAGCCGGATCGATCAGGTATTGCCCGAGCCCGACGAGGAGTCCTGGGACGACGAGGACTGGCAATCGGCCCGGGCGCTGGGCGAGCTGAGCGGTGTGCCGCGCCGGCGCAAGGGCATCGGGCTGAAATTGCGCGACGGCGGCGGCCTGGTGCAGGCGTGGGCCCGTGACCATCGCCGGTTGCGGGCGGAGTTGACCGCCGCGCTGGAGCGGTTGCCGGGTCCCGAATCCGAGGCCGAGGAGGACGTCCGGTGATGCGCCGGCTGTGGATCGTGGTCGACCTGGTGCTGTTGGTGCTGTGTCTCGCGGCGGTCGTGCCGGTCTGGCGGAACGGGACCAGCACCGTCGCCCTCGCCGCGGCGGACGAACTGCCGGGCTTCACGGCCACCCGCTACTCCGGTCCCTGGCTCGGGTCGGCCACCGTGCTGGTGGCGGTGGCGGGGCTGGCCGTCATCGATCTGGTGGCGCGCTGCGCCCGGTCGCGCTGAACGTCCGGTTCGTTCGCCGCCGGCGCGCCACGGTCGCTGTCGGCGTCGGGGGCACTGTCGGCGTCGGGTCGGTTATCGGTGACGATCAGGTCGAATGGGCCGCCGGTTCGCGATCCGGCCGGACGGGGCGCTGTGGCTGGACGGGTCACTGTCGCGATCGAGAACGACGCGGCGTGGCGCGCCGACATCCTTCGGGTGTCGCCCGAGCCGGCGGACAGGCTCTCCGAACGGGCGGACAATCGGGTCGTATGAAGCGCACAGATCTTGCGAGACGTGCCGCCCGCACGGTGCTGGCGGCCGGGGTGGTCGGCTCGGCCGCCGTCGGCTCGGCCGTCGATGGGTCCGCCGCCGGTTTCGTATCCGCGTCGCCGGCTGTCGAGTCCGCCTCCGCTCCCGCTGTGGCGGAGTCCGCACTGCTCGACGTGCTGCCGAACCCGCTGAACTGCCTGCTGACGACGGGTTGGGCAGTGTTCTGCCTCGGTATCCCGCTGTCGTGACCGGGTCGGCTCAGCCCCAGTTCTGGTAGATGTCGAGCACCCGGGAGCCGTGCGTGCCGGGTGCGTTGAGATAGACCGTCACATTGCCGTCGGGGCGGTCGGCGGCCTCCCCGATCACCTGGCGCAGCGAGGCGTGCACGTTGCCGTCGTCGTCGCGGTAGAGCTGGGTGTCGGGCTGCAGGGCCGCACCCATCCGGCTCGGCGGGACCACCTTGGTGACCAGTGCCGGAACCGGGCCCTCGGCCAGGGCGGTGGTCTCCTGGTGGGACAGGGTCATCCCGACCCGCCCCTGATCGGGCTGGGCAACCGGGACGCCCGCCGCGGCTTGGCCCGCGCCGCAGACCGCGGCCGCGGCCCCGGCGGTGAGCAGGACGGTGCTGAGCAGGACGTTTCGCATGAAATCCCTCCCGGCCGTGGACGAGTCGTGCCGTCGAGCCTACGTACCGGCAATCGTTCGGCGATTCATATCGGGGAAAAGATGATCCGGCGTGTTGCGGTTCGCGCGGGCCGCGACTGCCCGGCGGGTGCTCGCGGGCAAACGCTCTTTCCGGCAACGCGTCTCGAGTCTCCGCCCCGTTCGGGGGTCTCCGCCCCATTCGACTTGTCGGCCGGAGCGCATACCGCACAGGTGATCTTCGCCCCGGCCCACCCCGGCCCGGCGAGTTCCCGGTCCTTCGTGCCCGCCGCCCCATGGGCGATGACCTGGGCAGCGGCTCGATCGTGTGCGGTCGCTCACCCAACTACACCCTGTCGTCGACCGGTCGGAGTTCGGCTGCGACACTGGAGGCCGTGAGTTCTTCTCCTCGCGCCGTCCCCGTGCCGATTTCCGCTCGCCTCTTCGACCGTGCCACCGAGATCATTCCCGGCGGCGTGAACTCGCCCGTGCGGGCCTTCAAATCCGTGGGCGGCACGCCGCGGTTCATCGCCTCGGGGCGCGGCTGCCTGCTCACCGATGCCGACGGCAACGATCTGGTGGATCTGGTGGGCTCGTGGGGGCCGATGATCCTCGGCCACGCCCATCCGGCGGTGGTGGAGGCGGTGCAGCGGGCCGCGAGCGGCGGGCTGTCGTTCGGTGCGCCGGCCGAATCGGAGATCGAGCTGGCCGAGGCCATCGCCGCGCGGGTCGATCCGGTGCAGCGGGTGCGGCTGGTCAACTCCGGTACCGAGGCCACCATGAGCGCGGTCCGGCTGGCGCGCGGGTACACCGGCCGGAGCAAGATCATCAAGTTCGCCGGCTGCTACCACGGGCATGTGGACGCGCTGCTGGCCGATGCCGGCTCGGGCGTAGCGACGCTGGGCCTGCCGACCTCCCCGGGCGTCACCGGTGCGCAGGCCGCCGACACCATCGTGCTGCCCTACAACGACCTCGACGCCGTCGCCGCCGCGTTCGCCGAGAACCCGGGCGAGATCGCCTGCGTGATCACCGAGGCGGCCGCGGGCAACATGGGCGCGGTCCCGCCGGCCCCCGGATTCAACGCCGGCCTGCGCGAACTCACCACCGCGCACGGGGCGCTGCTGATCATGGACGAGGTGATGACCGGTTTCCGGGTGAGCCCGGCCGGCTGGTACGGCCTCGACGGCGTCGCGGGCGACCTGTACACATTCGGCAAGGTGATGAGCGGCGGCCTGCCGGCGGCGGCGTTCGGCGGCCGCGCCGACGTCATGGACCGGCTCGCCCCGGTCGGGCCGGTGTACCAGGCGGGCACGCTGTCCGGGAATCCGGTCGCCATGGCCGCGGGCCTGGCGACGCTGCGGGCCGCCGACGACGCGGCCTACGCCACGCTGGACCGCAACGCGGAGCGGCTGCGCACCCTGATCACCGAGGCCCTCACCGCAGCCGGTGTCGCCCACGTCGTCCAGTTCGCGGGCAATATGGTGAGCGTGTTCTTCGCCGATCGCCCGGTGACCGACTATGCCGCCGCCAAGGCCAGCGAGACCTGGCGCTTCCCGCCGTTCTTCCATGCCCTACTCGAGCGCGGCGTGTATCCGCCGCCGAGCGCGTTCGAGTGCTGGTTCGTCTCCACCGCGCTCGACGAGGACGCATTCGCCCGTATCGCCGCCGCCCTGCCCGCCGCCGCGGCGGCCGCGGCGGCCGCCACACCCGAAGGATCCAGCGCGTGAGCGAACCCGAACAGCTCGCCTCAGATCTCGTCGCGAGCTCTGCCCCGATATCGTCCCGCCCGGCCGACGCCCCCGCCCACGGGACCGACGCCGGCACCGGTGCGACACCGTCGCTGCCCGTGCACGTCGCCTCGGACACCGAGACGATCGTGCACGTCATGCGGCACGGCGAGGTGCACAATCCGAAAGGCATCCTGTACGGCCGCCTGCCCGGCTTCAGCCTGTCGGTGTCGGGCCGGTCGCAGGCCGCGGCCGTGGCCCGGTCGCTGGCCGATCACGACCTGTCGCTGGTGGTGGCCTCGCCGCTGCAGCGCGCGCAGGAGACCGCGGAACCCATCGCGATCCAGCACGGCGTGGTCGTGCGCACCGACGACAACCTGATCGAGGCGGGCAACACCTTCGAGGGGCTGCGGGTGTCGGTCGGCGACGGTGCGCTGCGCAAGCCGCGGCACTGGTGGAAGCTGCGCGACCCGTTCACGCCCTCGTGGGGCGAGCCGTACCTGCAGATCGCGCACCGGATGCTGGCCGCCGTGAACAAGGCCCGGGTGGAGGCGGCCGGACACGAGGCGGTGCTGGTCTCGCATCAGCTGCCGGTGTGGACGCTGCGCCGCTTCCTGGAGGGCAAGCGGCTGTGGCACGATCCGCGGCATCGGCAGTGCTCGCTCGCCTCCGTGACTTCGCTTGTGTACCAGGGCGATACGCTCATCGATATCGTGTACTCCGAGCCCGCCGGGGGATCGGATCCGCGGGTGGCCGGGGCGTGAACGGCCGGGCGCGCGAGGAAGGTGGCGGGCGCGCTGTCGCGGTGACGGAGTCCGTGCCGGGCCGCGCGGCCGTCCGGGGCCGGGTATCGTCGCGCCCGCGCCGAACCGGATGGCCGCCGGCGGTACTGGTCGCGTGTGTCGCGCTGGTGGCGGCGCTGGCGGGCTGCTCCACCGGTAAGGACGCGGTGGTCTCCAGCGGCACCTTCGATTTCGTCTCGCCCGGCGGTAAGACCGATATCTTCTACGATCCGCCCGAGACGCGGGGCACCATCGGCAAGCTGTCCGGTCCCGACCTGATGACGCCCGGTAAGTCGGTCTCGGTCGACAACTTTCCGAATCAGGTTGTGGTGCTGAACCTGTGGGGCCAGTGGTGCGGCCCGTGCCGCGCCGAGGCGGAGGCGCTGGAACAGGTCTACGAGCAGTCCAAGGACCGGGGTGTCGCGTTCCTGGGCATCAACGTCCGCGATCCGCAGCGCGACAAGGCACAGGACTTCGTCACCGACTTCCACGTCGGCTACCCGTCGATCTACGACCCGGAGATGCGCACGCTGCTCGCCCTCGGCGGAAAGTTCCCCACCAGCGTCATCCCCACCACCCTCATCCTCGACCGGCAACACCGGGTCGCCGCGGTCTTCCTCCGCTCCCTGCTCGCCCAGGATCTGCAACCGGTCGTCGATCGGATCGCCGCGGAGGGCGCTCAGTGAGATCGGACTCCTCGGCGTTGTCGACCAGGCACGGCGGCACCTCTTCCGTGCGCTTCGCGGGTGCGCGACGCCGTGAGATCTGTTGCGGGAGCGCTGTATCGGTGGGCGCGCGTTCCGTGGCGCACGCGCCCTCGCGCATCGACCGCGCGTTCCGGCACCCGGCTCGGGCGGCCGGAGTCCCGCCGCGGTGTGGGGACGCAATCGTGCGGGGGTGGGCACGGTGACCGTGAACGTCTATGCGGCGGTGGGAGATTCGTTCCAGCAGGCGGCGGCGACCGGGCCGCTGCTGCTGGCGCTGGGTGCCTGCCTGCTGGCCGGGCTGGTGTCGTTCGCCTCGCCGTGCGTGGTGCCCCTGGTGCCCGGATATCTGTCGTATCTCGCCGGATTGGTCGGGGCCGAGGCGCCGCCGGTCACCGTGGCCGAGGCGACCGGAACGCAGCGGACGCGGGTGGAGAGGTCCGGGCGGCTGCGGGTCGCCGGGGCGGCGGGGCTGTTCGTCGCCGGATTCACGGTCGTATTCGTGCTGGCGTCGGCGACCGTCTTCGGCCTCATCCAGACCCTCAACGTGAATCGCGAACTGCTGCAACGCATCGGCGGCGTCGTCACCATCGTGATGGGGCTGGTGTTCCTCGGGCTGATCCCGGCGTTGCAGCGCGACACCCGGATGCATCCGCGCCGGCTCACCGGTGTCCTCGGGGCGCCCCTGCTGGGCGCGGTGTTCGCGCTCGGCTGGACGCCGTGCCTGGGCCCGACACTGTCCGGCGTGATGGCCGTGTCCGCCGGCACCGAAGGCAGCACCGCCGCCCGTGGTGTGGTGCTGATCGTCGCGTACTGCCTGGGCCTCGGCCTGCCGTTCGTGATCCTGGCGTTCGGGTCGGCCAGCGCGCTGCGCGGGGTCGGCCGGCTGCGCCGCAATTCGCGCACCATCCAGGTGATCGGGGGGATCCTGCTCGTCGCCGTCGGCATCGCGCTGGTCACCGGCCTGTGGGATCAGTTCGTCGGGTGGGTGCGTACCGTATTCGTCTCTCAGGTGACATTGCCGATCTGACATGACAGCAACGATGACCCCCGCTCCCGCCCCGGCCCGCCCGCCTCGCCAGTCGCCGCCGCGCCGCGTCCTGGCGCTGCTGCGCAACACCTGGCGCGGGCTCACCAGCATGCGCACCGCGCTGATGCTGCTGTTCCTGCTGGCCCTGGCGGCCATCCCCGGCGCGCTGCTGCCGCAGCGAAACCTCAACGAGCAGAAGGTCGATAAATACATCGCCGACCGGGGTTTCCTGGGGCCGTGGATGGATCGGCTGCAGCTGTTCGACGTGTTCTCCAGTTCCTGGTTCACCGCGGTCTACGTGCTGCTGTTCGTCTCGCTGGTGGGCTGCATCGTGCCCCGGGTGTTCGACCACTACAAGGCGTGGCGCACACCGCCGGTCAAGGCGCCGCGCAATCTGACCCGGCTGCCGCACCACTATTCGACCACCGTCACCGACTCGGCCGAGGACGTCGTCGCCAAGGCTCGCAGGGAGCTTCGCGGCTGGCGGGTGATGGAGCGCCGGGCGGAGCGGTCCGCTGTCGCGGGCGGCGCCGTCGGGGAAGGCGCCGTCGAGGAAGTCACGCTGTCGGCCGAGAAGGGTTACGTCCGCGAACTGGGCAATCTGGTCTTCCATCTCGCGCTGGTCGCGCTGTTGGTGGCGATCGCGGTCGGACGGCTGTTCGGGTACGAGGGCAGCGCCATCGTCGTCGCCGGCGACGGGCCGGGCCTGTGCACCACATCCACGGCCGCCTTCGATTCCTTCACCGCCGGGCGGGTCAACGACGGCACCGGACTGGCGCCGCTGTGCGTGCGGGTCAAGGACTTCCGGGCCGACTACCTGTCCAACGGCCAGGCCGAGATGTTCACGGCGGACATCTCCTATCAGGCCGGCGCCGACCTCGCCGATGACACCTGGCGGGACACCACGATTCAGGTGAACCACCCGCTGCGCGTCTCGGGCGACCGGGTGTACCTGCAGGGCCACGGCTACGCGCCGACCTTCACCGTCACCTACCCCGACGGCCGGACCCGCACCCAGACCGTGCAGTGGCGGCCCGAGGACGCGACGACGTTCCTGTCCAGCGGTGTCATGCGCTTCGACCCGCCCGGGGGCATGTTCGGCAGCGAACAGGAACGCCGCAAGCATCAGATCGCGATCGACGGCCTGTTCGCGCCGACCGCCCTGCTCCACGGCAACTTGCTGACCTCGTCGTATCCGGCGCCGACCGATCCCGCGGTGGCCATCGACATCTACCGCGGCGAGACCGGCCTGGACACCGGCCGCGCGCAGTCGCTGTTCGCGCTGGATACGGAGATGATCAAGCAGGGCCGGTTGGCCAAGGAGCAACGGGTGAATATGCGGCCGGGCGAATCGGCCACCCTGTCCGACGGCACCAAGGTGACCTTCGACGGCGCCGAGCAGTACGCGAATCTGCAGGTCTCGCACGATCCCGCGCAGGGCTGGGTCCTTGCCAGTGCCCTGACGATGATGGCGGGACTGCTGGTGTCGCTGCTGGTGAAGCGCCGCCGGATCTGGCTGCGCGCCTACCCGGACTCCTCGTCCGGCGATGAACGACGTACCGTAGTAGAGATGGGCGGCCTCGCCCGCACCGACCAGGCCGGTTGGGGCGGCGAATTCGACCGCCTGCGGGAACGGCTGCTGGACAACACCACGGACCACCCCACCGCGCGGACCGAAAGCACGAGAGAGTGAACATGCCGATCGACGAAACTCTCACCGGATACAGCAATCTGGCCTTCAAGACGGCGTTCGTCATCTACGTCCTGGTGCTGGCGATGCTCATCGTGCAGTACGCGTCGGCGCGCAGCCGCGAGACGTCCGAGCGCGAACTCGTCACCGTCGGGGGCGGTTCCGGGGACGGGCCGTCGGTGCCCGGGCGAGTCGAGGAGCGCCCTGCGCGGTCGCTGCCGGAGCGGTTCGGCAATATGGCGTTCGCGGTGCTGTTCGTCGCGACCGGCCTGCATCTGGTGTCGATCGTGTTGCGCGGCTTCGCCACTCACCGGTTCCCCCTGGGGAACATGTACGAGTTCATCACCATGGCCACGGCCGCCGCCGTGGTGACGGGTCTGGTGTTCATCCACGAGCGGCGCTACCGCCCGATGTGGGTCTTCCTGCTGGCGCCGGTGCTGATCCTGATGTTCCTGGCGGGCCAGGTGCTGTATGCCGAAGCGGCCCCGGTGGTTCCGGCGCTGAAGTCGTACTGGCTGCCCATCCACGTCACGGTCGTCAGCGTCGGCAGCGGCATCTTCATGCTCTCCGGCGTGGCGAGCCTGCTGTTCCTGTTCCGGCTGCGCCAGCCCGAGGGCGAGGAGTCCACGAACATCCTCGGTGCCCTGGCCCGCCGCCTCCCCGACGCCCGCACCCTGGACCGCCTCGCCTACAAGACCACCATCGTCGGCTTCCCCCTGTTCGGCACCGGCGTCATTCTCGGCGCCATCTGGGCCGAATCCGCCTGGGGCCGCTTCTGGGGCTGGGACCCGAAGGAAACCGTCTCCTTCATCGCCTGGGTCGTCTACGCCGCCTACCTCCACGCCCGCGCGACGTCGGGCTGGCGCGACACCAAGGCGGCGTGGATCAACGTCGCCGGGTTCGTGGCGATGCTGTTCAACCTGTTCATCATCAACATCGTGGTGAGCGGGTTGCACAGCTACGCGGGGCTCAACTGATCCCATGCCGACGGCGGGCCGGTCTCATGTGTGGTACGCCGCCTATGGGTCCAATCTCTTCGAGCGGCGTTTTTCCTATTACCGCGAGGGCGGTAACCCGCCGGGGACACCGCGGACCTATCCGGGGTTTCGTGATTCCACGCCACCCCTGGCGACGCGGCCGCTGACACTGCCCGGCACCGTGTATTTCGCTTGGGAAAGCCCGGTTTGGACGGGTGGTATCGCGTTCTATGCGCACCGGCCTGCTGCGGAGTGGCCGGTGGGGGCGGCCGCGCGAGGGTATCTGCTGACTGTTCAGCAGTTCGATGACCTACTCGCGCAAGAGATGCACCGGGCGCCGGGCGCTACCCCCGATCTGGATCTCGATGAGGTCGTCGGTAAGGGGGTGGTGCGGCTGGGGGACGGGCGCTACGAAACCTTGCTTCACGTCGCGGATCTGGGCGATGTTCCCGTGCTGACGTTCACCTCGCCGTGGGATCCCGAGACCGTCGAGCTGAACGAACCGACGCCGCACTATCTCTCCATGCTGGCCGCCGGTCTCCGCGAATCGCACGGCTGGGGCCGGGCCGAGGTCGCCTCCTATCTCTCCGAACTCCCTGGCGTGCAAGGTCTCTGGCAACGAGAAGACCTTGACCACCTCTGAATACGGCCCAACGTGAGTGTGTCGTGGTGGCGGGAATCAGCGACGTTTGCCGCCACCACGACACGCTCGGCGATCAGGAGGCGTCGAGGACGATCTTGCCTCGGGTGCGGCCCTCCTTGCTCAGGTCGAGGGCACGGGCGGCCTCGGACAGGGGGAGGACGGTGTCGATCGGGACCGTGAGCTGACCGGTATCGGCGAGGTCTGCGAGTGTGGCGAGGTCCGTGCCGGACGGGCGGACCCAGACGACGTGGCCGCCCTTGTCGCCGACCGAGTTGTCGGTGATGGAGGCGATCCTGGATCGGTCCCGCAGGAGCTGTTGGGAAATATCGATCACGCCGCTGCCCGCGAAATCGACGGCGGCGTCGATGCCTTCGGGCGATAGTGCCCGTACCCGGTCGGCCAGACCGTCGCCGTAGGTGACCGGTTCGGCGCCGAGGGAGCGCAGGAAATCGTGGTTGCGTTCGCTGGCGGTGCCGATCACGCGGGCGCCGCGCGCGACCGCGATCTGCACGGCGAGCGAACCGACGCCACCGGCCGCGGCGTGGACGAGCACGGTCTCATCGGCGGCGAGACCGACCCGTTCCAGGGACCGGTACGCGGTGAGCCCGGCGAGCGGCAGGCCCGCCGCCTGCTGCCAGTTCAGCGCCGCCGGCTTGCGTGCGAGCGTGCGCGCCGGTGCGGAGACCAGTTCGGCGTAGGTGCCGTGCTGCACCTCGTCGCGCCGGACATAGCCCATTACCTTGTCCCCGACCTGGAACTCGGGAACGTCCAGGCCGACCTGCTCGACCACGCCCGCGACGTCCCACCCCGGAATCAGCGGGAAATGGACGTACATCATCGGATCCAGATATCCGGCGAGCACCTTCCAATCGACCGGATTCACACCGGCCGCCCGCACCCGGACCAGTACCTGATCCGGCCCCACCTTGGGCGTCGGAAGCTCGCCGAACTCGAGCACGTCGGGGTCACCGTAGCCGTGGGCAATGATCGCTTTCATATGTCGGGCCAACGCGATGTTCTGCCTGGTCATTCCTTGTCGAATAGGTCGTGGCGACGGCGGGCGGCGCCGCGACCGTGCGGCTGACGGCCGGCCTTTATCGCCGGAATCGTCGAGCAGGCGGTGTGCAGGGCGCCGCGGGCGGCGGCGATGGCCGGGTGCGATCCGGTGCCGCGGCGGTAGGCGAGGCGGGTGCGGCGGCGGGTCGGGAGCGCGGTGAGGATGACCTCGTCCGGGATGTCGAGCGCGCCGAGCAGCGGGACGAAGGCGACGCCCTGGCCGGCGGCCACCAGGGCGAGGACGGTGCCGAAATCGTCGGAATGATGCCGGATATGCGGGGTGAAACCCGCTGCCTCACATGCTCGTACGGTCATCAGATGGCACAGCGTGCCCGGTGTTCCGGCGATCCACGAGGAACGGCGGTGTGCGGCAAGAGGTTCGGTCGACCGCGCCGCCAGGTACACCGTTTCCTCCAGGAAAGGTTCTGTGTCCAAACCGGTTTCGGTCGCTGTCGGGACATAGTCGTATTCCTGAACCAGCGCGATATCGAGCGATTCGGCGCGCAGGGCGGCCGGGGTGTTCGCCGGATCCAGTTCGGAGACGAACAGTTCCAGGCCGGGGTGCTCCCGGCTCAGCGCCACCAGCGCCGGCGACAGGATCGTCCGCACCGCGGTCGCGAAGGCGCCGATGCGCAGGGGTCCGCTGAGTGCGGTTCGGCCGTCGGCGAGTTCGGCGGACGCCTGCTCCAGCACCGCGAGAATGGCTTCGGCATGGTCGGCCAATCGCAGTGCCGCGGGTGTGAGCCGGACGCTGCGGCCGGTCCGCTCCAGCAGCGGCACCCCGGCCTCCCGTTCGAGCGCGGACAGCTGCTGGGAGACAGCCGAGGGGGTGTAGGCCAGCGCCTCGGCGACGGCCGCTATCGTTCCGCGCTGCGCCAGTTCACGCAGCAGTCGCAGGCGTCGGACATCGAGCATCAGTTCATCTTATGCTCCTATGCAGAAACCTGAAATAGACGTAAAGGCCCGGCATGGGTCAACCTGGTGCCATGACGCTCACCGGCCTGTTCGTCCCGCTCGTCACGCCGTTCACCACGACCGGCGAGCTGGCGTCCGAGGCACTGGAACGACTGGCCCACGAGGCGCTCGACGCGGGGGCCGCGGGGCTCGTCGCACTGGGCACGACCGGCGAACCCGCCACCCTGACCGGCGACGAGCGCCGCCGCGTCATCGATATCTCCGCCACCGTGTGCCAGGAGCGCGGGGTTCCGCTCATCGCCGGGACGGGGTCCAATTCGACGGCCGCCTCGACGCAGGAACTGGCCGCGCTCGATCCGCGGATCTCCGCCGCACTGGTCGTCGTCCCGTACTACACCCGCCCGTCCGAAGACGGTGTGGTGGAACACTTCCGCCGGCTGGCCGCCGCGAGCCCGGTGCCGCTGCTGGTCTACAACATTCCGTATCGCACCGGCCGCACGCTCGGCGCCGATACGCTGCGCCGCCTGGCCGCGCTGCCCGGGATCGCCGGGTTCAAGCACGCGGTCGGCGGGATGGACGCCGCCACCATGGCGTTCCTGTGCAACTGCCCGGACGATGTCGCCGTGCTGTGCGGGGACGATCTCTACGCCCCGCCGATGCTGGCACTCGGTGCCTCCGGGGCCATCCTGGCCGGCGCGAATGTCGCTCCGTCCGGATATGTGGAGCTGGTGGCCGCTTGGCGCGACGGCTCGGTCGACCGGGCGAGGCGCCTCGGCAACCTGTTGACGCCGCTGTCGGAGGCGATGTTCGCCGAGCCCAATCCCGTTGTGGTCAAGGGAGTTCTGGCAGCGCAGGGCCGCATCCCGAGCCCGGCGGTCCGGCTGCCGTTGCTTCCGGCCACCGACGCGGCGGTCGCCGCCGCGCTCGATGCCCTGGACGGTAGTGACATCGCCCCGGCCGGTGCAGTGGCCGGCGCTGTGGATTTCCGAAGGTAAAGCAACCGGCATCGGGTCGGGCATCTCTCCTCGAGCCGAGCGGTGGGCGCCTCGGGTCCGATGAACTCGGAGTGAGGGCGGGTTGACGGCTAGGGCGCAACCCTGCCTCCCCGGATGATCACCCTGCCCAGGGCGCTACACCGGGGAGCGACATGCTCCCAACGCGCACCGAGGTTTCTCGGTAGCGCCCATACGGAAGCTCGTCAGCGACGTGTTCCTGCTGGTCGTGCGGGCGGCGTCGCGCAGTTACCGGTGGTCAGCGATCCGATCCGGGATCGCCGTCACGATGTTGGCGGGAGATCCGCCAGAGAAATTCGGGGTCGTCGTCGGGGCCGACAACGCGATTGCGTCGGTCGGAGCCGGAACCGATGCGGCGGGACCCTTCCGGTCCGAACGCCTTCCAGCACAGCACCGCGACGGCTACGACCGCGATGAGTGCCAACAGGTACGTCACGTCACTCACCTCCTGCCATCGAGAGTAATCCGTGTCCGTACCTGCGGCACCGTCGACATTCGAAACGGGCGGTCAGGCTGTGCCCGTCAGGCGCGAGTCGCCTCCGTCGTCAGGGACTTCAGCAGCTGCATCACCTCGGACTCACGGAAACGGCGATGGCCGCCCGGAGTACGCAGCGAACCCAGGCGCCCGGCATGCGCCCAGCGGGTGACGGTCTTCGGATCGACGTGGAACAGGGCGGCTACCTGGCCGGGGGTCAGGAGGCTCTCCTGGCCGTTGACGGAACCCAACGTGCGGCTCGCCGCGGTGATCGCAGTCATTCGCAAACCTTTCCGTAATCGACAGTTCCCTCATCAGATAGCGACATCGTTGCACCGACACCCCCAGGTACTCGAACGATCTAACTTTGGTAAAGGGGAAGTAATAGACAAATCGGATATGCGTACGGCTTGGAATCGGGCGGGTGGCCGTTGTCCAGCGAATTCTCAGCGATCCGGACGTATCGGAGCGTCGGGCAGGTCGGTGGTCCAGTCCTGTGGTCGCTTAGGCTGGTCGATGTGAGTGACGCATCCCGACCGGACGCCGCACCGGCCGACCGTGCCCCGGCCTCGGCGGGTCGGCGGCTGGCGCGCAACCTGGTTCTCTACACCCTTGCCCGGCTGCTGCTGGTTGCGGTCATCGCTGCCGTCATCATGGTGCTGGCGCATTTGCTGAGCGTGGAGATCCCGCTGATCGTCGCGCTGCTGTTCGCGCTGATCGTGGCGCTGCCGTTGTCGCTGGTGTTGTTCAAGCGGCTGCGCGCCCGGGTGAACGCGGATATCGCGGCCGTCGACGAGAAGCGCCGCACCGACAAGGCGCGGCTGCGGGCCCGCATGCGCGGCGAGGAGTCGCGGTAGATATCCGCTCGTAACCGGCATCGAGCGCGGCGGGTCGCCGGCGCTCGCTCCTCCGGTTTCCCGAGGGCGTGGCCGCCCCGGGTTCGAGTCGTGCTTTCGCTGGTGGCGAACACATCCCGATGCCATGTCAATTTTTGTTGACGACCCGCGAGTGTCAACGTAATTGACGTTCATGAGTGAAGCGACAACGCTGGCGGCGGCCGCCGGCAGCCCGGACCCCAGGGTCGGGCTGCGCGCGGTGCTGGCACTGCGCCGGTTGCTCGAACGGCTGGAGGCGATCCAGGTGGCCAATGCCCGCGAGCAGGGCTGGTCCTGGCAGGCGATCGCCGACGCGCTCGAGGTCAGCCGCCAGGCGGTCCATCAGAAGTACAACCGGAGAGGCGGCATCCGCTGATGTTCGAAAGATTTGCGAAGCCGGCGCGTTACGCGGTCGTCGTGGCGCAGGAGGAGGCGCGCGAACTGCGCGCTCCGACCATCGATGTCGAGTACCTGCTGCTCGGACTCACCGTATGTCCCGATGGGGGATTGCGAAAGGTGCTGTCCGACAACGGCATTACCGCCGAAGGTGTGCGGGAGATCCTGCGCCGCAACCGAACCGGTGGCGATCCGGAGCCGACGGGCGAGCCGCTCGGCGAGGAGGACGCCGCCGCCCTGCGCTCCATCGGCATCGATCTGGATGCCGTCCGGGAAAGCCTGGAGGCCACCTTCGGCGAGGACGCGCTGGAGCGCGCCGTTCCGGCCGAGGAACGACCGCGCCGCGGCCGGTTCCGGCTCGGCGGCAGCATGAGCTTCGGCCACATCCCGTTCACCCAGGGGGCGAAGAAGACGCTGGAACTGTCGCTGCGCGAGGCGCTCTCGCGCGGCGACGATCGCATCGAGGCGGGGCATGTGCTGCTCGGCCTGCTGCGTGCGTCGAACGACGTGACCCGCGAAATTCTCGGTGGTGCGGACGGCGCCGACGCGGTGCGCCGCGCCGTGCACGACCTGCTCGATCGGGCGGCCTGACGACGTATCCGGCCACGCGGTGGCCGCTACGCCCGGTCTTCGAGCGGGGCGGCCATTAGCATGTCGCCATGGCCCTCTTGCTACGCCTGATCATCAACGCGGTCGCGATCTGGCTCGCCGCCGCCTGGGTCACCGATATCGACCTGGTCAGTCCGGCGGACCAGGGCACCGGCGCGAAGATCGTCGTGGTGCTCGCCGTCGCGATCGTCTTCGGATTGGTGAACGCCCTGGTGAAGCCGATCGTGAAGCTGCTGTCACTGCCGCTGGTGATCGTCACCCTGGGTCTGTTCCTGCTGGTGATCAACGCCCTGATGCTGTGGTTGACCGCGAAGATCACCGAAACCACCGACTACGGCCTGCGCGTGCACGGCTTCTGGGGGGCGGTATTCGGCGCGATCATCATCACCCTGGTCAACTGGATCCTCGGCATCCTGGTGCCCGACAAGGACTAGCCGATCCCCAGCGCGAGCCCCGTGAGGATCGACCAGGCCAGCATGGCCAGGCCGGTGTCCCGCAGCGACGGGATCAGGCCGGGGCCGTTCTCCCCGCCGCGCACGGGCGCGTTCGAGCGCACCGCGAGCGGAACGGCCAGCAGCCCGGCCAGCGCCCACGGGGTGCGCAGCACCAGCAGCAGCGAGGCCGCGAACGGGGCCACCAGCAGCACCAGGTGCAGCGTGCGGGTGCGGGTGTCGCCCAGGCGCACGGCCAGCGTGGTCTTGCCGGTCACCGAATCGGTCGGGATATCGCGCAGGTTGTTGGTGACCAGTACCGCGCTGGAGAACGCGCCGACCGCCACCGCGCCGGCCAGTCCGGCCCAGTCGATCCGCTCGGCCTGCACGAACTCGGTGCCCAGCACCGCGATCAGGCCGAAGAAGACGAATACCGCGATCTCGCCGAAACCGCTGTAGCCGTACGGCTTCGCGCCGCCGGTATAGAACCACGCCCCGGCGAGGCAGGCCGCGCCGATCAGCAGCAGCCACCACGCCGTGGTGAACACCAGCACCAGGCCGATCACCGCGGCCACGGTGAGGCTCGCGACCGCGGCGGCGCGCACGGAGCCCGGGCTCGCCACCCCCGAACCGACCAGCCGCAGCGGCCCGACCCGCTCGTCGTCGGTGCCGCGGACGCCGTCGGAGTAGTCGTTGGCGTAGTTGACCCCGATGATCAGCGCCAGCGACACCAGCAGGCTCAGCAGCGCCTTCCACCACACCAGGCCGTCCAGTGAGGCGGCCGCGCCGGTGCCCACCAGAACCGGGGCGATCGCATTGGGAAGGGTGCGCGGACGGGCGCCTTCGAGCCATTGTGCAGCACTTGCCATGGTCGAAGCCTAATGCGCGGCCGGGGCTCGGCAACCGGCCGCGCTGGACCATCACCACGACTATCGCTAATATTATTCCGATATATCGGACAAGATGCACGAAGGGGCGGGCGCACAATGAACAGAGCTGAGCACCCCACTGTCGCGGACCCGATAATCGGTCGACTGGCCACATACGATTGCGACGGCATGTTTCCTGATCACAACGGCTCCGTAGGCGCCGGAACGCATACCCGGCCCGGCACGGACCGGGGCGGCAGCCTGCCCGGATCGTCCGTCGACGTGGCCCTGCTCGGCGAGATCGCCTTGTGCCGCGACGGCGACCTCGCCGCGGTACCCGGGGCCCGCGCACGGTTGCTGCTCGCCGCATTGGCCATGCGCCCGGGCCGCAGCCGCAGCGCGCAGGCGCTGATCGACGACGTCTGGGGCGAGCAGCCACCGCGCGCGCCGATGAACGCACTGCACACGCAGGTCTCGCGACTGCGGTCGGCGCTACCGGACGGTGCGCTGGAGGTCGGACCGGCCGGATACCGGCTGGCCTTGGCCGAGGACCGGATCGACCTCACGCTGGTTCGGCTCCTGGAACGTCAGGCCCGGGAACTGCTCGAGGGCGCCGACGGGAAGGGCTGCCTGGACAGGGTCGCGCGGGCGCGCGCACTGTGGCGGGCGGAGCCGGGGTCCGATCTGCCGCCCGGGCCGGTCGCCGACGAGCTGGGCGAGCTGGCGGCGGCGCGGTGGAACGCCCTGGACCTGCTGGAACTGACCGCCCGAGAGATGGCGGGCGACCTCGCCGGCGCCATTGCCGTCGCGCGCAGGGCCGCCGCGTCCGCGTCGTTGGACGAGCCCGCGCAGGCCACCCTGATGCGTCTGCTCGCCGCCGACGGCCGCACCAGCGAGGCGCTGGAAGTCTTTGCGACAGTGCGCAGGAGGCTGGCCGACGAGCTCGGCACCGATCCCGGCCCGGCCCTCGTCGAACTGAATACCGCGATTCTGCGCGGCGAGCGGCTGGCCGGTGCCGGACAGGCGACACGATCCGCCGGTACCCGCAACCCCGCCCAGCAGGTGGCTTCGGCGCAGCACGGACTCGATGCGGTGGATGACGGCATTCCCGCGGAACCGGCCGCGCCGCCGCTGCTTTCGGTGATCGGGTTGCGGGCCGCCCCCAATCCGCTGCTGGGCCGCGAGGGGGACCTCGACGCACTCGAACGCCTGTTGCGAAACTCGCGGGTGACCACCGTGCTCGGCCCCGGCGGTACCGGAAAGACCCGTGTGGCCAACGAATTGGGTACCCGGGTGGGTGCGGAGCAGGCCGTGGTCCTGGTCGAACTGGCGTCGTTGCGCGTCGATCCCGACGGATTGGCGGCCACCTGCGCCGAGATCGAGGCCGCCATCGGCGCCACCCTGGGGGTGAACGAATACTCCCGGGAGATCCGGGTTCTGCGGCCGAATCAGGAGGTCGATGCCCGGCGCAGGGTGCGGGAAGCGTTGTCGCTGCGGCCGATGCTGCTGATCCTGGACAATTGCGAACACCTGATCGACGCGGTCGCCGAGGTGGTCGCCGACCTGGTCGGCGCCTGCGACCGGTTGACCGTGCTCACCACCAGCCGCGCACCGCTGGCGATCACCGCCGAGACCGTGTATCCGTTGCCGCCGTTGGCGATCGGCGCCCGCGACTCGCCGGCCACCGACCTGTTCGCGGCGCGAGCACGAGCGGTGCGCCCGTCGGTGCGCCTGGACCCCGATATCGTCGCCCGGCTGTGCCGCACCCTGGACGGCCTGCCGCTGGCCATCGAACTCGCGGCGGCACGGGTGCGCACCATGAGCGTCGAGGAGATCGAGTCCCGGCTCGAACACCGGTTCACGTTGCTGCGCAGCGGCGATCGCACCTCGCCCGAACGTCACCGGACGCTGCACGCCGTGATCGAGTGGAGCTGGAATCTGCTCGACCCCGAACAGCAGACGGCCTTGCTGCGGCTGTGCCGGTTCCCGGCCGGATTCACCCTCGCCGCCGCGGAATCCGTGGCAGGCGGCAGCGACGTGCTCGATCCGGGCGCCGCGGTCGAGGGGCTGGTGAGTCAGTCACTGCTGAGCGTGCTCGCCGACGACGACGAGATTCCGACCCGGTACCGCATGCTGGAGACGGTCCGGGAGTTCGGCGAGGAACGACTGGTCGCGTCCGGGGAAGCCGATCTCGTGATGGACCGGATGTGCGGCTGGGCACGGGAATTCGCCTTCGACGCCGCGCGGCGGTATCCGACCGACGAGCAGGTGCCGGTGGTGCTGGCGGTCGCCGCCGACCTGGACAACCTGCTCACCGTGCTGCGTTATGCGCTCGATCACCGTGACGCCCCGACGGTGTACGCCGTATTTCCGATCGCCGCGATGCTCTGGGTGATGCGCGGTGCGCACATGGAGCTGGTGAGCTGGGCGCCGCGGGTGCTCACCGTGGTGCCGCCGGACTGCGATGCCGCGGAGCCGGCGGATCTGCAGATGCTCAGCCACGCGATGATCGGCATGCATCTGGTGTTCGTGCAGGAGGGATTGCGCCCGGTCGCTACCGTTCGGATGCGCGCCCGCCGCCTGCTGCGAGTGGCGGCGCCACTGAGCCCGATCGCGCGGTACTGCGGCCGGATCATCTGTGTCGACCCCGATGTTCCTCGGCTGGCGCGCGTACTGGCCGCCGGGGCCCGCGACGCGGACGACGGTGTGCGCTCGGTCGCGTTGATGCTGCGCGCGAACATGCGCGAGAACGGCAGCGACGTGTACGGGTCGATACAGGACGCGAACCGATTGCTGGACATCGTCAGTCACCACGACGTGTGGGGTACATCGATGGCGTGCCAGCACCTGGGGCAGATGTCCGCCCAGGCGGCGCGCTACCAGGAGTCGGCGGATCACTACGCCCGGGCCGTGGACCTGCTGGCGCGTCTGCGGTGCTACGAGGAGAGCGTGGAAATCCGCAGTTTCCGTGCCGTTTCGCTGGTCGGCGCCGGTCGGCTGGAGGAGGCGAGGCACGAGTTGGAACTCGCGTCGGGAATGATCGGCGACGAGCAGGATTTCGGCGACGAGGTGGCGCGGCCCAACCGCCGCCGCGGGGCCGTCACCGTGGGCTTCGCCGAATTCCACCTCGCCGCGGGCGATATAGACGACGGCCTGCGTGCCTACCGGCGGACCCTGGCACTGTACGGGTGGCCCGACGAGATCGCCGCGCCCGGCCCCGGGGCCGTCATGATGGTCAGCGCCGTGCTCGACGCGCACGTTCTCTACGGCCGGATATCCGAGGTGCCGGCGCTGCCGCGGCAGTTGAGCGAGATCGCGGTGGAGCGGATGGCGCAGCTCCCGGATCTGCCGCAGGTCGGCGCCGTGGCCTGCGCGGTGGGCTCGTATCTCGTTGCCGCCGAGGTGGATCGGGCGTCCGGCCTCACCCTGCTGGCCTTGGCGGCGAAGGTCGTGGGCCGTCAGGACTGCCCGACGATGCGGCGGAACCGCCACCTGGAGATGCATCGCGCGGCCCTCGGCGGGCACGCGGTGGACGATGCGCTGCGTGCCGTCGCGGGTCTGAACCGGCGGGCGGCGTCGAACCGGATCCTGCAGATCCTCCGGGACATCGCCCCGAAGCTGCGCGCATGAGCGTGCCCGCCGTCCGCTGTCGCGGTCGGCGGGCACGGTCGGGGCCGTAGGGCTCACGCCCGGCGCATGTAGGCCCGCAGGGCCAGCGGCGCGAAGATCACGATCACCGCGGCCGAGCCGATCAGGCACCACGCCAGGTTGCCGGTGTAGCTGTTGGTGTTCATCAGCTCCCGGCAGGCGTCGACCATGTAGTAGATCGGGTTGACCTTGTTCAATCCCTGCAGCCAGCCCGGCATGGTGCCGACCGAGACGAAGGCGCCGGACATGAAGGTCAGCGGGAACATGATCATCATCGAGATGCCCTGCACCGACGCGGCACTCTTGCCGGTGACGCCGACCAGCGCCCAGATCCAGCTGACCGCGAACGAGCAGACCACGACGACCAGGCCCGCGGCCACGACGCCGGGCACCCCGCCGTCGGGCCGGTAGCCCAGGATCAGCCCGACCACGATGGTGAGCACGGTGGCGAGGCCGTAGCGCACCATATCGGCGATCAGTGCCCCCGACAGGGCCGAAATACGCGCGATCGGAAGGGATTTGAAGCGGTCGAACACTCCCTTGTCCATATCCTCGCGCAGCTGCGTCCCGGTGACGACCGAGGTCAGGACCACGGTCTGCACCAGAATGCCCGGGATCAGCGTGGGCAGGTACGCCTGCACGCTGCCGCCGATGGCGCCGCCGAAGATGTAGGCGAACAGGGCGGTGAACAGGATCGGCTGGATCGTGACGTCGAACAGCTGTTCCGGATTGTGTTTGATCTTCAGGATGCCCCGGTAGGCCATGGTGAACGAATTCGCCACCGTCTGCCGGAACGGAATGTGGTTGCTCACCTCGGGAATCGCGGCGGGTGCCGCGTGCCGCCCGGTGCGCGCGGGTGCGGGCATCGTGGTGGTGGTCATCGTGCTGTTGTCCTTTCCTCCGTGGTCACGCGGGCTGCCGCCTCCGGGCCCTGACCGCTCATGCCGCGCTCCTTTCGGAGTTGTCGGTGTCGGTGTCGTTCTCGGCGCCGTGCCCGGTGAGCGCGAAGAACACCTCGTCCAGGCTCGGCTTGCTGACGTTGATCTCGTCGACCCGGATATCGTTGTCGCGCAACCGGATCAGCAGATCGGCGGTGACGCTCGGGTCGTTCAGCGGGGCGGTGATCCGGCGGGCTTCGGGGGTGATGCCGGCCTCGACGAGCTTTCCGGCCGCGGTGGACAGGAATTCGCCGGTGATCGCCCGCGCCTGTTCGATGCGCTCGGGCTCGGCGAGGGTCAGTTGCAGCGACGAGAGCCCGACCGAGGCCTTCAGCTCCTCGGAGGTGCCGTCGGCGATCACCTTGCCGCGGTCGATCACCGCGATCCGGTCGGCCAGTTGGTCGGCCTCGTCCAGGTACTGCGTGGTCAGCAGCACCGTCGCGCCCTCGCGGACCAGGCGCCGGATGGTCTCCCACATCTGCGCGCGGGTGCGCGGGTCCAGGCCGGTGGTCGGCTCGTCGAGAAACAGCAGCGGCGGGGTCGCGATCAGGCTGGCGGCCAGATCGAGCCGGCGCCGCATGCCGCCGGAGAAGTTCTCCAGGGGCTTGCTCGCGGCCTCGGTCAGCCCGAACTCCTCCAGCAGTTCGACCGACTTGCGCCTGGCCTCGGCCCGGCTCAGGCCGAGCAGGCGGGAGAAGATCGTCAAATTCTCGGTGGCGCTGAGTTTTTCGTCCACCGAGGCGTACTGTCCGGTGACCCCGATCAGGGAGCGCACCGCGGTCGGTTCGGCCACCACGTCGCGGCCGAAGATGCGGGCGCTGCCTCCGTCGGGGCGCAGCAGCGTGGCGAGCATGCGGATGGTGGTCGTCTTGCCGGCTCCGTTGGGACCGAGCACGCCGTATACGGCACCCCGCGGCACCGTCAGGCTCACGCCGTCGACGGCCCGCTGTTCCCCGAAGACCTTGACCAGCCCGTCCGCCTCGATGGCGAGGACATCAGCGGGTTCATGAGAAGTCATGTCACACACTGTGCGGCCCGGCTCTTGCATGCCCCTTGCGTCGCTGTTGCGCGTCCGCGCAAGGCGCTCTTACACCGCGATCGCCGCTGTACATCTGATGCGTGTGGAAGTAGCATCAGATGCGTGCGAACTACCATCGATATCGACGCGGTGGTGCTCGAGCAGCTCAAGCGCCGTCAGAAACGGGAGGGGAAGACGATGGGGAAGCTGGTCTCGGAGTTGCTGGCGCGGCAGCTCGCCCAGGAGGAACAGCCGCGCACCGACATCGCCTGGCCGACCGCCGCCCTCGGGCTGCGCATCGACATCGACGACAAGCACGCACTGAACGAGGCCCTGGACGCGGACGACTGATGTCGCGCACCGTCGACACCAACGTCCTCGTATATGCCTCGGATTCGAGTTCCCCCGTGCACGCGAAGGCCGCCGCGCTGGTAGGGGAGTTGCTGCGCGGTCCGGAATTGACCACGGTGTTCTGGCCCGTGCTGCAGAGCTATCTGCGGATCGTCACGCATCCGCGGATCTGTGCCGCGCCGTTGCCGATCGCGGACGCGCACGGGGGCGTCGAGGCGCTGCTGGCGTCGCCCTCCGTCCGCCTGGTCGCGGAGGGCGACAGCTTCTGGAACTGCTACACCAAGCTCGGCGGTGGCCGCGGCAACGACGTGCCCGACACGGTGATCGTCGCGTTGATGCACGAGCACGGCGTGGCGACGATCTACAGCCGCGATCGGGATTTCCGGAAGTATCCCGGCATCACGGTTCGCGATCCGTTCAGCGACTGACCGGGTCCTGGGCGCGGTGCGGGGGATGGGCGAGCAGGCGTTCGCGCAGGGCGGTCCGGTCCGGCTTGCCGGGCCCGCGCATCGGAAGTTCTTCCAGCACGGCCAGTTCGCGGGGGGCGGCGGTCGGGTCCAGCTCACCGGCCACGTGCGCGCGCAGTTCGTCGAGGGTGGGCAGTGCGCCGGCGGCGGGGACCACGGCCACCGCCACGCGCTGCCCCAGCCGCTCGTCCGGCAGGCCCAGCACGACGGCCTCGCCGACCGCCGGGTGGGTGGCCAGCACGGCCTCCACGACCTGCGGGATCACCAGCAGGCCGCCGGTGGTGATGGCCTCGTCGAGGCGCCCGCTGACGCTGAGGACGCCGCCGTCGAACACGCCGGCGTCGTCGGTGCGGAACCAGCCCGGTTCGGCGAAGGCGGGATGATCGGGCAGCCCCCGGTAGCCCTGGGCCAGCATGGCTCCGCCCAGCAGCACCCGGCCGCCCTCGATGCGCACCTCGGCGCCGGTGAGCGGCACGCCCTCGTAGACACAGCCCCCGCAGGTCTCGCTCATGCCGTAGGTGCGCACGACATTGATGCCCGCGGCGCGGGCGCGCGCCAGCACCGGCGGCGGGGTGGCCGCGCCGCCGATCAGCACCGCGTCCAGCGCGGCGAGCGCCTCCGTGCCCGCGGGCTCGTCGAGCGCCTTGATCAGCTGGGTCGGCACCAGCGAGGTGTACCGGCGCGGGCCGGTCATGGTCGCGACGGCCTGGGCCAGGCCGGTCGGCAGGAATCCGTCCGAGACGTCGAGCACCACCGGCTCGGTTCCGGCCTGGATACTGCGCAGCAATACCTGCAAGCCGGCGATGTGATGGGTCGGCAGCGCCAGCAGCCACTGTCCCGGCCCGCCCAGCCGCTCGTGGGTGGCGTCGCCGCTGGCCCGCAGGGCGGCCGCGCCGAGCATCGCGCCCTTCGGCACGCCCGTGGTTCCCGAGGTGGTCACCACCAGCGCCACGTCGTCGTCGATGGGCTCGCCCGGACCCAGGGCGTTCGACAGCCGGTGCGACTCCCGGCGGTCGCCACTGGGCACCGGCAGCCACGCCGGACCGTTGCCCGCCAACGCTTCCCGGAGATGCGGCAGGATATCGCCCACCGCGGTACCGGTCGGCATGGGGAGGGTCCGCAGGGTGCTGCTCACGTTCGTGATCGTGTCATGTCGGGGTGGCGACCCGCGCGCGGGTCCGCACTTTCCTTCACTGGAGTAGGGCGAGGGAATCAGTCCGACGTCGGTGTCGCCAGCGGCCAGCCACCGGCGGCGAGCCGGGAGGTCACTCGGGCGATATCGTCCTCGCCGGGCTGCTCCTTGGCAACTCGGGCGATCGCGTCCTCGATCTCGTGCCGGGCGATCTCGTCGTCACCGGCGCGCTCGCTGATCAGCTCCTCGACGATCAGGTGCACCTCGTAGTCGGTGAGGCGGCGGTGCAGCACGGCGAGCAGCGCCACATAGTCCGACTGCGGGATGCCCTGCGGGTAACCGGCCTTCAGCCAGCCGATCACCCGCCGCAGCATCGACCTCTCGTCCTCGGCCGGCAGCGGTTCCGGCCGCCGCGGCGGCTGCGAGGGTGACGAATCACTGGTCACGACTTGTCCTTCCGGCGGTCAGCCCTGCCCGAACAGATGGATGCCCAGGCGGGAGGCGAGAAATGCCTTGGCGACGAACAGCACGGCCGCGACGATCACCGCCAGCACCGCCGCGAAGCACAGCGCGGCCGCCGCGGTGGCCGCCCGGCGGCGGGTGGGGGAGACCGTCGCGGTGCCGTCGGCGCCTGTCGTTGCGGTGCCGTCGGCGCCCGTCGTGGCATGCGATTGGAATCGGACGCCGAGGGCGAAGATCGCGGGCAGTCCCGCGCCGAAGACGAGGGCCGCCACCGTGACCCGCCACAGTTCGGTCGACACCTGCACCACCGTGTTCATCACGTCCTCCTCGACGAATCCCGATGCGACGAATCCCGCTGCGAACTCGCGCCGTCGCGGGTCGCGTCTCCGGGCGTTCGCTGCTGCTCCGACGATTGCCGCTCCGCGGGAAGCGTCTGCTGTTCGGATGGCCGGGCCGCTTCGGGCGGTGGGGGTGCCGCGGGCGGCGGCCGCGAACGCCACTCGTCGTTGACGTTGCCCGCGTGCACCGGCGCACGGCGCGCCCGCAGCCACATGAACGCCGCGAGCATCAGCAGCAGCGCGAATACCACCAGCACGCCGGCCGATCCGCCGATGCCGTGCGCCAGTGCCCAGCAGATCGCACCGGCCAATCCGGCCAGCGGCAGGGTGAACACCCACGCCACCGCCATCCGGCCGAGCACCGGCCAGCGCACCTCCGCACCCGGCCGGCCGAGTCCGGTGCCGAGGATCGCGCCGGTCACGGTCTGCGTCGTCGACAGCGGCAGGCCGAAGTGCGCGGAGGTGAGAATGATGGCCGCGCTGGTGGATTCGGCGGCCAGGCCCTGCGGCGGTGTGATGTCGACCAGGCCCCGGCCCAGCGTCCGGATGATGCGCCAGCCGCCGAGCGCCGTTCCGGCCGCGATCGCCACGGCGCAGGAAACGATCACCCACAGCGGCAGCGGATCCGACGGCGAGCGCGACCCGTAGGCGATCAGCGCCAGGAAGATGATGCCCATCGTCTTCTGCGCGTCGTTGGTGCCGTGCGCCAGCGACACCAGCGAGGCCGAGCCGATCTGTCCCCAGCGGAACCCCCGGTTCACGATCCGCTCGTCGCTGCCGCGGGTGATGCGATACACCAGCCAGGTACCGATCGAGGCGACCAGCGCCGCCACCACCGGGGCCAGCACCGCCGGCAGCACGATCTTGTTCAGCACGCCCTGTTCCCCGGCCGACCAGATCACGCCGCTCCAGCCGAGCGCGGCGATCGTCGCGCCGATGAGGCCGCCGAACAGCGCGTGCGAGGAACTCGACGGCAAGCCGAACAGCCAGGTCAGCAGGTTCCACAGGATGCCGCCGACCAGCCCCGCGAACACGATCTCGAGCAGGTCCGGACCGCCGACCCCGTTCAGCCGGACGATGCCCTCCGCCACCGTGGCCGCGACCTCGACGCTGAGAAATGCGCCGATCAGGTTCAGCCCGCCGGACAGCAGCACCGCCGTCCGCGGTCCGAGCGCACCCGTGGCGATGGATGTGGCCATCGCGTTGGCGGTGTCGTGGAAGCCGTTCGTGAAATCGAAGACCAGTGCGGTGACGACCACGATGAGCAGAACCAGCAGTTCGGCGGTCACGCCTCCAGTGTGCGGCATCGCCCCGACGGTGTGCGCCACCGGGCGCGAATGCGCCGTGACCACACCGAATGGCGGGCCGGCGTGGGTAGCCGGAGATCCGCTGCTCAGTCCCTGGACGGTCGATTGTCGCGGCGCAGCGGATGTTCCGGGGGCACCTCCACCACCACGATCGGCACCCCGTCGGGATCGCTGATCCACATCTCGATCAGGCCCCAGGGTTCCCGCACCGGCGCACGCTCGATGGCGATTCCGTGCAGCGTGCACTCCGCCTCCGCCGCGGCGGCGTCGCGCACCTGCAACCACAACGCCCCCGCGAAGCCGGTGGGCGCGTCCGCGCGACGACCGTGCGCGGCCACCTCGATCAGCGACTGACCCGCGAAGAAAACGGTCCCGCCCGGATACTCCCGCGCGATCGCCAATCCCAGCCCGTCTCGATAGAACGCCACTGTTCGCTCGTAGTCCGCCGGTCGCAGGATGACGCGGCTGCCGAGAATGTCCACGGCCCCGAGCCTAGGTGCTGTGCCCCGGTGTTCCGGTGCGCTTTCGGCCGGAATCCACCGAGTCAGCGGTGCAGGGCCGGTAGCGCAGGGGTTACGGCGTCAGTAGTACCAGGGGTACGGCGACCAGTCGGGCTCGCGCTTCTCCAGAAACGCGTCGCGCCCCTCGACCGCCTCGTCGGTCATGTAGCCGAGGCGGGTCGCCTCGCCCGCGAACAGCTGCTGGCCGACCAGACCGTCGTCGGTGAGGTTGAACGCGTATTTCAGCATCCGCTGCGCCTGCGGCGATTTGCCCAGGATGTCGGCGGTCCATTCGAGGGCCTCGTCCTCGAGCCGGTCGTGGTCGACGACGGCGTTCACCGCGCCCATGTGGTGCATCTGCTCGGCGGTGTAGGTGCGGCCGAGGAAGAAGATCTCGCGGGCGAACTTCTGGCCGACCAGTTTCGCCAGGTAGGCGCTGCCGTACCCGGCGTCGAAGCTGCCCACGTCGGCATCGGTCTGCTTGAACCGGGCGTGCTCGCGGCTCGCCAGCGTCAGGTCGCAGACCACGTGCAGGCTGTGCCCGCCGCCGGCGGCCCAGCCGTTCACCAGCGCGATCACCACCTTGGGCATGAATCGGATGAGCCGCTGCACCTCCAGGATGTGCAGCCGGCCCGCGCGCGCCCTGTCCACGGTGTCGGCGGTCTCGCCGCTGGCGTACTGATATCCGCTGCGGCCGCGGATGCGCTGATCGCCGCCGGAGCAGAACGCCCACCCGCCGTCCTTGGGGCTGGGGCCGTTGCCGGTGAGCAGGACCGCGCCGACGTCCGAGGTCATTCGCGCGTGGTCGAGCACCCGGTACAGCTCGTCGACGGTGTGCGGGCGGAAGGCGTTGCGCACCTCCGGGCGGTCGAATGCCACGCGCACCGTGCCCTGCTCGAGGTGCCGGTGGTAGGTGATATCGGTCAGGTCCTCGAACCCCGCGACGGGCTCCCACAGCTTCGCATTGAACGTCACGGTGTCATCTTCGCGCACCGCTCGCCGCATCGGCCCCGGCCGTCCCGGAAACCTACTCATCAGTTGGGTTTGACGGTGTAAGAACAAGCATTACCGTTCAGGTTATGAGCGAGCGCAGCGAGCGAACATCGGACACAGCCGAGCGAGCTGAACCGGACATCGACCGGAGCGCGATCGATGCCGATCGCTACGAGACGCACGGTGGTTTCCCCAAGGTCACCGAGTCCGAGCCCGGCCCCAACTTCGGGGCGTTCGTCGAGGCGATGCGCACGCTGCAGGACCTGGCGGTCTCGGCGGATTGCACCGAGGAGACGTACGGTCAGGCGCTCGCGCAGGCGAACCGGCTGATCGAGCTGCTCGAGCCGTACCGGGCACCGGAACTGCACAGCCCGGCCGGGCGGGTGTCCAGCCTGCCCGGGCGCGGCAGTCTGCTCATGCCGCCGTGGCTGACGGTCGAGGCCGGGCCCGAGGGCGTCCGGATGACCGGAGAGTTCCGGCGGTATCACCTCGGCGGCAACAGCGCGGTGCACGGCGGCGTGTTGCCGTTGCTGTTCGACGACCTGTTCGGCTCGCTCGTGCACTACGCCGGGCGGCCCATCAGCCGCACGGCCTATCTGCATGTGAATTACCGAAAAGTCACTCCTTTGGAGACTCCGCTCCAGGTCGAAGGGACCGTGGATCGCATCGAGGGGCGCAAGACGTTCGTCACGGCTCGGCTGTTCGACGAATCAGAAACATTGCTCGCCGATTGTGAAGGGCTCATGGTGCAGTTGCTGCCGTGGCAGCCGTAGTGGTCCGGGCTGCTGTGCCGGGTTCGTCCGGTGCGTATAGTTGCCTGCGCTCGCTCATCGAAAAACTATCCGGAGGAACCTGAAAGTGGTTGCAGCACTGTCTGAATCCCTGCTCGATGACGCCAAGCGCCCGGCCTTCGTCGCCGATGCCCAGGAGGTTCTGGAAGCGGAGGTGTCGGACAAGGGTGGCGCGTCCGGCCTGGCCGTGAAGGGTGCGTACGCGGCGGCGAAGAAGGTCAGCCCGACCATCGTGTCGGATGCGCTGGAGTCGTTCGTGCCGAAGTTCGTCGAGCGGCTCGAGCCGTACTGGGCCGAGTACCAGGACTCGGGTAACGGCCGATTCGCCGATCTGCTGGTCTCCAAGGAGGACGAGGTTGCCGAGGCGCTGCTCGCGGTGACCGATGCGCGGGCCGAGAGCTCCTCGCGCCCGGCCCTGAAGAAGGCCTACTCCGCGGTGCGCTCCTCGGCGAAGAAGCATGTGGCCGAGGCCCTTCCGCGGGTCGGCGACCTGGTGGAACGGCACGCCAAGTAGATCGATCGATGGCCGCGGCCTTCGCTCCGGCGGATCCGCGGCCCGGTCGTCCCGAACGTTCGGCCCGCCGCTCGTGTTACGCATCGCGTGCTCGGCGGGCGGCGAACTCGTGCAACGCTCCTCGCCGCGTGGGTGAATGCCCGATGCGGTGCCGAGCGTCGGCCGTGCCGGTTCGGCTCGAACCGGTTCCGTCGACGCTCGAGCGCTACCTCGATGTGCCGCATCGACTTCCGTGAATGCCGACCGGTCGGTCTAACGCTCGCCGGCCGACTTGCCCACCCGCCAGTAGCCGGTGAAGGTGATGTCGGCCTTGGGAATTCCGCGTTCGTCGGCCAGGTGCCGGCGCAGGCCGGAGGCGAGTTTCTGTTCCCCCGCCACGAACGCGTAGACGCCCTGCGTGGGTAGTTCCGCGGCGCGCACGGCCTCGAGGGCCGGGCGGCCGATCTCGGTGGCCGGATCGGTGCGCGGCAGCCAATGCACCCGCATCCCTTCGGGTTCGCCGAGTTCCTGGGCGTCGTCCGGGTGGCCGATCTCGAGGAACGCCGCCCCGCGTAGCTCCCGCGGCGCCGAATTCAGCACGCCGGCCACGGCGGGCAGCGCGCTCTCGTCGCCGACCAGCAGCGTCCACGAACTGTGTTGCGGCGCTTGGTATGTGATGCCCTCGTCGAGCAGGCCCACCTCGCTGCCGACGGCGGTCCCGCTCGCCCACGCGCAGGCGGGCGTCTGGTCGCCGTGCATGGCGAAGTCGATGTCCAGCTCGGCGGTGTCGCCGAAATGCCCCGCGCCGGCCGGGCGGAACTCCCGCACGGTGTAGTTGCGCACGACCGGGCGGTCTTCCTTGCTCATCATCAGATACTGCGCGTACCAGAGGTTGCTGGTCGCGGTCGGCAACCGCAGGCCGTTGCGGCCCGGCAGGAACAGCCGGAACCACTGATCGAATCCCATCGGGGCGAACTCGCTCAGCCCGGATCCGCCCAGGGTCACGCGGACGAAACCGGGACTGATCCGCTTGCTCGCGAGCACCTCGGCGGTCAGAATCTGCCGCTCCGTGGGCCGGACGAATTTGCTGCGCTTGGCCATGTGGCTTAGGTTAGCAAAACCTAAGTTTCGGCAACAGGTGTGAGCGGGCCGACTCCCCATGGTGCGGCACTGTCTGGGAGGCTGGGGCTGTGAATCCTTCGACAGCGCAGGCCCAGGTCGTAGTCGACGAACTGGTGCGCGGGGGTGTGCAGGATGTCGTGTTGTGCCCCGGTTCCCGGAACGCGCCGCTGGCCTTCGCTCTGCAGGCCGCCGACGCCGCCGGCCGCCTGCGGCTGCACATGCGCATCGACGAGCGCACCGCGGGATTTCTCGCGATCGGCCTGGCCGTCTCCAGCGGTCGGCCGGTCCCGGTCGTGATGACGTCCGGGACCGCCGTGGCCAACCTCGGCCCGGCCGTGCTGGAGGCCAACTACGCCCGGCAGCCGCTGATCGTGCTCAGCGCCAACAGGCCCTACGAGATGCTCGGCAGCGGGGCGAATCAGACCGTCGAGCAGTTCGGCCTGTTCGGTAGCCAGGTGCGGGCCGCGATCAGCCTGGGGCTCGCCGAGGCCGAGGACGGCGGATACCGCCGGCAGAACAGCGTGTGGCGCGCGGCGGTGTGCCGGGTGCTGGCCGCGGCCCGCGGCACCCGGTCCGGCAATGCCGGTCCGGTGCACTTCGATATCCCGCTGCGCGAGCCGCTCGTGCCCGACGCCCTGCCGGACGAGGTCGCGCCGAGCGGGCGTGCCGGCGACAAGCCTTGGACCGCAACGCAATACGCGACGCTGGACGTTCCGCTGGAGATCGATCTGACCCCGGATACGGTGGTCGTCTCCGGCCACGGTTCCGGCCATCGGCCCGAACTGGCCGGGCTGCCGACGGTGGCCGAACCCACCGCCCCCCGGCACGGCCCGGAGCTGCATCCGATGGCGCTGTCGCTGCTGCGGCCGCGCCAGGCGATCATCACCGGACGCCCCACCCTGCATCGGCAGGTGTCGAAGGTGCTCGCCGATCCGGACGTCACCGTGTACGCGCTGACCACCGGCCCGCGCTGGCCCGACGTGTCCGGCAACGTGGTCGGCACCGGAACGCGGGCGATCACCAGCGGCGCGCCCGGCCCCGAATGGGTGCGGCACTGCGCCGAGATGAATGCCAAGGCCCGGCAGGTGGTGCGCGACGAGCTGGCCAGGCACCCCAAGCCGACGGGCCTGCACGTGGCGGCGGTGGTGATGGACGCCCTGCACGAGGGCGATCAGCTGCTGCTGGGCGCCTCCAATCCGGTGCGCGACGCCGCGCTGGTGTCGTATCCGCGCCCCGGCGTGCGGGTGGTGTCCAACCGCGGTGTCGCGGGTATCGACGGCACCGTATCGACCGCGGTGGGCGCCGCGCTCAGCCACCCGGGCCGCACCGTCGCGCTGATCGGTGACCTGACCTTCCTGCACGACGCGTCGGGGCTGCTGCTCGGCCCCGGTGAGCCGCGCCCGGCCGACCTGACCATCGTGGTCGCCAACGACGACGGTGGCGGCATCTTCGAACTGCTGGAACAGGGTGATCCGCAGTACGCCGGGGTGTTCGAGCGCGTCTTCGGCACGCCGCACGGCATGGATCTGGCCGCGCTGTGCGCCGCCTACCGCATTCCGCACCGGCAGGTCGACCCGGACGGGCTGGCCGCCGAGCTGACCGGGCACGCACACGGCATCCGCGTGCTGGAGGTGGCCACCGAGCGGTCCGGCCTGCGCGAGCTGCACGCCACCGTGCGCGCCGGGATCGATCGGTAGCGGCGAACCGTCAGTAATCGGCCGCGGCCTGGTCCTCGTTCTCGTAATCGTCGTCCAGCGGCACCGAGCGGGACTGTTCGAGCACGTCGGCGTCGGCGGCCTCGCGATCGCCCGCGCCGACCGGCGTGCCGGTCTCGGTGTCGTCGTCCTCGGCGTCGGGATACGCCGCGACGGTCTGCTCCCTGAAATCGGCTTCCGGAACCGCGTCGATGGCACCGGTATCGAGGGTTCGATCGGTCATCGGGTGCTCCTTTCCACTGTGGGCCGATTCGCCCGGATCGGGTCACCGGGCACCATCGAGAATGCGCCGTCCGGACGCGCCTGGCAACCTTTCCGCCACTTGTCTCGGATCACGCCCACTCGTCTCGAATCATTCGGCCGCGCCCCCGTCGGCCGGATACTCGACCAGCGCCAATGTGCGGCCGGACATGAATCGCGCGGTCCGTACCGGGGTGCCGGTGCGAGTGGTCTCGCTGACCTCGACGATGCCGCGCGCGATGCGCACCTCGACCCGGCGTCCCGCCTTCGTTGCCGCCACCTCGTATGTGCGAGATCCGCCGCCGGTGTCCACGACTATCTCCACTCGATCACCCTTCATCCTCCAATTCTCCTGGTCGTCAGCGGTTTTCGCTGCTAACGAGTGGGTTGCGACCGCCGCGTGCACATACCGGCGCAAGGACGCCGGCCGCGCGACGAGTTCGGCGGGTTCGCCCCGTCCCACTCTGCGGATGCCCGCGTTGCGGGAAGTCATGCCGAGTGAGGAGTGATCATGACCGGACCGGTGTTCGATATGGAAGCGGCCGCGATCGACCCGGTCGCCCCCGGGTGGTGTGGCGGGCCCTCAGTACACGTCGCGCAGGTACCGCTTCTCGGCGATGAGTTGTTTCTTGAAGGCCAGGGCGCCGTCGGCGTCGAGCTTGCCGTGGATCTGCGCGATGGTCAGCAGGGCGTCGTCGACGTCGCGGGCCATCCGGTCGGCGTCGCCGCAGACGTAGAAGTGGCCGCCGTCGGACAGCCAGGACCACAGCTCGGCGCCGTGCTCGATCATCCTGTGCTGCACGTAGATCCGCTCTCGCTGGTCGCGGGAGAAGGCCAGGTCCAGCCGGGTGAGGACGCCGGAGCGGAACATGTCCTCGAGCTCGTCGCGGTAGTAGAAGTGGTCCGCGGCGTGCTGGTCGCCGAAGAACAGCCAGTTCCGGCCGCCGCACCCCAGGGCGCGGCGCTCGTGCAGGAAGCCACGGAACGGCGCGATGCCGGTGCCCGGCCCGACCATGATCATCGGCGTGGTCGGGTCCAGCGGCGGCCGGAAATGCGGTGCGCGCTGCAGGAATACCGGCACCTCGGCGTCCTGACAGCGGTCGGCGAGGTAGGTCGAGCAGACGCCGCCGCGTTCGGCGTAGCGCACCACGCCGACGGTCAGCTGCACCTCGTGCGGATCCACGAGCGGGCTGGAGGAGATCGAATACTGCCGTGGCTGTAGCTTCTTCAGCGCGCCCAGCCATTCGACCAGATCGGCCCGCACCGGGAAGTCGCGCAGCACATCGATCGCCTGCCGGTCCCACAGATAGCGCTCCAACTCGTTGCGGTTGTCCCGGCGCAGCAGTTTCGCCAGCCGCTGGTTCGGATTGTGTTCGGCGATGAAGGTCAGCAGGTCGCGGCTGACCTTCGTGATGTCGTAGTGCGTGCGCAACGCCTGTGCCAGCGGCAGTTCCCGGTCGTCCAGTTCGATGCCGCGCTGCCCGTCCAGCCCGGTGGCGGCGAGCCATTCACCCACCAGCTCCTCGCCGTTCGCGGGCCAGACCCCGAGCGAGTCGCCGACCTGATAATCGGCCTCGAGTCCCTGGAGATCGAATCCGAAGTGCCGCACCTCTTTTCCGGAGCCCGGCCGGGACAGCAGGGTGTTGCGGACGAGCGGGGCGGCCACCGGTGCGTTGCGGGTGAACGGCGGCGCGGCGCGCCGGGTTCGCTCGGGCGCGGCCGGGCGCGACAGCACCATCGTCGCGCCGCCTCCCGGGGAGGGTGCCGAATCCTGCTCTGCGGCAGTGTCTTCCGGGCCATTCAAGTCTTCCGGGCCATCCAGGGCGGACAGCACATCGTCGAGCCAGGCGGCCGACAGCCGTTCGTGGTCGGGCTCGCTGTCGACTCGGGGCAGCAGGCGGACGGCGCCCCGCTCGGACAGCGTCCGGTCCAGCTTGCGGCCGTATCCGCAGAAGTCGTCGTAGGAGGAGTCGCCGAGGGCGAACACCGCGAACCGCACGCCGGTCAGCCGGACCGCGCTGTCGCACAGTCGTTCCCAGAAATCCGCGGCGTTGTCCGGCGGCCCGCCGTCGCCGAAGGTGCTGGTGATCACGAGCGCGTCGCCGGCGAGTTCGGCCGGGTCACAGGAGTCCATGTCGAGCAGCCTCGGCGCATAGCCGGATTCGGCCAGCCGGGCGGCGGTCGAGGCCGCGATCTCCTCGGCGGTGCCGGTCTGCGACGCCCACAGCACGGTGATCGGCCGGTCCGGTGCGGCCGCGTCCGCCGTCTCGGCGGCGCCGGTCCGCGAATACATTCCGGCGAGCATGCCGTTGATCCACATCCGGGTGTGCGGCGACAGGGGAGCGGTGTCGGGCAGCACCGGCTGGCCCCGCACCGGCAGCGTGTGCAATGCGGCGAGGTATCCGCCGAGATAGATCCGTTCGGTCTCGGAGAGCGTCGGGGGTGTTGCGGTGTCCAGGCCCAGCATGGCAGCCAGCGGGTGGCCGGTTCCGTCGGACAGTGCGGGGTCGGTCGGTGCGGGGACCGGCGGTTCGGCGGCCGGCGCCGATTCGGGCATCTGCGCCACCTTCCGCAGCGCCACCGCGCAGGCCTTGAACTCGGGTTGCAGCGAGGCCGCGTCGACCGCGTCGTTGGTGACGGCATTGACGGTCAGGTACTCGCCGTGCTCGTCGTTCCAGTGGAACGGTGCGAAGCAGTCCCCGGGTCGCACCCGGTCGCTGATCTGCACGGGAAGTACGGCACGGCCTCGGCGGGAGGCGATTTCGACCTGGTCTCCGGCCGCGAGCCCGATCCGCTCGGCGTCGCCGGGATGGACCTCCACGAACGGTTTCCCGTTCAGCTTGTTCAGCTTCGCGACCCGGCCGGTCTTGGTCATGGTGTGCCACTGGTGCGGCAGGCGGCCGGTGTTGAGCACGAACGGGTAGTCGTCGTCGGGCATCTCGTCGGGCGCCATATGCGGTCGCGGCCAGAACACCGCGCGGCGGCTCGGGGTGGCGAAGGCCAGCCGCGGCCGGTGGCCGTTCTCGTCGGTGAACAGGTCCTGGCTCACGCCGTCGTTGAGGTAGCGGATCGGATTGCGGCGCCGCGCCGGATCGGGGCACGGCCACTGCGCCGGCCCGTCCCGCAGGCTCGCGTGGCTGACGCCGCGCAGGTCGTAACCCGTCGCGGGATTGGCGAACCGGCGGATCTCGTCGAAAACCTCGGCGCCGGAGCGGTAGTCGAAGCCCTCGAAGCCCATCTCGGTGGCCACCTGGGCGATCAGCAACCAGTCGGGTCGCGCGTCGCCGGGCGGATCGATGGAGCGCTGCAGCAGGGTGACCGTGCGCTCCGAATTCACCATCGTCATATCGGATTCCGCCCACAGCGTGGCCGGCAGCAGCAGGTCGGCGTAGGCGTTGGTGGCCGTCTCGGTATAGACGTCCTGCGCGATCACCAGTTCCG
Organism: Nocardia sp. BMG51109; assembly: GCF_000526215.1. NCBI lineage: Bacteria > Bacillati > Actinomycetota > Actinomycetes > Mycobacteriales > Nocardiaceae > Nocardia > Nocardia sp. BMG51109. The sequence goes on from NZ_JAFQ01000004.1 coordinate 2,963,045, forward strand.
CCGCCTCCAGCCCCGCGATGACGGTCTTGCGATTGGCCACCGTCGCAACGGGATTGCTGCACACGATCCAGCACGCCTTGATCCGGCCCTCCACCATGCCGCGGAACATCTCGATCGTCCCGGGTCCCGCCTCGTCGCGCAGCGTGCCGGAGTCGAGCCCCCACGCGGTCTCCACGAACGTCCGGTCGGCGGCCGACAGGACGCTGCGCTGCCCGGGCAGCCCCGGGCCCATGTAGCCCATTTCCCTGCCGCCCATGGCATTCGGCTGACCGGTCAGCGAGAACGGCCCGCTGCCCGGGCGGCAGATCGCGCCGGTCGCCAGGTGCAGATTGCACAGGGCGTTGGTGTTCCAGGTGCCGTGCGTGGATTGGTTGAGCCCCATGGTCCACAACGACATCCATTCGCCCGCCTCGCCGATCCAGCGCGCGGCCGTGCGGATGTCGTCCTCGGCCAGTCCGGTGAGCTCGGCGACCCGGGCCGGGGGATAGTCGGCCAGGAACTCCGGCATCGACTCCCAGCCCTCGGTATGTTCGGCGATGAAATCCTTGTCGATATCGCCGCCCTCGACCAGCAGATGCAGCAGCCCGTTCAGCAGCGCCAGATCGGTGCCGGGAGCGATCTGCAGGAAAAGGTCCGCGTGCGAAGCGGTTTCGGTGCGCCGCGGATCGACGACGATCAGTTTCGCGCCGGCCTTGCGGCGATCGGCCATCCGCAGGTACAGGATCGGATGGCAGTCGGCCATGTTCGCGCCGATCACGAAGAACAGGTCCGCCCGGTCGATGTCGTCGTAGGAGCCCGGCGGGCCGTCCGCACCGAGCGACTGCTTGTAACCGGTACCGGCGCTGGCCATGCACAGCCGCGAGTTGGCCTCGATGTGCAGGGTGCGCAGGTAGCCCTTGGCCAGCTTGTTCGCCAGGTACTGCGCCTCCATGGACAGCTGGCCGGAGACGTACAGCGCGATCGCGTCGGGACCGTGCTCGTCGAGAATCGCACGCAGGCGCGCGGCGGCCTCGCGCACCGCGTCGTCCACGGGGAGGGGCGTCGGCGGCCGGCCGCGTTCGGGTCGGCGGTGGGCCGTCGTCATGCGCCCGGAGGCCCGCATCAGGTCGGCGTGGGTGGCGCCCTTCGTGCACAGCCGACCGGCGTTGACCGGATGCAGCTTGTCGCCCTGCACCTTCGCGATCACCGGCGTGCCGTGCTCGCCGGTCGTCGTCCGGACGACCATGCCGCATCCCACTCCACAGTACGAGCACGCCGTTCTGGTGGTGCTCGGGCTGCCCGCGGCTGCATCCGACATGAGTCCGATGATGTCCAGCCGGGATTGCGCCGGATTTACCGGACGTTATCGTCAGATGACGAAAGTTCTCACCTGCCGAAACATGGCCTGTGAGGTCGGCGAAATACCTGGTGAATCGGTATTTTCGGCAATGGCGGGCGGGGTCGGCCGGATGGCGTGAGCAGTATCACGCCGCCGGGAATCGGGTTCGCTAGCCGAGCTTGTAGGCCCGGTGCAGCGCCACGATGCCGCCGGTCAGATTGCGCCACTTCACCGCCGACCAGCCCGCGTCGGCGATGCGCATCGCCAGCTGCGGCTGGTTCGGCCACGCCCGGATCGATTCGGCCAGGTAGATGTAGGCACCCGGATTGGAGCTGACCGCGCGGGCCACGCGCGGCAGCGCCTTCATCAAGTACTCCATATACAGGGTGCGGAAGGGCGCGAATACCGGAGTCGAGAACTCGGCGATCACCAGCCGCCCGCCCGGCTTGCTGACGCGCAGCATCTCGCGCAGCGCCGCGTCCGGATCGGAGACGTTGCGCAACCCGTAGGAAATGGTGACCGCGTCGAAGGAGTCGTCGGCGAACGGCAGCGCGGTCGCGTCGCCGGCCACCATCGGCACGTTGCGGAAGCGGCCCGCCGCTAGCATGCCGCGGGAGAAATCCGTGGCGACGCACCAGGCGCCGGACTTGGCGAACTCCACCGTGGACACGCCCGTCCCGGCCGCCAGGTCCAGCACCCGCTCGCCGGGCCGCAGCTGCAGCGCCTTGCCCGTCGCCCATCGCCAATATCGGTCCTGACCGGCGGAGATCACCGTGTTGGTGAGGTCGTACCGCTTCGCGACCCCGTCGAACATCGACGCGACCTCATGCGGCTGCTTCTCCAGCGAGGCCCGGAACGACTCTTTTTTCGCCACGGCTCCTGACACTAACGCGTACGCGCCGCGGGATGTACGGGACCTGGGTCGCGATCATCGGCGCGACAGTGCGCCGAACAGGGCGACCCAGGAGTCCGGCGGAAGATATCCCACCGGGAGGTCGGCGGCGACACCCGCCGCGGCACAGGCCCGTCGCACCGTTCCGGCCGGATGATGCCGGCACAGCGAGGCGGCGACGGACCCGCCGACTCCCGAGAACCCGATGTCGACCAACCGGTGGTACTCCGCCGCGGCGGACCGGGGAAGCAGCGGCGCCCGGCGGCGGCGCAGGTGCAGGACGGCGGCATCGACCCGGGGCACGGGATGAAAGCTGGTGCGCGCCACGGTGCTGCCCAGCGTCATCGATAGCCACGGCCACTGGGTGACGGTGAGCTTGGACCAGCGGCCGTAGTCGCCGGAGTGCTTGCGCGCGAACTCGCGCTGGGTCAGCAGCGCGGCCGCTGTCAGGCGGTCCGCCGCTAGGCACCAGCGGACGATGTCGGTCGTGATCGCGAACGGAATGTTGGCCACCACGGCGAAGGGTTGCCGCGGTGGGTGAACGACGCGAAAATCCTTGTGGTAGACGTGAATTCGATCGTCGTCCACGTACCGGCGCCGAAGCCGGCCCGCGTAGCGGGGATCTTTCTCGTAGGCCAGCACCCGGCTCCCGGCGGCGAGCAGGTGCCTGGTCAACATGCCGTCACCCGGGCCGGCCTCGAGCACCAGATCGTCCGGCCCGCAGCCGGACTCGCGCACGATGGCCGCCGCCGCGCGGGCATCGACCAGGAAATTCTGGGACAGTGTCTTGCGCGCGGTACGGGCGCGCGACAGCGATCGGGACATGGGTGTCCTCCGAACGGAGCGGTCGAATCAGGAAGGTGTGATTCGCCCGGACCCACGCCGAGACGCACGAGAATCGGCCGACCGGCCGTCAGGGAGAACTCCGGATCAGAACATGCGGAGAACGATGCGATGCGGGGGCAGGGTCCAGGCTCCTGCGCGCAGCCGCACGTAGTACGCGCCGACCGCGCAAGCCCCGTTCACGCCTGGACCTCCCATGCGCCACACAGTAGATCCTCGCCGCGCCCGCCGGCCACCGATTTTCCGCCGGGCGTCGGCCGACGACTCCTGACGTGGTCGTCAGCCGAGCCTGGCTCCCCGCAGAATCGTGGCCGCGTCCGCCGGAGACCCACGTCTCGAGGAGGGGTGCTCGCTGGTTCACCCCGGACGGCCGGCGGTTTGTCTGCGAGAAGACCCGGCACGGGCGGCTTACCGGCGATCTGGTCCGGATGCTCGACCGGTAGCGTCACCCGCTGTGCCGGGCATTATGCGCTGCGGTACAGGTCTTCTCGGTTGGTGCCGAGTACGTCCGCGTAGTGGCCCATCAGTTCGGTGCAGATCGCCGGCCAGGTGCGGTGCAGGACGGACTTGCGGGCGGCGACGGAGAAGCGGGCGCGCAGCTGCGGGTCCTGCAGGGCCGCGACGGCGCTGGGCAGCAGTTCGGTGAAGCGGTCCACCGGCAGCAGATATCCGTTGCGGCAGTGCGAGATCAGGTCGCGCGGTCCGCCGGCGTCGGGGCCGACCACCGGCAGGCCGGAGGCCAGCGCCTCCTGCACGCCCTGGCAGAACGTCTCGTGCTCCCCGGGGTGCACCATCACGTCGAGGCTCGCGTACGCCTGCGCGAGTTCGGCGCCGCCGAGTTCGCCCGTGAACACCGCCGTGGGGAGCAGCCGCGTCAGCCGCTCGCGTTCGGGGCCGTCACCCACGATCACCACCCGCACGTCGGGATCGTCGGCGAGCACCGCCAGCCGGTCGACATGCTTCTCCGGGGCCAGGCGGCCGACGAATCCGACGATCAGCCGACCGTCCGGCGACCACTGTTCGCGCAGCTCGTCACGCCGTTCGGACGGCGTGAACCGGGCGATGTCGACCCCGCGGGCCCACCGGTGCACCCGCGGAATACCTTGCCGCGCAAGATCTTCGGCCGCCGCCGTGGACGGTGCCAGCGTTCGTGCGGCCCGCTCGTGAATGCGCCGCGTCCACGCCCACGCCGCGCGCCGGGCCGGTCCGAGACCGTAGCTGGTGGCGAATCCGGCGACATCGGTCTGATACACCGCCACGGCCGGCAGGTCCAGCCGCACCGCGGCCGCCACACCCCCGGCGCCCAGCAGGAACGGCGACGCCAGATGGACCACGTCCGCGTCGAACTCGTCGATCGCCGCGGTGATCACCGGTTGCGGCAACCCCACCGGCAGCGAGCTGATCTTCGGCACCATCACCGCGGGAACCCGCAGGACGGGGAACCGGCCGTGCTCCCGCGGCGCCGGCGGCAGCCCGCGCGGCGTGTCCGGCGCGATCACCAGGCCCTCGTGACCGTGGCGGTCCAGATGATCGAGTACCTGCAGCACGGAGTTCACCACACCGTTCATGTTCGGCAGGAACGACTCCGCGACAATCGCTACACGCACACCTCGAGTGTGGCCACGGCACGACGCGAAGCCGCCACGCCGACGTGACACCCATACGAAGTTCGAGCGAACACTACTCGACGTCTGCGCCGGTACCCGGCGTGTTGTCCAGGGGGGTTCCCGGTGCCGCGCCGCGCCGCTGCGACCGTCGCAGCAGCCACAGCACCGGCAGCGCCACCGCCCAGACGACCACGATCACCGACAGCGCCGGAATGATCGCCACCCGGGCGTCGCGCCCGGCCACCCGCACCAGCTCCGGATCCTTCTTGCTGTATTCGACGTTGATCCGTTCGCCCGCGGTCAGTTTCGTCGGGTACAGCACGCCCACCTTCGGATTGTGCGTGACTCCGTCGGGGGTCACGTACGTGACCGCCGAGCGCAGCCGCCCCGCCGACAGCACCTCCGCGCTGGTGACGCCCTTGTCGGCGTCGATCAGCATGTCGTCCCGCCAGGCCGCGAGCACCAGCAGCACCGCCAGCACGCTCACCGTGGTCGCGGCCACCACGACCCCGATCCCGGTGCGCCGGCGCACCGGTGGCTGCTCGGATCGCAGCTGATCAGACTGGGTGGTTTCCGACACCGGACAAGGCTATTGCATCGCTCGGATAGCGTGTGCGGCCATGTCCCGAAAATTCAGCTTCACCGTGCCTTACAGCGTCCCGGTCGAAGAGCTTCACCGGGCGATCATCAGCGACGACATGTGGCGGGCCCGTTTCGACGGCGCCGACACCGCCACGCTCGATCTGTCGCATCCCGACGGACCGGGAACCATCCGCGTGCACATGACCGAACGAGCACGTCGGGACAAGATTCCGGCCGTCGTCAACAAGGTCCTCGACAACGAACTGGTGCTCGAGCGCACCGACGACTGGGGCCCGCTCGACGGCGACACCGCCGCGGGCGCCTTCGCCGGCGCGTCCAAGGGCATCGCCAGCGAGATGTCGGGCACCTACGTCCTGCGGCCCACCGCGGAGGGTTCGGAGATCGAGGTCTCCGGCACCCTCGCGGTACAGGTTCCGCTGGTCGGCGGCGCCATCGAACCGCTGGCCGAGCAGTTGCAGCACCGGGTGCTGACCAGCGAGCGCAAGTTCATCGAGGAGTGGCTGGGAGTCAAGGCCGGCGCCTGACCGAAACCCGAAGGCCGCGAACGTCGCCGGTACGCCGGTTCTGTTCGCGGCCACGCCCCTCGGAGGCGGGTTGCGCTCGCTGTGCGCCGGCCGTGCCGCCGGTTCCCGGCTCGTCCGTTGCCCGGCCCGAAAGCCCGGCCGGTCAGGCGCAGCCCGTTTCCGCGTTCCAGTCGACGGTGGTGGGATCGAACTCCCGCTTCTCCACCAGCACCAGCCAGTTTCCGGAGTTGTCCCGCATCACGGCCTCGACACCGTAGGGGCGCTCCGACGGCGGCTGCACGAATTCCACACCCTTGGCGGTGAGCTCCTCGTAGGCCTTCTGACAGTCGTCGGTGTTCAGGCCGAGCGCGCCGTGCGTGCCGTTCGCCATGGACCGGCGGATCGCCTCGGCGAGGTTGTCGTCCAGCGGCGGACCCGGAACCATGAGCGTCACCTCCAGTTCGGGATGGTCCGGCTGAAGCACGGTGAGCCATCGAAAGCCGTTGTCGCCCATGGTGACATCGCTGCCCTCCACGAATCCCAGCTTGTCGATATACCACTGCTTGGCGGCGTCCTGATCGGTGACGTACACGGTCACCAGCGAAACGTTCGTGATGGTTGCCATGGGCCAAGGCTATGGAATCCGGACAGCGGATCGCTTCTCCGAAATTGCGGTGTTCGGCGGTGCGGGTGCCCCGGGCGCCGGGGTCTCGTTCAGTCCGGCCGCTTGCGGTCCGACAGCCCGTGCATGAACACGTAGCAGCCCGGTATGCGCGGCGCGCCCTCGGCGGCGAATTTCGCCTGGTAGGCGGACGGGGACATGCCCACCAGCTCGGTGAACTTGCGGCTGAACGAGCCGAGGCTGGTGTAGCCGACCAGCATGCACGCCTCGGTGACGGTGATGTTGGTGGCGCGCAGCAGATCCTGCGCGCGTTCGATGCGGCGCTCCGCCAGATATACCGCGGGTGTCTTGCCGTAGGTCGCCGCGAAGCAGCGCAGGAAGTAGTACTTCGATACGCCCGCCGCCGCGGCGAGACCGTCCAGATCCAGCGGTTCGGCATAGTGGCGGTCGGCGAGATCGCGCGCCCGCCGCAGATGCGGCAGCAGCTCCAGCGGCGATTGCTCCGGCCGCCGGCCACCGCTCACCACTCGGCGCGCCGGCAGCCGATCTCGCATGCCGGTCATGTGAACGGCGGCAGGTCGTCGAACCGCATCGACGTCCGGCCCGCGGCCCGCCAGGCGCGCGCGGTCAGATCGGCGTCCTCCTCGGTGACCAGGTTGCCCATCACCCGGACCGCGGTGCGCTGCAGGTACTTCGAGCGCATCACCGGCGGCCCGCCGGTCGGCACCATGCGCGGGCGGGTGGCCAGCGCGGCGATGCGCCGCGCCACCGAGAACGTGCGGCCGTACCGGGCGCGCAGCAGATCCGGCCACAGCGTGCTCAGATCCGGCTCGTCGAGCAGCCCGGCCAGCAGGTGCCCGCCCTCCAGGCCGTAGTCGATGCCCTCGCCGTTGAGCGGGTTGACACAGCCCGCGGCGTCGCCGACCAGGGCCCAGTTGCGGCCCGCGATCGCCGACACGGCGCCGCCCATGGGCAGCAGCGCCGAGGCGACGGCCCGCGCCTCGCCCTCGAACTCCCATTCCCCGCGCCGCAGCGACACATAGTGCTGTAGCAGCGGTCTCAGCGCGACGTGCGAGGGCCGGCCGGCGGTGGCCAGCGAGCCCACACCGATGTTGACCTCGCCGTTGCCGAGCGGGAACACCCAGCCGTAGCCGGGCACCAGGGTGTCGTCGGCGTCGCGCAGCTCCAGATGCGAGGTGATCCACTCGTCGTCGCTGCGGGCGGATCGGATGTAGGCGCGGGCGGCGACGCCGTAGGCGAAGCGGCGATGCCAGGTGCGCCCCAGCAACTTCCCGACCGGCGAGCGCACCCCGTCGGCGACGATCAGGGTCCGGCAGCCGATCTCGCGGGTGCCGTTGTTCTCGCGGGTACCGTTATCGGTGCGCACGGTGACTGCGGTAACCCGGTCGCCGGTGCGGGCCACGTCCACCACGCGCGCCCCGTCGACCATGTGGGCTCCCCATTTCACCGCCGTCTCGCGCAGCTTGTCGTCGAGTTCGGTGCGGGCGACCGCGCTGCCGTAGCCAGGAAACGACCCGTCCGGCCAGGTCAGCAGGGCCTCTCGGCCGAATCCGGTCATCCGCAGGCCGCGGTTGACCGTATGCGTGCGCACCCACTCGCCCAGCCCGAGGTGTTCCAGCTCGGCCGTCGCCCGCGGCGTCAACCCGTCGCCGCAGGTCTTGTCGCGCGGGAACGCCGCGGCGTCGAGCAGCAGCACGTCGCGGCCGGCGCGCGCGGCCCACGCCGCGGCCGCCGAGCCCGCCGGACCCGCACCCACCACCAGCACCTCGGCATGCGAGGGCAGGGCGGCGGGAGAGTTCCCGCGTGCCCGCGCCGTCGAATCACCGCTCGCGGTACCCGCATCCGCTGCACCCATGGCGTCAATACTTGCAGCACCGGTCCAGGGGTGTCGACGGTGCCGCACGGTGCGGATCTCCCCGGGCCGCCGGAATCGGGTGGACCGGACGCCTCGCTCCGGGCCGCCGGTACCCCCGGACTCTCCGATCCGCTCGAGAGTGACACTGTTCATGGGAAGGTCGAGCCCGACACGCTAGGTTCTTGGGTGTGGGGATGGAACCGGCAGTGGGAGATGGCATGAGTGCATCGGCTGTGACTGATGAGACCACCACCGTGGTCGCCGGGGTCGATCTCGGCGATGCCGAACTCGCCTCGACCGTGCGCAACGGTCTGGAAGAGGTCGAGAAGCTACTGATCAGCGAGCTGTCCGACGGCGAGGATTTCCTGCAGGAAGCCGCATTGCATCTGGCCAAGGCTGGCGGTAAGCGTTTTCGCCCGCTGTTCACCATCCTCACCGGCCAGCTGGGCCCGCGCCCGGGCGACCCGGATCTGATCACCGCGGGCACCGTGGTCGAGCTGGTGCACCTGGCCACCCTGTACCACGACGACGTGATGGACGAGGCGTCGATGCGCCGCGGCGCGGCCAGCGTGAACTCGCGCTGGGGTAACAGCATCGCCATCCTGGCCGGCGACTATCTGTTCGCGCACGCATCGCGGCTGGTCTCCACGCTGGGCCCGGACGCGGTGCGCATCATCGCTGAGACGTTCGCCGAACTGGTGACCGGCCAGATGCGGGAAACGCTGGGCGCCAAGCAATCCCAGGATCCGGTCGAGCACTACCTGCGGGTGGTGTGGGAGAAGACCGGTTCGCTGATCGCCGCCTCGGGCCGGTTCGGCGGCATGTTCTCCGGCGACAGCCCGGACGACGTGGAGCGCCTCGCCCGGCTCGGCGACGCGGTCGGCACGGCATTCCAGATCTCCGACGACATCATCGACATCTCCTCGGTCTCCGCGCAGTCCGGCAAGACCCCGGGCACCGACCTGCGCGAGGGCGTGCACACGCTGCCCGTGCTGTACGCGCTGCGCGACCAGGGCCCGGAGGGCGACCGGCTGCGCTCGCTGCTGGCCCGCCCGCTGCAGACCGACGAGGAAGTGACCGAGGCCCTCGACCTGCTGTCCCGCTCCCGCGGCATGGCGCTGGCGAAGGAGAAGCTGCACAGCTACGCCGACATCGCGTACACCGAGCTGGCCGCGCTCCCCGACGGTCCCGCCAACGCGGCCCTCGAGCGTCTGGTCCGCTACACCATCGAACGGGTGGGGTGAGTTAGCTACCGCCGGCGCCGGGGTCAACCTCGCAAAGCTCACAATCCGACCAGGAACCTTCTCCCGGCCTTCCATCGTTGACCTGGTGTAACGCAATCGAGATCCGGGGGCGTGAAGGAGTGCGATGCACGGGCACGGTGGTTTTGGCAACGGCGTGAAGACGTTCGCGCTACTGGTCGGTCTTTCGGCGCTGATCGTTTTCGCCGGGGCGATGTTCCGCAGCCCGGTCATCCTGGTGATCGCGATCCTGCTGGCCCTCGGCATGAACGCCTACGCCTACTTCAACAGCGACAAGCTCGCGCTGAAGGCGATGCACGCACAGCCGGTCTCCGAGCTGGAGGCGCCGGTGATGTACAAGATCGTGCGCGAACTGGCTACCTCCGCGCGCCAGCCGATGCCCCGGCTCTACGTCAGCCCGACCAACGCCCCGAACGCCTTCGCCACCGGTCGCAATCCGCGGCACGCGGCCGTCTGCTGCACCACCGGCATCCTGCAGATCCTCAACGAACGGGAGCTGCGCGCGGTGCTGGGGCACGAGCTGTCGCACGTCTACAACCGGGACATCCTGATCTCGTCGGTGGCCGGCGCCCTGGCCGCGGTGATCTCGGGCCTGGCGAATCTGGCGTTCTTCGCCAGCATGTTCGGCGGCAGCCGCGACGGCGAGAGCCCGAACATCCTGGGCGTACTGCTGGTATCGCTGCTCGGGCCGATCGCCGCCACCCTCATCAAGCTGGCCGTATCGCGATCGCGCGAGTACCAGGCCGACCAGGACGGTGCCGCGCTGACCGGCGACCCGCTGGCCCTGGCCTCGGCGTTACGCAAGCTGGAGCGCGGCACCCAGGCGGCGCCGCTACCGCCGGAGCCGCAGCTGACCTCCCAGTCGCATCTGATGATCGCCAACCCGTTCCGGGCCGGCGACCGGATGGCGCGCTGGTTCTCCACCCACCCCCCGATGGATGAACGCATCGCCCGCCTGGAACAGATGGCCGGCGGGCCGCGGCAGTAGGCCGGATACCTACCGCAGTAGGCCGGATATCTACCGGTAGTTCACGAACTGCAGCGCGACGTCGAGGTCGGCATTCTTCAGCAGCGCGATGACCGCCTGCAGATCGTCGCGCTTCTTCCCGCTCACCCGTAGCTCGTCGCCCTGGATCTGCGCCTTGACGCCCTTGGGGCCCTCGTCGCGGATCAGCTTGGCGATCTTCTTCGCATTCTCGGTGGAGATGCCCTGCAGCAGCGTGCCGGTGATCTTGTAGACCTTGCCGGAGGCCTGCGGCTCGCCGGCGTCGAAGGCCTTCAGCGAGATGTCGCGGCGGATCAGCTTCTCCTTGAACACGTCCAGCGCCGCCTTGACCCGGTCCTCCGACTCCGCCGACAGCACGATCCGCTCCTCCCCGGACCACTCGATGCTCGCGCCGGTGCCGCGGAAGTCGTACCGGGTGCCGAGCTCCTTCGCCGCCTGATTCAGCGCGTTGTCGACCTCCTGCCGGTCGACCTTGCTCACGACATCGAATGACGAATCGGCCACCCTGTACTCCTGTCTGAAGTTCCGTCCGGACGTTCCGGTCACGGCGTTTCTCCCCGGACCATCGAAGCTAGTCGGGAGCCTGCCGTGATGCGAAGCCGGCCGCACCGCCGGCGCTCTGGCCAGCAGGTTTGCGTCCTGGGGCCGGGATCGTTGTATTCTGCACTGCGCGCTGAGACAGCGCGACGAGGCGGATTGCCCGAGCGGCCAAAGGGAGCTGACTGTAAATCAGCCGCGCAAGCTTCGGAGGTTCGAATCCTCCATCCGCCACCTCCTCTCAGGGGGAGTTCTGTGCGCCGAAAGCGCGCACCTTTTTCGAGGATTGATTGTGGGGGCGCAGCCCCCACACCCCTTGCCCGGAGGGGCTTCGCCCCCCGGACCCCCCTTCCGGGTGTAAACCTCCCGGGGTTGTGTACGTCAACCTCCCGGAGTTGTGCACATCTGGGTTGTCGGTGCTTCTCGGGCAGATGTACGCCCGCTGTCCTGGGGGTTCGGTACTCTGGTGTTTCGGGTGTTCGGCACTCTGGTTCGGGTGTGTGTGGTTGGTCCGCACGGGTTTTCCTCGCGCCCGGCTCGTCGTCACTTTTCCGACTGCTCGTCGGGAGTGGTGCGTGGTTCGTTGCCGGTGTGCTTCTGCTGTGGTCGGAAATCCGCCCTGAACTGCCGGTTTGGTAACCACGTGGTCGGGTGTGTAACCTCGTTCAAGGCTTCAGCGCCCCGGGGTGTGTGCGGTCGACATCGTATGTGGTCGATCTTCTGCATCGCTGGGCGTGAGTGGCTGTGCCCCCTTAGCTCAGTCGGCAGAGCGTTTCCATGGTAAGGAAAAGGTCAACGGTTCGATTCCGTTAGGGGGCTCGCCGGATTGCCGGTGGTGACCGACTCGGCACTCTGTGCGTTGAACCGAGAGCCGGGTAGCACCTCCGCATTGCCGCGCATATGGCGGTGTAGCTCAGGCGGTAGAGCAAACGACTCATAATCGTTGTGTCGCCGGTTCGAGTCCGGCCATCGCTACCCCATACTGATTGACCCTCAGGTTGACCGGAAAGAAGGCATATCGTGGCCGCGAAGTCCACCGATGTCCGGCCAAAGATCACCTTGGCCTGCGAAGAGTGCAAGCACCGCAACTACATCACCAAGAAGAACCGGCGTAACGACCCGGACCGCCTCGAGCTGAAGAAGTTCTGCCCGAACTGCGGTACTCATCGGGCGCACCGCGAGTCTCGCTAACGTTTCTCCACGCGTGCAAGCCGCCGCATGCGGCCGCTGTGTCCCCGCAGCGCCGCAATCCCATGCAGTCCAGAGTGCCGGAGCAGGTTCCACCCGCTCCGGCATTTGGTGTCTGTGCGGTGGTGAGCGCTCCGCCGACTCCCGGTAGCGGGGTCAGATAGGGATAGCCTTCCGTGACAATCAACACCGGTACCGCAGTCGAGCCGGGACAGGCCACGGCCGGTCCGGACGGCGAGCCGTCCGACCCCGCGACCCACGCGGCGGCGATGGTCGGCCACCACTACCGCGTCGACGACTACTACGAGGTCGGCCGCGAGAAGGTGCGCGAGTACGCGCGGGCCGTGCAGGACTACCACCCGGTGCACTGGGAGGAGGACACCGCTCAGGAGTACGGCCACGACAGCCTGGTCGCGCCGCTGACCTTCATCTCCCTGGTCGGCATCCTGGCCCAGCGCAAGCTGTTCGAGCAGGTCGTCACCGGCTACGACCTGAGCCAGATCATGCAGACCGACCAGATCCTGGAGTTCCACCGCCCGATCCGGGTCGGCGACCAGCTGACCTGCGACGTCTACCTACATTCGTTCCGGCAGGCCCCCGGCGGTGCCGACATGATCGTCACCAAGAACATCGTGACCGCGCAGAACGACGAGCTGGTGCTGACCACCTACACCACCTTGGTCGGCCGCAGCGGCGCCGAGGTCGACTCGAACGTCGGCGACGCCGTCAGCAACGTGCTGATGCACGGCATCGGGGAGGCGCCCGGCCATCGCCCGCGCACGGCCCCGCCGGTCGCCGAGGCGCCGGCCATCACGATTCCCGATGTGGCCCCCAGCAAGCGGGCGATCCGGTTCGACGACGTCTCCGTCGGCGACGAACTGCCCACCCGCAACGTCAAGCTCACCCGTGGCGACCTGGTCAACTACGCCGGTGTCTCCGGCGACGCCAACCCCATCCACTGGAGCGACGACGTGGTCGGGCTCGTCGGCCTGGACAACGTGGTGGCGCACGGCATGCTCACCATGGGCCTGGGCGGCGGGTTCGTCACCTCCTGGCTCGGCGACCCGGGCGCGGTCAAGGAGTACAACGTCCGCTTCACCAGTCCGGTCTACGTGCCCGCCGACCGGCCGGCCGAGATCGAGTACACCGGCAAGGTGAAGTCGATGGATCCGGAGACCCGCACGGCGGTCGTGGCGATCGTCGCGAAGTCCGAGGGGCGTAAGATTTTCGGACGGGCGACCGCCACGGTGCAGCTGGTGTGAGCGGCCCGGTAGGCGGTCCATCCCGGCGGCGTGCCTCGTGATCGGCACGGTCGAACCCGATTGGCAATCCGGAGGATCGGTAACGTACACTCGGGTTTCTGGGTCGCCAGCCGCTGCGCGCTGCTCTGAAAGGGCTGGTTCCGACCGGGGATACCCGTCGGGGCCGCCGTCGCCGGAGCGGCGCGCGTGTTGTGTAATACCGCGTGTTGTGTGATACCTGGATACAACTGAAAAGAAACGGTGCTGGATAACCGACGGACATCCAGCCGAAGGGGCGTAGCTCAAATGGCAGAGCAGCGGTCTCCAAAACCGCAGGTTGCAGGTTCAAGTCCTGTCGCCCCTGCACTGGATGCCAGCGACGAGAGCGAGGAGTGGACGTGAGCGACGAGGACCTTCGCCGCGGCGCGCATGCGTCCGATGACGACGACGATGCCGCGGCGGTGAGTCGGCCGAGTGGTAAGCGGTCGAGCCGGCGTGCTCGCGGAACGTCCTCGCAGAGCGATACGGGTTCGGTCGCCACGATCGAGCGGTCGGCCGGTTCCCGGGCCGACTCGGACTCCGGGAAGGCGTCCACATCGTCTGGCAAGAAGGCCTCGGGCGGATCGGCGAATCCGTTCAAGCGCCTGGTGAAGTTCCTGCGCGAGGTTGTCGCGGAACTCCGCAAGGTGATCTGGCCCAACCGCAAGCAGATGGTCACCTATACGAGCGTGGTCTTGGTGTTCGTGGTCTTCATGGTCGCGTTCATCGCCGGGTTGGATCTGGCGTTCATCAAGGGTGTCAACTGGCTGTTCGGCTAGCTGACGTCAGCGCCGGTACACCGCTCCCGAACAGGCCGGAATTCGGCCGGGCCGGGGCGGAGCCATCCGCCGGATGTAGCTCCGGCACGCAGAGGAAGTTAGTGACGACACAGGAAGCGAGTGCCCAGTGAGCACCCCGGAGAACGGCACAACCGACGAGTTCCCGGTCGACGACGCGGTCGAGCAGGCCGGCGTCGGCGAGACCGCCGAGGACTTCGCGGACTCCGCGCCGACCGACGGCGGGAGCGCCACCGCGGACGCCGCATCGAGCACGGAGCCCACCGACGCATCCGCCGAGCCCGCCGACGCACCCGCCGATCCGGTCGCGGAGATGAAGTCGGCCCTGCGTCGCGCCCCCGGCGACTGGTATGTCATCCACTCCTACGCCGGCTACGAGAACAAGGTGAAGACCAACCTCGAGACCCGCGTGCAGAACCTGGGCCTGGAGGACTACATCTTCCAGGTCGAGGTCCCGACCGAGCAGGTCACCGAGATCAAGAACGGCCAGCGCAAGAACGTGCAGCGCAAGGTGCTGCCGGGCTACATCCTGGTGCGGATGGACCTGAACGACGAGTCGTGGGGCGCGGTGCGCAACACCCCCGGCGTCACCGGGTTCGTCGGGGCCACCTCCCGGCCGTCGCCGCTGTCCATCGACGAGGTCGTGAAGTTCCTGATCCCGGCCGAGGAGCAGCAGAAGAAGCCGGCCGCGGCCGCCAGCACGTCCGCCGCGGCGACGGAGTCCTCGACGGAAACCGTGTCGAAGCCGGCGCTCGAGGTCGATTTCGAGGTCGGCGAGTCGGTGACCGTGATGGACGGCCCGTTCGCGACGCTGCCGGCCAGCATCTCCGAGGTCAACGCCGAGCAGCAGAAGCTGAAGGTGCTGGTGTCGATCTTCGGCCGCGAGACCCCGGTGGAGCTGTCCTTCACCCAGGTCGCGAAAATCTGAGACTTGCAATAAGGCAAGAACCCAACCAAGGAAAGAAAGATGCCCCCCAAGAAGAAGAAGGTCGCTGGGCTCATCAAGCTCCAGATCCAGGCCGGCCAGGCGAATCCCGCCCCGCCGGTCGGTCCCGCGCTGGGTCAGCACGGCGTCAACATCATGGAGTTCTGCAAGGCGTACAACGCCGCGACCGAGTCGCAGCGCGGCAACGTCATCCCGGTCGAGATCACGGTCTTCGAGGACCGCTCGTTCGACTTCAAGCTGAAGACTCCGCCCGCCGCCAAGCTCCTGCTCAAGGCCGCCGGTGTGCAGAAGGGCTCCGCCGAGCCGCACCGCAACAAGGTCGCCACGGTCAGCATGGATCAGATCCGCGAGATCGCCAAGACCAAGCAGGAAGATCTGAACGCCTACGACCTCGATCATGCGGCCAAGATCATCGCCGGCACCGCTCGCTCGATGGGTATCACCATCTCCGACTGAGCTTTTCGGGGCGGCTTCGCCGCCCGCGGCATTCCGGCTCCGGTGGGAGGGACGGCCAGTCCCGGCAACCACATCTGAACTCCAGGACAGGACAGAAAATCATGGCAAAACGAAGCAAGGCTTATCTCGAGGCGGCCGCCAAGGTCGACCGCGCTCAGCTCTACTCGCCGCTGGCCGCCACGCGGTTGGCGAAGGACACCTCCACCAAGAAGACCGACGCCACCGTCGAGGTCGCCGTCCGGCTGGGCGTCGATCCGCGCAAGGCCGATCAGATGGTCCGCGGCACCGTGAACCTGCCGCACGGCACCGGTAAGACCGCCCGCGTCATCGTGTTCGCGGCCGGCGAGAAGGCCGCCGAGGCCGAGGCCGCCGGCGCCGACGCCGTGGGCGCCGAGGACCTGATCGAGCGCATCCAGGGCGGTTGGCTCGAGTTCGACGCCGCGATCGCCACGCCGGACCAGATGGCCAAGGTCGGCCGCATCGCGCGAGTGCTGGGCCCGCGCGGCCTGATGCCGAACCCGAAGACGGGCACGGTCACCACCGATGTGACCAAGGCCGTCAACGAGATCAAGGGCGGCAAGATCAACTTCCGCGTCGACAAGCAGGCCAACCTGCATTTCGTGATCGGCAAGGCGTCCTTCGACGACAAGAACCTGGTGGAGAACTACGGCGCCGCGCTGGACGAGATCCTGCGCCTGAAGCCCTCGAACGCGAAGGGCCGCTACGTCAAGAAGGTGACGATTTCGACGAACACCGGCCCGGGCATCCCGGTGGACCCGAACCGCACCCGCAACCTCACCGACGAGGACGCGTAGCACGCTGAACCCCGCACGGCCGGTACGGATCTCCGTACCGGCCGTTCGTCTGTCGACGGGTGGATTCGTCTTCGGCCGAACGGATCCCCATTACCCGATCGGCCCGGCCGGATGTCAACTTATACTTGGCTGCATGAGCCGCACAGTGCATGTTCCCTACACGCTGGAACAGGATGAGGATGGAGCGTGGTGCGCCAGTGCCAGTCTTCGTCCCGGTGCTACTGCCTTTGGCGACGGCGATACAGCTGACGAGGCATTGGCGGATCTTCGCGAAGGTTTGCTTCTTCTGATCGAAGAAGACGGTGTGCCGGACGAGATGACGGTAACCATGGACGTCGCTTGATCGTCTTCAGTCGATACACGGGGGGAACAATTGCCGCCGGTACCTGTTGTGCCAGGCAGGAAAGTTATTCGCGCCCTTGAGAAGTGCGGGTGGAGATTGGTGCGAACCCGCGGCAGCCACCACCTGATGAGGCACCCGGATGGTCGTGAGGTAGTGGTCCCGGTTCATCAGGGGCGAGATCTCAAACGGGGGACGCTGCGGGGGATTCTCAAAGAAGCCTTTATGACTGTGGAAGAGCTGACCAAGCTCCTCTAGGCCCGTTTTGGCGGATGGGGGTGGGGTCGGCTATTCTGTGCTGTGGTCGTCGGCCTGTTCGGCGATCAACCCCAATCGTTCTACCGAAGACCGTTGGTTGCTGCCGTCAGGCAGCTGAAGGTCCGGCGCTGATGTCGGCGGCCCACGCAGGGAGAACCGAGGACGGAATTGTCCGCTGGCGGATGCCGTGTAGTCGGCAGGCGTCGGCGCTGATTTCTTGTGCGCCCCGGAACCTCTGCGTCCGGGGCGTTTGCTTTGTCGCTGGGTCTCGCCTCCGCCGGACGTCGGTAGCACACGAACCGATCATCCAGAGAGGAGGCGAAGTATGGCGAAGACCTGGAAGGTCAACGCGGTCGAGGAGATCAGCGAGCAGTTCAAGGGTTCCACCGCCACCGTGATCACGGAATACCGTGGTCTGTCGGTCGGCAAGCTCACCGAGCTGCGCCGGGCCCTGGGCTCGAACGCCACTTACTCCATCGCCAAGAACACCCTGGTCAAGCGCGCCGCCGCCGACGCGGACGTGGACGGCCTGGACGACTTGTTCGTCGGCCCGACCGCGATCACCTTCGTCAAGGGTGATCCGGTCGATGCGGCGAAAGCGCTGAAGACCTTCGCCAAGGACAACAAGTCCCTGGTCATCAAGGGCGGATACATGGACGGCGCCCCGCTGTCCGTGGCCGAGGTCGAGCGCATCGCCGACCTGGAGTCCCGCGAGGTGCTGCTGGCCAAGCTGGCCGGTGCCATGAAGGGCAACCTGTACAAGGCCGCCGGCCTGTTCGCCGCCCCCGCGGGTCAGGTCGTCCGCCTGTTCGCCGCGCTCGAGGACCAGAAGCGTGCCGAGGGCGGCGACGCCGCTCCGGCCGCCGAATGATCCTTCCCCCCATCGAGACCCATCACCGAAAGGAATACCACCATGGCCAACGTTGACGAGCTGCTCGACACCATCGGCAACATGACCCTGCTCGAGCTGTCGGACTTCGTGAAGAAGTTCGAGGAGAAGTTCGACGTCACCGCCGCCGCCCCGGTCGCCGTCGCCGCCGCTCCGGCCGGTGCCGCCGCCGGTGCCGAGCCCGTCGAGGAGCAGGACGAGTTCGACGTCGTCCTCGAGGGCGCCGGCGACAAGAAGATCCAGGTCATCAAGGTCGTCCGCGAGATCGTGTCCGGCCTGGGCCTGAAGGAGGCCAAGGACCTGGTCGAGGGCGCCCCGAAGCCGATCCTGGAGAAGGTCGCCAAGGAGCAGGCCGACGCCGCGAAGACCAAGCTGGAAGAGGCCGGCGCCAAGGTCTCCGTCAAGTAGTCGGTTTCCTGTGGATTAACCACGGTCGTACCGTGTCGCAGCGGGCGGTTCCCTCGGGGACCGCCCACTGCTCATTTCAACGGAAAATAGCCCGTTAAATTCGCAGGGTGTCCATGCCGGTGGCCTGCCGGCCTGGCCGCGGTACGCATCGTCGCCGGTCGTATGACACTCGTGCGACAAAGTTTCTACTGGCGAGTCAGGTAGGGTGTCCGAGACAAGCGGCATACGATACAGTGGCCGCACCCCAGTGCTCCGCGTCACACAGCGCTGGGATCGCCGTGGCGCGGTTGCGTGGGCGCTCGTCAGAAGAAGTCGTGGAGGTTGGCGTGGGCGTCGAGGTCAGGACCGAAGGGGTCACGAAATCTTTCGGTTCGCAGCGTATTTGGCAGGATGTAACCCTCACCCTGCCCCCCGGGGAAGTCAGCGCCCTGCTCGGCCCCTCAGGTACCGGTAAGTCCGTCTTTCTGAAGTCTCTGATCGGCCTGCTGCGCCCCGAGCGCGGCTCGATCTTCATCGACGGAACCGACATCACCACCTGTTCGAACAAGGATCTCTACGAGATCCGCAAGCTGTTCGGCGTCCTGTTCCAGGACGGTGCGCTGTTCGGTTCGATGAACCTGTTCGACAACGTGGCCTTCCCGCTGCGCGAGCACACCAAGAAGAGCGAATCCGAGATCAAGAAGATCGTCATGGAGAAGCTCGAGCTGACCGGTCTGGTCGGCGCCGAAGGCAAGCTGCCCGGCGAGATCTCCGGCGGTATGCGCAAGCGCGCGGGCCTGGCTCGCGCGCTGGTGCTGGACCCGCAGATCATCCTCGTCGACGAGCCCGACTCGGGTCTGGACCCGGTCCGCACCACCTACATCAGCCAGCTGCTGCTCGACATCAACGCGCAGATCGACGCCACGATCCTGATCGTGACGCACAACATCCAGGTGGCCCGCACGATCCCCGACAACATCGGCATGCTGTTCCGCCGTCAGCTGGTCATGTTCGGTCCCCGCGAGGTGCTGCTCACCTC
Source organism: Nocardia sp. BMG51109 (assembly GCF_000526215.1). Taxonomy (NCBI): domain Bacteria; kingdom Bacillati; phylum Actinomycetota; class Actinomycetes; order Mycobacteriales; family Nocardiaceae; genus Nocardia; species Nocardia sp. BMG51109. The sequence goes on from NZ_JAFQ01000004.1 coordinate 2,982,509, forward strand.
GGAGGAGCCCGTGGTCAAGCAGTTCCTCAACGGCCGCATGGTCGGTCCGATCGGTATGACCGAGGAGAAGGACGAGACGCAGATGGCCCGCGAGCAGGCCCTCGCCGACGCCGGCCACTACGACAACGGCATCGACGACATTCAGGGCATCCCGCCGCAGATGAAGGTCAATCCGGGCATGCCCGTGCGCCAGGCCGTCGAACGGCGCCGCCGTCGCGTCCGCGAGATCATGCACACGCTGCCGCACGCGGCGCAGATCGCCATCCAGGAATCGATGGAAGAGAACGGCGATACACAAGTCCTACCCGCCTATACCGGTAATGCTCCGGAATATCAGGGCGGCGCGTACGACACCACTGTTCGACACAACCGAACCAACGGGTAACATACGCGACCGTGAATCAAACCCTGACGCGGCTGCGCACCCCGGTCGAGTCGGGTTTTGCTCAGGCCGGCAATATCTTTGCGCTGCTCATCAGCGTTGCACGCAAGACCTTCGTCCGGCCGTTCCAGTGGCGGGAGTTCGTCGAACAGTCGTGGTTCATCGCGAGTGTGTCGATCCTTCCCGCCTCCCTGGTGGCAATCCCGTTCGGCGCCGTGGTGGCGTTACAGACCGGTTCACTGATCAAGCAGCTGGGCGCCGAGTCGTTCACCGGCGCGACCAGTGTGCTGGCCACGGTGCAACAGGCGGCCCCGGTCGTCACCGCGCTGATCATCGCGGGCGCGGCGGGTTCGGCCGTCGCCGCGGATCTGGGCTCGCGGACGATCCGCGAGGAGATCGACGCGATGGAAGTCCTCGGCATCGATCCGGTGCAGCGGCTGGTGGTGCCGCGCGTACTGGGCATGATGCTGGTCGCCGTGCTGCTGAACGGCCTGGTGTCGGTCGTCGGCATCTGCGGCGGTTACGGATTCAACGTGCTGCTGCAGGGTGGCACGCCGGGTGCCTACCTGGCCTCGTTCTCCGCGCTGGCGCAGTTGCCCGACCTGTGGATCGGTGAGATCAAGGCGGTCATCTTCGGGCTGCTCGCGGGCGTCATCGCCGCCTACAAGGGGCTGCATCCCAAGGGGGGACCGAAAGGAGTAGGTGACGCGGTGAATCAGTCCGTGGTGATCACCTTCCTGGTGCTCTTCTTCGTCAATCTGATCCTGACGTTGGTGTACCTGCAGATCGTCCCCTCCAAGGGCTCCTGACCATGGTCGTTGCACAGCGTTCCCCGATCGTCGCGAAGCAGCTGCGCCGGGTCGGCAGGGTCCTGCGCGGACCCGTCGACGTGATCGATCGCGCCGGCGATCAGATGGCCTTCTATTCCAAGGCCATCGCGTGGATTCCCCGCACCCTCGTGCACTTCCGCAAGGAGGTGATGCGGCTGCTGGCCGAGGTCACCTTCGGCTCCGGCGCCCTGGCGGTGATCGGCGGCACCATCGGCGTGGTCGTGATGATGTCGGCCTCGGTCGGCGTGGTCGTCGGACTGCAGGGCTTCAAGGCCCTCGACTCCCTGGGCAGCGGGGTGCTGACCGGGTTCCTCACCGGCTACATCAACACCCGTGAGCTGGCTCCGCTGGTGGCGGCGCTGGCATTGTCGGCGACCGTCGGTTGCGGATTCACGGCACAGCTCGGCGCGATGCGGATCTCCGAGGAGATCGACGCGCTCGAGGTGATGGCGGTGCCCGGTGTGCCGTTCCTGGTGACCACGCGCGTGATCGCCGGATTCACGGCGGTGATCCCGCTCTACATCGTCGGCCTGCTCGGTACGTTCGTGGCGTCCCGGCAGATCAGCGTGTGGTTCAACGGGCAATCGACCGGGTCCTACGACCACTATTTCAGTTTGTTCCTGCCACCCGAGGACGTGTTGTATTCGTTCCTCAAGGTGCTCGTCTTCGCATTCGTGGTGATCTTGATCCACTGCTATTACGGATACAACGCCACCGGCGGACCGGCCGGTGTCGGCGTGGCCGTGGGCCGCGCGGTGCGCGCCTCCATCGTGCTGATCAACATTCTCGATTTCTTCCTCAGCCTGGCGATCTGGGGAACGACGACCACGGTGCGGGTGGCCGGATGAGCGCGGCGGCCCGGAGCGGACACAGCGCGAACGGAGTGCAGCTGTGGCGCTCGACGGAGAAGCTGCGGGTGCGGACGCTCGGTGTGCTGTTCTTCGTGGTGATGGCGTTGTTCCTGGGGACCACCATCGCGGCCTACAACAAGGTGTGGGTCAAGGTGGTCAAGGTCGACCTGATCACCGACACCGTCGGAAACGCGTTGACGCGCAACGCGGATGTGAAGGTGCGCGGCGTCAACGTCGGCGAGGTCCGGTCCAGCCAGTCCGCCGGCGGCAAGGTGACCTTGCACCTGGCGCTGCAGCCGGACAAGGCGAAGGCGATCCCCTCCAATGTGACCGCTCGGCTGTTGCCGAAGACGCTGTTCGGTGAGCGCTATGTGGAACTGGTGTGGCCGGAGCAGCCGAGCGGCCAGCCGCTGAAGGCGGGGGCGACCCTGCACCAGGACGCCAGCGGCAATGCCGTCGAGGTCAGCCAGCTGCTCGACCGGGTGATGCCGCTGCTGCAGGCGATCCCGCCGCAGTACCTGGCCTCCACCCTGGGCGCGCTGTCCCAGGCGCTGGGTGGCCAGGGCGAGGAACTCGGCCGCACGGTCGACCGCCTGGACACCATCTTCCGCGATCTGAACGGCGTGATGCCGACGCTGCAGGACGATATCCGCCAGTTCGCGACCGTGGCCGACACCTACTCGGACGCGCTGCCGCAGCTGGTCGACACCTTCGACAACCTGCGCACGCTCAACGCCACGATCGTGCAGAAGCGCTCGCAGATCGACACGCTGTACTCGGTGCTGACGCCGACCTCGTCGCAGACGGCCGACTTCCTGATCGCCAACCGCGACAACATCATCGACATCGCCGCCGACTCGCGTCCCACGCTGGAGCTGCTGGGCACCTATTCGCCCACCTTCGCCTGCACGTTCAAGAACTTCGCGCAGCTCAAGCCGCGCATCGATGACCTGTTCGGCAAGGGCACCGACCTGCCGGGCTCGCGGGTGTCGGTCGAACTCACCAATCCGCGCGGCAAATACCTGCCCAACCAGGACGAGCCGCGCTGGTTCGATGAGCATCCGCCGGTGTGTTTCCCGGAGTACCCGCAGGGCGTGGACTCCGGCCAGTATCCGACCGGCTCGGCCAACGACGGCTCCTATCAGCCGCCGTCGCGCAACCCGGGTGACCCGGACATCGGCAAGCTGCCACCGGCGCAGTTCTCCGTCTACGGCGCGCAGCCCGCGACGCTGTCGGGCTCCCCGGCCGAACAACAGACCCTGGGCGCGATCTACGGTGCGGCCAACGGCGTTTCGCCGGATCAGGTGCCGGGCTGGGTGACCCGGACCGGCGCCCCGGCACTGCGTGGAAGCGAGGTGAGCGTGAAATGAGTGGCCGCCTGCGCGGCCTGGGCGGGCCGCTGACCAAGCTCGGCATCTTCATCGTCGTGACGCTGATCGTGACCGCGGCACTGGGGCTGACGATCGCCAACTACTCCGGCGGCGGAACCGAGTTCAAGGCCCGGTTCACCGATGTGACGTCGCTGAACAAGGGCGACGAGATCCGCATTGCCGGTGTCCGGGTCGGCAAGGTGACCAAGGTGTCGGTGATCGACCGCAGCCAGGCCGAGGTGACGTTCGAGATGACCGACCGCGACTGGCTGCCGGCGTCCACCACCGCGACCATCCGCTACCGCAACCTGGTCGGCCAGCGCTACATCGCGCTGGAACAGGGCACCGGCCAGCAGGGGCGAAAGCTCAGCTCCGGCGGCACCATCCCGCTCGACCGCACCAAGCCCGCGCTGAACCTGACCACCCTGTTCAACGGGTTCCGCCCGCTGTTCCAGACGCTGTCGGCCGACGACGTCAACAAGCTGTCCTACGAGATCATCCAGGTGTTCCAGGGCGAATCCGGGACGATCACGGAGCTGGTGTCGAATACGGCGAGCCTGACCAACAAGATCGCCGACAAGGACGCGGTGATCGGTGAGATCGTGAAGAACCTCAATGCCGTACTGGATTCGGTCAATTCGCGCGACGGTCAGCTCAACGACCTGATCGTCAACACCGAGGCGCTGGTCAGCGGGCTCAACGCCGAGCGCGGCACGATCGGCTCCGCGGTCCAGTCGCTGGGCAATCTGGCCTCGGCCACCGCCGATCTGCTGGTGCCCACCCGCCCGACCCTGCAGGGGTCGATCGCCGGGCTGAATCAGCTGACCGGCACGCTCAACGACCGTTCCGGCGACGTGAACGAGACCTTGACGAACCTGCCGATCAAGATGGAGAAGCTGGGCCGCGCCGCCAGCTACGGCTCCTGGTTCCAGTTCTATCTGTGCGGCATCGACATCGTCGCCGGGCCCGGAGCCCAGGACGCGCCGCAGCTGAACCTCCCGCCCGCCATCGCGAACATGCCGACGGTGAACCAGCCGTTGTACACCAATCCGGCGCCGCGTTGTCACGGGAAGGGTGGCCGCTGATGGACGACCGCCAACTGATGGGCAAGCGCAGCCCTGCGTTCATGGGCGCGATCGGTCTGTTCCTGGTTCTGCTGATCACCGTCGCGGTGTTCAACATCAACCAGTTGCCGATCCTCGGTGCCGGCATCAAGTACACCGCCGAGTTCTCCGAGGCCGCCGGCTTGAAGAAGGGTAACGAGGTGCGGATCGCCGGCGTCAAGGTCGGCGACGTGTCGGATGTGCGCCTGGACGGCGATCGAGTGCTGGTGGAATTCCGCACCAAGGACGCCTGGGTCGGCGACGCGACTACCGCCTCCATCCAGATCAAGACGCTGCTGGGGCAGAAGTACCTGGCGCTGGATCCGAAGGGTTCGCAGGTCGCGGACCCGTCCCAGCGGATCCCGTTGGCGCGCACCGTCTCTCCGTACGACGTGACCGAGGCGTTCCAGGACGCCGCCGCCGATATCGAGCAGACCGACACCGCGCAGCTGGCCACCAGCATGCGGGTGCTGTCGGAGGCGTTCTCGGGCACGGCGCCGGAGATCCGCGGCTCCATCGACGGTGTGGCGCGCCTGTCGGAGACCCTGGCCAAGCGCGACGAACAGCTCAAGCAGCTGTTCGCGGCGACCAACAAGACCACCAAGGTGCTCGCCGACCGCAACGCCGAGTTCGAGAAGCTGCTGGCCAACGGCGGTGAGCTGCTGGCCGAACTGAACGTGCGCCAGCAGGCGATCGCCCAGCTGCTGACCGGCGCCAAGACGGTGGCCGCCGAGCTGACCGCGCTCGTGCACGACAACGAGGAGCAGATCGGCCCGGCGCTGACCAACCTGAAGAAGTCCATCGACATGCTGAACGACAACCAGCAGAACATCTCCAAGACGCTGACGCTGGCCGCGCCGTTCTACGGTTTGTACGCCAACGTGCTCGGAACCGGCCGCTGGTTCGACGCGGTGATCGTCAACCTGACGCCGCCGGCGCTGCCGGAGATTCCGGGCGACCGCCCGCCGATCCGGAACATGGGAGGCAACTGATGACGGCGGCTTTCCGCACCGCGGGGCGAGGCACGAAGATGGTCGTCGTCGGCGTTCTGGTCGTCGTGCTGGTGGTGGCCGGCGTGCTGTGGTGGTTGTTCGACAACTACAACACCACCAAGATCACCGCGTACTTCGACAAGTCGATCGGTATCTACCAGGGCTCGGACGTGCGCATTCTCGGGGTGGCGGTGGGATCGGTCGATTCCGTCGAGCCGCAGGGCGAGCAGGTGAAGGTGACCATGCAGGTCGACCGGAGCTACGACATCCCGGCCGATGCGAAGGCCGCGCAGATCACGCCCTCGGTGGTGTCGGACCGGTACATCCAGCTCACCCCGGTTTACAAGGGCGGGCCCAAGATGCCGCGCACCGCGACCATTCCGAGGGATCGCACCGTGACCCCCGTGGAGGTCGACCGGCTGTACAAGTCCATCGCGCAGCTGTCGGACGCGCTGGGACCCGAGGGCGCCAACAAGGACGGCGCGCTGAACGACCTGGCGCGCACCGGGGCGGCGAATCTGTCCGGTAACGGCGAGGCGCTGGGCAACAGCCTGGCGCAGCTGTCGCACGCGGCGCGCTATCTGTCGGATGCGCGCGGCGATATCTTCGGCACCATCAAGAACCTGCAGATCTTCGTCCGCACCCTGGCCGAGAACGATTCGCAGGTGCGGCAGTTCAACACCCAGCTGGCGGATCTGGCCGGATTCCTCTCCGACGAGCGTCACGATCTGGGCCAGGCGCTGAATCTGCTGTCCGTCGCGCTCGGCGACGTGGCCCGGTTCATCGATGACAACCGGGAACTGGTCGCGCAGAATGCCGAAGGGCTGACCACGCTGACTCAGACCCTCGCCGACCAGCGCGAGGACCTGGCCAATGCGCTGCCGCTGGTGCCGACGGCCCTGAGCAACCTGATCAACGTCCACAACGGCGAGTCCGGCACGCTGGACATGCGCCCCAACTTGACCGATCTGCAGAACCCGTTCGGTGCCGTCTGCAAGATGCTCGACCTCGGCCAATTGCGGCCCGGGGACCCGAAATTCGACGCGATCAGCCGGCAGCTGCGCCCGATCCTGGATCAGTGCGGGACCATCACCGACCAGATCAAGCAGGGTGTGACGACCCCGTCGCTGATCCTGCCGTTCGGCATTCTCAGCGGCGAGAACCAGCAGCGCGCCCCGGTGCCGGGCACGGTCCCGGGTACGCCGTCCGACCAGCTGCCGCCGTCGCAGCAGGAAGGTGGGCAGCGATGAGGACCGCGTCCGTATTCATGGGGACCGCGTCCGTGATCCGCAGGGCCACACGGAGTTTCACCGCGGCCGCCGTGCTGGGTATCTCCGCCGTGCTGGTCACCTCCTGCGCCTCCGACGGGATCTACGGCGTTCCGCTGCCCGGCGGGGCCGACCTCGGTCGGAATCCGATGCACGTCGACGTCCGCTTCGACGATGTGCTCGATCTGGTGCCGCAGTCGGCGGTGAAGGTGGACGGGGTCGCGGTCGGCCGCGTCGACACGATCGATGTGGCGCCCGACGGCTGGACCGCGAGCGTGCGCACCGTGATCAACTCGTCGGTCCAGCTGCCCGCCAATGCCCGCGCCGAGGTGAAGCAGTCGAATCTGCTGGGCGAGAAGTTCATCGAACTGTCCGCGCCCCCGCAGGATCCGTCCGGCGACCGGCTGGCCGACGGCGGGATCATTCCGGTCGACAGGACCCGGCACGCGACCGAGGTGGAGCAGGTACTCGGCGCGTTGTCGCTGCTGCTCAACGGCGGTGGTGTGGCCCAGTTGCAGCCGATCGTGGTGGAGCTGAACAAGACGCTGGGTGGCCGCGAGGACCGGGTGCGCTCGCTGCTCGATCAGGCCAACACCCTGATCGACGGGCTGAATCAGCAGGTCGGCGACATCCAGCACGCACTGGACGGGCTCGGTACCCTGTCCACCCGGGTGGGCCAGCAGACCGAGCAGATCGGCAAGATCCTCGACGAGCTGCCGGCGGGTATCAAGATCCTCGACGAGCAGCGCCCGCAGCTGGTCGGGCTGCTGCAGCAGCTGGATCGGGTCGGCCAGGCGGGCTTCGACGTGCTCGACAAGTCGAAGGAAAACCTGATCCGCGATCTGCAGGCGCTGCGGCCGACGCTGCAGGAGCTGGGGCGTTCGGCGCCGGACCTGGTGAGCGCGGCGCCGCTGTTCCCGACCTACCCGTTCCCGGACGAGTCGATCCACTCCGCGTTCGGCGGTTCGGTCAACACCTGGCTGTCGGTGGACCTGCAGGTCGGCACCACGCTGTCGAATCTCGGTGTGGGTAAGCAGGATCCGGTGTACGTCCCGCCGCCGTACGGTCCGCCGGTGCCGGTGGATCCGAGCAACCCGTACTACAACGGGAACGGGCCGCGCCCGGGCTGGCCCACGGTGTCGCTGCTGCCGCTGCCACCGACGGTGGTCGCGCCGGCGACCGGCCGGCCGGGCGACCCGATCGGCTCGATCCTGGAGCAGTTGGGAGTGAAGCCGCGGTGAGTAAATTGGTGCGCTACCAGCTGATCGCGTTCGGGCTGATTGCGGTGCTCGGCGTGGTGTTCGTCGGCGGCAAGTACATCAAGCTCGACCACATGCTGGGCTTCGGCCAGTATCAGGTGCGGGTGAAGATGGCGGAGACCGGCAACCTCACCAAGGGAGCCGAGGTCACCTATCGCGGCGTGCCGGTCGGACGGGTCGGCGCCCAGGACATCACGCCCGACGGCGTGCTGGTCCACCTGGAGCTGGACTCGGGCAAGCCGAAGGTGCCGCAGAACGCGAAGGCCGTGGTGGCCAACCGTTCCGCGATCGGCGAGCAGTACGTCGATCTGGTGCCGACCACGTCCGGCGGCCCGTACCTGAAGGACGGCTCGGTGATCGACGGCGCCGAGGTGCCGATCCGGGTGGAGGATCTGCTCGGCAGCGTCGACCACTTCGCCGGCACCACGGACCTGCAGGCGCTGTCCACCACCGTCATCGAGCTGGGTAGGGCCCTCGACGGTCAGGGCGACAACCTGCGCATTCTGGTCGACTCGCTGAACAAGTTCAGCCAGACCGGTGTCGAGTCGCTGCCGCAGACGATCGATCTGATCCGCGACGCGCAGGTCGTGCTCGGCACCCAGGCCGAGCAGTCGCCGTCGATCCGCAGCTTCAGCGACGGCCTGGACAAGCTGGCCGTGCAGCTGCGCGCCAACGACCCGGACATTCGCCGGCTGATCGGCACGGGCACCGACGCCGGGAACGCGATCGGGGATCTGCTGACTCAGAGCGCGGACCCGCTGACCAGAGACCTGACCAATCTGCGGTCGGTGCTGTTGTCCATCTCACCGAAGTTCTATGCGCTGAAGCCGGTGGTATCGATGCTGCCGCTGCTGTCGATCGGTGGTTCGGCGACCGCACCCGGCGACGGCACCACGCACTTCGGCCTGGTGCTCGAGACCAACAACCCGCCGGCCTGCACGGTCGGGTACGAGGGCACCGAGCGGATCATCGATCAGATGAAGGCCGAGAATCCGAACTTCGACGACACCCGCGACGACTTCCCGTTCAATACCGATGCGAAATGCACCGCGCCGCAGGGGAATCCGAGCACCGTGCGGGGTGGTGCGCGGGCCGACACGGCCGATCCGAGCGTACCGCAGCCGTGGGATTCGACGCCGAAGTCCGATCCCGAGAAGCTGGACCTGAATCCCGTCGCCGGTCAGATGGCGGCTCTCATCGGAGTGACCCCGAAACGGTGACGGCGGAGGCGGTGACGGCGGTCGTGCGCGCGGCGTGCGGCCGGACCGCGCCGTCGCCGGTCCCCGGGCTCGGACCCGGGGCGACGGACCGTACATTCGGCGGCGTTAGGGTGTCGGCGTGAGTTCTGATCTGATCGACCAGCCGTCGCACGCTGCGTCGGAGCCCGCCGCGGCGGAGGCGCCGGCCACGGCCGAGGCCGCCGCCGGCACCGCGTCGTCGACACTGCGCACCGTGATCACCGCGGTGGCGGCGGTGTGGTTGATCGTCGCGCTGGTGGCGGCGGCCTGGTTCGGCGTCGGCTGGGTGCGCGCGGCGTGGTTCACCGAGGGGCCGCGCGCCGACGCCCGCGATGCCGCGGTGGATTCCGCCCGGCAGGCCGCGCTCAACCTGTCCTCGATGAACCCGGACAACATCGATGGCTCGATCGACCTGATGAGGTCGTCGATGACCGGGCCGATGCTCGACCAGCTGAACGAGAATCGCGACCGCATCAAGCAGGCCGCGGAGAGTAATAAGACCAAGATCGACGCCAAGGTGCTCGGAGCGTCGCTGAGCTCGCTGAACAGCGAGCGCGACAAGGCGTCGGCCCTCGTGGTGCTGCAGCTGACCCAGACCGCGCCGAACGTGCCGCCGCAGTCGTTCCGGGCGACCTGGACGCTGGACATGACCAAGGCGGGCGACACCTGGAAGGCCGAGCAGGCCAATTCGCTGGGGCAGCTGGTGCCGTTGAACTCCTCCGGGCCCGCGGGCGGCGCACCCGGCGCGCCCGCTCCGGGTGGTGCCGCCCCGGGCAGCCCGGACAACTCCACCCCGGACACCCCCGCGCCGACGCCCGGTGGGGCGCCGCAGGATCAGCCGGGATCGTAGGAGGTACAGGACATGTCATCCCGCCGACCCGTCAACAAGGTCTCGTCGCGCCTGCGGCCCTCCGACTCCACCCCGGACTCCACCTCCGACGCCGCCGAACGCACCGTTCGCCGCCGTACCGCCCAGCGCCCGGCGTCGCGGTCCCGCGCCGGGGAGGCGCGCTCCGCGCGGCCCGCCGCCGAGAAGGAGCCCGCGGACGAAGCTCCGTCGCGCCGGTTCGGTCGTCGGCCCGCGAGCGGCCCCGGCCGGAAGGGCGCGACGGCCCGGGCGCGCACCGGCGGGCCGGGAAAGCTGCGCTCGCTCCGGACGTCCTGGGGTCTGGTGTCCGGCATGCTGGTGGCGGCCGTGCTGCTCAGCGCGTTCGCCGCGGTGGCGTGCTTCCGGCCGGGCGTGGCCGACGGCAACCAGGCCTATGTGGACACCGCGGCCACGCAGGAGGTGACCGCCGCCGCCGACAACGCGCTGAAGACGATCTACTCCACCGATGCCGAGAACATCGGCGGGTACAAGGACGCCGTGCACAAGGTGGTCACCGGCAAGATGCTCACGGATTTCGACAAGTTCGCCGACACCACGATCTCGGCCGTTCAGCAGGCGCAGTCGACCGCGCAGGCGAATCCCGACCCGATCGGTGTGACTTTGCTCACCGATGATCGGGCCGAGTTGTTGGTGAATCTGACCGTCAGCGCGACCAAGGACAACGTTCCTCAGGAGAGCGCGTCCGGCCCGATCGTGCTTCACATGCAGAAGGTCGACGGCCACTGGCTGGCGAGCGAAATCGCCGACCGTTGAGCGAACAACTGGCAATTGTCACAGCTCAATAGGTGATTCACCAGGGCCGCAGGCGATCTCGCACTCGGGCCAGCAGGGGATTTGCACCCCCTTACACTTGACGAGTTTCGTCCGACCAGTCACGCTATTCACAACAGCGGCAGCTGTCACAGGGCTCTCGGGCCCGGGTGGAATCGCCGTCGAGGCCCGAACGCAGCCAGCGCGGAACGGGTTCGGCGCGCCAGCCGTCCGAAACGTGATTCGGATGGTACTTTGACACCCTCTCTGGAGGGGTGTAAGTTTGGTCGTTGCGCTGGCTGCCTCCTGTCCATACCTTGATCGCACTACGAAAGTTCCACCGTCGAGGTGTTACTTCCGTTTTTTGCTGTTCGAGTTTCGTGCGGGGTGTGACCAGCGGAATTCGTAGCAAAGACAAGCGACGGTCGTTGCGGTGCTCTGTACGTACGGGCACCACGCGACCCGCGTGAGGTGCTGGAAGGACGCATCTTGGCAGTCTCCACCCAGACCAAGGCCACCACGGCGGGCCGTGACAACTACACGGTCCCCGGAGCCCCGAAGCGGGTGTCTTTCGCGAAGATCCGTGAGCCCTTGGAGGTTCCTGGCCTTCTCAACCTACAAACGGAGTCATTCGCCTGGCTGGTCGGCTCACCGGACTGGCGTGCGCGCGCGAGCGCTCGCGGCGAGGCCACCCCGGTCGGCGGGCTCGAGGAGGTGCTCGAGGAGCTCTCGCCGATCGAGGATTTCTCGGGCTCCATGTCCCTGTCCTTCTCCGATCCGCGCTTCGAAGAGGTCAAGGCCTCGATCGAGGAGTGCAAGGACAAGGACATGACCTACGCGGCGCCGTTGTTCGTCACCGCGGAGTTCATCAACAACAACACCGGTGAGATCAAGTCGCAGACGGTCTTCATGGGTGATTTCCCGATGATGACCGATAAGGGGACGTTCATCATCAACGGCACCGAGCGTGTGGTGGTGTCGCAGCTGGTGCGTTCGCCGGGTGTGTATTTCGACGAGTCGATCGATAAGGGCACCGAGAAGCTGCTGCACAGTGTCCGGGTGATTCCGAGCCGTGGTGCGTGGCTGGAGTTCGATGTCGACAAGCGCGACACGGTGGGTGTGCGCATCGACCGCAAGCGCCGCCAGCCGGTCACCGTGCTGCTCAAGGCGCTCGGCATGACCACCGAGGAGATCGGCGAGCGGTTCGGCTTCTCCGAGATCATGATGTCGACCCTGGAGAAGGACAACACGGCCGGCCAGGACGAGGCGCTGCTCGATATCTACCGCAAGCTGCGCCCGGGTGAGCCGCCGACGAAGGAGTCGGCGCAGACCCTGCTGGAGAACCTGTTCTTCAAGGAGAAGCGCTACGACCTGGCGCGCGTGGGCCGCTACAAGGTGAACAAGAAGCTCGGCCTGAACGCGGGCGAGCCGGTCACCGGTTCGGTGCTGACCCGTGACGACATCGTCGCCACCATCGAGTACCTGGTCCGCCTGCACCAGGGCGACCACACCATGACCGCGCCCGCCGGCGTCGAGGTCCCGGTCGAGGTGGACGACATCGACCACTTCGGTAACCGCCGCCTGCGCACCGTCGGCGAGCTGATCCAGAACCAGATCCGGGTCGGCCTCTCGCGGATGGAACGCGTTGTGCGCGAGCGCATGACGACCCAGGACGTGGAGGCGATCACGCCGCAGACGTTGATCAACATCCGCCCCGTCGTGGCCGCGATCAAGGAGTTCTTCGGAACCTCGCAGCTGTCGCAGTTCATGGACCAGAACAACCCGCTGTCGGGTCTGACCCACAAGCGCCGCCTGTCGGCGCTGGGCCCGGGCGGTCTGTCCCGTGAGCGTGCCGGCCTCGAGGTGCGCGACGTGCACCCGTCGCACTACGGCCGGATGTGCCCGATCGAGACCCCGGAAGGCCCGAACATCGGCCTGATCGGCTCGCTGTCGGTGTACGCGCGGGTCAATCCGTTCGGCTTCATCGAGACGCCGTACCGCAAGGTCGAGAACGGCCGCGTCACCGACGAGGTGGTCTACCTGACCGCCGACGAGGAGGATCGGCACGTCCGGGCCCAGGCGAACTCGCCGGTCGGGGCCGACGGTCACTTCGTCGACGACCGGGTGCTGGCTCGCCGCGGCAACGAGGAGATGGAATTCGTCGGCCCGGCCGAGGTCGATTACATGGATGTGTCGCCGCGGCAGATGGTGTCGGTGGCGACGGCGATGATTCCGTTCCTCGAGCACGACGACGCCAACCGCGCCCTGATGGGCGCGAACATGCAGCGTCAGGCGGTGCCGCTGATCCGTTCCGAGTCGCCGCTGGTCGGTACCGGTATGGAGCTGCGGGCCGCGGTGGACGCCGGCGACGTGGTCGTGAACGAGAAGCCCGGTGTGGTGGAGGAGGTTTCGGCCGACTACATCACGGTGATGCACGATGACGGCACCCGGCGTAGTTATCGGATGCGGAAGTTCGCGCGGTCGAATCAGGGGACGTGTGCGAATCAGCGGCCGATCGTGGACGAGGGGCAGCGGGTCGAGCACGGTCAGGTGCTGGCGGATGGGCCGTGTACCGATAACGGTGAGATGGCTCTGGGGAAGAATCTTCTGGTGGCGGTGATGCCGTGGGAGGGGCACAACTACGAGGACGCGATCATCCTGTCGCAGCGTCTGGTGGAGGAGGATGTGCTGACCTCGATTCATATCGAGGAGCACGAGATCGATGCGCGGGATACGAAGCTGGGTGCCGAGGAGATCACCCGTGATATCCCGAATGTGTCGGATGAGGTTCTGGCGGATCTGGATGAGCGGGGCATCGTGCGGATCGGTGCCGAGGTGCGTGATGGTGACATCCTGGTCGGGAAGGTGACTCCGAAGGGGGAGACCGAGCTGACGCCGGAGGAGCGGTTGTTGCGGGCGATCTTCGGGGAGAAGGCCCGCGAGGTGCGGGATACGTCGTTGAAGGTGCCGCACGGTGAGTCGGGCAAGGTGATCGGGATCCGGGTGTTCTCCCGTGATGACGATGATGATCTGCCGCCGGGTGTGAACGAGCTGGTGCGGGTGTATGTGGCGCAGAAGCGGAAGATTCAGGATGGTGACAAGCTCGCGGGCCGGCACGGGAACAAGGGTGTGATCGGGAAGATCCTGCCGACGGAGGATATGCCGTTCATGCCGGATGGCACGCCGATCGATATCATCTTGAATACCCATGGTGTGCCGCGTCGTATGAATATCGGTCAGATCCTGGAGACGCATCTGGGCTGGATCGCCAAGAGCGGCTGGAAGATCGACGGTAACGATCAGGGCTTGGAGAGCATGCCCGACTGGGCGCAGAACCTGCCCGAGGACATGTGGGGCCAGGAGGCCGACACCAATATCGCCACCCCGGTGTTCGACGGTGCGCAGGAGGACGAGCTGACCGGTCTGCTCGGCTCCACCCTGCCCAACCGCGACGGGGAGACGATGGTGCACTCCGACGGTAAGGCGACGCTGTTCGACGGTCGTTCGGGTGAGCCGTTCCCCTACCCGGTGGCGGTCGGCTACATGTACATCCTCAAGCTGCACCATCTGGTCGACGACAAGATCCACGCCCGCTCGACCGGCCCGTACTCGATGATCACCCAGCAGCCGCTCGGCGGTAAGGCACAGTTCGGTGGCCAGCGATTCGGCGAGATGGAGTGCTGGGCCATGCAGGCCTACGGCGCCGCCTACACCCTGCAGGAACTGCTCACCATCAAATCCGACGACGTGGTCGGCCGCGTCAAGGTGTACGAGGCCATCGTCAAGGGCGAGAACATCCCCGAACCGGGCATCCCCGAATCGTTCAAGGTGCTGCTCAAGGAACTCCAGTCGCTGTGCCTCAACGTCGAGGTGCTGTCGTCCGACGGCGCGGCGATCGAGCTGCGCGAAGGCGAGGACGAGGACCTGGAGCGCGCCGCGGCGAACCTGGGAATCAACCTGTCCCGCAACGAGGCTGCAACGGTCGACGACCTGGCGCAGTGATGGTCCGCCCGACTCCGTCGTCCCGGCACGCTTTCGGCCGGGACCTCGCGAGATTCCGGCCGAAAGCACGCCGGAATGACGGAGTCGGGGCCGGGCACTTGATTACGACGATTGAGAACTTGCTCGAAATCAATCCCACCAGGGGAAAGGAAGTTACGTGCTAGACGTCAACTTCTTCGATGAACTCCGGATCGGCTTGGCCACCGCCGAAGATATCCGCCAGTGGTCCTATGGCGAGGTCAAGAAGCCGGAGACCATCAACTACCGCACGCTCAAGCCGGAGAAGGACGGCTTGTTCTGCGAGAAGATCTTCGGTCCCACCCGGGACTGGGAGTGCTACTGCGGCAAGTACAAGCGTGTGCGCTTCAAGGGCATCATCTGCGAGCGCTGTGGTGTCGAGGTGACGCGCGCCAAGGTGCGCCGCGAGCGGATGGGCCATATCGAGCTGGCCGCTCCGGTCACCCACATCTGGTACTTCAAGGGCGTGCCCTCGCGCCTGGGCTACCTGCTGGACCTGGCGCCGAAGGATCTCGAGAAGATCATCTACTTCGCCGCCTACGTCATCACCACCGTCGACGACGACCTGCGCCACAACGAGCTGTCCACGCTCGAGGCGGAGATGGACGTCGAGAAGAAGGCCGTCACCGACCAGCGCGACGCGGATCTCGAGGCGCGCGCCCAGAAGCTCGAGGCCGACGTCGCCGAGCTGGAGGCCGAGGGCGCGAAGTCGGACGTCCGGCGCAAGGTCAAGGACGGCGGCGAGCGCGAGATGCGCCAGCTGCGCGATCGTGCCCAGCGCGAGCTGGACCGGCTGGACGAGATCTGGAGCACCTTCACCAAGCTGTCCCCGAAGCAGCTGATCGTGGACGAGGTGCTCTACCGCGAGCTGCAGGACCGTTACGGCGAGTACTTCACCGGCGCGATGGGGGCCGAGGCCATCCAGAAGCTGATGGAGAACTTCGACATCGAGGCCGAGGCCGAGAACCTGCGCGAGACCATCCGGACGGGCAAGGGGCAGAAGAAGCTTCGCGCCCTGAAGCGCCTGAAGGTGGTCGCCGCGTTCCAGACCAACGGCAACTCGCCGATGGGCATGGTGCTCGACGCCGTCCCGGTGATCCCGCCGGAGCTGCGCCCGATGGTGCAGCTGGACGGTGGCCGCTTCGCCACCTCCGACCTGAACGACCTGTACCGCCGCGTCATCAACCGCAACAACCGCCTCAAGCGGCTGATCGATCTGGGTGCGCCCGAGATCATCGTCAACAACGAGAAGCGGATGCTGCAGGAGTCGGTGGACGCCCTGTTCGACAACGGCCGCCGCGGCAGGCCCGTTACCGGACCGGGTAACCGCCCGCTGAAGTCGCTGTCGGATCTGCTGAAGGGCAAGCAGGGCCGCTTCCGTCAGAACCTGCTGGGTAAGCGCGTCGACTACTCCGGCCGTTCGGTCATCGTGGTCGGTCCCCAGCTGAAGCTGCATCAGTGCGGTCTGCCGAAGCTGATGGCGCTGGAGCTGTTCAAGCCGTTCGTGATGAAGCGCCTGGTCGACCTGAACCACGCGCAGAACATCAAGTCCGCCAAGCGGATGGTGGAGCGGCAGCGGTCCCAGGTGTGGGATGTCCTCGAAGAGGTCATCGCCGAGCATCCGGTGCTGCTCAACCGCGCGCCCACCCTGCACCGCCTGGGTATCCAGGCCTTCGAGCCGCTGTTGGTGGAGGGCAAGGCCATTCAGCTGCACCCGCTGGTGTGTGAGGCGTTCAACGCCGACTTCGACGGTGACCAGATGGCCGTGCACCTGCCGCTGTCCGCGGAGGCGCAGGCCGAGGCCCGCATCCTGATGCTGTCGTCGAACAACATCCTGTCCCCGGCGTCCGGCCGGCCGCTGGCCATGCCCCGCCTGGACATGGTGACCGGCCTGTACTACCTGACCCGTCGGGTGGAGGGCGCCGCGGGCGAGTACCGGGCGGCCACCAAGGACGAGCCGGAGTTCGGCGTGTACTCCTCGCCGGCCGAGGCCCAGATGGCGGTCGACCGCGGCGAGCTGACCGTGCAGTCGCTGATCAAGGTCCGGCTGACCGATCAGCGTCCGCCGAAGAACGTCGAGGCCGAGCTGTTCCCCGACGGCTGGCGCCCGGGCGACGCGTGGAACACCATGACCACGCTGGGCCGGGTGATCTTCAACGATCTGCTGCCGGCGGACTACGCGTTCATCGACGAGATCATGCCGAAGAAGCGGCAGGCGGCGATCATCAACGATCTCGCCGAGCGCTACCCGATGATCGTGGTTGCGCAGACCGTCGACAAGCTCAAGGACGCGGGCTTCTACTGGGCCACGCGTTCGGGTGTCACCGTCTCCATGTCGGACGTGCTCGTTCCGCCGGAGAAGGCCGACATCATGGAGCGCTACGAGCAGCAGTCCGACCAGATCGAGAAGAAGTACCAGCGCGGTGCGCTCGATCACCAGGAGCGCAACAACGCCCTGGTGAAGATCTGGCAGGAGGCCACCGAAGAGGTCGGTAAGGCCCTGCGCACGCACTACCCGCCCGACAACCCGATCATCACGATCGTCGATTCGGGCGCCACGGGTAACTTCACCCAGACTCGTACCCTCGCGGGCATGAAGGGTCTGGTGACCAACCCGAAGGGTGAGTTCATCCCGCGGCCGATCAAGTCCTCCTTCCGCGAGGGCCTGACGGTGCTGGAGTACTTCATCAACACCCACGGTGCGCGAAAGGGCCTGGCCGACACCGCGCTTCGCACCGCCGACTCGGGTTACCTGACCCGTCGTCTGGTGGACGTGTCGCAGGACGTCATCGTCCGCGAGGAGGACTGCGGTACCGAGCGCGGCATCAACGTGCGAATCGCGGAGAAGGGCCCCGACGGCTCGCTGATCCGCGACCCGCACGTGGAGACCAGTACCTACGCCCGCACCGCGGCCATCGACATCGTCGATGCCAAGGGCAACGTGGTGGTCGAGAAGGGCCACGACATCGGCGATCCGGCGATCGACGCGCTGCTCGAGGCCGGCGTCACCGAGGTCAAGGTGCGTTCGGTGCTGACCTGCATGTCGGGCACCGGCGTATGCGCGATGTGCTACGGCCGCTCGATGGCGACCGGAAAGCTCGTGGACGTCGGCGAGGCCGTGGGTATCGTCGCCGCCCAGTCCATCGGTGAGCCGGGTACCCAGCTGACCATGCGCACGTTCCACCAGGGTGGTGTCGCCGGTGACGACATCACCGGTGGTCTGCCTCGTGTGCAGGAGCTGTTCGAGGCCCGCGTGCCGAAGGGCAAGGCGCCGATCGCGGAGGTCTCCGGCCGGGTGCGGCTGGAGGACGACGACCGCTTCTACAAGATCACCATCATTCCGGACGACGGTTCGGAGGAGGTGCTCTACGACAAGCTGTCGAAGCGTCAGCGGCTGCGGGTGTTCAAGCACGACGACGGCTCCGAGCGCCTGCTCGCCGACAACGACCACGTCGAGGTCGGTCAGCAGCTGCTGGAGGGTTCGGCGGATCCGCACGAGGTGCTGCGCGTGATGGGCCCGCGTCAGGTGCAGGTCCACCTGGTCCAGGAGGTCCAGGAGGTGTACCGGTCGCAGGGTGTGTCCATCCACGACAAGCACATCGAGGTCATCGTCCGGCAGATGCTGCGTCGCGTCACGATCATCGACTCGGGTGCGACGGAGTTCCTGCCCGGTTCGCTGGTCGAGCGGTCGGACTTCGAGGCCTCGAACCGCCGCGTCGTGGCCGAGGGCGGCGAGCCGGCCTCGGGTCGTCCGGTGCTGATGGGTATCACCAAGGCGTCGCTGGCCACCGATTCGTGGCTGTCGGCGGCCTCCTTCCAGGAGACCACCCGAGTGCTGACGGACGCGGCGATCAACTGCCGCTCCGACCGGCTGATCGGCCTGAAGGAGAACGTGATCATCGGCAAGCTGATCCCGGCCGGTACCGGCATCAACCGCTACCGCAACATCCAGGTGCAGCCGACCGAGGAGGCCCGCGCGGCCGCCTACGCGGTGCCGTCCTACGACGACACCTACTACACCCCGGACGGCTTCGGCCAGACCACGGGTGCGGCCGTCCCGCTGGACGACTACGGATTCAGCGACTACCGATAATCCGGTAGACACCAACAGCATTCGACCCCCGCTCCCTTCCCGGAGCGGGGGTCGAACGCTGTTCGGGGTGCTGTCGTCGGTCCGCGTCGGGCACGGACTCGATCCGATCGGGCCGCTGGCTGTGAACCGGTCGGATCCGAAACCGATCACCTCGAATCCGAATCCGATCGGAAACTGATCCGAAACTGATTCGGTCAGACGGGTAGTCTGCTCGATATGACCGTCGCACAGCACGACTTCGACGAGCCTATCCGTGGCCGGATGGTGCTGTTGCCGACGCCGCCGCCCGACGGATTCACCGCTGCGGACCTCCCCCGTCTGATAGAAGTTGTCGATGGGCGCTTCGAACTGCTGGATGGTGACGTCGTGATGATGGCGCCCGCCACACACTGGCACGATGAGGTCGTCGACATACTCAAGTTCGCCCTACGCGCGGTCGCTCCCCGTCCTCTTGTGGTTGCGACCGAGAAGGGTATCAATCTGGGGGGCAGCGTGCCGGAGCCCGACGTGCTGGCAGTGTCGCGCGAGGCCGTTCGATCGGACAGTCTGCTGTTCGAGCCCGAGGATGTGCACCTGGCCATCGAAGTGGTGTCGTCTCGCACCAAGACGAAAGACCGCAAGTTACGGCCCGTGCAGTATGCCGAGGCCGGTATCAAGTACTTCTGGCGGGTCGAGAACGAGAACGACGAGATGGCTGTCTACACCTTCGAATTGCTGCCGGAAGGCGGCTGCTACACACCGAGCGGCGTCTTCCGCAAGCAGCTCCGAATCGACCGTCCGTTCCCGATCGATATCGAACTACCCGAAGTCACTTGGTGATTCGTCGTCACTTGGTGATTCGTCGCGGCCGTAGCCACCGGTCGCGACACGCCTCGAATACGTGGCGCGACATGAGTTATCCGATCCACCGAGGTCTGGCGCTGGGGTACTCGTCGA
The DNA here is from genome assembly GCF_000526215.1 of Nocardia sp. BMG51109. NCBI lineage: Bacteria > Bacillati > Actinomycetota > Actinomycetes > Mycobacteriales > Nocardiaceae > Nocardia > Nocardia sp. BMG51109. The sequence goes on from NZ_JAFQ01000004.1 coordinate 3,002,490, forward strand.
AATAGTCCGGCCGGTCACTCGGGCCGACAACCGTCTCCGCTCTCGTCGTCAGTGGCACGAGACGGTCTTGTGTCAGGTGCCGGTCGAGCCCCTGGTACAAGACCGTCGTCGTGGATCTCGAGCGAGCTTACTGGTCGCGGCTGGTCAGTCCCACCACAGGCTGAGTAGGCCGTAGTTGCAGAGGCCCATGCCGAGGGCGTCGCGGGTTTCGTCGGTGGTGTGGACGGTGATGTCGTCGGCGTGCCAGTGGTCGTCGACGGCTATGCGGGCCAGTTTTCTTGCGTTGTACGGGTTTTCGGTCAGGATGAAGAGGGTGTCGACGTTCCAGTGGTTGTGGTGCAGGTCGCGGAGTTTGATCAATGATCCGCTGGGAAGGCATTCCGGCTCGTCACGCCAGTGCAGGCCGATGCGGTCCATGCAGGTGGCCAGCCAGAGTTCTTGATGTTTCTCGAGACCGGCGACCACCCGTGGGCCGTCGAAGGAATTGAAGCTTGCCCGGCCGATCAGGGCCAGTTGAATCCGCTGTGCCGTGGCTTCCGAGAGTGGCAGGTCCTTCATCTGATCCCCCTTGTCATAGCCTCCGTGAATGAGGCGCCCTTACGGTAGCGGGCACGACCGACAAGATCGGCGCCCTATCCGGGCTCACCGCGGCGCACGGTCACGACCCCGGCGAGAATCAGCGCGCCGCCGAGGAACTGGATGGGCCGCGGGGTTTCGCCCAGCAGCAACCAGGAGAAGATCAGGGCGGCGAGGACCTCGGCGAGGGCGATGAAGGATGCCAGCCGGGACCCCAGCAGGCGGGTCGCCGCGATGCCCGTGACGTAGGCGATGGCCGCGGTCACCAGGCCGAGGACCAGCAGGGGCACCCACCACTGCGTCGTAAATCCTTGGAAGGCAACGGTATCGGTGGTCGCGGACATCGGAAGGATGCCGGCGGCGCCCGCCGCGAGCAGTCCGAGTCCGCCGATCAGCAGGCCGCCGGTGGCGAGAACCGTGCCGGGAAGCGAGCCGTCGCCGTGCGCCGACAGCACGAAGTAACCCGCCGCGCCGACCATCGCCCCCAGCGCCCAGGCGATGCCCACCCAGCTGGCGGACAGGCCCGATCGCAGGTCGAGGACCAGGAACAGCCCCGCGATCCCGAGCGCCGCGCCGACCACCGTCAGCGCTCCCGGGCGCTGGCGGTGCCGGAACCACAGCCAGCCCACGACCGCGATCGGCGCGGTGTACTCGATCAGCAGCGCCACCCCGACCTGCATGTGGGCGACGGCGTTGAAGTAGCCCAGCTGAGTGCCGGCCACCGCGAGCAGGCCGTACCAGCAGATCAGGGATATGTTGCGCCGCAGTAGGTTCCATCGTCCACGAAGCTGGACCGCGGCCACGGGAGCGACTACCGCCGCGGCCAGCAGGACGCGCACCGCCACGACCGTCGCGGCGCTCCAGCCGGCGTCCATCAGTCCGCGCGCCAGCGGGCCCGACAATCCGAACGACGAGGCCGACGCGGCCGCGAGGACCAACCCGAGTCCGGTCCGGGCGCCGACCGGTCTGTCATGAGTCAACGTCGTCATGGCTAATGACGCTATGGGGCGGTTGGTAATCTGTCAACATGACTTTTGCTCATGACACCGTGGCGTCGATGGCCGCGGCGGTGGCGCTGGTGAACTCGGCGGTGGAACCGGACACGATGACCGAGACAGCCCAGCTCGATGAGTTTTTCGCCGACCACGCCTATACCGGGGTGCATGCCGGTGACGCCGCGGAGCTCGGGGCCGTCCGTGCCCTGCGGGCACCGCTGCGTCGCCTGCTGACCAGTGATCGCGATACCGCGGTGCGGTTGGTGAACGAGACCCTCGCCGAACACCGTGCGCTGCCGCAGCTGGTGCGGCACGGAGACGTCGACTATCACGTGCACGCCGTGTCGTCCGGGGCGCCGCTGCCGGTCCGTATCGCGGTCGAGACCGCCATGGCCATGATCGACCTGATTCGTGCCGACGAGTTGAGCAGGCTGTCGATATGCGCCGATTCATCCTGCGCAGGAATAGTTTTCGATATCTCCCGCAATCGTTCCCGTCGGTATTGCAGTACTACCTGCGGTAACCGGAACGCCGTCGCCGCCTACCGCGCTCGCCGGAAGTGAGAGGCGGGGCCGGTCCGCACGTCGGGCCGTGAGCGCCGTCCTGTGTGGTATTCGTGGCCGGTTCCTGTTGTACGCGAACGGATCCCGGGTGCCGGGCGGGTCTGCGTAGCGATCGGCCGCCGATGGTCGTCGGCCGTGATCCGTCCACCGGTGTCCGGAGAACGTTCCGGGTCGCGCGCCCGGTCGTGGGTGCACTGCCGACACGGCGGTCCGAGTCCGGCGCGGCGCGGAGTTCGCGGGGTGTTCAGGTGTACTTCACCGGGTGTGGGGTGGTGCCCAGCAGGATGGGGAACGTGCGACGGATGTGGATTCGATCTGCCGCGGCGGCGTTGGCGTTCGCGGCCGTACCCGGGTTCGCGTCGGCGGACGGACCTCGGTCGTTCGATCTGCAGGCGCACCGCGGCGGGCTGGGGTTGGTGGTGGAGAACACGCTGCCGGCCTTCGCGAACGCGCTCGAGCTCGGGGTGAGCACGCTGGAGCTGGATGTGCAGATCACCGCGGACGGATTCGCGGTGGTGACGCACGATCGCGATCCGAACCCGGCGAAGTGTGTGGATACCGCACCGGCCTTTCCCGGGGACCCGATGTTCCCGTACGTTCCCCCCGCCACCTACATCCGGGACCTGACGCTGGCGCAGGTGCGCACGATCGACTGCGGCTCGAAGCAGCAGCCGGACCACCCGGAGCAGCGGACCGCGCCGGGCGCGCGCATGCCCGTGCTCTCCGAGGTCTTCGATCTGGTGCGGCGATACCGGGCCGACGGGGTGCGGCTGAACATCGAGACCAAGGTGGAGGCCGCCGCGCCGGAGCAGACCGCGCCGCGTGAGCGGTTCGTGCGGGTCGTCGCGGACGAGATCCATCGCGCCGGTATCGGACCCCAGGTCACCATCCAGAGTTTCGACTGGGGCTCGCTGATGCGGATGCGGGAGGTGGCGCCAGAACTGCCCCTGGTCGCGCTCACCGACGGGCAGAAGAGCCTGCGGGTGGGTGAACCCGGTCCCAGCCCGTGGCTGGGCGGCATCGATATCGACGACTACCCGGGCTCGCCGCAGGAGAAATTCGTCGCCGCGGCAACATCTTTCGGCGCCGAGGTCGTCTCACCGGTGCACGGTGATCCGCAGGACGGCACGGTCACCGAACCCGGCTACCAGGCGTTCACCACCGCCGAGCTGGTGCGGGCGGCGCACCGGAACGGGATGCGCGTGATCCCGTGGACCATCGACGATTCCGCGACCATGGCGGCGCTTCTCGACCTCGGTGTGGACGGCCTCATCACCAACCGCCCCGACGTGTTGCGCAACGTCCTGTCCGAACGCGGATATCCGCTGCCACCGTCGTACCCCAGCCCGTAAGCCCCGGCTGTCGAGCCGGGAGCTGTCGCCGAGCGGTGGCCGGAGTCGCGCGCATCCGTCGGGGTGTATGGGCGGCAGGCGGTCGACCGGCCGGTGCCCGCACTTCCCTCGCCGCATCCTGGAGGCCCAGGAGCCCGGCGCCGCGGCTCGGTTCGAATTCGGGGTCGCCGGACTGCTCGCGGGGCTTGCCGTTGTGGGCGGTGAGTGGCCCGGCCGATGGACAGCAAGGGGGTCGTCCGGGTATGAAAACTAGAACTTGTTTCAATCGGACGGGAGTGACGATGGACGACGCGGCAATGGGCGCGCTGGTGATGGACGGGTTCAAGAAGCTCGGGTTCATCCAGTACGCCGGTATCGACGGGGTGGAGTATCGGCGCGGGCGCAACGTGGTGGCGATGGAGCCGAAGCCGGAACATCTGAACCACAACGGGGATGTGCATGCCGCGATCCTGTTCGGGCTGGCCGAAACGGCGGCCATGGGCGCCTCGATCTCCGGAATCGTGGATCTGATGGGGGAGACGTTCATCGTCGCCCGGGACGGCCGGATCGAATACCTGGCCCGGGCCAAGGGGGAGGCGGGCCCGTTCCGCGCCACCGCCGAGCTGTCCGCGGAGACCATCGAGCGGACCCGCGCCGATATCGCGGCGCGCACCCCGATCGAGCTGGCCGTGCCGGTGGATATTGCCGACAGCACCGGGAAATCCGTTGCGGCGGCGTCGTTCACGGCGGTGATCCGGCCGCGCCGGTGACCGTGCCGCCGGCCGTGTGTGCCCGGCCGGCGGCGTCGCGCACTACCCGGCGGTCACGGCGCCGGCTGCTCGCTGTCGAGGTTCGCCATCTGGGCCGCCGCGTAGCGCTCGCCGGCCACCTGCTCCACCGGAGCCGCGGCCTCGATCTCGGCCAGCTCGTCGGCGGACAGCGAAACATCCAGGGCGGCAGCGGCTTCCGCCCAGCGCTCGACCCGGCGTGCGCCGATGACCGGGACGATGTCGGTCCCGCGGGACAGCACCCAGGCAATGGCCAACTGGGCCACCGTGATTGCGTGCCGTTCGGCGAGCTTCGCCAGCGCCTCCACCAGCCCTAGGTTGGTGGCGAGGTTCGCGCCCTGAAAGCGCGGGCTGTACTGTCGGAAATCGTTGGGCGCGAACGAGTTTCGTCCGCGCATCGAATCGCTGAGCAGACCCCGCGACAGCACCCCGTAGGCGGTGATCCCGACGCCGAGTTCGCGGGCGGTCGGCAGGATCCGGTCCTCGATGCCCCGGGACATCAGCGAGTACTCGATCTGCAGGTCGGCGATCGGGTGGACGGCCGCGGCCCGGCGCAGGGTGTCCGCGCCGACCTCGGACAGGCCGATGTGGCGCACGTACCCGGCCTGCACCATCTCCGCGATGGCGCCGACGGTGTCCTCGATCGGTACGGCCGGATCCAGCCGGGCGGGCCGGTAGATATCGATATGGTCGACGCCCAGCCGTTGCAGGGAGGACGCCAGGAAGTTGCGCATGGCCTCGGGGCGGGTGTCGACCCCGCCCCACCGGGTCCCCGGCCCCATCAGCGCGCCGAACTTGACGCTCAGGAGATAGTCCTCGCGCGGCCGGTCGGCGAGGGCGCGGGCGATGAGCATCTCGTTGTGGCCCGAGCCGTAGAAGTCGGCGGTGTCGATGAGGTTGGCGCCCGAATCCAGGGCGGCGTGGAGGGTGGCGAGGGATTCCTTCTCGTCGGCGCTGCCGTATGCGCCGGACATGCTCATCCCGCCGAGGCCCAGGCGGCCGACGGCGGGGCCGGTGGCGCCGAGCCGTATCGTGTCGATGTTTGTCATGCGTCTCATCGTGTTCGGGTTCCTCGATACCGGGGAGAGACCCGATATCGGGGGATCGGCGATCCCTGGCTTCCGGCCCGGCCGGAGAGGACAGTGGGAACATGGACCGCGACGATCTTGCCGATTTCCTGCGTCGCCGCCGCGAACAGCTGCAACCGGCGGATGTCGGCCTGCTGCCCGGCCTGCGCCGCCGCACCCCGGGGCTGCGGCGCGACGAGGTGGCCGTGCTCGCGGGCATGTCGACCGACTACTACACCCGGCTCGAACAGTCCCGCGGCCCGCGCCCGTCGGTGCAGGTGCTCGGCGCGCTGGCGCGTGCCCTGCGACTCACCGACGACGAACGCGATCACCTGTTCCACCTGTGCGATCACCCGGCGCCCGAACGCGGCGGTAACCGGCACGTCGGCCCCGGCCTGCTGCATCTGCTGAACAAGCTGGACGACTCCCCGGCCTGCGTGGTCTCCGATCTCGGCGAGATTCTGGTGCAGAACCGGATGCACATCATCCTGATGGGCGACGAGTCCGGGCGCACGGGCCTGGACCGCTGCCTGCTGTGGCGGTGGTTCACCGATCCGACGGTGCCCCACCGGGTGCCCGCGGAGGACTGGGATCGCCTGACCCGCCAGCATGTCGCCGACCTGCGGGCGACGGCGGCCCGCCGGTCCGGTGATGCCGACGTCGACAAGCTCGTCGCTCGACTGCGTTCCGCCAGTGCCGATTTCGAGCGGCTGTGGTCCGAACACGAAGTGGCCGTGCGGATCACGGATGCCAAGCGTGTCATCCACGAGCAGGTGGGCCTGGTGGACCTGATGTGCGAGACGCTGGTCACCCCGAATGCCTCGCAGAAGCTCCTGGTCCTCTATCCGAGACCGGGCACCGACGCGCAAGAGAAGCTGGATCTGTTGCGGGTCATCGGGACTCAGTCGATGGTCGGCGAGACCTCTTCGGACGGTGCGTCTTTCCACCGTGCCGACGGCTGGGCGGACAACGGGATCCCTCCCCGGTAGGCCACCGCGCCGCGGTGTTCGGGTGTACGCGGTGTTCGGTGTACCCGGAGTGCGCTGTCCCGCAGCTCGACGTCATCAGGTTCGGCCGACCGGGTTCGATCCGCACGTCGGAGCCGAGGTTGTCACGATGCCGGATCTGTCCCCCGAGGTCGGGTGGCCGTTGACAGACCGATGGATGCGGTTCTACGGCCGGGGCCGGTCGGCTACCCGGCGCTCTTGCCCGCCACGTGCGCGTCGTATTCCGGATGCTTGTCCAGCCAGTTCTTCACGAACGGGCATCGCGGGACGAGGGTGCGACCGCGGGCGGCGGCATCCGCGACCGCGTCGCGGATCAGCGCGCTGCCCAGCCCCCTGCCGCCGAATTCGCCGTCGATCTCGGTGTCGATGAACACGGTCTCGTCGCCCGGCTCCCGGAACTCGGTGAAACCGGCCAGCTTGTCGCCGTACCACACCTCGTAGCGGTGCTGTGCCGCGTTGCGGACAACGGCCGTGGTCACGACCTGTTCGGTCATCGCTTCACCACTCCTTCCATGCCCGTGCCGGATACCTGTTCGTGATCGACCCGCGATCGACTGCGCCGACGGTCGTCGTGGCTCGGCCGGCGACGGGCGCACGGTCGACATGGGTTGCCGCGCAAGGATACCCACGCTCCGGGAGCTGCTCGCCGGGTGGTGCGGTGATGGCCACGGCTCGGCCTGCTCCGGCACCGCCGACAGGTCCGTCGGCCACCGCGCGGACAGGACGCCGGGGCAGCCCGGCCATCGGCGCGCGCTCGCGTCCCGCCGCGGCGCCGGTGCGGTGGGCGGCCCACGGCGCGCTGTCAAGCGCGCGGACCTGTCCGGAGTTCCGCGCGTCGATCCGAGGCGTGCATCGGCGGGAGATCGCATATCGCCTGGCATCGTAGCCGGGTCTCGCGGTACCCCGGGGCGCCTTCGGAGAGTTGTCCGGATCAGGCGTGCACGGCCGGTTCGGCCGCGGGCTGCATGGTGGCGACCCGGCCCTCGTACAGGGTGATCTTGTGGTCCAGCACGGCCAGGGTCTGACGCAGCTCGTCGATGCGTTCCAGCACATCTGCGCGGGTGTCGCGGAACATCTGCAGCCGCTGCGGCGTCGTCACGTCGCCGGCCCGGACCAGCTCGGCGTAGTGCAGCATGTCGGCGACGGACATGCCGGTGAGGCGAAGGCGGCTGATCAGGTGCAGCCAGTTCAGGTCGCGGTCGCTGAAGCGGCGTTTGCCGCCGGAGTCGCGGCCGACGTAGTCCATCAGCCCGATCCGCTCGTACCAGCGCAGCGTGTCCCGGCTCAGGCCGGAGCGCTCGGCGGCCTCGCCGATGGAGTAGCGCGGACGTTCGTACTCGGTCTGGTCGATCTCCTGCGGTACCGTCACACCCATTGCCTTCGCCTCCTGCGATCTCCGCCTACGACGGTACCGACCTGGAGTGCACTCCAAGCAAGCGCGATCACTCCCGCTGCGGCAATTCCTGCACCGCCCACTTGTTGCCGTCGGGATCGGCGAAGTAGGTGAACAGCCCCCAGCCCTCGTCCTTCACAGGGGTAGCAGGCACGCCGGCGGCGACGAGTTGCCCGTACGCCTGTTCCGCGCTGGCGACAACCACCTGCATGCCTTCCACGCTGCCCGGCGCCGCATCGGTGATGCCCCGGCCGAGACAGATCGAGCACCCCGACCCCGGCGGGGTCAGTTGCACGAAGCGGATGTCGGGGGTGGGGCTTTCGTCGAAGTCGGCGTGGAAGCCGATGCGGGTGTAGAACTCCTTGGCGCGGTCGACATCCGTGACGGGGATGGCGACGAGTTCGATTTTCCAATCCATGCAGGGAGCATTCCACCGGGCACCGACAGGTTCCGGCGAATCGGCATACTCTGGACACATGGCCAAAGAGATCGATCGTACGAGGGCCCGCTCGGCCTTCGAGACGGTCAAGGAAAATCCGGTGATCGCCGCGATCGCGGCGGTGCCGGTGCTCATCGTGCTGGGCGTCGTCTGGGCGCTGACGAACTGGTTCGTCGCGTTCCTCGCGCTGGTTGTGCTGGGCGTCGTCGTGGTGGTGCGCGGCAAGTTCGTGCGCTGACCCGACGCCCGCACCGATCGATCAGCGAGGCACGTGGAATCGCACGAGCTCTCCCGTCCCCGGGTCCACGTCGGCCCACGGCCGACCGAATTCCAGCACCGCGAGCGCCGAGGTGGGGAACTTCCGGCTGAGTTCCTCGGCCGGTGCGGAGTCGCGGTTCGCCGCCAGTTCCCAGGCCGTCGCGGGCATTCCGGGTGCGTGCCCGATCAGCAGCAGCGTCCGCACGTCGTCGTCGCCGAGCCGGACGAGGTCGATCAGCGCCTGCGGCGATGCCTCGTAGATGGCCGGTTCATACGACACCGGGGCGGTGACTCCGGTGGCGGCCAGCGTCTCGCGGGTGCGGGCGGCGTCCGAACAGAGCACGGCATCGACCGGCGGCAGGGCCGAGCGCAGCCAGTCGCCGGCCAGCCCGGCCTCGCGCCGGCCGCGCGGCGCCAGGGGGCGCTCGTGATCGGTCACACCCGGTGGATAGCTGGATTTGCCGTGCCGCATCAGGATCAGATTCCGCACCATGGCAATACCGTAAGCCGTCGTGAGGGCCCCGATGTGTTGCACGACACCCTCCTGCGCGGAGAGACAGCTCACTCTCGAGGCACACTGATGGGTGGTGTCACATTCGCCGGCACATCGCCGGCGGTGTGATGCATGCCCCACCCAACCCCCGGGTGGAGTACAGACCATGGATGTTTCGAGGATCTGCGAGATATGGCCTATGTGATCACGCAGCGTTGTTGCAACGACGCCAGCTGCGTACCCGAGTGCCCGGTCGATTGCATTCGTCCGACTCCGGAACAACCCGAGTTCGCGACGACAGAACAGCTCTACATCGACCCCGACACCTGCATCGACTGCGGCGCGTGCGTGGATGCCTGCCCGGTGGAGGCCATCTTCTCCGAGGACGATCTGACCGCCTCCCTGGCCAGGTTCCGCGATATCAACGCCGCGTACTTCGAGCGTCACCCGCTGGAGTCGAATTTCGACCCGCTGGTGACACCCGCGCGCCCGCCGAAGGAACTGGGCACGCTGCGCGTCGCGATCGTCGGCGCGGGCCCGGCGGCCTGCTACGCCGCCGAGGAACTGCTGCGGCGGGCCGACGTCGAGGTGGAGATGTTCGACCGGCTGCCCACGCCCTGGGGGCTGGTGCGCGCCGGTGTGGCGCCCGACCATTCCGGCACCAAGGCGGTGTCGGGCATGTTCGAGAGCGCCTTCCGCCGCGAGACGCTGCAGTACCATCTGAATGTCGAGGTGGGTAGCCACATTTCGCACGACGAGCTGCTGGCGCACCACCACGCGGTGATCTACGCGGTGGGCGCGTCCAGCGACCGGTCGCTGGACGTCCCCGGTGAGGATCTGCCCGGCAGCCACTCCGCCACCGAGTTCGTGGCCTGGTACAACGGGCACCCCGACAAATCGGACCGCAGCTTCGATCTGTCGGGCGAGCGGGCGGTCGTCGTGGGCAACGGCAACGTCGCCCTCGACGTGGCCCGGGTGCTGACCCTGCCGCCGGACGAGCTGGCCAAGACCGATATTGCCGATCACGCCCTGGACGCGTTGCGGCAGAGCAACATCCGCGAGGTCGTCGTGCTCGGCCGCCGCGGCCCGCTGCAGGCCGCCTACACCTCGCCGGAGTTCCTGGCGCTGGCGCACCTGCCGGGCGTCGACGTCGTCATCGACGAGGCCGAACTGGAGCTGGACCCGGAAAGCCAGGCGCAGTTGGACGATCCGGACGTCGAGCCCTCGCTGCGCCTGAAGTATCAGCTGGCGCAGGAGTATGCGGCCCAGACGCCGGATCCGGCGAAACGGCGCATCGTGTTCCGCTACCTGGCCTCGCCGACCGCCCTCACGGGTGCCGACCGGGTCGAGGCGGTGGAGTTCGCGCACAACGAACTGGTCGCGGAGGACGGAAAGCTGGCCGCCCGTGCCACCGACCGCACCGAGACGCTGCCGGCCTCGCTGGTACTGCGGTCCATCGGCTATCGCGGTCAACCGGTGGCGGATCTGCCGTTCGACGATCGCGCCGCGGTGGTGCCGAACGAGCACGGCCGGGTGATCGCCGACGGTTCGCACCTGCCCGGCGTCTACGTCTCGGGGTGGATCAAGCGCGGCCCGCGCGGCGTCATCGGCTCCAACCGGGTCGACGCCACCGAGACCGTCGAGCAACTGCTCGACGACTTCACCTCGGGCAAACTGACCGTGCCGCAGGGTGATCGGGCCGCGCTGAAGGCGCTGCTCGCACAGCGGCAGCCGGATCTGGTCGACCGCGAGGGCTGGAAGGCCATCGATGCGGCGGAGCGCAACGCCGGCAAGTCCGGCGGGCGGCCGCGGGTCAAGTTCACCACCCGCGAGGACCTGCTCGAGGCCGCGCGGGGATAGTTCCGTCGGCTCGGGCCCGGCTGCGTCGGCGGCCGGGCTCGGCCGGACGGGCCGCCGAGACATGTGGCGACTCGGTTCGTGAGCGGCCCGAAGAGTTCAGCCCCGGAGAGGGGCCCGGTGGGTTCGGGCCCGCAGCGGTGGACTCACCCTGGAGGCGCCCCGGTGGGTTCGGGCGGAGAGGGCGCAACGGGCTCAGGCTGTGGGTGGCTCGATGGTCTCAGCCTGGGAGCGGCCCGATGCGCACCGTCGTCGTGGTGTCGCCGCCGACCACGAACCAGAGGCGCAGCAGCGGATGTCCGGTGCGGTCGCCCGGCTCGTAGCGGCTGCGCACGCTGATGTGCTGGCGCGACAGCACGGGGGCGATGTACTCGATCACCGCGCGATGCGGTCCGGCCACCAGTTTCGGGTAGTCGACCAGGAAGTGTTCCACCGCCTGCCAGTACACGGCGTTGTTGACGTGGTTGTATTGGTCGATATCGGTGGCGCGCACCGGGAACGGCAGATCGGTATCCGATTCCACCGGGGTGGCATCGGTCAGCCAGGGACGCCAGCGCAGGCGGTGTTCCTCGGCCGTCCGGCCCAGCCGGGCCATGCCCTCGTCGCTGATCCGGGTGGGCATGTTGGTCGACTCGTTGATGTTGATCCAGAATCCGGCGGTCTCGATCAGGCCGCCGTTGGCGCTGGTGATCCGGACCCGCATATTGGTCCAGCGGGTCGACAACGCCGAGCACCACCGCAGCAGCTCCACCCGGTCCGGCCAGAGGATCGGCCGCAGCACGTCGACGACGGTGCGGCGCACGATCCAGCTCGGATCGGTGCGGTGCATCGGGCTGCTGTGCAGGTCCTCCCACGCGACGTCCTGCAGGTAGCGGGCCACGGCGTCCAGCCGCAGCCGGCTGTAGGGATCGACATCGCCGGCCCGGACCGGCCACGCCGAGGCGAAGCCAGGGCCCTCCCGGGGAAGCGGGGCGAGTGGCTCATCGAGTGACACGGGTGCTCCTCGCGCTGCACGGTATGCCGCATTCTCGTGCGGTGCTGTCTGTGACATGACTTTACGGGGCGCACGTCACACCGTTACGTCGAGATGGCTCTACTCACACCTAGTAGCCGTGGTACTGGCCGCCCGACATGTACGACTCGACACCGGGGTGTCTGACCGAGCCGTAGCGCTCGATGGAGTACCGGGCTCCGGCCACGATGTTGTCCACCGGGTTCCAGATATCGGTGTGCCCCGGCGCCGCGTACGAGCCGAATGTGCTGTCGATGGTCTGCATCAGGCCCTTGGACGGGTGGCCTGCGGCGGCGTTCGAATCCGTCAGGTTGATGGCGTTCGGATTGCCGCCGGATTCCTTCTCGATGATCACCGCGAGCGCCTGCTCATCGATCTGATCCGGCCGGTAACCCATCTCCAGCAGAACCTGTTTGGCCTGGGCGACCCATTGGGCGACATCGCCACTCGGGGTGATCGAGGGCGGGCCACCGCTCGTCGGCCCGCTGTAGGAGCCGGACGAGTGGCCGCCGGAGTACAGGCTGGACTGGTGGCCGCCACCGCCGTGCGAGCCGTTGCCCCAGGCCGAGCCGGACGAGCCCGTTCCACCGGTGGTGGACGAGGACACGGGAGCCGGCGATCCGTTCGGAGGTGCGGTGGCGGCGGGGGTGGTCGGTGCGGGGGCTCCCGCGGGGACGCTCGATTCCGTTCCCGCCTGGTCGATTTGGGTCTTCGCGGCGTTCACGGCCTGGATCGCCGCCTCGGAAACATTGGTCGCCTGGGCCAGCGCGCGGGTCAGCTCGACGGTTCGCTGCTGGGCCTCGACGTCCTGTTGCAGGACCATCTTGTCCTTGTCGGGACCGTCGGGCAGGTTGGTGCGCAACCACTCCTTGCGGGTCTCGGCCGTCACGGTGCCGGTGGCATCGACCTGGAACGGGCCCGGCGGGGCGGGTGCGTTCTCCGCCAGATTGCGCAGCTTCAGCACCTCGTCCTTGGCGTGCTGCAGATTCTCCACCTGTTGCGTCAGCGCGGTCTGCAACTGCAGTACCGCCTGGCTGACCGCCGAGGCCCGGGTCTTCTCGGCGGTCATGCGGTCGTCGGCGGCGGTGGCGGCCTTACCGTCCCAGTCGAGGGAGTGGGTGCTGTTCACGCCCGCGAGCACGGCCTGGTCGAGATCTCCGGACAGCTTGCCGACCCCGGCGCCCGCCGTGGTCAGCAGCGCCGGATTCCATTGCTCCACATCGGTAATGGTGAGCGTCATCCCTGTACCGCGACCTTCCGCAGTGTGTCGGAGAACTGTTCGTCGGTGAGTTCGAGGGCCTTGCCGGCCTGCTGGACGGAGTCGGCTACCGCCACCAGGCGGCCGCCGATGCGCTGTAGTGCCCGGCCGACGGAATCCGCGGCCTGCTGGCATGCCGCCGCCCACTCGGTGCCGGGTAGTGCCGGACCCGCGTCCGTGAGGCCGGGGTTCAGCTTGCCGATCGTGTCGGCCTCGCCGCGCAGAGTGTTCGCAAAGGTGTTGAGCGCGCCGGGATCGACGCGCACCGCGGTGGTCGGCGAATCGTTCGGACCGGCCATGACTCCCCCTCATCGGCTCAGTTCAGCTGCATGAGCTTAACAAAATGCGGCCCCGCGGACAGCCACATGAGGTGGTCCCGTAGACAGCAATGAGCGAAGACCGGTTAACTTGTTGGCGAGCAGCCGTCGACAGAGAGGCCAGATATATGCGTGCAGCCCAGGTGAGCAAGCTCGAGGGGCCGGAAGCCATCGAGGTCGTCGACATTCCCGAGCCCGTGTCCTATCCGGGCGGCGTGGTCATCGACGTGCACGCGGCCGGTGTCGCCTTCCCGGACGTGCTGATGACGCGCGGGCTCTATCAGATGAAGCCCGAGCTGCCGTTCGTCGTCGGCGGCGAGGTCGCCGGGGTGGTGCGGTCGGCGCCCGAGGGCGCGCACGTGCGGGCCGGCGATCGGGTGGTGGCCCTGACGATGCTCGGCAATGCCATCGCCGAGGTGGCGGTGACGCCCGTGGAGATGGTGTTCCGTCTGCCGGACAACATTTCGCTGGAGGCGGGTGCCGGCATTCTGTTCAACGACCTGACCGTGCACTTCTGCCTGCGCAACCGCGGCCGGATCGCCGCGGGCGAGACGGTGCTCGTGCACGGCGCCGCCGGCGGCGTCGGCACATCGACCCTGCGGATGGCGGCGGCGCTGGGTGCGGGCCGGGTGGTCGCGGTCGTGAGCACCGAGGAGAAGGCGGAGGTGGCGCGGGCCCACGGCGCCACCGACGTGGTGCTGTCGGACGGCTGGCTGGACGCGGTCAAGGAGCTGACCGACGGCCGCGGCGTCGACATCGTGCTGGATCCGGTGGGTGGCGACCGTTTCACCGACAGCATCCGGTCCCTGGCACCGGCCGGGCGGGTGCTGGTGGTCGGTTTCACCGCGGGCGACATCCCGACGGTGAAGGTGAATCGGCTGCTGCTGAAGAACGCCGAGGTGGTCGGCGCGGGTTGGGGCGAGTGGGTCCGCACGCACCCGGGCTACCTGCAGGAACAGTGGGCCGAGGTGGAGCCGCTGCTGGCGGAGGGGAAGATCGCACCGCCGCGGCCGGCCGTCTACCCGCTGGCGCGGTCCGCCGCCGCGGTCGCCGCCCTGGACGACCGCACCGCCACGGGCAAGGTCGTCGTTGCCGTGCGCTGAGTAGAACGCAGGACTCCGGAGCGGGCGGGTGAATCGTCTCGCGCCGAGGGGGCGCAGCGGCCGAGCGGGGACCGCTCGCGCTGTGGAACATCCGGCGCGCAACGGAATCGGCTGGCGTGCAACGGAAAACGCGCCGCTCGCCGGACCTTCGCAACGCCTGTAACGCCCCGGTGGAGTCACCCTGGGCTCCGGGGATGTGCGGCGACGGCTGTGCGGTACCGGAGGTGTTCGTTCACGTGGTCGAGGTGCGCGTGCTTCGGTGACGCGTGTGCCGGCATCCTGCGGCAGGCTTGCCGCTCCGCTCGATGTATCCGCGACGCTGGTGAGCAAGGCGAGGTCTCGCAGCGGAATAATCGGTCGATGTGGCAGGCGGTGCCCACCTATGCTCCCCGACATGCTGACTCCGCCGTCCACGCTGTCGGAACGTTGTCTATCGGACGTGCTGGCCGAGGTCTGGGCGATCGAGGCGGTGAAGATCGACTACGCGCCCGTCGGATTCGGCAGTCACCACTGGCGGGTTCGCGGCGCCGACGGGACGAACTGGTTCGCGACCGTGGACGAGCTGGAGGTGCGGCGGCGGTCGCCCGGCGATTCCGTCGACGAGGCATTCCGGCGGCTCGGTGCCGCGCTGGGGACGGCCCGGGCGCTCCGGGACGGCGGACTGGACTTCGTGGTCGCTCCGGTACCGGGCGGTGCGGGTGAGGTGATCGCCCGGGCCGGAACGCGGTTCGCGATGGCGTGCTATCCGCTGCTGGCGGGCCGGCAGTTCGGCTGGGGTGAGTTCCGGGACGAGCGGCACCGGCAGGCCGTGCTCGACATGATCGTGGCGGTACATCGGGCGCCGGTGTGCGGGCCGGTGCTGACGGACGATTTCGCCGTCCCGCATCGTGACGAGGTCGAGTGGGCCTCGGCGGGCGCGGCTCCCGATTGCGGACCCTATGCCGCAGGCACGGCGAATCTGCTGTCGGACAACGTATCCGCCGTCCGGGAAGCGTGGGCGCGCTACGACGCGCTCGTCGCGGAAGCACGCTCCGAGCCGCCCACCGAGACATCTTCGAGGACAACGAATTCGGTGGTGACCCACGGTGAGCCGCACGCGGGCAACACCATGCTGACGCCGGCGGGATGGCGGCTCATCGATTGGGACACCGCACTTCTCGCGCCGCCCGAGCGCGACCTGTGGGATCTCGACCCCGGCGACGGATCCCTGCTGGACGCCTACGCCGCGGCGACCGGATCGGCCCCGCGCCCGAACCTGCTCGAGTTGTACCGCAGGCGCTGGGATCTCACCGACCTGGCCGAGTACGTCCACCGTTTCCGCCGGCCGCACAGCGGTTCCGAGGACGACGACGAATCGTGGAAAGGGCTGCGGGAGATCGTTTCTCGCATGGCCGGCCACTCGCCCGGCGATGTCACACCGTGACGGGCCGCCGTGGCCGCTGTCCTGTGTCGCGGCGGACGTGAGCGGCCCGGTTACCCGGCCGAACCGGCAGCAGCGGCGGCCGGGGCGCGGATCAGGCTTGGCCGCGGTAGGCCGGGGCCTTGCTGGTGCCCGCCGGGGTGAGGGTGCGCAGCAGCGGCAGCGTGCGGCGGGCCACGACCGTGGACAGGACGATCACGCTGTGCGAGCGGACCACCGAGGCGCTGCGGTCGATGCTCAGCAGCACCGACTGCAGGCCGGCGTGTGAATCGGCGCCGATGCGGCACAGCACGTCCTGCGAGCCGGTGGTGGCGTAGGCCTCCAGCACGCCGGGGATGCCGTCCAGGTCCGCGGCCAGCGCGTCCAGCGCACCCTGCGCGATCTCCAGCGTGACGAACGCCTGCACGTCGAAACCGGCGGCGGTGACGTCGATCTGGGGATCGTAGGAGGAGATCACCCCCGACTCCTCCATCCGGGCGATCCGCGACTGGACGGTCGCGCGGGCGACGCGGGTGCGGCGCGACAGTTCGAGGACGCCCGCCTTCTGGTACTCGTGCATGGCGGTGAGGATCGCCAGATCCAGCTCGTCGAGCCGCGCCGCGGAGCGTGCCATCGTCGTCTCCATCCGTGGTCGTGATCTATTCAAATTGTCCAGCATTTACCGCGTTCTGGTGACGTAATTCGCCACGATGTCTACCGGGTTTTGTCGACATTGCTCAGCACACCGCGGTGGCGATTACCTGGATGCATGACTACCGAGCACCTGCGGCCCGCGACCGCCCCCGAGTATCGGGCAGGGGCGGAACCGGCGCACGCCGAACTGCCGTCGGATACGGAACTGCGACGGTTGGTCGGGCTGGTCGACCACGATCCCGGCGGTGACCCGTTTCCGGTCCTCGGCTGGGACGCGCTGGTGTGGGCGGTCGGCAACGCCACCCAGTTCGCGCACTATCTGGAGTCGGCGTTCGGCATGCGGCTGGAGGCCTACTCCGGACCCGAGACCGGCAACCGCGACCACAAGGCGTTCGTATTGCGCGGCGGCACCGCGCGATTCGTGGTGACCGGTGCCGTCGATCCGGCCAGTCCGCTTGTCGCGCACCATGATCGGCACGGCGACGGTGTCGTCGATATCGCGCTCGAGGTGCCCGACGTGGACCGGTGCGTCGCGTGGGCACGCACGCACGGCGCCACCGTGCTGGCCGAACCGCACGACGCCACGGACGAATTCGGGACGGTCCGCTCCGCCGCGCTGGCGACCTACGGCGAGACGCGGCACACGCTGGTCGACCGCTCCCGCTACGACGGGCCGTATCTGCCGGGTTTCGTCGCCAGGCGGTCCGGCTTCGAACCGCGGGCCGGCGCGCCGCGCCGGGTATTCCAGGCGATCGACCACGTCGTGGGCAACGTCGAACTCGGGCAGATGGACCGCTGGGTCGAGTTCTACCGCAGCGTCATGGGTTTCCGGAATATGGCCGAATTCGTCGGCGACGATATCGCCACCGAGTATTCGGCGCTGATGAGCAAGGTCGTGGCGAACGGCAACCACCGGGTGAAGTTCCCGCTCAACGAACCGGCCGTGGGCCGCAAGCGGTCTCAGATCGACGAGTACCTGGAGTTCTATCGGGGCCCCGGGGTGCAGCACATTGCGCTGGCCACCGGCGACATCCTCGCGGCGGTCGACGCGCTGCGCCGCGAGGGTGTGGAATTCCTGGCGACACCCGACGCCTATTACGACGATCCGGAGCTGCGTGACCGGATCGGACAGGTTCGAGTCCCGGTCGGGCAGTTGCGGTCCCGCGGCATTCTGGTCGACCGCGACGAGGACGGCTACCTGCTGCAGATCTTCTGCCGGCCGCTCACCGACCGTCCCACGGTCTTCTTCGAACTCATCGAGCGGCACGGCTCGCTCGGCTTCGGCAAGGGCAACTTCAAGGCCCTGTTCCAGGCCATCGAGCGCGAGCAGGAGGCGCGCGGGAATCTGTGACCTGGCGGTACGGATAACGCCGCGGCGAAGGCGGTGCCGGCGCCATCGAACACAGTAGAGTCGCTGGCATGCGGATCACGTCGGCGATCGTCACGGGGACAGCCATCGTCGCGCTGTTGACGGCATGCGGGTCGGGCGACGATTCGGACGCTCCGTCTCCGGCGGTGCGGCCGCCGATGAAGGTGGCGGCGCTGGGCCCGTTCACGGGGGAGTGCGGCAGCGTCACCGACGACGAGGTGCGCGATCTGGGTCAGCTGCCGCAGATTTCGCGGGCGTTCAAGAACTCCGTGAGCTGCAACTGGCAATCGGCCGGCACCACCTCGCCGAGCGTCACGTTCGCCTCCTACCGTGGCAGCCCGATCGAGCGGGAGCGCGCGTGGGTGACGGCGCAGGGGCGCAATCCCGAGCGGATCGAGATCGCCGGCCATCCGGGCTTCCAGGACGCCACCGCCACCGGCGACATCTGCGACCTGGCGGTGCAGCTCGGCGACGACTTCTTCGAGTGGTCGACCTCCACGGGGATCTTCGGCCAGCCGGGCGGTGACCCGTGCGTGAAGAATCGCAAACTGGCCGAACTGACCGTGCAGCGATTGAAGTGAGGGAGGACGCAGCGTGACTGTGCGAGCGACAGCCAGGACCTTGGCGGTCTGCGCGGCGGCGGTCGCGGTCGCGGCCACGATGAGCGGGTGCGGGCGCACCGTCTCCGGGACGGCGCAGCCGGCCGGCGGCGGCAGCAGCGTGAACATGAACTTCGACAAGCTGCTGCGCGAGTGCGAGGTCGTCAAGGAGGACGACATCGCCAAGGCGACCGGTGCGCAGAGCACCAATTCCGCGTTCAACGGCGCGGTGTGCATGTGGGATCTGCTCGGAACCCCCGGCGGCGACGGCATGGCCACGCTGAACTGGTACGAGATGGGCTCGCTGCCCAACGAGAAACAAAACAACCAACGGCTCGGTTACACCACCGTCGACATCAACGTCCAGGGCCGGCGTGCGCTGCAGGTGCACCGCCCCAACGACCCGGACTCGTGCGGGGTGATGGCCCCGGCCGCCGATACCGGCGTCATCGGGTGGTGGGTGAACTATCGCGCCGGATCCGGGCATCCGGATCCGTGCGAGGGCGCGCAGAAACTGGCAGAGTTGACGCTGAACCTAGCCCGATAGACCCGGTCCGATCGCCAGGCCGAGCCCTGGCCGACAACCCGATATCGCCGTCCGGTGTGCCCGTGCGCCTACCACGGGGGCCCCGTTTTTGCCCCTCGCCGCGCCGACGGGTATCGTGGACCGCTGTGCCCGGAAGCTATCGGGCAAGTTCGTGTGCAGGACGTAAGCCAGCGAGAGCGGCCGACCTTCTCGGCGTGCCCAGAAAAGTCGGTATGCACTGCGCGCGACACGCCCGACCTCGGGACGCGAGGAACGTTGTTCGGGCGGAGGGATGAAAGCTCGATGACCGTGGCGTGAACGTCCGAATGCGCCCAGCACGCCGGGATACACGCCACCAACTGAACAGACACGCAGAGTTCCAGACACCTGGTTACCGAATAAAGAAAGCCGGTATATGCCAACCATCAACCAGCTGGTCCGCAAGGGTCGCCGCGACAAGGTCGCGAAGCAGAAGACCGCGGCCCTGAAGGGGAGCCCGCAGCGTCGTGGCGTGTGCACCCGCGTGTACACCACGACCCCGAAGAAGCCGAACTCCGCGCTGCGCAAGGTCGCGCGTGTTCGCCTGACCAGCGCGGTCGAGGTCACGGCCTACATCCCCGGTGAGGGCCACAACCTGCAGGAGCACTCGATGGTGCTCGTGCGCGGCGGTCGTGTGAAGGACCTTCCGGGCGTGCGCTACAAGATCATTCGCGGCTCGCTGGACACCCAGGGTGTGAAGAACCGCAAGCAGGCTCGCAGCCGTTACGGCGCCAAGAAGGAGAAGAGCTGATATGCCGCGCAAGGGTCCCGCGCCGAAGCGCCCCCTGATCAACGATCCGGTCTACGGGTCGCCGCTGGTCTCGCAGCTGGTCAACAAGATCCTGCTGGACGGCAAGAAGTCGACCGCCGAGCGGATCGTCTACGCGGCGCTGGAGCAGGCGCGCGAGAAGACCGGCACCGATCCGGTCGTCACCCTCAAGCGCGCGCTCGACAACGTGAAGCCGTCGCTCGAGGTGAAGCCGCGCCGGGTCGGTGGCGCCACCTACCAGGTGCCGGTCGAGGTGCGGCCGGGTCGCGCCAACACCCTGGCGCTGCGCTGGCTGGTGAGCTTCTCGCGGCAGCGCCGGGAGAAGACCATGGTCGAGCGGCTGGCCAACGAGCTGCTGGATGCCAGCAACGGCCTGGGCGCCTCGGTGAAGCGGCGCGAGGACACGCACAAGATGGCCGAGTCGAACCGGGCCTTCGCGCACTACCGCTGGTGATTCGATTCCCGGGTCAGCCGGAGCGGTGCTCCGAGTTCGGACGCTGTGGCGGCGTTCCGAATTCGGCACTGTGAAGGGACGGCGCCGGGAGGCGAGTCACAGTCGGGCGTGGCGGCCGGGCGGCCCCGGTGCAGGGCACTTCGGCGCCGCGCTCGACGTTGAAAAAGTGATGGCCTCTGGGCCTCCGCAAGGAGCCAGGGTCGTTCCCGAAAATCCCAACTGAGCTGAGAGTCTCACAAGACAGAGCGGGGAAGATTTCCGTGGCACAGGACGTGCTCACCGACCTCAACAAGGTCCGCAACATCGGCATCATGGCCCACATCGATGCCGGTAAGACCACGACAACCGAACGCATCCTCTTCTACACCGGTATCACCTACAAGATCGGTGAGGTCCACGACGGCGCGGCCACGATGGACTGGATGGCTCAGGAGCAGGAGCGCGGCATCACGATCACGTCGGCCGCGACGACCTGCTTCTGGAAAGACAACCAGATCAACATCATCGACACGCCGGGCCACGTCGACTTCACGGTCGAGGTGGAGCGATCGCTGCGCGTTCTCGATGGCGCGGTTGCGGTCTTCGACGGAAAAGAGGGCGTGGAGCCGCAGTCCGAGCAGGTCTGGCGGCAGGCCGACAAGTACGACGTCCCGCGCATCTGCTTCGTCAACAAGATGGACAAGCTGGGCGCCGACTTCTACTTCACCGTCCAGACCATCAAGGACCGCCTCGGCGCCAAGCCGCTGGTCCTGCAGCTGCCCATCGGTGCGGAGAGCGACTTCGAGGGCATCATCGACCTGGTCGAGATGAACGCCAAGGTCTGGAAGGGCGAGACCAAGCTCGGCGAGTCCTACGAGACCATCGAGATCCCGGCCGATCTCGCCGAAAAAGCCGAGCAGTACCGCCAGGAGCTGCTGGAGACCGTCGCGGAGTCGGACGAACAGCTGCTGGAGAAGTTCTTCGGCGGCGAGGAGCTCACGATCGAGGAGATCAAGGGCGCCATCCGCAAGCTGACCGTCGCCTCCGAGCTCTACCCGGTGCTGTGCGGCTCGGCGTTCAAGAACAAGGGCGTGCAGCCCATGCTCGACGCGGTCATCGACTACCTGCCCAACCCGCTGGACGACGGCGGCACCGACGGCCACGTCCCGGGTAACGAGGAAGAGATCCTGCACCGCAACGCCGACACCACCGAGCCGTTCGCGGCGCTGGCGTTCAAGGTCTCGACGCACCCGTTCTTCGGCAAGCTGACCTATGTCCGGGTGTACTCGGGCAAGGTCGCCTCCGGCGCCCAGATCATCAACTCGACCAAGGGCAAGAAGGAGCGCCTGGGCAAGCTGTTCCAGATGCACTCCAACAAGGAGCAGCCGATCGATGAGGCCCAGGCCGGCCACATCTACGCGGTCATCGGCCTGAAGGACACCACCACCGGTGACACCCTGTGCGACCCGCAGAACCAGGTCGTGCTCGAGTCGATGTCGTTCCCGGATCCGGTCATCGAGGTCGCCATCGAGCCGAAGACCAAGGCCGACCAGGAGAAGCTGGGCAGCGCCATCCAGAAGTTCGCGGAGGAGGACCCCACCTTCAACGTGAAGCTGGATGCCGAGACCGGCCAGACCGTCATCGGCGGCATGGGCGAGCTGCAGCTCGACATCTACGTCGACCGGATGAAGCGTGAATTCAAGGTCGAGGCCAACATCGGCAAGCCGCAGGTGGCCTACCGCGAGACCATCACCAAGACGGTCGAGAAGCACGAGTACACCCACAAGAAGCAGACGGGTGGCTCGGGTCAGTTCGCGCGTGTGATCATCGCCCTGGAACCGTTCGCGGGCGAGGACGGCGCGACCTACGAGTTCGAGAACAAGGTCACCGGTGGCCGCGTGCCGAGGGAGTACATCCCGTCGGTGGACGCCGGCATCCAGGACGCCATGCAGTACGGTGTTCTCGCCGGATATCCGCTGGTCAATATCAAGGCCAGGCTGCTCGACGGCGCTTACCACGAGGTCGACTCCTCGGAAATGGCGTTCAAGATCGCGGGTGCGCAGGCCCTCAAGGAAGCGGCCCGCAAGGCCGGTCCGGTGATCCTCGAGCCGGTGATGGCCGTCGAGGTCACCACGCCCGAGGACTACATGGGCGAAGTGGTCGGCGACCTGAACTCCCGCCGTGGCCATATCCAGGCCATGGAGGAACGCAGTGGTGCCCGTGTCGTCAAGGCGCTGGTTCCGCTCTCGGAGATGTTCGGTTACATCGGTGATCTGCGGTCGAAGACCCAGGGCCGGGCGAACTTCTCCATGGTGTTCGATTCGTACGCGGAGGTTCCGGCTTCCGTGTCGAAGGAGATCATCGCCAAGGCGACCGGCGAGTAGTCCGGTCTCTGCACCACCCGATCCCCGTGTATGCGGGGATGATCCATAACAACCGCACTGCTGCTTAGCAAGCACCAACAAGTCCAGGAGGACATCAAGTGGCGAAGGCGAAGTTCGAGCGGACGAAGCCCCACGTCAACATCGGCACCATCGGTCACGTCGACCACGGCAAGACCACGCTGACGGCGGCTATCACCAAGGTTCTGCACGACAAGTACCCGGACCTGAACCAGAGCTTTGCGTTCGACATGATCGACAAGGCTCCGGAGGAGAAGGCCCGCGGTATCACGATCAACATCTCGCACGTCGAGTACCAGACCGAGAACCGGCACTACGCCCACGTCGACGCGCCGGGTCACGCCGACTACATCAAGAACATGATCACCGGTGCGGCCCAGATGGACGGCGCCATCCTCGTGGTCGCCGCCACCGACGGCCCGATGCCGCAGACCCGTGAGCACGTGCTGCTCGCGCGTCAGGTCGGCGTGCCCTACATCCTGGTCGCGCTGAACAAGTCGGACATGGTCGACGACGAGGAGATCCTCGAGCTCGTCGAGATGGAGGTCCGCGAGCTGCTGGCCTCGCAGGAGTTCGACGAGGAGGCCCCGGTCGTCCGCGTTTCCGGCCTGAAGGCGCTGGAGGGCGACGAGAAGTGGACCAAGTCCATCGAGGAGCTCATGGACGCGGTCGACAACTCGATCCCGGACCCGGTCCGTGAGACCGACAAGCCGTTCCTGATGCCGATCGAGGACGTCTTCACGATCACCGGTCGCGGCACGGTCGTCACCGGTCGTGTCGAGCGCGGCATCATCAACGTGAACGAGGAAGTCGAGATCACCGGCATCCGCGAGAAGACGCAGAAGACCACGGTCACCGGCGTCGAGATGTTCCGCAAGCTGCTCGACCAGGGTCAGGCCGGTGACAACGTCGGTCTGCTGCTGCGCGGCCTCAAGCGTGAGGACGTGGAGCGCGGCCAGGTTGTCATCAAGCCGGGCACCACGACCCCGCACACCGAGTTCGAGGGCCAGGCGTACATCCTGTCGAAGGACGAGGGCGGCCGGCACACCCCGTTCTTCAACAACTACCGCCCGCAGTTCTACTTCCGCACCACCGACGTGACCGGTGTCGTGACCCTCCCCGAGGGCACCGAGATGGTCATGCCGGGCGACAACACCGAGATGAGCGTCAAGCTGATCCAGCCGGTCGCCATGGAAGAGGGCCTGCGTTTCGCGATCCGTGAGGGTGGCCGCACCGTCGGCGCCGGTCGCGTCACGAAGATCATCAAGTGACGTCGCTTCGCGACGTCATCCCGGCGAAGGCCGGGATCGAGTGGTGACGTCCTCGCGGACGTAACGACTGCGAGAGGGCCGCTCCCGAAAGGGAGCGGCCCTCTTCGTATTTCGGGGGTGCCCCGGGCGGGTTCTAGACTGTCACGCATGACCGCGATGCCCATCATCACCGAGAAATCGGATCCTGCCGTGCAGCGAATTCTCGACGTCACCAAGCACTCCCGGGTGAATATCAAGAGTGTCTTGATCGAGGATCTGGAGCCGATTTCGCACTGCGTTCGTGCCGGGGTCGATTTCATCGAAATCTATGCGACCGCGGAGGCGGCCGAGCTGGACGACATCGTGGCGATCACCGCCTCGCGCGAGATCCCGCTCCGGTTGATGGATTCCGCGGTCGTCAACCACGTGTTCAAGGCGGAGCGGAAACCCAAGATCTTCGGTATCGCCCGGGTGCCCCGGGCCTGCGGTTTTGCCGATACGGAGCAGAATCCGGGCGACCTGATCGTGCTCGACGGCGTGAAGATCGTGGGAAATATCGGCGCGATCATCCGCACCTCGTATGCGCTGGGCGTCTCCGGGATCGTGTTGATCGACAGCGATCTCACGAGTATCGCCGATCGGCGGCTCATCCGGGCGAGTCGCGGCTACGTGTTTTCGCTGCCGATCATCCTCGCCGACCGCGCGGACGCCGCGAAGTATATTTCCGGGAACGGCATGCCGCTGGTGGTTTTCGATGCGGACGGTGCGGACACCCTGGTCGATCTCGATCGGATCGACGAACGGATCGCGCTGCTTTTCGGGGGTGAGAAGACCGGGCCTTCCAGCGATTTGTACGGGATGCGGAATATTTCCGTTCGTATCCCCATGCGCAGCTCCGCAGAATCGCTGAACGTCTCCGTAGCAGCCGGTATCGCGCTGTATCAGCGGAGTGGCCACAGCTTTTCGCGATGACAGCCTTTCGCGGTGACGGTCAGGGGGATTCGCCGGCCGGGGCCGCGGCTAATAACGCCTCGGCGAACCGGCGCATGTGGTCGGCACCGCCGAACCAGGCGGAGACCAGGTCGACGGCGGCGGTGCGGGTGCGGTGCGCGGCGTCGATGAATTCGGCCAGCGAGATGTCACCGGCCTCGGCCTTCTTCGCGACGTTCTCCAGGTTGTGGCTGGACAGCAGCAGGCGCATCACCACGTGGATGTCGACGTTCGCGGGGGCGTCCTCCGTCGCGGCGGCGCGGCGCTGACCGATGCCGCGGCGGGCGGGCGTGGGCTGCGGGGTGCGCCGGCCCGGTCCGCTGTCTTCGGGGGAGCGGTCGGGTTCGGGGGTCTTCGTGCTGTGTGTGGACGCGCTATCGATGCGAGGCGTAGCGGCTGTATCCGCCCGAGGCCCCGCCGCCGTATCCGTGTGAGGCACCGCCTCAGTGTCGCTGCGGTGGGCGGCCTCGGTGCGCGGGTGGCGCTGCACCGGTGGCCTCGGCTGCGTGGTTTCGGCGTTGGGGGTGGCGGAGTTTCTCGGGGTGGACTGGTATTCGCCTCGTGGGCCGATCGACTCGGTGCGCGGAGCCGCCGGTTCGCTGCGTGCGGCAAGGGAATCGGAGCGGGACGGCAGGGAGTTCGATCGCCGGGGCAGGGAGTCCGGCTGTGCCGTGAAGGAATTCGAGGACGGCGCGAACGAGTCCGACGGCAGTGCGAAGGAATTCGACGAGGGCGCCGACGAATCCGAGGGCTGCGGGGTGGAGTTCGCGGAGGCGGTGTAGGAGTTCGAGGGCTGCGGGGTGGAGTTCGCGGAGGCGGTGTAGGAGTTCGACGGGGGTGCGAACGAATCCGAAGGTGGCGTGGTGGAGTTCGCGGAAGGGGTGTAAGAGTCCGAGGGCAGCGCGTAGGAGTTCAGCGGGGGTGCGAACGAGTCCGAGGATGGCGTGGTGGAGTTCGCGGAGGAGGTGAAGGAGTCCGAGGGCAGTGCGAAGGAGTTCGGCGGGGGTGCGAACGAATCCGATGGGGGCATGGTGGAGTTCGCGGAGGAGTCCGACGGCAGCGTGAACGAGTTCGACGGGGCCGCGAAGGAATCCGAGGGGGGCGCGACGGAATTCGAGCGGGGTGTGAAGGAGCCCGAGGGAGGCGCCATGGATTCGGGGCGCGGGGTGATGGACTCCGGCCGCGGGGTGATGGATTCGGGGCGCGGCGTGATGGAGTCCGAGCGCGGGGTGATGGAGTCCGGGCGGGCGGGGGCCGGCTCCCGCGCGGTCTGCGCGGGATCGGTGCGCCGCAGGCTCGGGTCGGTCGGCGGGGTGGCGGACTCCGGCCTGATCGCGACGGATTCGGGGGCGGCGGTGAGGGATTCGGGGCGGGCGGTGGACACCTCGGGCTGCGGGGTGGTTGCCGACGGGGTGGCCGCATTGGCCCACTGTGTCGCGAAATCCGGCTGACTCCACTGCATCTCGGGACCGAACGGACTGTGCGAGTTGTTGTCGATGCCGGTCGGCGCACTGGTCGAGGCGAAACTCGAGTTGTTGGCCGGGTGGGTGAGGCGAGCGCCCTCCGGCCGTGTGCGATGAGGTTCCCCGAAGCTGGCGAAATCGGCATCCGTCATAGCCGCCATGCTATCCCCGCCCCCTCGCGCCTTTCAGGCCGTGGCCGCCCGGCCCGGCAGGCGCTGCGACGGGCGGACTCGCCGCAACGCAGGGTACGCCAGTTCCGACCGCTTCTCCACCCGTGTCCCGCGACGAGGGAGCATCGACAGGAGTTCGCTCGGTGCCGCCGGCTCGATCCGGTGCCCGCGGCCGCGCGGCACGGGCGCGATCCGGATCCGGGTCGGTGGTGGCGCCGGTCAGCTCAGGTGGGTCATGCCCGCGGCGATGACCTGGGAGAGGTTGAGGATCTCGTCGGTGGTCGGGAGGGTGAGGCCGTCGAGGGCGTGCAGGCGGTCGGTGGTGGTGATGGCCAGGACTGCCGAGACCCATGCCGCCGCGCAGGCGCGCAGGGTGCCGGGTTGCACCGGGCCGGGCGCGCTGGCCTGCAGTACCCGCGCGGTGACGTCGAGCAGTTGGTCGCGCATGCGCCGCAGCTGTTTCCGGACGTCGGGATGGGTGTCGGCCTCGCGCCACATGATCACGCGCAGCACCGAGGACTGGTGGTCGCGCAGGTTCAGCGCGGCATCCAGGTTCACCAGGCTCGCGGCCGGATCGCCCGGGGAGACGAGGGTTTCGATATTGGCGACCGGATGTGCGGGCACGCGCTCGGCCATCAGCGCCGACAGGATCGAATCCTTGGTGGGGAAGTAGTAGAAGACCAGACCTTTCGGGACGCCGGCCGCGGCGGCGATGGCCGCCGTCGCGGTGGCGTCGAATCCCTGTGCCGCGAAGAGGTTCTCGGCGGCATCCAGGATGAGCTGACGGGCGTCGCCGTCGACCTTCCGGCTCCGGCGACGCCCCGCCCGATGGGGTTTCGGCATGTGCATCAGTGAGCAGTATGCAGCCGTGCCGTCACCTGCGGAAGGGCCGCCACCGCGACCACGACGGTCAGGATGCCCACGACCCACGCGGTCCAGGAGGCGCCGTCGAAGGCGTGGAAGTTCATCACCCAGGGGGAGAGGAACAGCAGCACGCCGAGCACGCCCATCGCGTAGTCGGTACCGGACATCGCCGGCCGGGCGAGCTGGGCCAGGCCGGTGAGCGCGATGAGAACACCGAGAACGATCAGCGTCCACATCGCCCGAGTGCTGGTGTCCACCCAGAGTGGGGACAGTGCGGTGAAGGCGCCGAGCACGACGGCGACGAAGTCCTGCGCTCGACTGTCGGTGAACATTGTTGCCTCCTAGTGGGACGGGGATATGTTCACCTCTCGGTATAACTCTGATTGACCGCCCGATCAATATCTGAACGGGCACGATAGCGAACCCAAATTGATCACTGTAGAAATTAGAACGAGTTCTAGAATATTGTTGGTATCTGTGCAGCATTGCGTTTCAATGACCGATGACCAGGGAGTGGTGTGATGACCGGCCGACCCATCGTGATCGTCGGCGCGGGCCTGGCCGGGTTGCGTACCGCGGAGGAACTGCGCCGGGCAGGCTACTCCGGCGGGCTCGTGCTCGTCGGCGACGAGCCACGGCTCCCGTACGATCGCCCGCCGCTGTCGAAGCAGTTCGTGCGCGGCGAGACCGACGACACCACGCTGCGGCCCGCCGAATTCTTCACCGAGAAGGACATCGAGGTGCGGCTGGGCGTCGCGGCCACCGGGGTGGATACCGCCGAGCGCCGGTTGCTGCTCGCCGACGGCACCCGGCTCGACTACGACCGGTTGGTCGTCGCAACGGGATTGCGTCCCAAGCGGATTCCGGGTCTTCCGGAGGCGTCCGGTGTGCATGTGCTGCGCAGCCACGAGGATGCGGTCGCGCTGCGGGACGGGTCGGCCGGTGCGCGGCGCGCGGTCGTGGTCGGCGCGGGCTTCATCGGTTGCGAGGTGGCGGCGAGCCTGCACGCCGGTGGGATCCGCGTGACGCTGGTGGAACCGCAGCCGGCGCCCCTGGCGGCGGCGCTGGGCGAACAGGTCGGACAGCTCGTCGGGCGGCTGCATCGGGACGAGGGGATCGATCTGCGCTGCGGCGTCGGGATGGATTCGCTCGTCGTCGAGGACGATGCGGTGCGGGGGGTGCGGCTGTCGGACGGTAGCGAGGTGCCGGCCGACCTGGTGGTGATCGGCGTGGGTTCGGTGCCGGTGACGGAGTGGCTCGCCGAGTCGGGCATCCCGTTGGCGGAGCGGCAGGCCGGGGGCGGCGTGCTCGCCGACGAGACCGGCCGCACCTCGGTCGAGGGTGTGTGGGCCGTCGGCGATGTGGCGGCCTGGCGGCACGACGCGGGCGGGCACAAGCGGGTCGAGCACTGGACCAATGCCGGTGAGCAGGCTCAGTTGCTGGCCGCCGCGCTGCTCGGCGCCGAGGCGCCCGCGGCCGCCCGGGTGCCGTACGTCTGGAGCGATCAGCACGACCTCAAGATCCAGGTGCTCGGCACCCCCGCCGCGGCCGATGAGGTGCGCATCGTCGAGGACGACGGCCGCAAGTTCGTCGCCCACTATTTCGCCGACGGCTCGCTGACCGCCGTCGTCGGTCTGGGCAAGACGGGCGCGGTCATGAAGATGCGCGCGAAACTGGCGAACTAGGCGAGGTACGCGGCCCGAGCAGGTGGCCCGATGACCAGGGTGCGGTTCCCTGTGCGGCGCGGGGCGGGAATAGAGTTGCCGGTGTGATCGTCGCGCTCATCGATTCCGGATTGGGGTTGCTGCCCACGGGGGCGTGGTTGCGCAAGCTGCGGCCCGATCTGGATCTGTTGTTGCAGACCGACCCCGACGGCGCTCCCTGGGGCCCGAAGCCGGAGCAGTGGGTGGTGGATCGGGTGCTGGCGGCCGCGCGGCGGGCGCTGGCGCTGGGCGCGCGGGTGATCGTGCTGCCGTGCAATACGGCCAGCGTGACCGCACTGGAACAGGTGCGGCTCGAGGTGGGCCCCGAGATCCCGGTGGTCGGGACGGTGCCGGCCATCAAGCCCGCCGCCGCGGCCTGCCGGGCGGTGGCGGTCTGGGCGACGGCCGCGACCACCGCCAGCCGGTACCAGGCCGACCTGATCACGCGCTTCGGCGGCGCCGCCGAGGTGACCGGGGTGGCCTGCCACGGACTCGCCGACGCCATCGATCGCGGTGACCTGACGGCGATCGAGCGGGCCATCGCCCAGGCCGCGGAGCGCACGCCGCCGCGCACCGAGGGCGTGGTGCTCGGATGTACCCACTATCCGCTGGTGCTGGATGCTATAGTCGCCGCCCTGCCCGCCGGTGTGCGGCTGTTCGACAGCGCGCAAGCCGTTGCCGCGCAGACGATTCGGCGCATCGAGGCACTCGGCGGATCGGCCGACGGGGCAGGCACGGTCACGGTGCTCAACAGCGGCCGGCCGGGTTCGCTCCCCGCCGCCGCGGCCGCCTACGAATCCGGTCGCGTTCTCGGCGCCACCGGGAGCATCTACCAGACCGTCGACACTATCGGCTGACTCTGCTCGGTCGCTGCGGTGTTCCGGGCGTGAACGCTGTCGTCCCGGAGCCGCCACTGCGGTCGGTACGGATCGAGCGCGGCCGGCCGCTTTCGCCGAGGGCGCCGGTACGGCCGGATCCGGTGAAACATCGAGACGCGCGGACCTGTCGGGCTCCGGGAGTACTGTCCGTGGTCCGGGGAGACTTGCGGCCCCGTCGACGGCCCTGTGCGGCGGGGTGGTCGGCCTCGGTCGCCGGCGGGCGACCTCGGCGGACAGGTAGTGCCCGCAGTCCGCGGGCGGTGCGAAATACTGGCGACAGCTGATCTTCGGGCTCCGAGTGGGAGGTGCGGTGGGCGGCAAGGTGCGGGCGAGTGCCGCGGTGGACGAGTCACCGCAGACCGCGGCGGCCGTGCAAGCGGCGTTGGCGGAGTGGGCGGACGCGGGCGATGCGGAGCATCTGCGGCGGTTTTTCAAGACCGGGCCCGGGGAGTACGGCGAGGGGGACGTGTTCATCGGGGTGCGGGTACCGCAGACCCGCGGGGTGGCGAAACGGTTTGCGGGCCTGCCGCTTTCGGAGGTGGATCTGCTGCTCGACAGCGAGGTGCACGAGCATCGGCTGGCGGGGCTGGTCATCCTCAATGCCGCCATGGCACGGGCCGGGAAACCGCGCGGCTACGACGCCGCCGCGCGGGAGCGGATCGTCGAGCTGTACCTGGCGGCCGTGCGCCGGGGCCGGGTGAACAACTGGGACCTGGTCGACATCTCGGCCGAGAACGTGCTCGGACCCTGGCTGCTGGATCGGCCGCGGGAGCTGCTCTTCCAACTGGCACACCGGGATTCGCTGTGGGAACGGCGGGTGGCGCTGCTGAGCACCTTCGCGTTCATCAAGGCCGGAGACGCCTCGACCACGCTCGAGCTGTGCGAACTCCTGCTCGGCGACCGCCGCGACCTGATCCAGAAGGCCGTCGGCTGGATGCTGCGCGAGGCCGGCAAGCGCGTCGACCGCGGGCTGCTGACCGGATTCCTCGATCGGCACGCCGCCGAGATGGGCCGCACCGCACTGAGTTACGCCACCGAGCACCTGGAACCCGAAGTGCGGCAGCACTATCGGGACATGCGGTGACGGCCTTCAGAACTGGATCCTCAGGTGATCGGTGACCGGGTGCGCCTGGCAGCCGAGGATGTAGCCCGCCTCGATGTCCTCCGGATCGAGGATCTCGGCGCTGTCCATTTCCACCTTGCCCTCGAGCACCGTGCAGGCGCACGAACCACATTCGCCCTCCTGGCACGAATACGGCACGTCGAGGCCCTTGGACAGCATGATGTCCACCAGCGTCTGCCGGCGCGGCCACGCCAGATTGTGCGTCTCGCCGTCCAGTTCCACCTCGACCGTGGCGGCGTCGGCCTGATCCTCCTCGCTCACCTCCACCGGCTCCGCGGCCGCGAACGGGTCGCCGGACAGCGAGTTGAAGATCTCGGCATGCGTCCGGTTGCGCGGCACGCCGAGCTGCGCCAGCGCGTCGTGCACACGGTCCATGAATGCCTTCGGGCCGCACAGGAAGGCGCGGTGCTCGGTGTACGGCGCGGCCACGGCGGCCAGCGCGTCGGCGCTCGGCAGCCCCTGCAGCGCTTCCAGCCAGTGCACCACCACCAGCCGCTGCGGATGCTTGTCGGCCAGCTCGCGCAGCTCGCTCGCGAAGATCACCGATTCGGCATCGCGGTTGGCGTAGACCAGCGTGACGCGGCCGCCGCCGCGGGACAGCGCCGACTTCAGGATCGACATCACCGGGGTGATGCCGCTGCCGGCGGCGAACAGCAGCAGGTCCTCGTCCAGATCCTTGGGCGTGAAGATGCCGGAGGGCGGCAGCACCTCGATCTCGTCGCCGGCCCGCACGTTGTCGCACACCCAGTTCGACGCGTACCCGTCGACGGTGCGCTTGATCGTCACCTTGGGCCGATCGTCGGTGTAGGGCGAGCTGGCCAGCGAATAGCAGCGTGCCACCGAACCCGTCCGATCGCTGGGGATGCGCAGGGTGAGGAACTGGCCGGGCTGGTAGGTGAACCGGTCGTGGAGCTCCTCGGGCACGTCGAAGACCAGCGAGCAGGCGTCACCTGTCTCGGCGATGACCGCGGCGACCCGCAATACGGCCGATCGCGAGGCGTGCGGTACGTCGACAGTGGTCATGATGTCCTCTCGAGCCGGGCAGTCGGTAGCGATGAAACCAGCGGTTCAAACTAGAACGTGTTCTAGTTTCATCCTACGTGGCCATCGCGCTGCCGGACAAGCTGAGCCTCCAGCCCTGTGATCAGCACCTCCATGCCGAAGTCGTAGCTGTACCGGCCGCGCAGATCGGAGATGTAGCGCACGGTGCGCCCGACCGCCTCGGGCAGCGGGGCCTCCGACAGCGCCGAGCGGTCGCGGGGATTCACCCGGGCGCGCCCGAACAGATAGGTGTGAATGGTGGCGTAGGAGGCCAGCACATTGCGCTCGTCGAAACCGGCGTCGAACAGGATCTCCATCACCGCGGCGATCAGATCCAGCTGTTTGCCGAGCATCTGCTCGATGAGTACGTCGCCGAGACCCGGGTGCTTGCGCAGTTTTTCGTCGATCTGATCGATCAGATCCCGCAGCCGGTGCTGCCACGGCCCGGCATCGGGCGGCGGTTTCCGCACTCCGGTCAGGGCGGCGGTGGCGACCAGATCGAGTAGTTCGCTTTTATCGGCGACGTAGTAATACGGGGCCATCGGCGAGACGCCGAGCTCCCGCGACAGCCGCCGCATGGACAACTTCTCCACGCCGTCCGCGCGTACCACCCGCAGCGCGGCCTCGACGATCTCCGACTCCGAGAGTGTTTGATTCGCGCCGCCCCCGGGGCCGCCGTGATTACGCAAGCTTCTGCCCCCGGGCCCGACGCTCGCCCTGCAGCCCGTTGCCGCCCCCGCTAGTCTGCATCCGTCCGACTCCCATGCCACCTCGCGACGGTCGCCGCACCGTCCGCTGCCGGCTATCCGTCATCTGCCGTTCGTTCAACCTGCCGTTTCCCTCCGCAGTCTAGAGCGCGCGGGTATGTGGCCACCGGCGTATGCGCGGGTGGTTCGCCCGGCGCACCGATGCGATCGCAGGAATGCATTAGCCAATAGTGAACTGCATTCGGGCGGAACGCATTCAGGAGCGGCGCCCCAGATGTGATTGCCACAAGATTGCCACTGATCTCGATGAATGGCCGTCCGGTCGACGGCGGCCGGCCCCGGCGCGCGGCGGCGTATTCGCATCGAATTCGATCCGTTTTTTTCGACAGGGATGCCCGGACGGCCATCAGCGCATAGCATGCCTGGAATGCGCCATGATCGACTGCCCGACGGGTTCGGGGTACGAATCGATCCCCGGGTGCGCACCTACTCCGGTGGTCGGTTCCTCGTCGGCGGCTCGCCGACAAGGTTGCTGCAACTTGCGCCGGAAGCTGCCGCCCTGATCGGTGACGGGTATCTCGAGGTGACCGATCCGACGTCCGCCGTGGTTGCCAGACGGCTGCTCGATTCCGGTGTGGGCAACCCTCGTCCGCGGCTGCTGCCCTCGCCCGACGAGGTCACCGTCGTGATCCCGCACTACAACGACGCGGCCGGGCTGGAGCGGCTGCTCGGTACGTTGCGCGGGCACAGCGTGGTGGTGGTCGACGACGGCTCCGATCGTCCGGTCCGGATACCGCGGCACCGCGGCCGATGCCGGGTGACGGTGCTGCGGCACGATCGCCGGCACGGCCCGGCCTCGGCCCGCAATGCCGGGCTGCGCGCCGCCACAACCGAATTCGTGGCCTTCCTGGATTCCGACGTGGTGCCCAAGGCGGGCTGGCTGGAGGTCATGCTCGGGCACTTCAGCGATCCCGAGGTGGCGCTGGTGGCGCCGCGCATCGTCGCGCGCGAACCCGATACCAGCGTGCTGGGCCGCTACGAGCAGATCCGTTCGACGCTGGACCACGGGCGCCGGGAGGCGGCGGTCACCTCGGGCGGCGCGGTGTCGCACGTGCCCGGCGCGGCGCTGCTGGTGCGGCGGCGCGCACTGCTGCGGGAGGGCGGCTTCGACGAGCAGATGCGGTCGGCGGCCGATATCGACCTGTGCTGGCGGCTCGAGCGGGCGGGCTGGCGGTTGCGATACGAACCGGCCGCGCACGTGGCCTGCGACCATCCGGCGTCGCTCGGGCGCTGGTTCGGGCGCAAGGTGTCGCACGGCGCGGGCGCGGCGCCGCTGGCGCGCCGGCACACCGGAATGGTGGCGCCGCTGTCGGTTCCGTTCTGGACCGTGGTGGCGACCGCGCTGCTGGCGACCGCGTCGCGCTGGGGCGTCGTAGGCGGGCTGTTCACCTTGATCGCGGCGCTCGTCCGGTTGCGCCGCGTCTTCGCCGAACTCGACAATCCGACCCGGGTGGCGGCAATCCAGTTGGCGCGCGGGTTCTCCGGCGGGGTGTGGCGGATCGTCTCGGCGCTGTGCCGGCACTATTGGCCGGTCACCGTGCTGGCGATGATGGTGTCGCGGCGGATCCGGCGCATCGCGATGACCATGGCGGTCGCGGACGGGCTCGCCGACTGGTTCACCCATCGAGACACCGGCGGTCTCGATCCGGTGCGATATCTCGGGTGCAAGCGGCTCGACGACGTCGCCTACGGCACCGGGCTGTGGTGGGGCGCCGTCCGGGCTCGCACGGTCACCGCGTTGCGGCCCGCCGTTCCGCCGCACTGATCGTGCTCGGCGGCGGCGCGAATCCCGCTGCCGCGGAACGCAAGCCCCTGGGTACGTCCGCGGCGGGTCCGCTGTGGTCGATCCCACAGCGCCGCTGATCGCCGGGATTGTCGGTATGGCCGAGTAAGGTGAACGCCGGAGCGGCCGGTTCGACCTTCAAGTCTCGTTGTCGGATACGGCCACCCGGGGGCTCCGTCGGTGCCGGTCCCGGGGAAGGTTCGGCACCGACGGTAGCTCGTGGGGATCGCCATTTTTCCGGCGCCACCACATTTTCCGGGGTCATCGCTGTTCCGGGCTGCTGCGGTTCGGGATCGTGGTCACTTGGGGTCTCTGTCTTCCGGTATGGCCGCTGTTCGGGATCGCCCGTTGCTCCGGGCTGCTGCGGTTCGGGATCGTCGCCGCTCGGGGTTTCCGCCTTCCGGTATGGCCGTTGCTTGGGGTTTCCGCCTTCCGGGATCGTCGCTGCCTGGGGGCGCCGCCTCGGATGTGGTCGTGGCTCGGCGTGATTTGGCCGGGCGTCGGCCGCGCTGTCCGATCGGTTCCGGGGGGTGCGCATCACTCGATCCGGTTGTGTGGCTCTGTGTCCGGATGTCTGCGGGCTAGACCTGCGGCAGGCCGGGCTCGAATCTCGATGAGTCCAACTCTTCTGCGCGGCGAGCGGCGGCCCTATCGTCACCCGGCGAGCCGACGCCGGAGGGAAGATCGACATGTCGTTACTGGAGTCCGCGTCGGCGGACAGGGTCGAGCCCGCGCGCCCGGCCGAGCGGGGCGAGCGGCTGGGCGCCGCCGACACCCGGACCGCGGTGGTGGCCAGCCTGATCGGCACCACGGTCGAGTGGTACGACTTCTTCCTCTACGCGACCGCCGCGGGCATCGTGTTCGACAAGCTGTTCTTCCCGGATACCAGCGCGTTCGTCGGAACCATGCTGTCGTTCGCGACATTCGCCGTCGGATTCCTGATGCGGCCCATCGGCGGGCTGGTCTTCGGGCATATCGGTGACCGGATCGGCCGCAAGCGCACGCTCGCCCTGACCATGGCGATCATGGGCGGTTCCACCGCCCTGATGGGCGTGTTGCCCACCAGTGCCGCGATCGGGGTCGCCGCGCCGATCCTGTTGCTGGCCCTGCGCATGCTGCAGGGCTTCGCGCTCGGCGGCGAGTGGGCCGGGGCGGTGCTGCTGGCCGTCGAGTACAGCCCGCGCCGGAAGGTGGGCCTGTTCGGCAGTTATCCACAGGTCGGGCTGGCGCTCGGGCTCGCGCTCGGCACCGGTGTCTTCGCGCTGCTGCATTCGGCGCTGAGCGAGGCGGCCTTCCTCGACTACGGCTGGCGGATCGCGTTCGGCGCCAGCGTGGTGCTGGTGGTGATCGGCCTGGTGGTGCGGCTGCGGATCGATGAGACCCCGGCGTTCCGCGAGATCGACCGGCTCAACCGGATTTCGAAGGTGCCGGTGGTCGAGCTGTTCCGGCATGCGCGCACGCGGCGCAACACCGTCCTCGGGCTGCTATCGCGCTGGGGTGAGGGTGCGGCGTTCAACACCTGGGGCGTCTTCGCGATCAGCTTCGCGACCGGACATCTCGGCTTCCGTCAGGTGCCGGTGCTGATCGCGGTGACGATCGCCGCCGCGGTGATGGCGGTGCTCATTCCGGTATCCGGGTGGATCACCGATCGCTACGGTCCGCGCCGGACCTATACCGCCGGCATCGCGGCCTACGGCGTGCTGGTCTATCCGGTGTTCGCGCTGTTCGAGGCCGGCAATATCGTCGTGTTCACCGCCGCGCTCATCGCCGTGTTCGGGGTGGCGCACGCGCTGTTCTACGGCGCGCAGGGCACCCTGTACGCGGGGCTGTATCCGCCCGAGGTGCGGTACACGGGTTTGTCGTTCGTGTACCAGGTCTCGGGCATCTACGCCTCGGGCATCACCCCGATGATCGTCACCGCGCTGATCGCGGCCGGGGGCGGAACGCCGTGGCTCGCTTGCGGATATCTCGTGGCCACCGCCGTAGTGAGCGTGATCGCCACCCTGTTCATCAGCGAGAACGACCGGCTCACCGCCTGAATTGCCCGGAGTCGAAACGGCTTCCGCGCGCCGTGGGCGGCCGCCGGATTCGCGACCCGTGGTTATCGTCAGGGTGACGAATACAATCACCGTATGGGCAGTGGTTTTCGCCTGAACGCCGCGGTGGCGGTGGAGTTGGTCGTTCTTACGCTCGGTGCGCGCAGGTCGACCAACGACACGCTGTGTGCGTTGCTGGTACAGCGGTTGTATGCCCCCAACCGCGGGCGGTGGGCGCTGCCTGGCGGATTCGTGCAGCAGGAGGAGAGCCTGTCGCAGGCCGCGGTGCGGGTTCTGCGGGAGGAGACCGGGATTCGCGGCGACCGGCTGCATCTCGAGCAGCTGGCGACCTACGGCGAGCCGGGCCGGGATCCGCGCGGGCGGGTGATCAGCACGGCCTATCTGGCGCTGGTGCCGAATCTGCCCGCGCCGACCGCGGGGCCGGATGCGGCGGCGGCCGCCATCTGGTCGGTGGAGCAGCTGTTGACCGATCGCGGGCGAGTCGCGTTCGACCACCGCCGGATTCTCGCCGACGGTGTCGAACGGGCCCGCGCCAAACTGGAATACACGCCGCTGGCTACCGCGTTCTGTGCGAGCGAGTTCACCGTGGCCGAGCTGCGGCGGGTGTACGAGGTGGTGTGGGGGACCAGTATCGATCCGCGGAATTTCCACCGAAAGGTCACCAGCACACCGGGTTTCGTGGAGGCGACGGGCCGCACCACGGTCGGTGGCGGGCGCCCGGCCCAGCTCTATCGAGCGGGTCCGGCGCGCGTACTACATCCGCCGATGCTGCGGCCGAACTGAACTCACCGCGGTGGAACAACGAGGTCGACGCGCCGGACGACGAAGGGGGCGAAGGGATCTCGAAGGGGAGCGCCCGAGATGGTGTGATAAGAGAGGCGGCCCGCTACGGCTGGGGGCGGCCGAACAGGGTGACCTCCATCAGGCTGCTCACTCGGTCCGGCGGGCAGATGTGCTCGTTGTTGCCGAACACCCGGCCCAGGTCGACCACCAGTCCGAAGGCCGCCTGCACGAGAATGCGCGCCTGTGCCTCGGATAGTTCCGGCCGCACCTCGGTCAGCAGCTTCACCCACTCGGCGACGATGAGCCGCTGGATATTTCGCAGCATCGTCCGCTCCTCGGCCGCCACGTGACCGAACTCCGCGTAGTACACGAAGGTCAGTTCGCGTTCGGCGAACGAGCCCGCGACATAGAGGTCGGCCAGTTTGCTGAGCGCCTCGGCGGGGGTCGGCGACGAGGTCACCGCCGGCGCGATCGCCCCCGACATCCGGTCGGCCGCACGGCGGAACGCGGCGGCCAGCAGATCGCTCTTGCTGCGGTAGTACCGGTATACGGCCGAGGCCGCCGACAGCTCCGCGGCCATCGCGATGTCCTCGACGCTGACGTTCGGGTACCCGCGCTCGTGGAACAGCTCGACGGCCTTCTTCAACAGCAGTTCGTGCTTGAACGACTGCGGGATCTCCACCGCGCGCGGCGCCCGCGGCGGCGCCTCCACCGCCGGGAGGTCCGCGTGGATCAGCGACCAGGCCGCCGAATTCAGCAGGGCCGTCATGGTTTTCACCGGCAGCGTGGCGTGATGGTCACCGATGCTGCTGATCACGCTGAAGACGGCGACCGCGCGCACCAGCCGATCGCGGCGCGACAGCTCGGGCCGGTACTCGCCGATCAGGTCGCGCAGATCGACGAGGGCGGAGCTGAACTGGTTGTTCAGGGTCTCGCGGTCGGTGTCGTCCAGGTAGCGGACCTCCCAGCGCACCAGCGCCACCGTCGGGCGGTTGCCGATGGTGTCGGTGACGATCGCGTCGATGACATGGCGCAGCCGCCGCTCGGGTGGCCATTCCTCGGCGCCCTCCGGCAGCGTGGCCGCGGCCCGGGTGGCCGCGCCCAGGCGCAGCAACTCCTCCCGGAACAGCGCGTATTTGCTCGGGTAGTGCCGGTACAGCGCGGCGGAGGAGATGCCGAGCTTGGCGGCGATGTCCTCCATGCTGACCCCGTGATAGCCCAGCGAGCCGAACGCGGCCGCCGACGTGGCCGCGATCTGCGCCCGGCGGTTCTTCGGCCGCCGGCGGATCACGCGCTCCTCCGGTTTTGTTGTCGGCTGTTCTGCGTCGTGCGCGGTACCGCGCTGTCCTCGGCTCACGGTTCTGGCCTGTCTCTCTGGTGCGGCGCGTCGGGTCGGATACGGGAGACACGCGTGGACTACGGGACACCGGCGCGTGTGGTGGACACGCTGCGGTATCCCCCGGCATTCCTGGTCGCCATGGTAGCCAGCGGGCGAACCACCGCCGGTCAGTGTTACCGACGGTTTCGGATGTCGAGATGTGATATCAGGACCGCGGCGGGGCCAGCGGAGTGTCGATCTTGCCGATCAGCCAGCGATCGCCGACCTTCCGCAACCGCATCACGACCGACAGCTGGCCTTTCTCCGGCTGTCCTTTCGTGCCGAGGCTGGTGATGGTCTGCCCCATCACCACGATCGCCTCCGCGGAGGTCTTGTCGGCGCTGCGGACGGCGCACTGAACGTCGTCGGTCTTCGCCACCACCTCGCCCTTGACCAGCACGTCGCCGAGGTCCCTGCTGGTGGACTCGAACTGCTCCCGCCATTCGCCGGTGGCGCCGGCCAGCACGCTCTGCACATACCGGTCCAGGTTCTCGGCGTCGTAGGTGGACAGGACCGGGCCGTAGGTGCAGGCGGCCTCGCGGGCCTGTTGCTGTGCGGCGAGTAGATCCTGTTTGTCCTGGTTCTGGAGGTAGAAGAAGATGCTCGAGCCGACGGCGGCGCCGAGCACCAGGGCGGCGACCGCGCGCGTGGCGATCCGGCCGGCGCGGCCGAACGAGGGCTTGCGCAGTTTCGGCAGCCGGGAGAGTCTGCCGGGCGTGTCGGGGTCCGCCGCGGTCTGCGCGGTGCCGCTGCTCGATGTCGCACCGCCGGATGCTGTCGCGGTGCCGGACGCTGTCGCAGTAGGGGATTCGGACGCGGTACGGGGTTCGGACGCGGTGCCGGACTTTGTCGCGGTACCGGATTCGGACGCGGTGCCGGCCTCGGATCGTTGTTCCGCGCCGGACTTCTCTGCCGCACCGGATGTCGACCCGGCCGTGGTGGATTCGTCTGTGCCCGCGTCCGTTTCGGTGTCGCTCGTCGCGGGGCGAGATTCGGTGGCGCCGGAGGCGGGCTCGATGGTGGTCGATTCCCCGGTCGTCGGGGTGGTATCGTCCGGCCGCGCGTCGGATTCCTTGTCGGTCATGGTTTCTCGCTCCTAATTGCCGGGAATCGGCTGGGACAGTTCGTTACCGGTGACGCCGGGCGGCGGTCCGGAGCCGTTGTCGGGGACGGCCGGGCGCGGCGCGTTCGCCGAACCCCGGACCTGCAGCGCCGGATCGGCAGTGACGCAGTAGTTGTACAGCCGCATCCGGGTGTCGGTGTCCTCCTTGTTGGGCGTCACCGGGATGGTGTCGTACTCGCAGGACGGCCGCGGATAGAAGTCGGCGAGGGTGTGGTAGGCGCCGTCGTGTGCGGGCACCCCGAGCGCCTGAATGCCTTGGCGCAGCGAGGGAAACAGCGCCTCGATCGCCGGCTGGCGGAGCTTCGCGGCCTTGGTGATGGCGACGAAGTTGGTGACCAGATCGGTCATCGGGTCCTGGTTGTCGGCGATGACGCCGCCGAGCGTGGCAAGCTGCCCGGGGCCCTGGTCGAGGAAACGCCGGACCTCCTGATCGGCCGCGGTGGCCTGCTGGAACAGCGTGCTGCCGGCGGCGGTGACGGTGCCGAGGTCCGGCTGGGCGTGCGAGGTGGTCTCGGCGATCACCTCCAGGTTCGCGATCAGCTGCTCGGTCTGCGGCAGCAGATCGGTCAGGCCCGCCATGGCCCGGCTGATGCCGGAGATCATGTTGCGCAACCCATCCGGTCCGCCGGCCAGCGCCTTGTCGAGCTCATCGATGATGACGTCGAGCCGGTCCGGGTTCATGCCGCCGATGAACCCGCTGAGATCGGCCAGCACGTTCTGCACCGGGATCGGCACGCTGGTGCGCGAGCGGTCGACGACCGCGCCGTCGGACAGGTAGGGGCCGGTGTCGGCGTCCGGCCGGAGGTCGAGATACTGCTCACCCGCCGCCGAGAGCCGCCCGACATGGGCCGTTCCACCGACGGGAATCCTTGCGTCGTCCTCGATTTCGGCGATCGCGGCGATGCCGTCCCCCGAGACCCGGACGTCGGCGACCTTGCCGACGCGGGTGCCGCGGAAGGTGACGTCGTTGTCGGGCAGCAGTCCGCCCGACGTGGGCAGTTCCACGGTGACGCGGAAGGTGTGCGGAATCGGGTTGAACCGCAACACGTATCGCGCGAGGTAACCGGTACCGATGACCAGCACGATCACCAGGCCGATGTTGGCGATGGCGACGCGGTGCCGAACCACCCAGTGCCACAGGGGGATGTTCACCGCTCACCGTCCTGCGTGGTGTCCGACGGAGCCGGTTCCGGGTGGGCGTCGTCCGGCTGGGGACCGGCCGGAACGGTGATGCCCGGTATCTCCGCCACCGCCGGAGCGCCGGGTGGGGCCGGTGGCGCGGCCGGCATCGGCCGCGGCGGGCTGATGACCCGCCCGAAGACCCTCTCGAAGACCTGGACCAGGCTGCCGATGAAGGCCGGCACGTCACCGATCTCGGGCCACCGGCTGCCGGTCGGGTCGGTCAGCGCGCCGACGCTCAGATACGACACCCGGGCCATCACCGCCAGCCCCGGTCCGCGCAGGCTGGCCATGACGCCGGGGTACATCTCGTGCAGGTTGCCCAGCGCCTGCGTGAGGTTGTCGCCCATCTCGGTGAAGCCCGACATGAGTTTCCGGATGCTGTCGAACAGGTTGAGGAACTGCGGTCCGCTGGTGTCGGTGAAATCGCCCAGCGCGGCCATGGTCGTCGACACCTTCGTCGTCAGCTCCACGATGCGCTGGTTGTTCTCGTTGACCAGGCCGAGCAACTGCGGGAAGGTGTCGGCCGCGGCGCCGAGTTCCGCCTTGCGCCGGGCCAATTCGCCGGACAGCGTGTTCAGCCCCTGTAGCGTGGCGTCGATGTCGCCGGTGCGCTTGTTCAGCGCCTCGATGACCGAGGTCATCTCGGTCAGCAGGTGCGACAGCTGCGGCCCGCGCCCGGCGAACATCAAGTTCATCTGCGAGGTGAGCTGCGCGGCCTGGTTGATGCCGCCGCCGTTGATCAGCATGGACACCGACATCATCAGCTGTTCCACGGAGGCCGCGGTGCCGGTGTGGTCGATGCCGATGGTGTCGCCGTCGCGCAGCGGCGGGCCCGCCTCCGGGGTCGCCGGCAGTGTCATCGCCACGGACATGTCGCCGAGCGGGGTGGCTTGGCGCAGTTCGGCGGTCGTCCCGCGGGGTAGCGGAATATCCTGGCGGATCAGCATTTCCACGTCGGCGATGAAATTCGTCGACGTGATGCCGGTGACGGTTCCGATATCGGTGCCGCCGATCCGGACATGGGCGTGGTCGGGCAGATTGAGCGCGTCGCGGAAGGAGGCGTGGATGGTGTAGCCGGGAGCGCCGATGCCGGGTTTGGGCATCGGCAGGTTCTCCACCGTCACCGCGCAGCCGCCGGTGGCGCCGGCCGTCACCGCCGCGACCGCCGCCGCGACAATCGTTCTGCGATAAGACTTTCTGCGATAAGACTTCGTCATTGTCCGCTGATCCCCAGGAGTGCGGCGGTGAGCCCGAAATCGGGACCCATATCGGCGATCTTGCCGGTGCGGCAGCCGTCCAGGCGCATCGCGACGCGTTCGCAGAACATCGACAGCGCCTCGCCGTCCAGGACCGACTTGTCCAGCAGGCCGTGCAGGCGCAGGGCCTGATGTTCGTAGCTGGTGGCATTGGCCAGGTTCTGGAACATCAGCGGACCGACGTCGACGATCTCGGTGAGATTGCGTGCGTTGGCGCGCATCTGGTCGCTGATCGCGACGAATCGGTTCAGCGCGCCGGCCAGCTGGTCCTTGTTCTGCCCGACCACAGCGGAGGTGTTCGTGACGAAATCGTTGAGCTGGGTCAGCACCGCCTGCAGGCCCGGCGCCTGCTCGCCCATCAGGTTCACCAGTTCGGTCAGCCGGCCGCTGAAATCGCGTACCGTCTGGTCGTTCTGGGCGATGACCTGGGTGATCTCGTTGAGCTTGATGATGGTGTTGGAGATCTGGTCCTTGTTGGCGAACGTGGTCTCGAACGCGCCGGAGAGCGCGTCGAGGGTTTCGCGCAGCCGGTCGCCGTTGCCGTTCAGCAGCGGGAACAGCACCCGGCTGGCCATCGGCCCGGTCTCGTTGTCGCCCTTCAGCGTCGCGCCGATCTGGTCGAACGTCTCCAGGATCCGGTCGAGCTCCACCGGAGTTCTGGTGCGCGGCAACGGAATATGCGTGCCGTCGGTCATCGCCGGGCCGGTACCGGTGTAGGCGGGCGACAGTTCGATGTGCCGATTGGTGATCAGCTGCGGATTCACCAGCGCGGCCATCGCCTCGGCCGGCACCTGAACGCCCTTGTCCAGCAGCATCGTCACCTGCACGTAGCTGCCCTTGGCCTCGATCGTCTCGACCCGGCCGACCGGAACGCCCAGCACGTCCACCTCGTTGCCGGCGTACAGGCCGGCCGTATTCTCGAAATCGGCGCTGATGCGCAGATTTTCGCCGAGATACTGATCCGCCGTCGAGCCCAGCGAGCCCGGCAGCAGCGAGCAGCTCGACCCGAGCGCGGCGATCAGGCAGAGCGCGGCGACCTTGGCGAGTGTGCGGATCCTCATCACTTGCACCCCTGTACGACCTGCGCGAAGCAGATCCAGTTGTCCGGGAACAACCCCCACGGCACGTAGACCTCGCCGTAGGGGCCGTTGCCCAGTACGTTGTTGAACTGCCGCAACGTCACCGGCATGATCTCGTAGAGCCGGTCCAGGTTCTCCTTGTTCTTGGCCAGCCCCTCCGACATGGTGTTCAGGTCCGTGATCATCGGGCCGAGCTGATCGTTGTTCTCCACACCCATGTCTTGCAGCAGCTTCGACAGCGCGGCCACGTTGTCCAGTAGCTGCCGCAGCAGTTCCTGCCGCTTCTGCACCGCGTCGCCGATGGCCTCGCCGCGGGTCAGCAGCATCAGCACGCTGTTCTGGTTGTCCGACACCAGCTGCGAGACCTGATCCATGCCCTTCAACAGCGTGTCGACCTCGCCGCGGCGATCGTTGATCACCTTGGCCAGCGAGCCGATGCTGTCGAGCGCCTGCACCGCCAGCTGCGGGGAGTCGCCCATCTGGGTGTTCATGGCGTCCAGGGCCAGCCGCAGGCGTTGCGGGTCGATCTGCTCGACGCGGTCGAACGACTGCTTGTACTGCGGGTCCTGGATGACCTTGCCGAGGTTGTACGGGACGCTGGTGTGATCGAGACGAATCGTGTTGTCCGGCAGTCCCTGACCGTTGCCCGGTACCAGATCGACGTGCAGGCGGCCGAGGATCGTGGAGATCTTGACGGCCGCCCGCGCGTCGGGGCCCAGCCGCAGATCCCGGCGCACCTTCAGGTCGGCGATCACCCTGTCGCCCGCCAGCCGGACGGCGCGCACGGTGCCCACCTCGATGCCGGACACGTCGACGGTGGCGCCGGCACGCAGGCCGGCCGCCTGAGCGAACTCGGCCCGAATCGTCTTGTCCTCCCACCGCGCCTGGGTCAGCAGGCTGGACCCGGCGAGCAGGACGAGGACGGTCCCCGCGGCCAGCAGGCCGAGCCGGAGATACCGGTTGCGCAGGAACCCCAGGGCCTTCGGGAGTCGGATCGCGGGCATCAGCGGCACACCTCCGAATGCGAGTTGCCGCCGACCTGGGAGAACAACCCCGGTGGCAGCAGGATCCCCCACAGCGAGACGTCCAGGCTGCAGAACAGGGCGTTGCCGTAGGTGCCGTAACTCGAGAAGGCGGCGACCCGGTTGAGGATGTTCGGCAGCTCCACCGCCGACTGATCCAGCGACGCCCCGTTGAGCAGCAGCAGCTGGATTCCCGTGGTGGCCTGGTCCTGTGCCTGCGCCATTCCCGGCTTCACCTGCTGGACCAGGTCGACCAGGCCGTTGGTGGTGGTGGCGACCTGATCGACCGAGGACTTCAGCGCCTCGCCCTGGGCGTAGAGCCCGTCCATCAGCGAATGTGTCTGGGTGATCAGAGTTTCCAGCTCGTTGCTGCGATTGCTGAGGCCGGAGATGACGCTGCTGAGATTGGACAGCACGTCGCCGAGGATCCGGT
The DNA here is from genome assembly GCF_000526215.1 of Nocardia sp. BMG51109. NCBI lineage: Bacteria > Bacillati > Actinomycetota > Actinomycetes > Mycobacteriales > Nocardiaceae > Nocardia > Nocardia sp. BMG51109. Next base: position 3,047,482 of record NZ_JAFQ01000004.1, read on the forward strand.
CGCGCTGACCGAAGGTGCCGGCCAGCTCCGCCGCCTGGGTGATCAGGTGGGCGAGCGACACGTCGTTGCCCTGCAGGGCCTGCACCAGCGTCTCCGACAGCGAGTTCACCTGATCCGGTTGCAGCACGCTGAACAGCGGCTCGAACCCGGACAGCAGCGCCGACACGTCGAACGACGCCTCGGTGTGCTCGATCGGGATCTGCCCACCGGCCGGCAGCGGCAGGCCGGGGTCGTCGCCCGGACCGAGGGCGATATAGCGCTGCCCGATCAGATTCTGGTAGCGCACCATGGCCTTCGTGCCGGTGGTCAGGTGCTGTTCCGTCCCGATGCTGAAATCG